>NZ_JBHVPB010000011.1:0-275074 GCF_042887565.1 Paenibacillus sp. NPDC057934
TTGCCTTCACTGAACTCGAAGGTTAGTGTTGTCGTACCTACCGCTTGCGCTGACAGGTACGATTTCTTGATGGCTACTGTGTTTCCAGTAACCGTGTAATCCGTTCCAGCTACCAGAAGAGCTGCGCCGTTCTTGATGCTGGACAACGTATTGCCATCCAGTGTCAGAACCGTCGTGACATCCGCTTGCGCCGATACTTTCTTATCGAAGCTTCCGGTTGTCGGCGTGATTACGCTGTGCTTTGTGTTGTCGCTCACTGTGATTGTCAGCGTCTGCGGGTTGCCTGCGCTGAAATCAAAGGCCAATGTTGTCGTACCTACAGCTTGCGTCGCTAAATAGCCTTTCTTAATCGTTACTGTGTTACCATTCACGTCGTAGTCTGTACCGGCTACTAATGTAGCTGGACCATTCTTGATATCCGTGAGCGAGTTGCCATTAAGCGTCAACGTCACACTCACATCCGCTTGGGCCGAAATTCTCTTGTCAAAGCTCGCAGTATCCGGGCTGATTGTTGAAGACACAGGTGAGGTCGTGGTCAGCACCAACTGTGAATTGCCTGAAATAATCACCTGATTATTCACAGACATCAGAGAATAGGCTTGAGCATCTTTAAAATCAACATTGGCATTCTGCCAAGTCGTACCCTGATCATTGGAATAGTAGACTACCGGTGTATTGGTACCGGAAACTGCACCAAGTGCATAGATATTTTTCCCTTTTGCCCCCAATACCGGTGTCAAACCGTATAAGGAGTCATTCCCTATTACCGTTGGTGTTGACCAGGTGGCCAGATCAGTGCTGGTACGGGAAAAGATTTTATAAGAGGGATCATAGCCTAACAAAATGTATTTGGTGCCGTCATAGATAATATCACTGATTGCATCCGTCTGGTTCGGATAGCTACTGGAGCGATTGGTCCAGTTGGTCCCGTCTGGGGAGGTCCAGATGCTTAATGCATTCGCATTGCCATTGTTGTCATAAGCGTAACCAAGTGCGATAAATTGTTGATTGATAAAGGTCACAGAGAACAATGCCTGAATAGCTTGATTTGGCAAAACCGGATCACTCCATATGACACCATCTGCTGATGTTTTAAGAGAAGGACTCGAATACCCTTTCGTGCCTACCGCGACGAACTTACCATTCCCAAAGGCGATATCTGAAAAAAGAGTAGAGTCCGTAATACCCGTCTGCACTGTCCAGGCTGAGCCACCCGTGGAGGTTGCTACTGTGGTTTTGTCCTGGTTCCAATCGCCTACAGCAACGTATCTACCATCTCCGTAAGCAATGGCATTAAAACTGTTGGCTCTTGCCGACAAACTTGCCGGGTTCCAGGAAGAAAGATCACTCGAGGTCCATATTGCCCCATCGCTTCCTTGTTTACCTACTGCAATATACTTCGAGCCGTCATGAATGACTTCATTATAGGTTCCGCCCCACTTGTAACTCCAATCGGAACCATTGGAAGAAACCATAAGTCCCTCATTCCCAAGACGGAAATACTTCCCGTTAAGGAAAGATGAGCTTTGTGTCACGAAATAATTCTTATAAGGCTGCATGGTCCAGGAGTTACCGTCTGTAGACGTATAAACGGCCCCATATCCATAAGGAGCTTGAAAGCCGAACAAATAGTATTTGGTGCCATCGTAGAATCCATTGAACATCTGATTATTTGCTAGTGAGGAGTTTTGTTTAAAGGGAGCACCCGCCGGCGTAAATGTAGACAAATCTGTAGACGTCCACACATAAGCCAAAGGATCAGAGATGTAGTACCGGTCTTTCATCCAAACCAGCATATTGGTACCGATAGAGGGATTGCCCTCTGGATTCATCGGACGTGCAGACGTCCAAGTGGTACCATTCGTTGTAGAGTAAATAAACCCTGAAGTATCACCAACTGCTAGGCGGTTACCATTATTGCCTACGGTGATTTGTGTTAGCGATGTCGTAGCATTCAATCCGGTAGGCACAATTGCGGTCCATGTGATCCCATCAGCGGACTTCAGCAGCTTGCCTTCCGTTAGCGCATAAAATGCAGAGACTCCATTATGATCCAGATACTTCACATTCGTGATTGTTTTGGTCACACCTGAAGTCCGTTGTGTCCAGTCCGTACCATCCGTAGAGGTCAGTATCACACCATCATTTCCGGTAACAACGAATTTACCACTTCCGTAAGCTGCTCCGTAAAAGACAAAAGAGCTGGCATTACCCACGCCGGTGTAATTAACATCCGTCTGCGTTTTTACGTTACTCCAATTTTCGGCGTCTGTCGATTTGATAATTGCACCATAGTAGCCAACTGCAATATACAGATTATTGCCATAAGCAATATTGGTCATGGCTGAACTAGGTAAATCTGATTTGCTCTTGGTAATAAAGCTGTCTGGCGCAGTACCTGCTGCGGATGAACCGGAGGGATGAATGCTGAAAAGAATAAATATACTGAATAACAATAGGCCTATTTTCGCCAATCTTGATGCCGTGAAGCCTTCTCCCATAAGGTAACCCCCAATATTTTTTTCAATAAAATATAATTAGTAAAGAAGCTGCGTACTCCTTTCCTCTCATGAATGAAAGATAATAAATTGCACTTTGTTAAACCAATCCTATATTTCGACAAAAAAATTAAAATTCCTTCATGAAATCGACCTATAAACACAAATATTTATGATTATTTTCACAGCAATAACAGGCTGAACTGATTAAAGGCAAACAACCCGTAAGAAGGCCACTTTGTTCAAAGTGATCACTCTTTACTGGTTACTGTTCGCATGACTTAACCGTTTCGATTCTTGACTCCTTTCAGTGTGTATGGGTACCATAGGAATACTATTGCTTATATATTGACTAAGCTATTTAGATAACCGTGGCTGGAGCAAAAACAATGGAATCCTATAAGATTTTTGCAACATCTTAACCAGCTTAGACATAGGAGAGTGAGAATTTGAGTAGCTTGCAGCATTCATTTCAAGAGGTCTTTTCCATTATGGAGGCTTCGTTCCCCATCTCGGAATTCAGAACACGTGAAGCACAGGAGGCACTGCTGGATCATCCACGTTATGGCCTCCTTACAGACAAGAACGGCAAAGGTAGCGTTATAGCCTTTATGGCTGTGTGGGAATTTTCCGAATTCCGCTTTGTGGAGCATATTGCGGTTGATCCGGCAGCTCGGGGCAAAGGTGCAGGGGACAAGCTCATGCGAGCCTACATCGCAGCATCGGAAATACCGGTACTGCTGGAGGTGGAACCACCGGCGGATGAATGGTCCCGTAGAAGAATCGGGTTTTATGAGCGATTGGGCTTTTGTCTAAATGCGTATGATTATATGCAGCCTCCGCTCAGAGAGGGACAGGATGACCTGCCGTTGAAGATCATGAGTCATGCCCGTCCTATAGATGAAGATGAATTTAATCACTTTAAGGACACCGTATATAAACATGTATATAAGGTTCTGCCTATTGCGTAATATGTCTTAAGGCCGCTAGTACGATGCTGAATGTGCAAATATCTACTATCAAAAAAGTTAAAAAAGCCGGCAAGTCTTCGTGTGGACGAAGGCTCCCGGCTTTTTGTTTAATGAAACGTATGACAGCAATCTACAGGCCCATATGGAGAATAGGGAATGGTTTACCGGAAGGATCCAGCTCCGAGCGGCCCTGCTGCACAAATCCGAATTTGGTGTAAAAGGCGCATGCACCGGGATTCTGCTCATTGACGTCTACTTCGAGCTTATCACCCTTCAAGCTGATCGCCTGATTTAACAACCTCTTGCCAATCCCCTGACCATGAATCTTAGGGTCTACAAACAACATTTCCACCTTCGGTCCATCCAGGCCGATAAAGCCTGTCAGTTTCCCCGCCTCGTCCACTGCCATCCACACTTCCACGCTGGTCAGCGCTTCATCACGCACCATTCCATGGAAGAACTGAATATCCTCCTCTGTCAAAAAATGATGTGTAGCCCGCACAGCCTGCAGCCAAATCTCCACCAGTTGTTCGTGCGCTTGAGCTTCATAAGGAATAATCTTCATCGTAATCCGATCCTGCTTTCATAGTATTAAATTTATAATAAAAAATGAGTTCGTTATTATTTCAAAAGCGTTACCGACTGCTGCTGCGGGTTCCATTTCACATCTATCCCGAACAGTGCAGGCACGCTGCTGAGTGGAATCAATAGGCGGTCATTCACATTCCGGGAGGGCAGTATGGTAACCGTCGTACCATTAACTACAGCCTTATCGGACAATGGCTTATGAGTCACAGAGCGGCTCCCGATAGCTATAGTCAGTTCGCCAGTACCGGCATTTCGGTTCATTGTTCCTCCGCTCAGAGTCACCAATTCTTTCAACGGAACGTAGACCCGGGATTGTTCAACGACAAACGGTTCTTGCAGTTTCGTGGACACCCCGCCCACGATGAACGTTCCGGCAACAATACTCTTCCCTACAGCGTATCCATGATTGACAGCAATGCTTTCCATATCAGTAGAAGTCGAAATAATAACAACCGTGGTATTCTTAGAGATCCGTGGATACAACCAGCGAATATCTTCATTATGCATACGGATGCATCCGGCACTAACATATTTTCCAATAGATGATTCGTTATTATTGCCGTGTATCGCATAAGTAGTGCCTTTCGTTCCGTTCACTTCCAGCCCCAGCCAGCGGTCACCCAGCGGATTAGAAGGATCTCCTCCAGGAATCTTATCTTTATAATAGGGTCTGTTCTGGATTTTGACAACAATCTTGAAGCTGCCTTCCGGGGTTAAAGCTTTGGTCTTGCCTGTCGCTACCGGGAAAGTCTTCTCCAGCTTCCCACCGCTGAAATACGCCAGCTTGTTGGTTTTCTTATTCACAATCAGCAGGTCCGAGCTGGCAGATGCTTCCGCCACGCCCCCTATGCAGGCTGTGAACAGCAGCCCGAGCACAAGCATAAGCGCAAAGATCCGCTGCAGAGAAAGCCGGGATCGGACTCCCGTCAAACAAAAATTCATGTACGCACCTCCGACAAGTCGTTGAGTGTTCCCAGGTGAAACACTTTTATTTACATACGAAAACCAGCCGTAATTGTTGCACCACGACCTGTACCTATTTAGTTACCCTTGTACACGTTGAATCTACCGCTTCTTTCCCGAACCAAATGCGATGACATATCCATCCACCAATCCGTCACCACAGGGCTAGTAAATAATGGGACTACAGAATAATCCAAATTGCTGCAAGTCATAATAAAAGCGCATTATAAACCGAACCCGCCAAGGAGGCTACCCAATTGAATTCAAATCTTTCCAGCCAAATCAACCAATGTGAGCAAATTATTCAGCAACTCGTGAACCAGACGCAACAAGCAAGCCAAAACTACCAGCAGTTACTTCAGCAAGAGCAGCAAAATGCAGTAAGACTCGAAGAAATTGCTCAGCGTGAACATAAAGCTGCCCAAATGATTCAAAGTGCACTGCAAGGTCATCAAACGGCTATCCAGCAAATGCAACAGATCTCTCAGATCTGTAGACAGCTCGAGAGCAATGCACAGACCAGCAGCTATAATACTTCAATGCCTAGCTACACTCCTTCCTTCAACCCGTCTTACACTCCGTCATTTAATCAGCAGCAACCTATGCATTTATCACAGAACTCCCCGATGCATTCAAGCAATAATATGGGGAATAACTCAGCGTATTCGAGCCATTCCGGGTACAACGCCGGGTATAATTCCGGCATGAACCATTCTATGCAAAACAATTCCATGCAGAACAACAACAGAAGCTATCAATAAACAGCATATCGTTGTAAAAGAGGCGAACGGGTCACCGTCCGCCTCTTTCTAATGCTGATCATCTGGTTAGCCGATCAATCTGCCTGCTAACCTACTCAGTCGGCCCCATCATAAGGCCTTTTACTATACAACCAGGCGGCCTTTTTTCTCGGCCAGACAAATCGTTGCCTCCACCCCGGAGTTGAACTCCAGAAAGTCACTCTCCACGCCGTCACTGAAGATTACCCCGTTCTCCGGCATCTGCGAAGTGATACGCAGCGGACCCTCTTCACCAATCTGTCCGAAGACTAGTTCCGCAGAGGTGGCTTTACTGGGAAAAGGCTCTCTTACTGTGAAATACAGCTTGGAATAATCCCAGGGCAGCTGGACATCGGGCGGCTCCAGAGTTCCTGAAACAACATTTACGCTGCTACTATCCGTTTCTTCAGGTGAAGACATTCCCTTCAGCTGGGCGGCTCTCTTTGATATCCCAGCAGCCCCGGCCAGCACGCTTTTGAGCCAGCCTGTCGATCCAAGCCCAGTCGAGACGATGATCCCGCTGGAGGATTGCTGCTCTATCTGCCCGTTAACCTGCAGCTGGTAACAGGCGGACACATGTGTGTTCCGGCCAATGAACAGATCGTTGACGCCGTAGAGACTTTGCCCATCGTTAAGCTGCGCCTTGGCTAGGGTTACTTCTCTCAGCTGGCGTCTGCCACGAAATACGTCCGGAATGATCAGTTTCAGATCCTTGACTGTAAAGGGCAATAGCACTCCGTCCCAACGGCCTGGGTCGGGGTTGACCCCAACTAGCGGCTGGCCCTTCAGATATTTGAGGATGTTGGCGACAAGTCCATCCTGCCCGACAGCCACCACTGTATCCTCTTCTCCAAAGATAAAATTAGGGACATGCTGGCGGTCTAGCACCTGCACCCGCCCCAGTGTGCCAAGCTCAATTACGGCTTGCTCCACGGCAGCCCGATAGTTCAGGTCTTCAGACACATAGTCGCTGAAGTCTGCCCCCAGCCGCTCGATATAGAACTGGGCTTGCTGGATCGTATTGTAGCGGACGACCAACTCCTCCAGCCGGGTCTTGCGTTTCACCAAAACAATCTTCTTCTCTGATCTTGCTCCACTCATCGGCCGCCCGCCCCTCTGCCCGCTGCCGTAGCGATGCCGTCAGGCTTAGCGATCAGTCCTTGCAGCAGATCAGGCGTGATATTAAGCTGTCCGATCTTCCCTGCGTTGCCGGCCAGATCCTGGAACGCGATGGCGATCAGCTTCTCTGGATTCATGCCGACCTGGGTTAAGGCCTGCAGCACATTCGGTGCCACATTTTGCAGCGAGTTCATGATGGCCGACAGCTCGTAGGCACGGGCGTCTGCTTCTGCTTTTTTATTGGTAATGGCCAGTTCAATCAGTTCCTGTTTCTTCTCTTCCAGTGCCGTATCGAAGCTGAGCTGTTCTTCCTTCATCTGATTCTGCTTCTGCTTCACCGCACGCTCGGCGTCCAATTGCGTCTCCCGGATCTGTTTTTTCTTCGTCTCTACAGCGATCTCCGTGCTCAGCTCATTCTCCTTAACCCGTCTCTCCTGTTCAATCGAAGCATTGCGCCGCTCGTACAGCGCATTGTCGGCATCGCGCAGAATTTCTTCTCTAGCCTGCGCTTCCAGCGCCCGCAGCGTCTCCTTGTTCGGCACGATGGCCAGAATCGACAAGCCCATTAGTTCAATACCCAGCTTCTCAATCTCTTCATTTCTGGCGATTTCCTGTGTAATGCTCCGGGCCAGGCGTTCACTGGATTGAATGGCATCCCTGAGCGGAAGCTGCTCCATCTGCTTCTTTGTCAGCACTTTGGCGATATTAATGACCCGCTGGGCCAGCTTGCCAGGATCATCGGAGAGGTACGTGTTTTTTTTCAGATTATAGGTATAATTCAAAATTTGCGTTGTTTTACGGTAGTCGACGATCCGATAAGTCAGCTGCCCCTGCACAGTCACAGTCTGGTAGTCATGGGTAATTTCCTCGAATATAAACGGAACATCTATCGACGATACCGGAACAACAACCACCGAGGTCGCAGGCGCATAATAATGAAAAGAAAGACCGATGCCTTCACGGACGACTTTGCCGTTCTTCACCTTCAGTACATATTCACTGGGCTGGAATTTTACAAATCTGAATCCGAACATGGACAAAACCTCCTGTTGTTAAACTTTAGTTAATAACATTTTGTTATTAACAGTATGATATCATTATTTTATGTTAATATCAATATGTTAATAACATTTTTTTGAGTTTCCATGCTCTGTGTTTCCTTGTTCATTTTCATCGTTTGTGTTGTTCATCTTCATTGTTTAAGTGACTCATTCCCACTATTTTTGCACAAAATCAATTGTTCTCTTTAGATTTGTCCATTGAGTCATGAAACACATTCCTTTATGATTATTTTTAGCGAGAATGATTATCATTATTGATGATGGTCTTATATCTATATGGGGGGACAAAATATAATGAAGCAAGTTAGACAAACTGTGGCCTTATTATGCATGATCGTACTGATGGGCACGCTGCTGTTGGCCTGCGGCGGTAAGAACGAGCCGCAAGCCAGCAATAATAAAGGAAACAGTACCAGCACTAGCAATACTACTGCAGAAGCATCTTCACCACCGGAAGCTACAACCGATACGGCTGCAAAAACTGGGGGTACCCATTCTTATACAGATTACAGAGGACATACTGTAGAAATTCCAGACAACCCGCAGAAGATTGTCTTCTTCGGGGAGACTTACGGCGACCTGCTGACTCTGGGTGTACAAGCCATTGGCGCGGCCAAAGTATTGTATGAGAACCAAATTTATGAGGATAAGGTTCAAGGCGTAGAGGATGTTGGCTTACCCATCAGCCTGGAGAAGACACTTGATCTGCAGCCCGACTTGATCATTTACTCCGTTACGGATGAAGCAGATTTTGAAGCGTTGTCCAAAATCGCCCCTACCGTCATCTTCGATACCTTTGCACCGCTGAAGGAACGGATGCTGGAGCTCGGAACTATCCTTGGTAAAACAAAAGAAGCCGAATCTTGGGTGGCCCAGTACAAGGTTAAGGAAGTAGCTATGTGGGAACAGCTTAAGGCTTCTGGTATGAAGCCAGGTGAGACCGCATCGGTCTTCACATATTATCCCGGCGACCGTCTGTTCGTTATGGCTACTACAGGACTTTCACAAGTGTTGTATGAAGAGAATGGCTTTAAGCCGACTCCATTAATCCAGAAGGTGCTCGATGAGAAGAAAGGCTTCGAGGAAATATCCATGGAACTGCTTAAGGAATACGCTGGTGATCGTATCTTCATCCTGAATCCGGTAGCGGACGAAGCTAAAAAATCCACGGAACAGCTGATTAACAGCCAGCTGTGGAAGAACCTCCCTGCCGTCAAAAACGGATATGTATACTTCCAGGATATCGAGCAAACATCTGCTGACGCCTCCACCAGAGAATGGCTCCTCCAGCAGATTCCGAACCTGATTTCCGAAAAGTAAAACGGAGTTGCCGCTGCAGCAAACGATTCGAAGCCGATCAACATCTGTTGATCGGCTTCTTTGTTTTATATACAATAGTTATAATTGATAATGATTATCACTTAACCAAGGAGGACACTACCTATGCTTCACCCCACACCCCCTACCGCCTCGCTGCATTCCTTGCTGTTTCAACTGTCGGATGTTGAGCTAAGAATGCACACTGCCGGTACAGCCTCCCAGCCACCACCTGCTAAGCAGTATACTCTGCTCGTCTTTACCAGCGGTACAGGAGAGCTGCATGCAGGTGACGAGACTGTGATGCTAAGAACAGAAGCCTGCGTCCTACTCTCCCCTGGGGAGTCTCTCCATATCTGCGACAACGAGACTACGCTCTATTACTACGAGGTTAGCTTCACATCCATCTATACCAGTGAAAGCAAGCCACCTATGGCCTATTCCCGCCGGATACTGACAGGCCGACGGGAACTGGTCGCCTATCCATTCTCCAAGCTGATCCGGCTTGTGGAGGACTTATACTCAGATCGTACGTATACCGATGAGATCAGTCGTATGAAGCAGAATCTTAAGCTTCAGGAACTGCTGTTGTTCTTGTTCGAGTACAATTTCCGTTCTGAAGACATTGAAAGTCCTACCCAATCTGTTGAACGTACGATACGTTACTTGCAGGATCACTATATGGTGAACATTACAGTGAAGCAGCTGTCCGAAATTGCCGGCATGTCCATCTGGCAGTACACCCCTATCTTCCAGAATCTCACTGGCAGTAAGCCATTAGAATATCTCACGGATCTGCGGATTCACCATTCCAAGCAGTTGCTGCTCCATTCGGGTGAACCGCTGCGAGAAATTGCCCGCCAGGTCGGCTACGCCGATGAGTATTATTTCAATCGCCGCTTCCGGCAAAGAACAGGAATCGCACCAGGTCAGTACGCTCATTCCCATCGCCCAACCCGCCGGGTAACAGACTGGACTGGACATGAAGTAGAAATTCCCGACAAACCGAGACGCATCATTTATCACGGCGAGACGATCGGGGATCTACTGGCGCTGGGCATTAAGCCTATCGGCGGAGAAGAGGCCTTCTCCTGGAATCGGGTCTACAAGCACCGACTGAAAAAGCTGGTCAATGTGGGCTTCCCTATGGATGCCGAAGCCGCCGACTCCCTTAGTCCCGATCTGATCATTCTAGCTAATGCCAATGATCAAGAGTACAGCCGCATCTCCGCCATTGCGCCGACACTGTCCTTCGACTCATTCGCCTCGCTGGAGAAGCGGCTTCATCTGCTGGGATGCTGGCTAGGCAAAGAAAGCGAGGCCGCCGCCTGGCTGGGCAGCTTCAGCACAAAAAACGCTGCCTTATGGCAGCGTCTGCGCGCTGAAGAGCTCGTGAGGCCGGGTGAAACGGCCTCTGTTCTGATTCACGACCATGGAAACCGTCTGTTTGTCATGGGATGCTCCGGTTTGGCCCCGGCACTCTATGCGCCAGGCGGCTTTATACCTGTGGACAGGATCAAAGAGGAAATTCTGGACCAGGATCTCGGATTCGGCGAGATTGAAGCCGGCGACATGGCCGCCTACACAGGCGACCGCCTCTTCATGCTCATCCCCGAACGGGAAGATTCCCGTTTAGCCATGGAAGAGCTACTGCGCAGTCCCGAGTGGACAAGCCTGCCGGCTGTGCAAAACGGCCTCGTCTATTTGCTGGACGGGGCTAAATGGAACGCCGGCGATGCCCTAACCCGGGAGAAGCTGCTGACATGGCTGCCCAAGTTGTTGCAAGATCCTGCTCCGGTAAGCCGACTACTTCAATGACCCCAGAATCCGGCGGATCTCGGTGACCCGCGCCGCGTCCACCGGGCGCAGCGGGTCACCATTCTTCCGAGCGGCGGAGCCAAAATGCAAACGGCGCACGCCCGTGTCACGCACAAAATCACTTAGGCCACTAGCGGTCAAGCCGCTCCCGGCCAGAATAGAAAGCGGCTTCCCGGCGGTCAGCCGCTCCAGTACGGCCAATCGTTCCGCCCCTTCCGGCGCCGTTCGGCGACCGCCGGACGTCAGAATATCCGTAATCTGCGGATATCCAAGTAGCACCTCCAAGGCTTCCAACTGATCGTCCACTTCATCAAACGCCCGGTGGAAGGTGACCGGCACGCCAGGGGCTTCCTCCAGAAGCGAAGCCAGCGCCCGCTCATCAATGGTACCGTCAGGGCGTAACACCCCCAACACCAGGGACAACCCTCCCACCGATGCAATATGACGGATATCCCTGCGCATTACTCTAAGCTCGGATTCGTCATATACAAAAGAGCGAGCATGCGGACGAATCATTACCCGGACCGGGATATTTACGGCCGCTCGCACCTGCTCCATTAGGCCAAGGCTTGGCGTTAAACCGCCTTCAGCGATGCCTGCAATTAGTTCTATGCGGTCAGCACCATAGCGCTCGGCTGTCACAGCATCCCCTAAGGTTGTCGCAATCACTTCCAAAAGCATAGTCACTCTTCCCCCTATCCATGTCTTCCTGATGAATACTGCTAATATGGCTTTATCCATTTTCTCTATAAGTTACATTAATCTACATTCATTGTACTGCGTTTCAAGGGACATTAACAATTATCCTACAATTCAGGACTTTATTAGGTAAATAAACCTCTCATAAACTTATATATGACATATACATAACATACTTCATCCAGATTTTTAACTATATTGTAAATATAGTTTACATCAGTATAATGATAATTAGTATTTCATCATCGTCATATTGAAAGGATGGCTCGCACATGAGTATCGAACCTACAATCACGCTAGTGGAGTCATTGACTCCGGAAATTGAACTTGGGTTAAGTGAAATGCTAATCCACGTTGTAAATGACGGAGCTTCCATCGGCTTCCTCCCGCCATTAGACAAAGCCGAAGCCTTGGACTACTGGCGGAGTGTTCCGGGGCCTGGTATCTTACTCTGGATTGCTCGGGAAGGAGATACCATTACAGGCACGATCCAATTGCAGCTGGCCAAAAAGGCCAATGCGCTTCACCGTGCGGAGATCGCCAAACTGATGGTTCATCCGGATCATCGCAGAAAAGGCATTGCCGGGCGTCTCATGGATACCGCCGAGGCTGCGGCAGCTACGGAAGGCCGTGAGCTGTTGACACTGGATACCCGTGAGGGTGATCCCTCCAACTTACTCTACCAGTCGCGCGGTTTTATCGAGGCGGGCCGAATCCCGTACTTTGCCCGTTCCGGGAATGGACAACTGCACACCACAGTGTTGTACTACAAAAAGCAATAACGATGCACAACATCATGAGTAAACGGCAAGCTCCGGGAATTGGGGCTTGCCGTTTATTTATGACGATGAAATTGATGATCCGCAGGTAGCGTTGCTGGGTCTTTGGTCATTTGACTCCCCTTTCGTCAAATGATAGGGTAGTTTCGAAGTAAAACTTTTTCCAGGAGGGAACATCATGACTGAAGTGAAGCTTACGGTTGGCTACGACGAATTCGAAGAGGGTAGGCGGATTGGCGAAGAGATTGAAAAGCTCAGCCAGAGCGCTGAAAGTGCAACGCTGAGCAGCCTGATTATTGGCGATTGGGGACAGACCTATGAGAACAGCTCGGAAGAGGTGGTAGAAGCCCTGGTCCAGCACAGTGCAAGCTTCCCGCTGCTTCGTAAGCTGTTCATCGGCGAGATGGACTCTGAGGAATGCGAGATTTCTTGGATTACGCAAAGTGATCTGTCTCCGCTGCTCGCTGCTTTTCCAGAGCTGCAATCCTTCACCATTCAAGGTTCGAATGAACTGAGCCTGAGCCATCTGAAGCATGACAAGCTGGAGGAACTGACGATCATCTGCGGCGGCCTGGGCAAGGAAGTTCTTGCGCAAATTGCTGGCAGCAGTCTGCCGAATCTACACAAGCTAGAGTTGTACCTCGGTGTAGATGAATACGGATTTGACGGCAGTCTGGAAGATATTCTTCCACTGATTGAACCCGGCAAGTTCCCTAAGCTCAACTATCTAGGGCTGAAAAATAGCGAGATTCAGGACGAGATCGCGGCAACGCTCGCAGCCGCTCCAATCCTGGATCAGCTTGACACGTTGGACCTCTCCCTTGGCACTTTAAGCGATACCGGCGCTGAAGCACTGCTCGCCAGTGAAGAAATTAAGAAATTAAAAGCGCTGAATCTCAGCTATCATTATATGTCTAATGAAATGGTAGCCCGCTGGCAGCAGAGCGGACTGCCTGTCGATGTCAGCGACCAGCAGCAAAGCGATGATGACGAGGACTGGCGTTATCCGTCCATCACGGAGTAACGCAGATATGCAGCCGCTGATCGTCATCGGTCACCCTGGCGACCGGCGGACAGAGGGTATCCGGCAGGCCAGGGAGAGGCTTGGCCTCCCGCCCGTTATCATTCTGCCCTATGCCGGACTGCTTCAGGGCCGGCCTTTAGCTGAGCTGCTGGCAGAGCAGCAGCCAGCAATGGCCGACGCTGCCGGCAGGGGCAGCGTTCCCCCGCTGCTGCGCCTGGATTCGCCAGGCGGCAGCTTCGAGAGTGAGCGCGCCCTGATTGCTCTGGGCGCGCCGGACGCCCCGGATACCAGCGATACGCTGTATCCGGGCTTCGAGCGGCAGCAGCACAGCTCGCTGCCGCCGGGCACTGGGCAGCGCGGACTCGGCTCGCTGCCTCCGAACGCCGAGCAGCGACGACTCGGCTCGCTGCCACATAGCGCTGAGCGGCGACAGCCTGGCCCGCTGCCGCTCAGCGTCAAGGCGGCGCTCCGGCTGCAGGATCTGCCGGGCGTGCTGCACCATCCTTCCCAGTGGTTCCGCGGCTACTGCCGGCTGCTGGGAAGGTTGAAACGCGAGGCGGCGGAGGCCTGGCCCGGCGCGGAATGGCTTAATGATCCGGCAGAAATTATCGCCATGACCGACAAGCGGGAGACACAGCGAACCCTCGCGGCAGCGGGAGTTTCAGTGCCGCGCCCACTCGGTGGCACGCAGCCCCCTGTGGACTATGCCACGCTCCGTGAGAAAATGGCCGCAGAGCGAATGCACCGTGTGTTCATCAAGCTGGCCTGCGGCTCTGCAGCTTCCGGCGTAATCGCTTATCAGGTGAACCCTTCCACTGGGGCAGAACTGGCGATAACAACCGTAGGGGTAGAGTCGTTCATCACCCGCCCTCCGATTTATTATAATTCCGGGAAGCTGCGCCGCTATACCGACCGGAAAACCATTGAAACCATTATCAACTGGCTCTATCGGCACGGCGCCTATGCCGAGCGGTGGGTGCCTAAGGCCAGCCACGGCGGACGATCCTTCGATATCCGCCAGCTTGTCGTCTTCGGAAAGGCCTGTCATGCCGTGGCCCGCTGCAGCACGACGCCGATCACGAATCTGCATCTGCGCAGCCAGCGGATGACACCCGCCGAGGCCGGACTATCCGAAGAGATGCTGGAGCAAGTACGGGAGACTGCCAGGCAGGCACTTGCTGCTTTTCCAGGCTCGGCGATCGCGGGGATGGATGTACTCGTATCTGGCAACCCGCAGCGTACATATATTGCCGACGTTAATCCGTTCGGCGATCTGCTGTATGATGTGGAGTATCACGGCTACGGGACTTATGAATGGGAAATGAAGATGCTGGCTGACAGAGCCCAGCCTTCTCCTCCCTCAACATCGTTTATAAAGGACGGATCATCATGACAGATATGAACACTATTGTTGGCACCCATGACATCCTAATGATTACACTCGATACTCTACGTTATGATGCTGCCGTTCTGGAAGAAGAGAATTGTCCCAACCTTTGCGGAACAGGATCATGGGAGAAACGGCATACGCCGGGAAGCTTCACTTATGCGGCCCATCATGCCTTTTTTGGCGGCTTCCTGCCGACGCCTGCAACAACGGACAAATCGGAACATATTCGCACGTTCCATTCCAAGAACACCGGGATGAAGACCCATCCTCATACCTGGCTGTTCGATACACCGGACATCGTCTCCGGGCTGGCCGCTGAAGGCTACCGGACGGTTTGCATCGGGGGAGTTATTTTTTTCACCAAGAAGAATCCGCTTGCCCGGGTACTGCCCGGCTATTTTCAGCAGAGCTACTGGCGTATGAACTTCGGTGTGACGAACCCCCGTTCCACAGAGCATCAGGTGAATCATACCCTTAAAATTATGGACACTGTGGATCGGTCAGAGCGGTTATTCATGTTCCTGAACGTATCCGCGATCCACGGACCGAACCATTATTTCCTGCCAGGGGCCAAAAAAGACTCCGTTGATAGCCAGCGCGCTGCGCTCCGCTACGTCGATGGGGAACTCGGCCGTCTGTTCCAAGGCTTCCGCGAACGCGGCAACCCGGTATTCTGTCTGGCCTTTTCCGATCATGGCACAGCCTATGGCGAAGATGGCTACCAGGGCCACCGGCTCGCACATGAGACGGTATGGAATGTTCCATACCGCGAATTTATTTTGTGATACCCAATGAATTCCGAAAGGATGGAGAACAGTCTATGGCGTCATCGTATCATCCTCGGTTGCTCCATGGCGACGTTAGCCCGTCCCCCTCATCGGAGGAGCTTCTGCAATGGAAAAGCGGAATTACCGCTGATCCTTATCGTTCTTATCTGTATTCCTATCCGCATAAAACGGCTTACCGCGATCTGGAACCACCGCTACCCTTGAATGAACTATGGCGTGACGAACCTGCCGAATCGTTCTTTCTATACATGCACATTCCGTTCTGCGGTGCCCGCTGCGGGTTCTGCAATCTGTTCACACTGCCGGACAAGCGGGCTGATGTGCACGCCCGTTATGTAGATGCTCTGGAGCGCCAAGCCCGGCAGTGGGCGCCGTTCACGGCCCATAAGCCGTATGCCCGGTTTGCCATTGGCGGTGGCACCCCAACCTTACTAGCCCCGGATCAGCTACGCCGCCTGTTCTACATTGCCACGGACATCATGGGGCTCGCTACAGACAAGGTTTCGATCTCGGTAGAAACTTCGCCAGAGACCCTTACCGTAGAAAAGCTGGAGATTCTGAAAGATGCAAACGTAGACCGGGTCAGCATGGGCATTCAAAGCTTCGTCGCGTCAGAATCAGCAGCAATTTACCGGCCACAAGACCCTGACGTAGTCTACCGGGCGCTGGAGCTGCTGGGTCGATATGATTTTCCAATTCTGAATCTCGATCTGATCTATGGACTTCCAGGTCAGACCGTAGAGACTTGGCTGTATTCGCTGAACCAGACACTGTCTTATAATCCAGGTGAAATCTTCATCTATCCTCTCTACACCCGTGAACACACGATTGTGAAACCCGGCGATCTGGAGCGACAGGAGGATATCCGGCTACAGTGCTATAACGCTGCCCGCGAATTGCTTGAACGTCATGGATACCGTCAGTATTCCATGCGCCGCTTCGCCAAAGAAACGGCTGAGAGCCATAAGCCGCTTCTTGATTATAGTTGCCAGGAAGAAGGAATGGTGGGGCTAGGCTGCGGAGCCCGCTCCTATACCCGGGGCGTACACTATGCCTCTCGTTATGGAGTCAGCCGCAAGGCTACGGAGAGCATCATCGCCGATTATGTGGCCGCAGAACGTTATGATACCGCCGATTACGGGATTGTGCTGGAGCGGGAAGAACAGAAACGCCGCTTTATCCTGAAGGCTATTCTGCACAGCGAGGGCTTGAAGCTGTCTCAGTATACGGAACGTTTCGGCACCCTGCTGTGGAGCGATTTTCCTGAGCTAGCTCTGCTCACCGACTCCGGATTTGGCCTTGTGGAGGACGATGTGCTACGCCTGACCGGCGAAGCTCTCGGCTACTCTGACTCTATCGGCGACTGGTTTATTTCATCCGGCATTCGGGAGCGCATGGAAAGGTTCGTCCTCCCATGAAGGCCGTTCTCTATTACCGAGGGACCCTCACCTCCTGTAATTATGACTGCCCTTACTGCCCCTTCGGCAAAACACGGGATAGCGCCGCCACACTCGCCAAAGACCGCGAGGGCGTCGAGCGGTTCGTACACTGGGTGGGCGATCAGGGAACGTCCGGTCACCGCCTTTCCATCTTCTTCAATCCGTATGGAGAAGGCCTGACTCACCGCTGGTACAAGGACGCCATTACGACCCTGGCAGGTATGGAACATGTCGATAAGGTGGCGATCCAGACCAACTTGTCAGCCAGATTGGATTTCACTGCCGGGCTGAACCTGGACAAGGTTGCATTCTGGGCAACCTACCATCCCGGACAAGTGGAAGAAGAACGTTTTCTCGCCCAGTGCATGACCCTCTACAACAGCGGAATTCCTTTCAGTGTAGGCAGTGTGGGCGTCCGCAGTGCCTTTCCCGCCATAGCTTCGCTTCGCGCCTCACTGCCTGAGGACGTATACCTGTGGATTAATGCCTACAAGGATCGCCCGGATTACTACACAGCGGAAGATCTAGCCTATCTGTCGTCACTAGATCCACACTTCGAAATTAATGCAACCGATTATGAAAGCCTCGGTAAATATTGCAGCGCTGGCAGCACCGTCTTCTACGTCCAGGGAGCTGGGCTCGTGAAACGCTGCTATAAGGATCGGGGTGTAATCGGCAACTTGTACCGGGACGGACTGGAAGGTCTCTCGGTCAAGCGGGCTTGCCGAATGAACGTTTGTGACTGCTATATCGGTTACATCCATATGCCCCATCTGGAGCTGCAGGAAATCTATGGCTCCGGGCTATTGGAACGAATCCCTTACGGAGATATGAGACTATGAATGAGAATGAGAATAAGAATACCGGATTTACAGTGTGGCTGACTGGCTTGTCCGGCGCTGGCAAATCAACGATTGCCTCCGGACTGACGGCAGCGCTAGTAGAACTGGGTCGGCCTGTGGAATGGCTGGATGGCGATGACCTCCGGCAGCATGTCTGCAAGGGCCTGGGCTTCAGCCGCGAAGATCGATTCGAGAACATACGCCGCGCCGCCTATCTTGCAGGAATGCTTAACCGTCATGGCGTAATCACAATCGTATCTGTGATCAGCCCATACCGAGAGATGCGGGAATACGCCCGGCAGACCCTGCCAGGCTTCGCCGAGATCTATGTGGACTGCCCTTTACAGGTATGCGAGGAACGGGATGTCAAGGGACTATACGCCAAGGCGCGCCGTGGTGATATCCCCTTGTTCACAGGCATCACTGATCCCTATGAGGTCCCGGAACATCCGGAGCTAACCTTGAACACAGCAGAGCAATCCCCCGAAGAAAGTGTGGCTACTCTGCTGGAATGGCTCAAAAACAACAAGGGAATGTAATGTCTGCGTTAAATTTGCGAAATTGGAACCCTGCCTAATTTTTCGGACAGGGTTTCTTTGCTGCATGTGGAAATAGAATGAGGATAGCCTGACTGATCAGGCACATTAAATAAACCATTGGAGGGACAGCATACCGATGACTTCAATTATAAACTTTGCCCATCGCGGCGCATCCGCCGTCTGCCCGGAGAACACCATGGCGGCCTTCCGCAAGAGTCTGGAGCTCGGAGCGACCGGAATCGAAACAGACGTTCAAATGTCCAAGGACGGTGCACTGATTCTGATTCATGATGAAACACTGGATCGTACCACGAACGGCACCGGTGCTGTGAAGGATCATACACTGCGCGAATTGCTCGGTCTCGATGCCGGCTCCTGGTTCGGCACAGACTTTGCAGGGGAGCCCCTGCCGCTGCTGGAAGACCTTCTGGAATTGCTCCACGAGACCGATATCATTCTCAATATTGAGCTTAAGAACGGAGAGTGCCCGTACCCTGGCCTAGAGGAGAAGGTTATAGCCGCTGTCCGTGAATGGGGCATGAGCGATCAGGTTGTCATTTCCAGCTTCAATCACTACTCCCTTGCTTATTTCCACTCCTTGGCACCGGAGATCCGCACTGGCATTCTGTATATGGAGGGACTGTACCGTCCGTGGGATTATGCCGCTACCCTTGGTGCTACTGCATTGCACTCCTACCACTACGCAGTACTGCCAGAATTCGTATCGGAAGCTGCAGCACGTGGTGTCGTCTACCATCCATTCACCGTTAATGATCCCGAGCGGATGAAATACCTGATCGATGCAGGTGTAGCAGGCATTATTACAGACCATCCTGACATCCTGGCCGAGCTGCTGGCTGCCAAAGGAGTGTGACACGGTGAAAAAAGTCTGGCTGCTCGGATTTGGCTTTTTCAGCATCAGCATTACATGGAGCTTGTATAATGCGTTTGTTCCATTTTTCCTGGAAAAGTATGTGCACAGTGTAGCCCTGATCAGCTTTATGATGACCATTGATAATTACTTTGCGCTGTTCCTGCAGCCGTGGATCGGCAACCGCAGCGACCGTACGGTAACCCGCTATGGGCGCAGAATGCCTTATCTGCTATTCGGCATGCCCCTGGCCGCTGTACTGACAATGCTGATTCCGTTCCACACCGGACTGTTCACCCTGTTGCTCTTCATGATGCTCATGAATCTGGCGATGAGCCTGTACCGTTCACCCACTGTGGCGCTGATGCCCGATATTACACCAGATCACCAGCGAACGAAAGCGAATGGACTAATCAACTTTATGGGTGGAATCGGCTCCATCCTGGCCTTTGGCGTGGGGTCTATCCTCTATGATTCCAGCCCGGCGTTGCCCTTTATTGTGGCCGGACTGACTACACTATTCTGTCTGCTAGTTGTATCACGATTTATTAATGAGGCAAGAGATCGAGTGAAACACGCAGCTATGCCTCCTGGTGAAGCAGCAGCCGAAGCCCCTCTTGTCGGCGAAGAGAACTCACTACCGAGTGCTGTACCACTCACTGCCAAAGCCAGGCGCATCTCATTTAAAAGCCAATTGGACCGAACCACCTTATTTCTGCTAGCTGCTATTTTCTTCTGGTTCGTTGCTTACCAAGGGGTGGAAACGCTGTTTACGCTGTATGGCAAACATCACCTTGGCCTTAGCGAAAAGGCAGCGTCCTTCTCGCTAACCTTCTTCTCCCTGGCCTTTGTACTCTTCGCCATTCCCAGCGGCTGGCTGGGGGGGCGCTTCGGCAAGAAAAAAGTCATCATTACCGGCGTTTGCGGTCTGATGACTGTGTTTGCGCTTGTAGGTTCGGCAGAGAATCTGCTTATGCTGCGGGGAATGCTAGTGCTGGGGGGCATCTTCTGGGCCTGCATCAACATCAACTCTTATCCATATCTCGTTGCTACAGGAACAGAGGAGAGCATCGGCACACGGACAGGAATGTATTATCTGGTATCCTCCCTGGCCGCCGTCGGGTCTCCGCCAATTCTCGGTCTATTAATTGATCTGCTTGGATATTCTGTACTGTTCTACTGCGCAGCCTTTAGTATGGCGGTAGCTCTGCTCTGCCTGCTGCTAATAAAGGGAAGTAAGAGTACCGCCAGTCCCTATCGAACCCCGGGTGCCTGAACAAAAGAAACCCGGGTTATCACACCGATTGATCTTTAAGATGTCATCCTACTTGGCATTCAATGTGTTGCTGACCGGTTTATATACGGAGTAACGTCCGGTCCCAAGCTGCTTTGCATTATACATGGCGATGTCAGCCTCCCTGAGAAGCCGGTTGCGGTCAACCTTGCCGTGACTCATGGTGATACCTATACTGGCTGATACGAATAGATTATGCTGTTCCAGGCTATATTTTCTGGCGGTCTTCTCCAGAATACGGACAGCGAGCTGCTCCGCTTCCTTCTGGCTGTAGCGCTTGGCAATGATGACGAACTCGTCTCCACCGATCCGATAAATATGCCGCCGCCCCTTACTAGAGAACTGGGCCAGCTTGCCGCCAACGGCCTCCAGTAATAAATCACCTACATGATGGCCGAGCCTGTCATTGATCGACTTGAAACGGTTCAGGTCGATAAACAATACCGCAATCTGTTCATTTTCCTTGCAATGGTCCCAAAAATGGTCCATACCATTCTTATTCAGCAGCCCTGTCAACGCATCCTTATAGGCCAGCTCCTTGAGCTGGTCTCTTTCTGCCATAATAAGCATGATTCTGGAGCACAGGAACATTAGAAAAGCAATGGTTATGGCGTAAACCGCCAAAGAGATAACTAGATTCTGTCCGGTCTCGTCAGTATGTGGACTGTTTACGCGTCCCAGGATATGCATCCCCCATATGCCGCAACCGTTTATAATCATGACTATGCCGGTGTACATGGCCCGGACTCTCTGAGACTTGCCTGCATAATCCTGAAGCAGCCGCAGTGATGCATAGGCGGCTGACACAGCAATGAGGACGGAGCACACAGTTAATATAAATTCTCGGGTTTCTTCCATGCTGTATCCACACAACCTTTTTTGAATATTAAAAATGCGGATAATAATATTTAAGTATAACATAAGCCACCTCTACATTTTCTGAACAAGTCTGTACAAGAAGCCAGAAAAGGTGGACTTGGAGCGAGGTGAGAAGCAAGGTTCGCCTTGCTGTGCATGATCTGGAACAGATCCGTCTGCTCATTTGAACGTTAGTGCTGTAAAAAATGACAGTCCGCACGTCAATCGCGGACTGCCATTTTAATGATTTTACAAAGGGATTCCCTCGAAGTGTCAATAATTACATCTAGCCACTCAGATGCTCGATACAATTATAGAGCTCGCAACTCCAGATGCCATCGGTCTTGACTACCCGGGTAATGGAGGTGTTCTTGAGCAGTTCATTAACATCCAGACCGGGAATAAGCCCGCGCAACGTGTTGCGCAGCAAAGCGCCATGGCTGACTATCAGTACATTCTTGCCTGGGTGTCTCTCCGCCAGTTCTTCGATCGCCTGCCGGCCTCTCTGCTCAGCCAAATCAGGACTTTCCAGGCCGAGATCAAGCGCTTTCCAATCTTTGCCCCAGCGGTTCACACGCTCCTGTTCATTCGTGCCTTCGATAAGTCCCCCGTCCATCTCGCGCACGCCTGGTACCAGACCGGCAATCTCCATGCCCAATCTCCGGCTGATGGCCTCCGCCGTCTGTCGTGCCCGGAGCAGATCGCTAGAGTAGAGATAATCCCATGTTTCTCCAGTCAGTCGTTCAGCAATCGCTTCTGCCTGCTCCAGCCCCTCCTCATCGAGTGGGTTATCAGTAATGCCCTGAACCCGGCCTTCCTTGTTCCAGAACGTGCTCCCGTGCCGTATCAAGCCAATTGTGGTCGTCATTGCATTACCTACCTTTATGCTTTATATATTCTATGATTACTTAAAGTATAAACTATGACGGCTGCGGTTGCACATGGTGGTCCCCCTAAGCGATTCTCTTAAACTGAAAATACATGCTGTTCTGCCTGCGTTCGGGGCGGTATGAATTGACGGCTGCGAGGACCAGTTATATGATAAGAGCGCCCAAGATTATGCAAATTGGGCCATATTATCCTAATTGACGGCATTAGATGCTGCAACAGACCAAAGGAGATACATACGGATTATGAACATGAGAAAAACATGCAGTTCACTTATTTTAACCGCCGCTCTTCTACTTCCGACTCTCACCTTCGCGCCTTCATCCGCCGGTGCGACCCCCGCCCCCAAGACCCTGGTATACGTTGACAAGGGCAACCATTCTTATATCCCTCTTCGCTTTCTGAATGGCTTTGATGGAATTAAGGCTGGATGGAGCGCAGCCGGGGACAAAATTGAAATTACCAAGGACGACAATGTCCTCACGCTTGTACCAGGACAAGTCGGAGCCTCGCTGAATGGTAAAGCTACAACGACTACGGAACGCGCTTTTACAGATAACGGTACCTTGTATGTCCCACTGTCTGTAGTCAGTAAATCACTGGGACTGGGCCTAAAATGGGATGCGCCATCCTCTTCCATTACGGTGGCTAGCGGGGACTCATCCTCCACCCTGCCTGTACTTAGTGGCGCACTGATCCCCGCGGAGAACCAAGGGGTAGTTGCGGCTGCCAAGAGCGTTAAGGTCGGAAGCCGCAGCTTCCAAATCCAGACGGTCACCGTCTCTCTGCTACATCCCAAAGTCAGACTGGATATGGTCCTGGCTGGAAATACAGTTGGAAAAGTAGAGGATCTGAACAGCATTGCCAAGCGCAGTGGCGCCATTGCTGCTGTCAACGGGACCTTCTTTGATGCCTATACCACGGGATCATATAAAGCCCCTTACGGCTATATCGTTAGTAACGGCAAGTTGCTTAAAGACAGCCCAGCCGACCGCAGGGCCGTTTTCGCTTACGATAAGAATCACTTGGCCGGTCTGGTTGCTGGTCTCGATTTCAAGGCTCGCTTTGACGCTGGACAAGTTGAGGGTGCCGTTCAAGCTGGCCCGCGTCTGCTACTTGACGGCAAGGTATCCCTGAATGTGGCGGCTGAGGGCTTCCGCGATCCCAAGATTCTGACTGGCGGCGGGGCGCGCAGCGCACTGGGCCTGACACGCGACCATAAGCTGATTATTGTGACCACAGGCGGTGCTACCATTCCGCAAATGGCAGAGATTATGAAGCAGGCCGGTGCATACCAGGCGATGAATCTGGATGGCGGGGCCTCCAGCGGGCTATTCTACAATGGAAAATATTTGACCTCACCTGGGCGCCAGATCAGCAATGCCCTGATCGTCAAATATCAATAATTTCTGCTGCTGCCTTTACTCTGAACCAAAGGAGACCTGAACATGGAGACGATTTTCATTGTTGAGGATGACGCCAAGCTAGCCACCCTGCTGAGTGCCTATCTTACCAAATATGAATTCCGGACCGTTATCGTAGACGATTTTAACAGTGTCCTGGAGGACTTTAAGCACAGCGCTGCCGATCTCGTACTCCTGGACGTCAATCTGCCGAGGTATGACGGGTTCTACTGGTGCCGCCAAATCCGCAAGTTCTCTCTATGTCCCATTCTCTTCATCTCCGCCCGAGACAGCGGAATGGATCAGGTCATGGCACTGGAGAACGGCGCCGACGATTATATTACGAAGCCCTTTCACTACGAGGTGGTGCTGGCCAAAATCCGCAGCCACCTGCGCAGGGCCTACGGTTCCTATGCGCAGACCCAGGAAGAGCGTACGCTGCGGTCGGGAGGGCTGACCCTTTATCCGGAGCGATACGCCGTGCAGTATGCCGGAGAAACTGCCGAACTGACTCAGAAAGAAGCTGTGTTGCTGGAAGCACTCATGATCAAGGAAGGCCGTGTCGTCAGCCGGGAGCGACTGCTGGACCTTATGTGGGAAGACCAGCATTTCATTGATGACAACACGTTGAACGTATATATTACCCGGGTCCGGAAAAAGCTCAAGGAACTGGGGCTAGAGACAATCGTGGAAACTGTGCGGGGCGCGGGCTACCGCCTCAGTCTTACGGACAGCAACCTATGAAGCTATTCTGGAAGAATCAACTCCCCTTACTACTGTTCTACCTGCTGCAAATGCTGCTCATACCCGTGCTGTACTGGATATCTGGGGAGAACAGGCCGCTCTCGATTGTATTGTACGGTATGCTGATTAGTAGCGTCATTCTGCTGCTTTATCTGTGCTACCGTTATGTACAGCACCGCCAACTATATGCTGTACTAAGTCTTCAACATACTTCCAAGGATTATCTTGCACCACTCGGTGACTCTCCACTGCCGGAAGCAGTCAATAATTTGATGCAGCGGATGGATCGCCAGTATCAGGAGCAGCTTAACACGCATGTCACGCGGATGGATCAGCATATCGTCTTCATGAACCGCTGGGTTCATCAGATGAAGACGCCACTATCTGTGATCCAACTTACAGTGCAGGAGCTGGAGGACGATGCCGCGGCCAGCATTCAGGAAGAGGTGGAACGGCTCCGAAAAGGGCTGGAGATGGTAATCTACACATCTAGGCTGGACCGTTTCGAAGAAGACTTCCAGGTTGAATCGCTGCTCTTGCGTCAGACGGTGAGCGCGGCGGTCTCCGAGAACCGCCGGCTCTTCATCCGGCGAGGTATTCATGTCGAAATCCGGGTAGACCCGGATCTCTCGGTGTACAGTGATGCCAAATGGCTGATGTTCATGCTGAGTCAGTTGCTAACCAATGCCGTTAATTACACCTCTGGCTCCGGTAAAACGGTGACCATCACAGCGGAGCGTCAGGACCTGGATACACTCCTTAAGATCTCAGACCAGGGTATCGGTATATCCCCGGAAGACCTAAAGCGGGTATTCAATCCTTACTTCACAGGCGAGAGGGGGCGCCAATACCATGAATCTACCGGGATGGGTCTGTATCTCGTCCGCGAGATCTGCGCCCGGCTGGGGCACCAGGTGAAGCTGGAGTCCACGGTTCAAGAGGGAACGACCGTACAGATCATTTTCAGCGCCAATGCCCAAAGATAGTACCCCCGAGGGTCCTCCGTAAAAGCCATTCGCAGCTTTTGCGGATGGCCTCTTTTTAACGCTGAATACAGAGTTTGATCCCCCTATACAGAAATATAATCCAGAATAAAGAATATGATCCAAGGAATAATACAGCAGCATATCGAAACCCGTCTCCAAGGAGAGGCCTCATCAATGACACGAACATAATCTTAAAGGATGTGTAAGGTTATGTTAAGGTTGTTCCATAGCAGGTACTTGCCCCATCCTGTACATTGATAGCAGGAAGTCATGCCTCTTGCCCCTTGAAGCGGCAAGGGCGACATTAACGCTTGAGACAGGAAAGGAATGAAACGTCATGAACGTATTGGAAGTTAAAGCACTTAACAAAGTATATCCCGGTAAAGTGCTCACCCAAGCGCTAACCGATATTCATCTCAGCATCGAAAGCGGTGAGTTTGTTGGCATTATGGGCCCATCCGGCAGTGGCAAAACCACCCTACTAAACATGGTCTCCACCATTGACCAGCCTACTTCGGGCGAAGTGAACATCAATGGCAGCAATCCCTATCGGATGAATAAGAAGGAGCTCGCCCATTTTCGCCGCAGACAGCTCGGCTTCGTCTTTCAGGACTTTAACCTGCTGGAAACGTTGACCGTAGCGGAAAATATCGTGCTGCCGTTAACCCTGGATAACCGTAAACTTAGTGAAATGGAAGCATTGCTGCGCAAGGTGGCTGGACAGCTTAATATTACGGGCATCCTGAACAAGCGCACCTATGAAATTTCCGGTGGACAACGGCAACGGACGGCCATCGCCCGCGCCATCATCACCTCGCCCGCAATTATTCTGGCCGACGAGCCAACCGGAGCACTGGATTCCAATTCCTCCCGAATCGTGATGGAGTCACTGGAAGAGATCAACCGCAAGGACGGCGCCACCTTGATGCTCGTGACCCATGATCCGCTGGCAGCAAGCTATTGCAACCGGATTGTCTTTATCAAGGACGGAAAGCTCGCAGCCGAGATTCATCGCGGGGATAACCGGCAGGCGTTCTTCCAGAAGATCATCGATACACTTTCATTCTGGGGAGGGAATAGCCATGAACTTTCCTCAATTCGCGTTTAATAATGTCCGGCGCAACGCCAGGGCGTACATCGCTTATTTTCTGAGTAGCGCCTTTATGGTCATGGTCTTTTTTGCATATACCGTCTTTATTTATCATCCCGATGTAGCCAATAATTCCATGGGACCTAGTGCAGCAATCAGTATGAAGGTGGCAGCGGCTATTGTATATGTGTTCGCCTTTTTCTTCGTCATGTACTCCATTGGAACGTTCCTTAAATCGCGGAATCTGGAATTCGGGCTTCTGACTATTCTGGGCGCACGTCCAGGGCAGATCAACAAGCTGGTCTTTCTGGAAAATATGCTGATTGGTCTGCTCGCGATTGTCACCGGAATTGGAGGCGGCATGCTGCTCTCCAAGTTCTTTCTGCTCCTCAGCACCAAAATCATCGGCATTGATGCGCTTCCGTTCTATCTGCCTCTCAAGCCAATGCTGTTCACAGCGGCTTCCTTTGTCGCTTTGTTCCTGGTGATCTCGATCTTCACCCTGCTGTTTATTCGTAAAAATAGAGTGCTCGAGCTGCTGCAAGGCAACGCAAAACCTAAAAAACCGCCTAAAGCCTCCATTTTGTTATCTCTGTTTGGCGCCGCACTGCTTACGACCGGATTTTTCGCGTTGCGCATAGGACTGAACCCCGTAACCATTATTCTTGCCGCCGTAACGGGAATCGCTGGAACGTATTTTTTCTACTCACAGCTGTCCGTACTGTTCATGCGCCTGCTCCAGCGCAGCAGGAAATCAACTTGGCGCGGCACACGTCTGCTCTGGGTCTCAGAGATGAGCTACAAGCTGCGCGATAATTCGCGGATGCTCTTCCTGATTACAGTGGTTACCGCACTCGCCAGCATGGGCGCGGGCGTCGTTCTGTCGATCAACCAGGCTGGCAGAGAGATGTATTTCGGCAATCCTTTTGCCGTGACCAAGACCTTCTACGAGGCGGCTTCCTCCGAACCTGACCGGAGTGAAATTCATCGCGAGCTAAAAGCGGCAGGCGTTGCGTATTCAGAGACGAGAATCGATACGCTGTACGCCACGTTGGCTAATTCTCGCGAAAACGGCAATAGACCCAAAACACTTTATTTGCTGGGTTTGACCCAATATAAGGAGCTTGTAGGGGTGCTCGGTTTCCCGGCTATTAATAGCCTGGGTCCCAATGAGGCTGCTCTGCTCGCCAGTACGGACAACATCGCCTCTGATTATATCCGCAAGGGCGGAATCACTATGGAAGATCATCCGGCAGAGACGCTCGCAGTTAAAAAGATCATTATTTCAGACCAAGCGGATTTCCTTAATAAAAGCACTCCTATTGTGATCATCCCAGAATCCACGCTAGAAACGATTCGGGCCGCCAAATCAGCCAAGGTTGGAAGGGAAATTACACCTTATATAGAGTATCTCTACAAAGTTCCGGCATGGGATAAAGGATCTCTGCCTACAGCAAGCAGTCAGGAAGCTATGATTGGGGCGAAGCTGTACCAGAGTGAAGCCGCAAATCGGGACAAAAGCAGTGGGAAGTTGACTTCCTACCTAGTGGCTCGTGGGGAAAACTATCTATTATTGAAGCAAAGCACAGCCATGGTCAGCTTCGTCAGCATCTTTGTAGCACTAATCTTCTCGGTCGCATCCGCAAGTTTCCTGTATTTCAAACTGCACAGTGAGCTGGCCGCAGATATCCGCATGTACCGCGCGCTGTCCAAAATTGGGCTAAGTACCGGAGAGATGTCTGCAGTTGCAACCAAGCAGATTGCTATCCTGTTCTATATCCCTATCTTCATCTCGGCCATTCAAAGCCTAGTCGTGATCAGTCCAATTCTCGGTCAGATGGGGATCGTTAATGTAGTTGAGCCCGTCCTCGTCACCTTTGCCGCCTATCTCGTTCTGCAAAGTGTGTTCTTCCTCATCGTGAAATCACGCTATATTCACAGTCTTAAGAAAATGATGGTTTAATGGCAAACTGAAAAACCTCCTGCTAATGCTACCTACCCTATCTAGGGCCGTAAGCACATGTTAGCAGGAGGTTTTCCTTCTATTTCTACAGTTTACCCCCGCATTATAATTTTCGCGCCAAGGCCGTCAGCTTCTGCATGCCCTCACGCAGCAGCGGTTCGCTTACAAAAGAGTAGCAGAGCCGCAGCCATGATCTCATCTCGCCAAGCGGATCGAAAACCGATCCGGGCACAAAAGATAGGGAATGCTCCAGACTTTTGCGAAGAAGGGCATCCACCGGCGTTCCATCCGGCAGCTTTACCCAGAGCGTCAGCCCGCCACCGGGAGTCTCCCATTGCCAACCACTTTGGGACAGTTCCTGTTCCATAATTTCCTTTTGCACCTGAAGCGCGATCCGCAGCTTGCCGAGATGCTGCTGCAGCCGGGGCGAAGTATAGTAATGCAGGAAAATCTTCTGGTTTAATAGCGGCGTGCCGTTATCTTCAAGCGATTTGATCATGATCAGCCGTTCCATCAGCGGATACCGGCAGGCGACAGCGCATATTCGCAGACCGGGCGCAACGTATTTGCTGAAACTGCCAATATAGACGACCCAACCCTCAGTATCGTAGGCAAAAATAGGCGGCGGTGGCTCTTCTTCAAAATACATATCCCGAAACGGATCATCCTCTACCAGCAGGCAGCGGTAGCGTTCCGCGAGCTCCACCAGCAGCTTACGCTGCCGTACAGGCACCGTATAACCTGTGGGATTATGATGCGTCGGATTCATGTAAAACATGCGAGGCTTATGCTTGGCCATCAAGGCCTCAACCTCATCCAGATCATACCCATTCGGAGTAATCTCCACCGGAACCAGCCGTGCACCTGCCCGGCGAAAAATATCCATGGCTACGCTGTATGTAGGTCGTTCTATCAACACCGAATCCATAGGTCCGAGCATCATCCGGGCAATCAGATTGATCGCCTGCTGGGCCCCAGAGGTTATCAAGAGCTCGCCAGATGACAGTTGCAAATGCTGCTGCTTCCGAAAATGCCCACTAAGCGTTTCCCTCAGTTCTTCGTCACCCTGTACGCTAGCATAAGTCCCCATCACCTTGGGGTACATGTCGAACACTCTTTTCACATAGTCAGATAAGAAAAGATTAGGCAGCAGCCCCGGATCAATGAGCGCCAAGGAGAACTGATATTTCGCAGGAACGCGCTGGATGTCATACATGGGATTGCTGTGCAGATACGAAGAGACCCCGCTTCCTTCGTCAAAACCTTGGACCAGCATTTGCCCGTTGCCCTGGGATACATAATAACCCGACTTATCCTTGACATACACCTTACCCTCCTCGGTTAATTGGCGGTAAGCCTTGAACACTGTCAGTCGGTGTACTCCCAATTCCTCTGCCAGCAGCCGGATGGACGGCAGCTTGTCATGGAATTTCCACTCTCCCCGCTCCATACGATTCAGGGCATACTCATAGACCTGACGGAACAAAGGCTGCGCCTGCTCCGTTCCCCTCACTGTATTCATCCGACACAATCCTCCTTTCCATTCTTCCGTACTTTCTATTTTTCCGCACTTTCCGTCATTCCTTATATCGTATTGTACATTATCTCCGTAAACATCTGTTCTATCTATATCAATCTGTTCTGTTCTCCTCCTTATATGATTAACGGATACTTCAAGCACGACTCCACAATATTTCCAAAGGGGAAACTGAACATGATTCTTTTAGCTTATACTCTTGTTTGTCTGATCTTCGCCACGACCTTTCTGGCCATTAAAATCGGCGTGGATGCCGGAGCGCCGCCTTTCTTCTCCGCAGGATTGCGTTTTTTCCTGGCCGGTGTCATTCTATTCCTGTGGATGGTCTGGAAACGCAAAGCCAGCTTCTCGCTGCTACTGCGCAAGGAAATGCTGCTTACCGGAGCCGCACTGACCTTTGGAACCTTCGCTGCCCTTTATTGGGCGGAACAATATGTATCTTCAGGACTGGCTGCGGTGCTGTCGGCAACCGGCCCGATTATGATTCTGCTCATGCAGACTGTCGTTATGCGGCAAAAGGCCCCCGCGCTCTCCTTGTACGGCTGTCTCATCGGATTCACCGGTGTTCTGTTACTGGTTCTGCCGAACCTTACCGTCGATGTGTCTCCTTTATGGACTATAGGCTGTATTGTTATTCTGATCGGAGAGCTCTGCTATGCGGCTGGAGCGATTTATTCCAAAAAAGTAATCACCAGCATGCCCGAAGTCTCGCCGATCGCCCTCAATGCCGCTCAGATGATGTACGGCGGAGCGTTCATTTTTATTCTCTCGTTCTTTACAGAGAATGTACAACCAGATTGGCTGTTGTCCTTCCCTGTAGCCGGATCAGTGCTGTATCTTATTGTGATCGGCTCCATGGTGGGTCATACCCTGTTCTACTGGCTTGTTGCCAAGACCAATCCGGTCTTCCCGTCGACCTGGCTGTACGTTTCACCACCTATCGCTGTAGGGGTGGGGGTTCTTTTCTACAATGAAACGATCAACTGGGTAACTCTTCTAGGCATCATAACCATTATCTTGGGGACCATTCTTATTAATGGAAAGGCCCTGAAGCAGATGATTTTCAAAACTAAGCGTATACCAGCGTTACCAAAAAAAATATAGCTTACACTTTCAGAAAAATGACTTTTTTTTCACAGAATTTTAAGCGAGATATGTTAAATTGGGGATGGTCCAAATGCCGGGAACGGCAGGGCCATCCTTTTTTTGCTGAATACGGTCAGAACGTTTGGACGGAATCAGAAATTTTCTACTATTTATTTGTTGCCAAGGAGGATTCATCTATGAAATGGAGTAAAGTTAAGCTTGTGACACTCACCGTAATCAGCGCCGTCCTGCTTGTCTTCTTGTACCGAATGTTTTTTCCGATACAGTACAAATTTGAAGTGGAGGGCAAGGTAAGTCCACCACCTAAATTTCAGCTTAGCCACGGTGAATTATTCGTTCCCGCGTCTTTTCTGGAGAATAGTCTGGGCTTGAAAATCTCATGGGACCCACTGCCGCAAGAATCGACTCCAACTAGTAAAGGGATCTATTACCGCGACAAAGTGCTTACGCTGATGTACCATGCCATTTCTCCAGAGGTACAGAAGGGGGCCTCATCCATATCCACGACCGAGTTTAGAACTCAACTTGAATTGTTAAAAAAGAATAATTTCCACATTATCACTATGGATCAATATGCCGATTTCATGCTCAAGGGTGGCAAGGTACCAGATAACGCGGTACTGCTGACGTTTGATGACGGATACGAATCCTTTTACACTTATGCCTACCCGATCCTGAAGGAATTTGGGGATACAGCGACTAACTTTGTCATCGTCGGCGCGGTTGACGGCCATGTGCCAGGCTTGCCCAAGCTAACATGGGATCAAATGCGGGAGATGAAAAAGTCCGGCATGAGCTTCTACAACCACACCTACGATGCGCATCATATGATCACTGTTAACAGGGAAGGCGATCAGAAGCCTGCGCTGGCGCATTTGCAATATCTGCCCAAAGAAAATCGGGTAGAAACCGTGCAGGAATACCGAAACAGAATCGATGCAGATTTGCGGCACGCGGATAACCAACTGCAGACCGAGCTCGGCAATACCCGTAACATCCTGTGCTTCCCCTACGGAAAATACAGCCTGACTGCCCTTGAAGTGGCAAAGTCACAGGGCATTAACCTTTTCTTCACGATCGGAAAAGGCATCAATACTAAATTTGACCGAATCGGCTACCGTTTGGACGCTTCCAAGGCGGGAGAAACACCGGAGCACTTGATTGCCAGAATGAAACGGGGTGGCAAAGAGTCGGAGAATGCCGAAACGAAGGGGTTGCTCATGGTCAACGACATTCCGCTGCCTTTTTCCGGCTCCGTACCTAAAATGAAAGGCAACGAGTTGATGATTCCCTTGCGGGAATTCAGCGCCGCGACAAAAGTTAACATGACACTCAGCAACAGAGACCGAAAAGTGACATTGAGCATGTTCTAATTCCTTTACTTCAAGCAAGACTCGCAGATAAAACAAATTAAGGCGATCTGTCCCGGATCTAATACCTGTATGCAGGATATTGGATCTGGGCACAGGTCGCCTTTTCATTGTTGACGCTGGGTTGGATGGGTGTGGGGCTGGAGTGTACGAAGGCCAACGGACTGCTGTCAGCCTTCCTTTTCACCAATGTTCTTCTCCTCCGCCTCCCGCCGTCGCTCCTCACGGATCTGTTCGCCTACAGTACCTTTACCTCCGTGTTCGTTTGGGAGCGTGTCCATAGCATCCATCGTGCCTGTTGAGTAGGCCAAGGATCTGGCATCCTTCTGGTCGGCTGCTGCAAGTGCGTCCGATTCTTCCACGGATCCAGTCGTTCCTGGCCGGTCGATGTCCTGCGCCGCCCGGTCTTGTGGGAGCTTGTCTGAGGAAGATGCGTTCCTGGTGTCCAGCTCTGTATCGTTCTTGCCCTCCAGACCAGAACCGTCGAAAGCAGCATCTATGTTATTTTGTACGGAATCATCCGTAGCTTTCTTGAGATCCAACCGCTGGACTTCGGGTAAGCCCTCCGTAATCTCCCTATCCGAATAATTGGCATTCACAGCATGATGCTGTCCTAAAATACGGCGGACCTCCTCTTCCTGCTGTCCTCCCGCATCTACCATCACCAGAATATGTCCCGAGCCTACATATCGGTCATAGCTCTCAGCCTCATCCTCCGGAATGCCAAGGCCGATCAGGCCCCCAACCAGACCGCCGGTACCGGCACCCACAGCTGCCCCCGCTAATGTTGCCGCGATGGGTCCTGCTGCAATAATCGGTCCAATGCCGGGAATAGCCAACGCACCGATGCCGATCAACAGTCCTGTCACGCCACCAAGCACGCCTCCGGTTGCTGCACCTGAAGCCATCCCCCCTGGTGCCCTGGTTCCTGTCCCTTCAAGGATCGTATGGGCATCCTCTGGATTACGGGCAATGACGGAGATATCATCTGTCCGAAAACCATGTCGTTTTAATTCCTCAATCGCTGCGGAAGCCTCATGTTCGGCTGTAAAAACACCCACAATTCTTTTATCCATAACGGTACCCTCCTGTTGTTGGTTGTCATTAGTTTGCCCTGCTTCATAGCTTAATTAACCAAACTTTCAGCAGATAAACGAATGCCTGTTCATTCCACCAAGGATGTACACAATCCATCTGCTCAGGAATTGGGGTATAATGAGGGTGCTGTTCTTGAATCAGAACTATTCTTTCGCAGAAAAGAGGCTGAAGCAGCCATGGCTATCTATAACTATAATCCGGAGCGTCCCTTTCGGAGCAATCCCGATCTGCACCTTCACTACTGGGGACGGGAACAATGCGTTCCCGGACATACCGTCGGTCCCGGTGTGCGAGATCATTACAAAATTCATTTTATACATGGAGGCACCGGTGTGGTCGAGGTAGGCGGATGCAGCCACACCCTTGGCGCCGGGCAAGCCTTCCTGACCTATCCTCATATTGTGACTTATTATGCCGCTGATCAAGATGACCCCTGGTCCTATTCCTGGATCGGTTTTACCGGTGAGCAGATGGAGTCTATTCTGTCCAAAACATCTTTATCTCCAGGTTGCCCTGTATTTCCGATGGATGATCAGTTGATGCCGAACCTGTATGCGCAGTTGACCTCCACGGCGGAGGCAGCAGATTGCTTAGATCTGTCTTTAAAAGCGATTATGTATGAGTTCTTTTCTCTGCTGCTGCGGACCGTACCGGCGTCTCCGGTCAACTTACCCGTGCTACGGCAAAAGAGTGCCTATGTGGAGCAATGCTTGCATTTTCTTCATTCGCATTACTGTGAGACAATTACCGTGGAGATGATGTCCTCTGCCTTAAAGCTGGACCGCAAATATTTATCGGCACTCTTCAAGCGCACCGTCGGACTACCGCCGCAGCAATATCTGCTGCATTTTCGAATCGCCAAAGCCTGCGAGTTGCTAACAGAAACACCCTGCAGCATAGGTGAAATCTCAAGGTCGGTCGGCTACCAGGACCCGCTGCTCTTTTCCCGTATGTTCAAGAAGGTGAAGGGTTGTTCCCCGAAGGATTTCCGGCTCCGTCATGCCAAAACGGACATTGTACTATAATTCCCTTCCTTTCTGACATACGTTTAGGCGACTCCTTTCGCTACAATAAGAACGTAGTCCAAACCCGAAAAAAGCGTAGATTTTCTGTAAAACCCTGCGTCTAATCGCACCGTGATCTATGCTTTTCGGAGTCGATTTATTACGAAGGATCTCAAGTAGATCAAGCTTCATAAACCATTTAGGAGGAACATTCATGTACAATGCCAGCCCTACCCGATACGACAGCATGACATATAACCGAACAGGTAAAAGCGGTCTCCGTCTTCCAGCCATTTCGCTTGGCCTTTGGCATAATTTTGGTGGAATCGATGCCTTTGAGAACGGCAGAGCCATGGTCAGACGCGCCTTCGATCTTGGTATCACCCATTTCGATCTTGCTAACAACTACGGACCGCCTGCTGGTTCTGCGGAAGAGAGCTTCGGCCAGATTCTGGCCAAAGACTTCGGCGCTTACCGTGATGAGCTGATTATCTCTACAAAAGCAGGTTATTATATGTGGCCAGGTCCTTATGGGGAATGGGGTTCCAAGAAATATCTCGTCTCCAGTCTCGATCAGAGCCTTAAGCGGATGGGCCTGGATTATGTAGATATTTTCTATCATCACCGCCCAGACCCTAACACACCACTGGAAGAAACAATGGCTGCACTGGATCTGCTTGTCCGTCAGGGCAAGGCACTGTATGTGGGAATCAGTAACTACAATGCGGAAGATACCCGCAAGGCTTCGCAGATTCTGCGTCAGCTCGGAACTCCATGTCTGATTCATCAGCCCAACTACTCCATGTTGTCGCGCTGGATTGAAGATGGACTGCAGGATGTGCTGGCCGAAGAAGGCATCGGCACAATCGCTTTCTCGCCACTGCAAAAGGGTATTCTGACTGATCGCTATCTGAACGGCATTGCCGCCGATTCCCGGGCAGCCGGACCAAGCGTGTTCCTCTCCGAGAATGAAATTACCGAAGAGGTTCTTGGCAAAGTACGGAAGCTGAACGAGCTTGCTGCCGCACGCGGCCAGAAGATGTCACAGCTTGCCCTCTCCTGGGTTCTTCGCGGCGGAAGAGTAACCTCTGCCCTGATCGGTGCCAGCAAAGTTAGCCAAATTGAGGATGCCGTAGCCTCCTTGAACGCGCCTGAGCTTAGCGCGGAAGAGCTGGAGCAAATCGAGTCCATTCTACGCGGATAATTGCATACAAGCGTTCCAAAAAGCGGCAACTGGAGCCGGGTAGCTATACGCTGCACGGGGATTCAGTTGCCGTTTTTGTTTTGAGACTTACATAACGAAGGGGCTTAGCTGATAAGCACAGCCCACATACCACCAACCGCCATCATTCATTCTTTTGTTGGGGCGGATCATGCCAAAGAAGATGCCCTTAAAGCTCATAGCTTTGGGGACATCCTCTTGTTTATAGCATAATTCAATTCATTCACGCCTGAGCGTGAGCGGTGGGCTACAGCTTGGAGATTACCATAACCGCTTCAGCGCGAGTAGCTTTCTTATTCGGCTCAAGCTTATTATCGCTGCCCTGAACTAATTCTAGTTTATGGGCAGCCGCTGCATAAGGCTTGGCCCAAGTAGATATTTGTGCCTGATCAGCGAACGGTATTCCTTCATCTCCTACATTAAAAGGCAACATATATTTATACGCATAGGCTTTCATCACCATAACGACCATCTCCTGACGTGAGATTGGGCGCTCTGGTGCAAACAGTATTTCGGACTGTCCACTTGCAATCCCCGTCTCCACTACGGCGGCTACGGAATCGCTATACCATTTGGTAGAAGGTACATCGGTAAAGTCAGATGCACCGTAAGCTTTCAAGTTCAGCTTGCGGGCAATGAAGGTAGCAAATTCCGCGCGTGTCACTGGCTGATTAGGCGAGAAGCGGGTATCGCTTGTTCCTGTTGCCACATGCTGGGCAACCATGGATTTGATCGCAGGTGAAGCCCAGTGGCCGGCAAGCACATCCGTGAACGACTTGTCATATTGCAGAACGGCGTATTTGCTGAAATGACTGACATCAATCGTCAAATACCCATCACTTAGCCGTCCCCCCAAATATTGCATTCCGCCCAGTTCATTCAGATAATAAATACCCGTGAGATTAGGATTGCTGCCTTCTGCAACTTTGAGCTTCAACGTTACCGGATAGCTGAACTCACTAAGTTTACTTTCCTTTCCATCTGCTGTGATAAGCGACAGCGTAATATTGAAAGCTGCGCCACTAGGCGTGATGACTGTATTAGCAGACTGCGAAGCTGCTCTGGCTGTATCTTCGGCAAGCTCGGTACTGCCGATCGGAGTGAATCCTACTGAGATTCTTGAAGTGTTCAATTGCGCTGCAGAAACCAGGGTTTTTAGTTGTTCAAGCACCTGTCCAGGAATAGCCAGTGATATATCGTCTTTCTCAATGACCAGGGTGTTATCCTTAATTAATAGTTCTCCGTTTGCTGGCAACAGAAGCTGCTTGATATCCTCGGCAACCGGTACTTTGACCTTGCCATTCTCGCTTCTTAACACAACACCCAGGGTCTTGGAGATCCCATCCTTATCTACTAACGTTGCTAACAGCGCCGGACCAGTAGAAGCCGGTTCCAAGGTTGTAGATGCTGGGGCCGTTACACCGCCGCCGTTACCATTTCCAGGGCCTGGTCCCCCCGGTCCTTCTGTACCACCACTTCCATCAGGTACCTTCGGTACAGGGAAGATAAAGGACTGAAGCGAACGACCACCGTCCTTATTCACAGCTGCTACATTGACATGATACGTCCTCCCGTTGATCAATCCGTCAATGAAGAAGCTGGTCTTCTGAATCGGAGATTGCGTAAGCAGCTTGCCATCTAGCCATACCAGATATCCAGCCAGATCCTCCTCCGTATTATTGTTCCAAGTCAAGCTTAGCGTCCCGTCTCCTGGAGTAGCTCTCAAACCTGTAGGAGGTTCTGGAAATGTACCGATGAACGCTTCTATAAATGCTTCGAATCTATAGCTCACAGCATGTTCAGGCAGAGTTTCCACATAAAGATCAATACCCGCGCTTCTTGTGTTCACCTTAGGTAGGGCGATCTCATCGCCCGATGCTTGCTTGGATAGACGGAGCGTATAGGTTGCTCTGCTATCTAATACCTGTTGGAAAGAAAGGCTAATGGTCTTATTCTTGGGCGTTAATCCTCTCACGGGGATCACCGTCCCATCCGATTTTACCAGTTCGAAATCACTTGCTTGAATAGCACTATAGTTGAGTATATAAGGTACGGCATTATACTCGTAATCAAGCGCATCCGTGAACTTCAGATCCAGATAGAATGCATCTGTAGAGACACCTGTCAGTTGGTCCCAGCTTGGCGTGAAGGATACGATGCTATCAAGTGGCTGGAGCTTCGTTCCTGGTTTGGCTCCCCCATACTCTGCCCTTGCCTCCTTCATCAAGCCCGGAGCTCTCATCATATACGGCGCCGACCGTTCCGTCTCATGACCCAGCCAGTCCACAGCACTTACCTGAAATTGATGAAAGGAATGGTATGGAAATACAGGAAGCCGGTCATATCGTTCTGTTATCGGAAACATAGAGTTGTCACGGGTTGAGAAAACAAGCTCGTTATTGTCGTATACATTGTAATGGGAGAAGCCAAATATCCCGCCCCTGTCTACTGGTGACCAATCCAGAAAAAGATGAGTACCGTCATTATAGTAATCATATTGAAAATTTCGATAGATGTCGGGAGCACGAAACAACGGGGAGAAATTGAAGTCATAGGTACTTCCCGTTACGCTGGCCGGTATCAGGCTCTCATCCCCCGCCCTGACCTTGATGTTCCAGGGAGCCAGTCCTGTTCCGATCTGCCCATTCACATTCGCCCAGAAGATATTGGATGAAGAGGAATGATACACGGCTCCCACCACGTCAGAAGAGACGGGAATCTCTTGTCCCCCCAGATCAAGACTCAAAGAAATATCCCTCTGATCAGAATAGATAATTCCCGAGATCTCCCCGGTTGCCGCATCATACTTTAATTTGAGAATGCTAGCCGCATATGTTAATACCGGAGCGCTCAGAGCCAGCAGCATGACAACTGCCAGAGAAACGCTGATTTTTCGCATAATCTTGTGCAGAATAATTCCTCCTAAAAATAGATATCTATGTATTGGAAATCTTTCCCCATAATAAGATGAATTCCAACAAATAACAATATATATTTGGTATAGATACATTCCTATTTCTGACTTTTCTCCACCTTTTTCAGCATCTCCTGATACTTCTTGTTAGTGGGAACCTTCGAAGCAGCGATTCTAATCTCTTGAACTGCTTTTTGCATCGTATTCTCATCCCCTTGGGACTTTGCCAAACCGGAATAAGCAGCCGCCATTTGGTAGTGTACCTCATGCGACCAAGGCAGTATTTTCTCTGCCGATTGCAGGCTTTGCAGCGCACGGCTCCACTCCCTCCGGGCACTTGCCGCTTCTCCCTTGGAGATCAACATATATCCTGCCGTCATCCAGACAAAAGTGCAAATAGCGATAAGACAAGACAGAACGACTGTAGTAGGTTTCAGGCCGGTGAGCATGATCTCTTTTCCTTTGTATCCCGCAAGCTCCATTTCGGCCAGTAGCATCACAAACAAGCCAAAGACCAGCGGATAGGCCAGGTCGATGTCAAAAGCAAGATGGGCGCAGAAGAGCACCACTGCCAGTATACCGCTTAAGCCTTCCCGTCCCCGGCGCCAGCTGGCTCGGAGCGCAGTTAAGATCATGGCCATAAATGCCAAGGCTCCGGCAATGCCTGTATCCAGAGCCATCTGCAAATACTGCTGATGCACATATTTTACGAAGACAGAGGGATACAGCACGGCCCAGCCGCCCCCGCCGGTACCAGTCAGCCAATGCGCCTTCCACAATCGAAGGCCATCACTCCAATAGATACGGCGCAGAGAGAACTCTGTCGCGTTCCAGCCAATGCTTCGAATGCTTCCAGCACCGCCATGAAGAACACCAACGACAATCGCGGTCAGCAAAATCACAAGCATGATAATTGTTCCCCACACAGCCCCCTTGCTTCTTCTATTCAAAAATAAAAGAAAGGCCATTCCGGCAGCCACAAGAATTAATACAGCCCTTGAACCTGACAACAACAGCCCACACAGTTGGATGGCCATCAGCAGCCAATATCTCTGCTGACTGGACCGCCTATAAGCATGCCAGCCAGCAGCCAATCCTGCTGCCATCACGACAGCGTACACATTGGCATAGCCCAACGTGGATTCCAGCCTGCCCTCGCGAAAGAGGCCGAAGAAGAGCCCCCAAAGTGTAAGTCCTGCACCACTCCAGGACCATACCGCCCAAAGCCGATCCCGCTGAAGACTGGATAAGCTTGTGAACAGTAGCGTAACCGGCAGCGGCAGCGACACTTTAACCGCCTCCAGTATGGCTTGCTCAGGGTCAGCGGCATGTCCTACAGACAGCCAATATAAAACCATAATAATCAGTAGAAAAATATGCACCGGCAGCAACGTAAACTTCTTAACTCCTACCAGATATACCGCGGTTACAGCATAAAGAAACGCAGCTAACGCCAAAAAGGAACGGGGCTCGAAAAAACCCGCTCCAAGCATTCCGACAATAATAAATAATAGCAACGTGTAAAACGGCATTGTTCTCGTTTCATATGTGGTCATCATAAGTGTTCTTTTTCGACAGACTTTACCAATAATCCTTTATCCCACCCTATTAGAAAATCTGTGTGATATACACCATGATTAGAAGGCCGATAATGAACGAATAGGTCGATGAACGCTCGTAGCCATGGCCGTGGCTCTCCGGGATTAGTTCCTTGTAGACAATAAAGAGCATCGCTCCCGCAGCAAAAGCAAGACCGTAGCCGACTACATTCTGCATCGAACTGGCCGTAAAATAACCGATCACCGCCGATACCATCTCCATGAGTCCAGTCAAAGCGGCAATCCCTAAGGCCTTCCACCTGCTTGTCCTAGAATTCATCATAAAAACAGCCAGAATCAGCCCTTCCGGGATGTTCTGTGCACCGATAGCCAGAGCAACCGTGGGCCCAAGGCTAGCCTGCTGGCTGGCATAACTGAACCCAGTACTGAGTCCTTCCGGGATGTTGTGGATAAAAAGCGCGATGATGACGAGCAGTGCCTTGGAATCCATATTGGTGTAGCCGGGCTTGTTCTCCACATCAATGTGGGGAATATGGCTCTCGATCAAGTCCAGCAGCAGCACCCCGGTGATCAGTCCAAGGGTTAAGGATATGATCCCCGACTCCTGGATTGCCTGAGGCATTAAGCCAAAGGTGGCAGCAGATACCATGATTCCGGCTGTGAATGCGACCAGCACATCCTTCCATTTCTCCGATAGCCTCTTCACGAACAGAATAGGAATTACGCCGAGTACAGTCGCCATTGCCGATAAAAAACTGCCTAGAAGCGCAGTAGCCAAGTCTTCAACTCCTTTGGGACAAGTCGGATAGACCAGCATATGCTCTAGACAGCAGTATTATTACCAATATTGTTGACGCCTCGGATTCAAACCGTCTTCCGCTCACTTAAATCCAGGCTCATAAGTTCATCGTCGTAGTAAGTTTCACCGATCTTAAGCGCCTTTTTCTCCTTGCCATAGTAAGTGAAACCCAGTGACTCATACAGCCTTACCGCCGCTTCATTTCCAGACATCACAGCCAGGTTCAGAATTTCCACACCCTCAAGCTGCGTCACTCTGGCGATAAGTTCCTGCATTAAAGTAAAACCGAGACGAAGCTTGCGGGCTTCCGGGCTCACATACACCGCTACTACGAGACCTTTGTGCTTGATCTTCTCTCGGTTCTCCCGAATAAAAGTCACTATACCTGCAAGTTCACCATTATCGGTAAAAGCTCCCAGAGTGAATCTATCCTGATCGTCCTGCAGCCTTGTCTGCACCATCGCCAGCGACATATCCTTTTCATCTTCATAGCTACTTAAAAAGGCCTCGGGATGATCTCTTAATGCTCTTAGCCGAAGCCTCTGATAGGTCTCAGCATCGTTGGAATTTAAAATGCGAATAACCAAATCTACCACTTCTCCTTCATAAAGTTACACTCTCCACTTCTTAATCATGCTCAATCTGCTTCTATGATGCAAGTAAAGAAACAAAGCTCTAATACTCTGCAAAAATAGAATAGATTATAAAAATTCCATATTTTCGCAAATGCGAAGATCTTTGATTCAAAAATACTATTTTTATACAAAATGTTACTTTTTCCAACCTGAAGTGATTTAATTGTGATTGACTATGTCGAATTAATTAGTACTTTTTTAATTAGGAAAAGGGGGGAATTAGTCGCAAGGTTATATATTTTGACTACACAAACTTAAATGAGGGCTGGTGCGTAAGTGCGTAGAAAGAACAGATTGCAGAAAAATACTTTTATTGTCTTGTTATGTCTAATTATGAGTTTTGGAACAATGAGTCAAATCTTTGCCGCCTCGGTAGACACAGCTTCTAAAAAGAAAGACACGGCTGGTCACTGGGCTGAGAATGTGCTTAACCAATGGCAAGATCAAGGATTGTTGAAAGGCTATGAAGACGGATCACTCAAACCGGATCATAAGATCACACGCGCAGAGTTCACCGCTTTGGTGAATAAGTCTTTCGGCTATAAAGACTCAGGCTCCATTTCTTTCAAAGATGTCAAGTCATCGGACTGGTTCTATGAAGAAGTTGCCAAAGCGGTCTCCGCGGGATACATAAAGGGATACTCGGATCAGACTTTTAAACCAAACCAATCGCTTACCCGTGAAGAGATGGCTACTATTGTTGCCTCCTTACTGGAATTAAAAGAGTCTTTGGTTCCTCCATCTTTTAAAGATCTGCTTGTTGGTCATACCTGGAGCAAAGGAAGCATCGCCTCCGTTGTTGAGGCAGGGCTAATGGTTGGCAGTGATCAGAATTTCAGACCACTTGCCAACGCGACAAGAGCTGAAGCAGTCACAGTACTAGATCGGGCGCTGACATTCCAGAAGAGCAAAGAGACCGTTGTCTATGACAAAGCTGGAAACTATGGCCCTGATGCTGGAATGAATACGATTAACGGCTCCGTCTACATTGATGCACCTGATATCGTACTGAACAATACCATCATTAATGGCGATCTCTTTATTCGGGAGGGCGTCGGCAAAGGTGATGTATCTTTGAAGAACGTCACAGTTAAAGGCACTACTACTATAACCGGCGGCGGAAGAAACAGTATACATATCGTGGATTCTATCTTGGTAACCGTTATAGTAAATAAAAAAGATGGCAGCATCCGTATTGTTACTGAGGGGAATGGCTCTGTGCAGCAAATTACCCTGCAGTCTGGGGCATTCCTAGAACAAGCCGGCACTAACGGAGGATTCGGGATCGTCAATCTCTCCAACATCATTCCAAGTGGCGCACAAGTTTCACTAGCAGGAAAGTTTGAAACCGTAGATATATTCGCTACTTCCATTCAGGTTAATCTGCTTTCTGGTTCAATCCAGAACCTTCAGGTAGGATCTGGCGCCTCCAACACAGGAATTGACCTTGCCAGTGGAACAAGTGTAAACCAACTGATTCAAAATGCTATTCCGAGAATTACAGGTCCAGGATCCATTGGTGCACCTGTAAGCAATACAGGAAATCCATCCGGTGGTAATGCTGGGACTCCATCTGGAGGCAATGCTGGAAACCCTGGCGGTGGATCGAATGATGGAAATCCAGGGACTCCTACGAGCCCTACGAACCCTGGAAATCCGGGAACTCCTACAAACCCTGGGAACCCCGGTACTCCTACGAACCCTGAGAATCCCGGTACTCCTACGAACCCTGGGCACCCGGAGACTCCTACGAACCCTGGGAACCCCGGTACTCCTACGAACCCTGAGAATCCCGGTACTCCTACGAACCCTGGGAACCCGGAGACTCCTACGAACCCTGGGAACCCCGGTACGGTAACGGATACCGTTTATGGTTTTGAAGGAACCATCACAGATGTTAACGATCAGCCTGTTACTGGCATGACCATTCATTTCCGTAAAGGTCTCGGATCAATGACTGGCGAAATCACAGGTACTGTTGTAACTGATTCAAACGGACGTTATTTTGCCAACCTGGCTCCTGGAATTTACACTGGTGAGTTGGTAAAACAAGGATTCATAACAACCTATGTGGTTGGCGTCTCCTTGACAACTCATAAGAATTTAGGGCAGGATGCAACTGCTATTAAAATTCCTGCGGCTGATGAAATTCGTATCGTCTTAACTTGGGGATACCAGCCGTTTGATGAAGATTCACACTTGGTGGGACCAACACCAAATAATCGCTATTTCCACACTTGGTATAGCGACAGAAAATATGAATACAACGGCCAGCTTTATGCCGATTTGGATCATGATGATGTAGACTCTTATGGCCCTGAGACCACCACCATTCGAAAACGTATAGACGGGACCTATACTTTCTATGTTCATAATTACAGTGGCAACGGGCCCGACAATTCGAACACCTTGGCCGCATCAGATGCTAAAGTGGAAATCTACAACGGTAATAATGCTTCTCCGGTGAAAACCTACCATATTCCTGCTGGAGAAGGAAAAGAGCGTTACTGGTACGTCTTTGACATGACTGTAAATGGCGCCGAACTGACTTTTGAGGATAAAAATGAGCTCACAAATAGCAAACCAAAAGCTGATGCAGACTATGATAACAGACCTATCAGCCGTACTCCATATTATCAAGACATCTATATGGAGAATAACCCTGGAGCTAACGACACTCTGAAGGTACGCGGACTTTCTGTAGGAGATATTGTCACGCTTTACTTGGAAGGTAGCCAAACCAGCTCTGATCCAGTCGGGCCGGGTTCAAATACTGCAGAGTTGAATAATCTCGACTTCGGAGTAGCGGGTAGCACTGTGTCACTGTCAGTGACTAGTCGTGGATCCCGTGAAAGCAATCTGCTGCAAGTCGAAGTATTGTCGGAAACCAACTACGCAGAGCTCAGTACCAGCGTTAAGGATGCTTTTTCAGACCATGCAGTACCAGCTACATTGTCTGTTGGAGAGGCTGTTTATCTTGCAGACCCACTGAAGCCACTCCCAGAAAATCTGAAGATTAAAGTGCTGGGAATAGAGCCAGTAAGCACTGTAAACCAGGCCGTATATTTGGAGAAAAATTTTTACGACGGAATAATACTGGCAGCATATAACGGCAGCAAGAATCCTGCACAGTATAAAGTAAACCTTGAACTGAGACATGGATCTTCTGCCGTGAATAAAGAGTTGATATTGACCGTTCCAACCGTATATTCCGCTTTAACGCAAAGTCTAGCGCTTGCAAATCAATTGCTGGACAGCGGCCTTAACGATAACAGATTATTGCACGCCCGTGATTTTGCAGATCAGGTTCTGCAGGATCAAACAGCCTCTACCTTCGATTACATTGATGCACTTATTGCATTAAATAGTGTGTTGAAAGGGCTAATCTAAGCTGCATAAAACCGTAACTAAAATAAACAAAACTCACACAGATTTCAATTTGTGTGAGTTTTGTTTTGTATACTATTTATGTTTACACTAGCTTTTTACGAATCGTACCTGAAATAATATCTATCACCGTAATCATTACAATAATTCCGAGCAGAATAATACCTACACGGTCCCAATTCCGCGCTCCAAGCGCGAAGATTAACGGCGTACCAATTCCCCCCGCACCGATGACACCAAGAATTGTAGCCGAACGGACGTTGATCTCGAACCGATACAATGTATAAGAGAGGAACCCGGGTAGCACCTGAGGCAACACCGCAAACCACAATACCTGCATGCGACTAGCACCCGAAGAGATCAGCGCTTCCAACGGTCCACGATCAATATTCTCGATTTCGTCCGCAAACAGTTTCCCCAGCATTCCTATTGAGTGCAGTCCCAGAGCCAGCACACCGGCGAAAGAACCCGGGCCTACGGCCTTGATGAACAGCAAAGCCATAACAATCTCGGGAAAGGTACGAACAAAGCTCAAGATCAGCTTGCCGGAACCCGAGATTACTTTTCCCCGGCTCATATTCACCGCTGCCCAGAAAGCAAACGGGATACAAACAAATGTAGAAATAAACGTCCCTAGCACTGAAATCGCTAGTGTCTCTAACAATCCGTGCAGCAGGTCCTCACCGTCCGGCAAATAAACGAATCCCCAGTCCGGGGAGAAGATTCCGCTAAAGATCGCCTTCGTAATCACCCCGGCCGTCTCCTTGAATCCGTTAAACGGAACACCTGAAAAAGCCCAAATATAAATTGCGGCCAGCGCTACATAAATCAGCCAGCGGAAACGGTTCTTTCGTGGTTTGGGAACAATCTCACTCCATGGTTTACTCATAATAATTTCTCCCGCAGCTTTGTACTTGCATAATCAATAATCAACACCACTGCCAATGTGAACAGGATGATGGTGCATGTCTTGTTGTATTCCAGAAAACCTAGTGTAACCTCATAGTAGTGGCCGATCCCTCCTGCTCCTACCAAACCAAGCACAGCCGCTGCACGGACATTGATCTCAAAGGCATACAGCACATAAGACATGAAATGCGCTTGTACCTGTGGAATCACACCAAAGACAATGCGCTGAATTTTGTTCGCCCCCACGGAAGTCATGGCTTCCAGCGGTCCTTGATCAATGGTCTCCAGCGCCTCATAGGTAAGCTTAGCAATCAACCCGAGCGAGAAGACCGTTAAGGCGAATATCCCCGGTAGTGGCCCTAGACCAAAGATGGCTACAAAAATAGAAGCTAGCAGCAGATCAGGGATCGTGCGAATCAGATTCAATAGCAGACGGACCGGATGATGCAGCCAGCGGCTAACAGTGATATTGCTTGCACTAAGCAGCGCCACCGGCACAGCCAGAATAGCACCTAGTGTGGTGCCAACCAGCGCCATCCGGATCGTCTCCAGCATCGCATCCACTATTTTTTCAAAATAGGACCATTTCGGCGGGAACATCTCCTTCAACAGGTCCAGCATGTTGGGTAGACCCGACACCAGCTCTCCCAAGCTGGAATCTGTCAGCACAGCGCTTCTCCACAGCAGAATAATCAAGATCGCCGCCGTAAAATAGTGCTTCAGCTTCCTCGGTGCTTTCGGCCGAAGTTTCTCCGTATTGGTACTCATGACACGGGCACCTCAAGCGCAGACTCGTCAAGCAGCTCGTCCTTCTGGATAGGCCGTCCATAGATTTCTGCAAACTTCTCATCCGTCGCTTCCCACACCGGTCCGTCGAATACGACCTCTCCGGCCCGCAGCCCGATGATTCGGGTCGCGTATTGTCTCGCCAAATCAATAAAATGCAGATTTACAATCGTCGTGATGCCTAGCTCTACGTTGATGTTCTTCAGATCATCCATAACCTGCTTCGTCGTGAGCGGGTCCAGTGAAGCTACAGGTTCATCGGCGAGAATTACCCGTGCCTCCTGCGCTAGCACCCGGGCAATCGCCACCCGCTGTTGCTGTCCGCCCGAGAGCTGGTCTGCACGTGAGTAGGCCTTCTCGGCAATATTTACCCGATCCAGCGCCTGAAAAGCCAGTTCGATATCGTTTTTCGGGAAACGACCAAGGATCGTGCGCAGCGTAGAATGATAACCAACTCGTCCCGCCAACACATTACGCAGCACCGAAGTGCGCTTCACAAGGTTGAAGCTTTGAAAAATCATCCCGATGTCCCTGCGGATCATCCGCAACCGGCTCCCCTTGGCTTTCGTGATAGATTGACCACCGATGAGAATATCGCCTTCCGTAATGTCATGCAGACGGTTGATGGAACGCAGCAGTGTTGATTTACCCGCACCGGAGAGTCCCACAATTGCGATAAATTCGCCACCCTTGATGGTCAGATTAATCCCGTTCAGGCCCTTGGTGCCGTTCGGGTAGGTTTTGGATACATTACGAAGTTCTATCAATGGAATCATTCCTTTATGTTATATCGAATAAAAGAGATAGCCAGACCGGGGCAAACGCCCGGACCGGCTATCCTCATGTCTTATCAGTAAGATTGTTGTGAAAGACCCGACCTACTCTGTTTTAACCTTCTCGTTGTATTCGCGAACGATATCGAATTTGCTGTCATCGGATTTTACATATCCTTCGTGGGAATAAATATCCTTGATGATCTCATGACCTTCTTTGTCAGCCACAATATCGATGAAGGCATTCTGGATTTTCTCCACCCACTCTTTATTCATGTCGGAGCGAACCGAGATGGTGTCATTAGGGATCTTGTCCGTAAAGGCCAGTACCCGAGTGTCTTCAAACACTTTCGGATAGTCTTTCAGGACGATGTTACGGGCATCCTGGAAAATAGCAGCGGCATCAACATCGCCGTTCAGCACGGCCAAGACGCCCTGGTCATGCCCCTTCACTGTGATCGCCTGAACATCCTTCAAGGGGTCAAGACCTGCGTCCATCAGCGTCGCAGCCGGCCATACAAAACCAGCAGAAGAAGTTACGTTCTGGTAAGCAATCTTCTTCCCTTTCAGATCGGCAACGGTTTGGATCGGAGAATCTTTTTTAACAATGATCATCGATTTATAGAAATCCACCAGTTGATCGGTAGGTGCGCCTGTATCATCGTTCACCCCGAAGCGTTGTGCTTGCAGGATAACTTCAGCAGCGCCTTTTTCCTTGGCAAGAACATAAGCAGTTGGCGGCAAGAAGCCTACGTCCACTTTCTTAGAAGCCATTGCTTCGATCACGGTGTTGTAGTCAGTGGAGATGCTAACTTGGACAGGAATTCCAAGTCTGTCGCTCAGCAATTTTTCTAGAGGCTTGGCTTTGGCTTCGAGCGTATCCGCATTCTGAGATGGTACAAATTGTACTGTCAGCTTCTCGGGAACATAGCCTTCCGCTACTGGAGCCGTCGTTTCCTGTGGTGCATTGGTAGCATTAGCCGATCCTTGGTCTGCGGAGTTGGCCTGGTTCGTGTTGTTGGATCCACAACCACTAAGTAATGCAAAAGACATCATTAGCGGCAAAACGAATTTACTGATTTTTTTCAACCTTAAGACCTCCAGATTTGTCTATTTTTTGTACTTCTAAACTATAAAGGGATTCTGTTAAAAGTAAGGGGGCTGATTGTCAATTCTCCGTAAAATCTTCACCCAACCTCTTAAATCCACTTTTATTTCTGTTAGAATGATAGCGAAATGATCTTGGGGAGGCCTATTACTAATGAAAAAAAACGATACTATCACCTGTGAAATTCTCGTCACGAGTGATCTGCACGGCCATATCCAGCCTGTCGATTACCGGACCCGCGAGGTGCGTAATCAGGGCGTGGCCCAAATCGCCACCCTCATCCATAAGGAACGACTTCATACGCCTGAACTGCTGCTGATCGACAACGGTGACCTTATACAAGGTACGCCGCTGGCCTATTATTCAGCCACTCAAGGCAAAGAGAACTACCATCCGGCAATTGCAGTTCTGAATGAACTCCGCTACGATGCGGCAGTTTTCGGTAATCATGAATTCAACTTCGGGATGGATGTGCTCGGCAAAGCTGTGCAGGATTCCAACTTCCCGTGGCTCTCGGCGGGGATCACTCATAGCGAAACTGGTGAACCGGCCTTCGGCAAGCCCTATATTGTAAAATGGATCGATCAGAAAATCAAAGTTGTGATCCTTGGCGTAACTACTCATTATATCCCCCATTGGGAGAACGCTCTCCATCTTGAGGGATTGGAATTCCATGACGCCCTTGAATCTGTGAAAAAGTGGTGTGCGGACATTCGGACTAACGAACAGCCCGACCTTCTGGTCGTTTCGTATCATGGCGGGTTCGAACGGGATCTGCAGACCGGGGAACCTACAGAAAGACTTACCGGGGAGAACCAAGGCTATGCGATGTGTATGGAGATTGAGGGACTAGATGTGTTGATTACCGGTCACCAGCACCGTTCCATCACCAGTGAAATCAATGGAGTAACTGTAATTCAGCCCGGCTTCAACGGGGAGTCGCTTGGCAAAATCACAGTCACCTTCACCGAAGTAAACGGTAAATGGACACTTCGGGACAAGCAGGCCGAATTGCTATCTGTAGACTCCACTATTCCTGTGGATGAGCGCATTATTGAGCTGACACGAACCGTTGAAGCTGAAACACAGGTCTGGCTTGACTACACCGTGGGACAGGTTCAGGGGGACCTCTCCATCGCTAACGCTGCCGAATGCCGGTTGTCCGATCACCCGTTCATTGAATTCATGAACAAGGTGCAGATGGAAGCCGCGGGCGTGGACATTTCTGCAGCACCGCTGCTTCGCAACGAGTGCAGAGGTTTCGATAAGACCATTACACGCCGTGACATTCTGGCCAACTTCATTTATCCCAACACACTAACCGTGCTACGACTGAAAGGAAGCGATATCCGGCAGGCCTTGGAGCAGACCGCGAATTACTTCCAACTCGATGCAAACGGCCAGCTTGAGATTAACCCAACCTATATCGAGCCGAAGCCGCAGCATTACAATTATGATATGTGGGAGGGCATTGAATACGTTCTTGATATTGCCCGGCCTGTCGGCGAGCGGGTGACCCTTCTGAACTACCATGGCAAGCCGCTGGACAATGACGGGGATTATGATGTTGTTATGAATAACTACCGTGCGGTCGGCGGGGGCGACTACGAGATGTATTTAGGTAAACCGGTCGTCAAAGAAATTCTCACCGATATATCGGAGATTGTGACGCATTATATTGAGCAGAAGGGGCATATTGAAGCCACTTGCGACGGGAATTGGCGAGTGATTGTGGGAACTGGAGAGTGAGAACTGGAGAGTGAGAACTGGAGTGTGAGTGTGAGAACTCACGAGGTGATGTGACTGCGTTCAGCATGGTCGTAGACTAATAGACTAATGCGTCGAAAAGTTCAACTTTACACGATAGGGCATTGGAATAACGGGAACAACTCCTGTTATTTTGATTAAATATTCTTCTTTTCTAAATGTAACTGGAAAATATCCTGTTAATTACCTCATGACTAGACCATATTACGGATAAAAGAGGTTTTTAACAGGATAGATTCCATTTATTCATGCCAAATAAGATAAATTGAAACAATTAACGGTATGTTTTCCTGCTATAAAAGCCTTTTCAAACTCGAGCGTGGACTCAGGCGAATGTTCCGGTGAAGCATGGACCAAATATAAATGAAGACGCTAATAGTAATAGCGCACTAATGAATACTTCTCCATCCCAATTTAAGCCCTCCGGATAAACTCTACAATATCTTCCTCTATCAGACTGAGCGCCCCTCTCCAGAAATCAACGGCGTGAACATTGATGCCCATTTTGGCGGCCATATCAACGATGTTATGCTGGCTTGTAGCACTCAAGAACAGACGATACTGAGTTGCAAAATCCTCTCCTCTTTTCAAGTACTCCGCATAAAGACCCTTGGAAAACAACAGGCCGAATGAATATGGAAAGTTCAAAAATTCATTCCCTGACATAAAATACCCCACTTTGTTCAGCCACATATACGAATGAATCGTGTCCGGATCAATGCTCTCCCCATAAGCTTCCAACAGACATGTAAGCATTAGCTCATTAAGCTCCTGAACAGGCACCGTTCCTGATGCCCTGCGCTCATACAAACGTACCTCAAATAAATATCGGGCATAGAAATCCACAAGATAATAGCCAGCGTCAGAAATACTTCTCTCCAGAATCGGCACAATCTCTTTGTCTTTCGCACCTGCAATTAATGTCTGGTTGACCAATGTCTCACAAAAAATCGAAGCCGTCTCGGCAATCGGAATCGGATAATCCGTATTCAGCATCGTCTCACCCGCCAGGCAGGAGCTATGATAGGCATGACCAATCTCATGAGCAAGCACAGCAATATCCATTGAATTCCCTGTGAACTGAGTCATAATTCTGCTTTCCTGAATCGGAAAAATATCAATACACATTCCGTAGCCGCCTTTTCCAGCTCTCGGCTCCGCATCAATCCAATGTTGTTCAAATACCTTCCGGGCAAAGTCGCCCAGCTCCCCGCTAAAGGTTCCGAAGCTAGATACTATGGTGTTCTTTGCGTCTTCATAGGAGATACCACTCTTTTCTTCATCCATTGGCGCAAAAAGATCATAGAAAGGCAACTTGGCTGAATGTCCCAGCAGTACCGCCTTTTTCTCATAAAATTTGTGAAAGCTTGGCAAGCTTTCTTGAAGTGCCGAGAGCATGGCGTTCAATGTTTCACGGTCCATTCTTGAAGCTATCAGTACCTTGTCCAAAGGTGAAGTGTATCCCCGCATTCCGTACACTGTTAGCGCCTCACCACTAATTCCGTTGATACAGGCCGCACAGATTTGGGCAATTGATTTATAGGCCCCAATCTCTGCCTCATAAGCTGCTTTTCTTACCTTTGGGTTGTGATCATAAGCCATGCTTCTCAGTTCCGCCAGTGTTGCTTTACGCGCCCCATCTCCCGTTTCAAGTTCTGCAAGCACGCTCGAAGCTGTCTCCATATAAAGCCTTTCCCAGGCTTTGGACCCGGTGCTCTGCATTTTGGCAATAGCTGCCTCCACTTCTTCATTTAACACAAACCTCGATTGGCCCAGCACTTCGCTTAAATAAAAATGATGCTCCAGTAGATACGCTGAGCTTCCGGCAAGCTCATCCAAATTCTCACAATTAGCATACCAGCGTTTAAATCCTGCAAGGAGACCTACAATTTCTGCATTCGCATTTTCAATATCATCCAGAAGATGTATTGCCTCCTGACTGCTACCGTCAGCGCTGAGAACCAGCTCTGCGTAGGCCATCAGGCAGACATATACACCTTTATATTGATTATATATCCTCAAATAAGCTTCGGTTGCAGCAGGTGTAGGCCCCGCAGTATGCAAATTTGCCATAGCCCACTCTTTTAAGTCTTCTATATATTGCCCCAGACGCCTGCGATCTTCTTTGAGCTTGTCGGACTCAAAAGAAGGATACAGGCTATCCAGATCCCATGTCATATTCATTGATGAATCTCTCCTTAGTACAGTCATATATGTTCAGTTCAATTCCCCAATAATACCAGTAGTCTATATCATTTTTCATTATTCTTTTTCACATTTTCCTATAAACTCTTTATTAGGAATTTTAAAGTATAATATGGATTAATTTTGAATTAACTAAAATTTATCACTAAATGATTACTGGAGAATAACATGAGAAATTTCACAAGCAGCACCGCCAAAAAAATATTGGCCAATGAAATTAGCATGGAAGTATTATTACAACAATATCCGGAGTATCAAGAAGGGGTCCTGCTAGAAATTAGCGCGCTAAAAAATAGCAGAGAGTCACAGCTTATTACGGCCATCCTTGATAAATATACGGTAAGCGCAAAGATTGCTCATACTAAAATTCAAAAAAGCAGGTTTAATGAAACAACAATAAATGCATTTTTGCCAGATGTGATTAAAGCCCGATTTGCTATTTATCTGCTAGAGCAGCTTAATATCGCTATTTCATCCAAAACCCTAGAGAACAATGTAAAGTTCAATCTTTGGGACGGCACTATATTGCAGAAGCTTTTATTCAGAAGAGGTCTTGAGAGGAAGCCCGTCTCACTGGGACTTTTCAAGTTTTGGTGGAGGTTTGTCATCCATAAGAAAATATTAATGCCTCTGGTCAATAAAAAAGGAATCTATTGTTTCTATTCGCGAGCGTTCATCAAAGAGCTTTCAAGTCTGATCGGTAACCAATCCTGTCTTGAAATCGCTGCCGGTGACGGCACCTTGACTAATTTTTTGAAGAGTGAGCATATAAACTGCCAAGCTACCGATGACTATAGTTGGAGCCATTATATAGCTTACCCCTCCTTTGTGGAAAAAGCGGACGCCAAAACGGCCCTGCTCAAATACACTCCCCAGGTAGTGCTATGTTCTTGGCCTGTACCTAAAAACGCATATGAAAAACATGTATTCAAGACACCCTCAGTTGACCTATATATCGTTATCGGAACAAAGAATCCCGCATTTACCGGAGATTTCGACGCCTATTATAACGCTGATAAGTTTACTATGGAGCTAGACGAGAAGCTTTCTTCTCTCATACTGCCCCCGTCGGATGAAAATGCTGTTTATCTTTTTAGGCGAAAAAGGAACTCTTCTGCTAACCTTCCGGCCGTACCCATCAAGGCGGGGCTTGAGTAATGGCTTTACTCTTATACGGCTAAAAAAGGATTGGTCGACCTTTATTACAGCATGTAGCCCATTCCTTATACAGCGAACCGAACAATGTCTAGAAAATTGAATTCATTAATTTAACCGACTCAGGGAGCCCCTTCGTCCTAACTATTATTCTTAATCCTTATCTCTCTTCTTTAAGTATTTGTTCCAGCATAACAAGCCCACTACTATTAAAAACAATATAAGCAGACCATAGATTAGTGGCTCCAAATGCGCAACGATAAAATATGTACTTCTATATTGATAATCTTCATCTGCTAAAAACATGTTATATCCCCTTCAGTCGGCACTTTGCATTTAGCGCTAAATTGTTCACACTTCAAAAGACAAGTAAAACAAAGCTATGCCTAACACAATAACTCCGCCAATTATCATTTCAATACCTTTTCTGTTTCTCAGATAGCGATATCCGCCGATAGATATAAGCGCTCCAGACATCAGTACGATCATCAAGGATAGCTGTTCCATATTCGTATCATCATGATCTTTGATTAATAACGAAAGGACTATAAGAATAGTTGCCACACAAAAGTGGACACCAAACTCTCTGAATATTTTTTTCACACTAACACTCCTTATGTAAAATGCCCTACCATTACTGGCAGGGCAGGTTGCTTCTGTTGCATTTATTCTACTGGATGCTGGTATGATCTGTAAACCAAAAGCATTATCAACAATGACGATCCTAGCCGTACTACTGCCCAAGATGCATTTTTAAGACAGATTCCAAAGTTCGTGAAATACGAAAATAGAATGAAACCATTCACGAAATTGATGGCTTCAAAGTTTTTGGGTACCCTTATTTCCCAAAAAATAAAAACCCTTGAAGAGCCCATAAAACCAGGCCCCTCAAGGGTTTTATATAACTTATTACATCATGCCGCCCACGACACTCGATGAGTTTTATGTGTTTTTTCATGATTTTCAATTTTTTATGTCCATAAAATATTGAAGAATCGTCCATTATGTTCACTTCCACTTATGAGTACGTTGAGTTAATGGTCAAATAGTGGTCAATGTCCTTTACCTGTATGTTTAAATATTGTTACCTAAACTTTACCTGCCCATTTATGAGCATAGGAAGCAACCAGTCACGAAGTCCTGTAAGTTCATTATTCTCCAATTCAAGTGTGCTTTGTCTTTCAAATATTGAGCTGACTTTTTTAGTATAATTCGAAATAATACTTTTCGGGGGTAAAGTGATTTTGATAGTTTTCAACACACTTCCAGATACTTCTTTGAAAGTTGACCCAGATGCATTTTTAATAATTTCCGGTAAAGAGTTTTTAATTGCATAAAACATAAAGGGTGTTGAATAATTTTTTTTCGGTACAAACGACTTGAAACCCTGGTTAGTAGTTACTATACCATTAGCTACTGCCATATATCCTATTGGTGCTCGAGAACTCAAAAGAACTGTACCTTTAGGCATTATCTTAAGTGAAGCGGCTTTAATACCTAAATCGCTAACATCTAAATTCCCTCTGACTATAAACTTATTTCCAAGATTCATTGATAAATCCCTAGGGGTAATCCAAGCTGTACCATTAGAACTAAAGTAATCTGAATTCTTTTTAGAAGGAGTACTACCACCAATTATATCACCAATGTCAGAAAGTGTACCATTAGACCATCCTTCCGGAATTTGTTGCTTTAACGTTTCATTCCAAACCATTTTACCGCCACTTGTTTTGTAGGGTTTGCCTTCTTCATTAGGAAAATCAAACTGAACAAACCAGTAGTCGTAAATAGTTTTTGCAAGGCTTTCAAGCTCTTTATTTATTTTATCATTTAATGCTTTCTTTTCTTCTAAATTATATAACAAATTACCTATTTGCACTTGTGTTTGATAATCTGGAAGTTGAACTTTTATATATGAGAATATATTTTCATTAAAACTAGCTCTTAACGTCATAGTTGCATTGTTATTAATTATTTTTCTAAAGTACTCACTTCTAAGATAAAATCCCATAAATTTATCATACGTGATATCCTTTTGAATAGGTCTTAATCTTTTGGCAAAACCACTAAATGTAGCCTTAGGATAATCTTTTAATGATACTGAACTCATAGCCAGTTCACCTAATGTTTCACTTGTTCTTGTTAAAAAAACGTCGCCTTTTCTAATGGAATAATTTTCTTGTTCCTCCTTTGAAGTGTTCATAGCATCTGGTAGTTTATCAGGAAGGAAATAATTATTAAATATAGTGCTAAATGATAAAAATGGCGAACCATAACCTGCTTGTTCAGGTTTACTTGAAATCCCAGAACTCATCTTATATAATTCATTAAATTTATAAGTTTTCAACCTAATCATACTTTAGACCCTCTAACTGCTTTAAAATTTCTGTATCTAAAGAAGTAGATTCTGAAAAGTATCCGTTCAGCTTTTTTTTAATTTCTGATACTTTATTCTCGAACTCAACTGAAGTTATATCAATATAATCCATCTTTATATCAAAGTATTGACCCGCACTAAATGAATAGTTTTTCTCTTTAATCTGTTCATAAGAAACAACTACAGAAAAATCTTCCACTACTTCATAATTATTAAACGTGTTGATAATTGAATCCTCTTCCACCGGTGAAAGCAACGTTTTTTGATTCTTCCCCTCTTTTACAGTTATACCAAGTCTTGAAGCATCCATCAGCACAATATCACCCTTGGTATTCCCTCTATCTAAAAACAACACCGATACGTTAGTACCCGTGGTTGCAAATATATTGCTTGGCATTGAAATCACACCCCGAAGCATTTTCTGCTCTACTATCTTTTCGCGAATTTTCTTTTCTATGCCACTTTGTGCTGTAATAAATCCTGTAGGTACTACTATGGCAGCCTTTCCTTTCGAAGAAGATAAAGAAAACATAATGTGCTGGATAAATAGCAAATATATAGACATCTTATCTTTATCTTTTTTAGGCACGTTGGGTATACCTGCAAAAAAACGATCATGGTTCTGCTTTGTATCAAGGTCATTTTTATAATCGCTAAAATCCAGCTTAAAAGGAGGATTAGAAACAATGTAATCGAAGGTCATCAACTTATCACCTTCTTTGTGATAGGGCGAAATCATTGTATTTCCTTGTATGATATTTTGTATAGAGTGTACTAAGTTATTCAAAATCAGATTCAAACGCAGCATACTGCTCGACTTCTGCGAAATATCCTGTGAATAAATAGTACAACGGTCTTCACCAATGGCATGTGCCAAGTTCATCAGTAATGTTCCCGAACCAGCTGAAGGATCATAGCAAGTTACATTGCTCACTGGTTGATCTACCAATATAGAAGCCATAATTTTTGCTACTGCATGCGGTGTGTAATACTCTGCATACTTGCCCCCACCATCCTTGTTGTAATCTTTAATCAAGTATTCAAAAATGGTAGAGAAAAAATCGAACTTCTGATTGAAAGTTTTCTCAAAACTAAAATTCACCAACTGATTAATTATTGCACGGCAAAAGTTATCTCGTTGAGAGCTGTCAGTGATATAATTGCTCAATTCATCAAACAAAGTAATTTTTGCTCCTGTACCTGTTTTTACTGAAAAAATGTCCTTGTTGAAAAAGGCTATATCACGGAGAGTATCATCAAATAATTTAGCAAACTCTTCAGAAGCCTGTTTGTTATACAAATAAGATAAATAATGCTCCCTTTTTAACTTTGCACTATCTGGATTCATTCGAAGAAGTAACATCTCATATTGGTCGTCAGAATATTTTACTATTTCCTGTTCCCAATTCTCTGAACTTCTGAGTTTGGGCTCAAGCTCTTTTACCTCATAACCAAACTTATCATTCATAAATTTATATAGAAACACTTGGGTGATGATTTTAAATTCATTCCCATCATTCCCCAAGCCATAAGAAGTACAAACCCCTTTCAGGTTATCAATTAGATCTTTTGTTTGCTGTGTAAAATCTTGTGTCATCATGCTGTTACTCCCTTGTATTCGTTCACATATTCTTTTACCAAACAGTTGTTAATGTATTTAGCAGATTCAGGATTTAACTCGATACTAGTTTTGATAAAACTTCCAATAACCATTTGAATCATCAGCTTATCAAAATAACTCTCGTTATCTAGTAATTTAGTATTAATCAGTACTTTCTCGTCAGCGTGTTTCTTTATATCTAATAACGACTCACATATTTCGCTTTCCCTTTTAGAAATGCTTCCCTTTTCCAAAACGCGTTTATGGATTCGGGCATATTTAACATCATTTTTATATTTCGCTTTTAGCAAGTTATTTTTTCGGTTGAGCTCAGTTATTTTATCATATATTTGCTGCAACGAACCAATATTACTTTTCATATCATCCTGCGAAATTTCACTTAGATTCTTTTTCGCAAACAAACGTTTCAGTTCCTCGTATAAAGAAACGAATTCCGGGTCATTTTGGTCAAAATTAGAGGCAAGTGCTTCACGGGTTTTGCGAAGCGTATCTTTAAGTTGATCTGCAATTACTAGTTCATCTTCTGAGACTTTTCGAAACATAAACAGCACATTTTCTAAAGCGACATTTAGTAGATTAGTGGTATCCGTGCTATTCTGTAAAGATTCCTTAAGATTCAGCAATTCCAAGTGTCTCGTAGCTTCGTTATAAAGCTGATTTAGTTTTTTAAAGTCAACTTTCTCCAATAGATCTGTATGATCATATACACGTATCATATTGTAAAGATTTTTTGTGTTCTCTAAAACCCTTTTTATTTCTAGAACTTTTTTCCGGTCTTCAATTTGACTTATTTGCTGTGAGAATATTTCCGCATTATTTAAATCAAAATGAAAAAGCTTTTCCTTTATCTCCTTTATTTCTTCTTCAATCTCTTCTCTCGATTTAAACAGGTTGGAATAAGTATGCATTTCATCACCAAGCTCTGCTTGTAACTCATCAAAATATGCTTTATTGGTAGCATCAAACTCTTTACGTATGTCTGCAAAGTCAACGACAAATCCATATTTGAATTTTTTATACGGTCTGTTCACCCTCGTTAAGGTTTGTAATAAATTGTGATCTTTGATAAGTCGTCCTATATATAGTTTCTTTAATCTCTTGGCATCAAAGCCTGTAAGTAACATATTATAAACGAAAAGAAAGTCAATCTTACCTTCTTTAAAGTCGTTCACTTCTTGTTTTCGATCCTCTTTAGTCCCTACATCATGTAATATTAAGGAGGCTGTTAGGGCTTTGTTTTGTCTTCTCTGATAATTTCCATATTCAGCAACTTGCTCAGCGACCATTAAGTTAGGTTGTACTGGCACTACTGTTTTTTGGGTTGGATTATACTTACTGATGAAAATCTCAAATAATTTTCTTGCTTGGTCAGCACTATCGCATACAACCATAGCACCAATTGTATGGTCACCGAATCGTATTCTACTATTCATGAAGTCTTTAACAATGTAATCAATCATGGGTTCAACAAACTTCTCGTGGGCATAAATATAGCGCTTGTCTACATCACCCTTAAGGATTTCAACTTCTTTTAGCGCCTGCTCTAATTGAATCTTAAAATTCGTCTCAATGCCTTCGCGTACCAACTTTAGTGTATAACCATCAGCTATCGAGGCATTGTAATAATATTTGTGAATATAGTCTCCAAAGGTATCACGAGATCGTCTATCTCTTCCAATAAGAGGAGTTCCAGTCAGACCTATAAGAATAGCATTTCTGTCAGAATTGTAGAGGTTAGCTAGAAAGCTACCTGTTGGATTATAACTTCGGTGTACTTCATCCAAAAAATATACTCTTTGTGTGTTAATATCATAGTAATTATTTTCCAGTATATCAGTATCATCATAAAATTTCTGAATGTTGACAACAGTAATCTCCCGTTTTCCACTCAAGTTATGAAGAGCCTGTTTTAATCTAAAGTTTCTAACCAACTCATCTTTTGAATCAACTGTATGAACAATTAAACCACGACTTGAAAATTCCCTTTTCGCTTGGTTCATTAGGTCAATGCGGTCAACAATAAAATAGAATTTAGGTATGATTCCCTTATTTTGAAAATAATCCGTTAAGTAATGAACATTGTAGAATGATAGTGCCGTCTTTCCGCTCCCTTGAGTATGCCAAATAATCCCTTTCTTTATTCCTTCTTCAAGATTCCTTTCAATCGCTTTTGTCGCAAACAATTGAGGATAACGCATTATATGCTTCTCTAATCCTGTTTCGCTTTTCACATAAGCAAGACTATATTTTAACAACATAGCAAAACGATCTTTATAAAATAAAGATGTTAGTATCCGATTGGTTGGCGTATTTATTTCTTTATTAGTAATGAATTCTGGAGAGTGCTTAATTGATGAAAGGTTGTTATCCATCAACACAAAATTCTCTAGTTCATCATCTTCTTGTCTTAGTAGTGTTGAACAATCTAACTCTTCTTCCTCTTTGAAACTATTAAAGTTAGCATTAGAATAGGAGACGGTAGAGTAGAATGCTCCCTGTATAGGTTCAATTGATCCCAGATCATATTCCATATTATTCGAAAAAACAAGGACTTGCGAAATGTTGATAAATTTTCGAAACTTACTATTTTTAAACCTTGTGTTAATTCTATCCCTTTCAGCAAGAATTCCTTCGTGATTATTCGGCTTTTTAACTTCAATAAATGCAAGAGGCATACCATTTACTAATAATGTAATATCAGGTCTAAATTCATCATCGCCATTTTTATACGGCAGCTCTGTAACTACATGGAATGAATTATTACTAAAATTTTTGAAATCAATAAGCTTAATTCCTGCTGCAGAAGTGAGCATATTGTAAAAGGCTTCTCCCAAGTCTTCATTATCTAAGGCTAATGACACATTCTCAAAAACCCTTGTTACGTCTATATCACTAATGTCAGAATTAATACGATTAATGCTATCATAAAAAATATCAGTAAAAATATTGGTGCTTACATCCCATTTGGCCTTCGACAATGATAAATAGTTGTATCCTAATCTGTATAAATGTAATATAGCCGGTATTTTAACTCTTGTATTTTCATTAAAAGCCATATTAATATTCCACTCCTTGAAATTTTATATCTCGTCGTCTAGAGTAATTACTTCCAAAGGATTTATTAATATCTATGTAAATTACAGTATTTTTTCCACATATGAATCTAGTGCCTAGTCCTATAGCCATATATTCCACAGAATTTTGAGTTTATCCTTTATTAATAGTTCATTCATTTAATCATATTAATGTTTACGACTAATATCATTAGCAAGTATATGATTGATATCTTCACCGTATATCCAACCGTTATAAATACTCGGTATCAGCAATGTGCGACGTCCTGCAAATGGCAAGGTGTACGTTTTACTACGAATACAATGAACAGCCAAGGGAGATGTATCTTTCGTCACCGCTGCAAACACGGTTTCGGAGACGTCTTTCGTTTGTTGCGAACGGAACCAATTGAAGATCCGAAAGTCGGAACGCTGACGTTCGGCCAGCCACATGAATGTCTTCTTATAATCCATTGGCAAGCAAATGTACAAAGAAATCTCTACTTTTGGAGATAGGAGTGTGGTACTTCCATTTTACCAAAAAGGCGATTTCTTTTGCATTTTTATAAGCGGATGGTAGAAACTTTTATCTTCGAAGCAGCGGAGAGGACGGATTGTGGAAAAGCGGTAGCGTTCGCCTTGGTCTCCGTTTTTTTATCGCTAAGGGGAAATAAATAAAAACTGGGGACCACAGCGATTGGAACAACGGTCCGTTCGCGAAGCGCCACACTAGTACCGATGTCCATCCTACAAAAAAGAGGGCTGTCCCAAGCAGCCATTTCATGGCTTTTGGGACAACCCCTTTCATACAGATCAACGGCATTCCTCCGAAGAAGAGTCCTTGATGCTATAGGCTTTTCAACCTATTACATCATGCCGCCCATTCCACCCATGCCGCCCATGTCAGGAACGCCAGCAGCGCCTGCTGGTTCTGGCTTGTCAGCAATAACAGCTTCAGTAGTCAGGAACATGGACGCTACGGAAGCAGCGTTTTGCAGTGCGGAACGAGTTACTTTGGCAGGGTCAACGATCCCTGCTTCGAACATGTTCACCCACTCACCAGTAGCAGCGTTGTAGCCGATACCGATAGCTTCTTTTTTCAAGCGGTCCACGATAACGGAACCTTCTTGACCAGCGTTCGCTGCGATGGTGCGAACTGGCTCTTCCAACGCGCGAAGCACGATGTTTACGCCGGTTTTCTCGTCGCCGGATACGCTCACTGCCGCAACAGCGTTATATACGTTCACAAGAGCTGTACCCCCACCGGATACGATACCTTCTTCAACCGCAGCGCGGGTTGCGTTCAGGGCGTCTTCGATGCGCAGCTTACGCTCTTTCAATTCTGTTTCAGTTGCAGCGCCAACTTTGACAACGGCTACGCCGCCAGCCAATTTAGCCAGACGCTCTTGCAATTTCTCTTTGTCGAACTCGGAAGTAGTGTCTTCCAGTTGAGCACGGATTTGGTTCACGCGAGCAGTGATGTCCGCTTTGTCGCCGCTTCCGTCAACGATTGTAGTGTTCTCTTTGGTTACGCGTACTTGACGTGCGTTACCCAATTGCTCAATGGAAGTAGTCTTCAGGTCCAGACCGAGCTTCTCAGTGATCACTTGGCCGCCAGTCAGGGCAGCGATATCTTGCAGCATAGCTTCGCGACGGTCGCCAAAGCCAGGAGCTTTAACAGCAACAGCGTTGAAAGTTCCGCGCAGTTTGTTCACGATCAGCATAGCTTGTGCTTCGCCTTCGATGTCTTCAGCGATGATTACAAGCGGTCTAGCTTGCTGAACGATTTTTTCAAGCAGTGGCAAGATTTCTTGCGTGCTGCTGATTTTCTTGTCTGTGATTAGGATGTACGGGTTCTCCAGAACAGCTTCCATTTTGTCCGTGTCAGTGATCATGTACGGAGAAATGTAACCACGGTCGAACTGCATACCTTCAACCACTTCAAGCTCAGTCAGGAATCCGCGGGATTCTTCAACGGTGATTACGCCGTCTTTACCTACTTTTTCCATGGCTTCAGCAATCAGTTGGCCTACTTCATCGTCAGCAGCGGAGATTGCCGCTACTTGAGCGATAGATTGTTGACCTTCGATTGGTTTAGCGATCTTCTGCAATTCTTCAATTGCTGCCCGCACTGCTTTGTCAATCCCTTTGCGGATAACCATAGGGTTAGCGCCTGCAGTTACGTTCTTCAGACCTTCACGGATCATGGCTTGAGCCAGAACAGTTGCAGTAGTAGTACCGTCACCAGCAACATCGTTGGTCTTGGTAGCTACTTCTTTAACCAGTTGAGCACCCATGTTCTCGAAAGCATCTTCCAGTTCGATTTCTTTGGCGATGGTTACACCGTCGTTAGTGATCAGCGGGCTACCGAATTTCTTCTCCAGTACCACGTTGCGGCCTTTCGGTCCAAGTGTTACTTTTACCGCGTTTGCCAAAGCATCAACCCCGCGCAGCATTGCGCGGCGAGCATCTTCACTGAACTTGATTTCTTTTGCCATTGTGTAATATACCTCCTAAAAGTTTTGTGAGCATGCACTTCTTCGATCTTCTGCGTCAAAACTAGCTTCGAAAGCATCATCCTAGTTTTGTTAGCGTACACTTCTTCGTGCATTATTCATAAGTAATTGAGTTCAAGCTTATAAACGATTCTTAGTCCAGAATCGCGTGAATGTCGCTTTCTTTCATAATCAAATATTCTTTGCCTTCGTATTTGATTTCGGTTCCGGCATACTTCGAGAAGATTACACGGTCGCCTTCTTTAACTTCCAGTGCCACACGCACGCCATCTTTCAATGCGCCGCTGCCTACTGCGATAACCTTGCCTTCTTGCGGCTTCTCCTTGGAGGAGTCCGGAAGCACGATTCCGAAAGAAGTGGTTTCCTCCTGCTCGCTCGGTTCTACCAATACGCGTTCACCTAAAGGTTTGATCATGAAAAATAGCCTCCTTTAAAATTATGTGATTGTTCTTGAAAACAGAGATTAGGAATATCGCTGTAGTCTAAAGACTGCGATATTTTGAAAAATATGAATCTGGCATAAGAAATACCCGTCATTCCATATTTTTCAGCATCATTAGCACTCGACACTCCGTAGTGCTAACAACAATTTTTATGATACTCAACTTGAGAGCGGATTTCAAGTCCTTTTACACAAATTCGTATTTTGTTTTCGGAAAAAAATGGTTTTGGAAGGTTGTCCGACACATACCCCTTTACATTCTATCCAGCCGTCGGAAAAATATGCCTTTCTCCCCTATCATCCACCCGTAACAGCATCTTGTCTGTGCTTGCGGATATAGGCTAGAGCGAGTCGCATGAATTCGGCAGCCAGCCGCGGAATATTGATCTCATCCTTGACAGCCATCACGACCTCTTGCATGAGCGCAGGAGCGAAAGAAACAGCCGGTAGTTTTGCGCCGAGTCTGGAAATATAGAACCGGGGCAGTATAGACAGACCCAAGCCTTCCTGTACCATCGCCTGAATGGTATTGAAATCCTTCACTTCCATCACAACATTGAAGCCGGAATGGCTGGACAGCAGCAGATTGCGCAGATCCTCGTCCTTCGGCATTAGAAAGCACTGTTCTTTGATTTGCTCAAAATTTAGAAAGGATTCCTGCCCCAGCGGATGATTCTCCGGTAAAAGCACTACCATTTCATCGCGGATCAGGGGCACACTATGCCACTGTGGGTCTGGAAACATTGTTATACCGACATCAATAACGCCACTGGCGATCCATTCATTAATCTCCTCGGATTCTCCCTCGAAAACCACAAGCTCCGAGCCAGGGAAAGACTGCTTGAACGCCTCGGACAATTCCGGCACGAACCGGCAGGCAATATCCGGCGTGGCACCGATCCGCAACGAACCGGCCTGCATTTGCACGGCAAGAGCGGCTTCTTCCTTCATGACCTGGGTTGTATGCAAAATAAGACGGGCATGCTTCAGCATCGCCTCTCCGTTCTCGGTCAGGACAATACCTTGGCGGCTGCGGTGAAACAGCAGAATACCCAATTCTTTCTCCAGACTTTGAATCATCTGCGAAACGGCAGATTGAGTAAAACCAAGATCTTCGGCAGCACGGGTGAAGCTCTTCGCTTCCGCTGCGGCCGCAAACACTTGCAACTGGAGTATAGTCATCATCCCCCCTGCCGGAAGCCGGCAGAAGAATCCTCCCCTCTGTAGCACATCTGGTCATCTGGCCCAAATCAGCCATTAGTAAAAACTAATATCAACATCATCAACCTTAATTTTACTAACAAAATAGCGGCATGTATACTCCAGTTGTGCAGATCGGTAAGCGAAATCGAAAAGACAGGACCTTTGAGGGACTGAAGCCTGGCATACGAGAATTTGGAACTACAAATTAACGCACTAGCCGAGTGAAAGAAAGCGGGAAAACACCTCATGACAGCCAAAAAAATCAACCTATTATCATTCTTCCGGTCCTATAACGGGGCCGTTTGGCTCCAGTTCACAGGCACTATTCTCAGTTCATTAACGATGTTCATGATCCGGCCTTTTCTGGTCTTATACTTACATGACCAAATGAACGGCTCTGTGCTGCTGCCGATCCTGATTGTCGGCCTGCAGCCCTTATTCGGCATCTTCGCCGGAATCGGCGGCGGAAGCCTCAGTGACCGGTATGGACGCAAGCCAGTTATGGTTGCTTCGCTACTGTTACAAACCCTATCCTTCGCCGGCTATGCCTTGGCAGACGGAATCATCCTCTTCGCAGCCGCCTCTATCCTGAACGGGATCGGCTCGGCCCTTTTCCAACCAGCAGCCAGTGCCCAGATCTCCGACATTGTCCAGCCGGAGAAGCGGGCGGAGGTCTATGCGCTGCTGCATATGGCGCTTAATTTCGGCGCTGCCTTCGGTCCCGCTCTCGGACTCATGCTGTTCTCCTGGAACGTGCATATCGTCTTCTGGATCGCCGCACTACTACTGGCTGCCTATTCAGGGCTGCTCTGGCTCCGTTTGAAGGAATCGGCACCGTCCAGGCTACCTAAAAGTGGACAAACTAATGGGGCAGCTGTATCTTGGCTGACGGCAGCAAAACAGCCAGAGAACCGGATGATTCTCTGGCTGACACTCTGCTACCTGCCTGTTGGCTTTCTGTATGCCCAGGTGGACTCCACATTACCTTTTCAGCTACAGACGCATTTCGATAACTATAAAACCGTACTTGCCACGATGCTGACCTTCAACGGTGTGACCGTCATTTTGCTTCAGTTGTGGGTTGCCAAAGTGACGGCACGCTTCACAGCACGCCGCATGCTCAGCATCGCCTACCTGCTCTTCGCTGCAGTCGCACTGGGCTACGGGTTCGCCCCCACGCTTTTCCTGCTGCTGGCCGCAGAGTTTATCTTCTCTGTTGGTGAGATGCTGCACGGACCTCATGCGCAAAAGGCCGTTGCCGAGATGGCTACGGCCGATCAGCGAGGGTATGCCTTCGCCATATACGGCATGGGTCCTCAAGTCTCCAGGGCACTTGGCCCGTTGCTGGGCGGCGTTGTCCTGGATCTATGGAACGGCACTGCCCTGTTCGTGCTGATTGCCCTTTTCACCCTGATCATGGGGAGAATTCAGTCACGCTTCTTACGCAGTGCTGCTTCAGGAAAACACTGCTCTACAAGCACACCCGTTAATCCTCCTGTCGCTTAACGTACCGCTCCTCCAGCTCCTTATCCGCAGCGAGTTGCTTTCGGTATACAAAAGCTGAGAGGAATACACTGAATTCATACAAAATTAGCAGCGGAATCGCTACCAGAAAGTCAGAGATGAAATCCGGCGGGGTAATCACGATCCCAATAAAGACCAGGACAAAGTACGCATACCGTCTCAGTTTGCGCAGACGCAGCGGGTTAAGAATTCTGATTTTGGTCAGGAACATAACCACCAGCGGCAGCTCAAACAGCAGCGCCATCGGCAGGACCAAGCTGAACATAAACTCAAAATATTGAGCAATGCCATAGGTTTCTTCTAGTCCCATATCTCTTGTGATGGAGATTGTAAAAGAAAGCGCCATCGGAAACACAATGTAATAAGCGAATAATACCCCGAGGATAAAAAGAATGAATACGTACGGCACATAACGTAGTGCCGCGTTCCGCTCCACCTGACGCAGCCCTGGGCTGACGAATGCCCATAGCTGATAGATGATAAAAGGAACCGAAATGGCCAGTGATAAGGCCATGGCAATCTTCATGTACATGCCAATCCCGTCCCAGAAAGAGAAGGCATGCAGCACAAAGCCTTGTGCCAGATCGGAACGGATCAGATATTCGTAGATCGGCTTAGCGCAGAACAATCCGCCCACCAAGCCCAGTACAAAGACAATCAGCACATAAATAATCCGTTTTCGTAATTCGGTGAGATGATCCACCAACGACATCTCATCACCCTTCCCAGACATGCAGACACCACCCATGACACAAAATAACCCCACAAAGTACAGCAGGGAGCTCGCTGCTCTGTCACCATACTTTGTGGGGTTTTCTGATACCAATTCAAAAAAAGAGGGCGCTCTCCAAAGCCACTAGTCGACTTAAGAGAAAACCCCCGCCTTAATTGTTCTATTATTCCGGTAGACGTCTGTCCTGCGGAACATTGGCCGCTGCATTCTGCGGGGCTTCCGGCGCTGGTGGAGCTTCGCTCTTCTTGGCCGGCTCAGAATCACCGACGATATCACGTGCACCTTCCTTGAACTCGCGAAAGGTTCGTCCAACTGCCCGGCCCAGTTCGGGAAGCTTATTCGGACCAAAGAGCAACAGCGCCAGTATCACCAGCAAGATAATTCCCGGAGTACCAATTCCACTTAACATTGTTTATCCTCCTTGTCATTCTGTCCGTTCATGATACCGTTTACGACGATTTAATAATACCATAACTTATATCACACATCCATCGATTTTCTTCGAGTGATAGGGTGACATGACAAGAAAATGACCCGGAAAAACAGTGTTACTGGCGATACTGTCCAGTCACCATCAATAATGCCTCAGGAAGCTGGTCCATGATGGCCGCCAGATTCTCGTGCACACCCTTCGGCGTGCCTGGCAGATTCACAATCAGCGTACGTCCGCGTATACCGCAAATGCCGCGAAACAGCATTACTGCGCGGTTCTTCTGCATAACCGTACTCCGCATCGCCTCGGAAAGTCCTGGTACCTCTCGCTCAATGACACGCCGAGTGGCTTCTGGCGTTACATCACGGATGGCAAGATCCGTCCCCCCGGTTGTAAGAACCAGGTCCGCCTGAAAGTAATCCGTTAATTCTATTAAAGCCGCAATAATCTCATCCTGCTCATCAGGGACAATTCGATATTCAACAATCTCCCCTCCAAGCTCTTCCTCTACCAGCTCCCGGATCACCTGGGCGCTCGTGTCTTCCCGTTCGCCCCTGGCCCCTTTATCGCTGGCCGTCAGGATTGCTGTTTTCCACGCCATAGGTTCGCCCTCCCTCTCTTATATGTTATGTATCGTTATGCAGTGCAGCGCGCTACTAGAGCTTCTACACTTCTTGCTGTCAGGGGTTATCCCTTGTAAAACTCTCCGTTATGGCAATCCAGCACACCATGCTCCGTAATCAGCATGTCCATAATAGCATCGTGGTCATCCATCGGCACTTCTTCCACGATCTGCATATCGTAGGCCAGCCCGATCCAAAGCGGAGTGGCCACTCCTTCACAGAGACCGCTAGTCTCCCAGGATGAACGCAGACGGTCATAGTAACCCCGTCCATATCCGAGGCGTCCGCCCCGGATATCAAATGCTAGTCCCGGTACGAATACTGCGGCCGGAAGTTTGCTGGAGACCATGGTCCCCGCATCCTCTCCGGCCGCTGTCGGCTCCATGATGCCATACGTACCAACGGACAACTCCTCCCAGGAAGTGACACGATGCAGTGTCATGGCTCCACTGCTGGGAACAACCCGAGGCAGTAGCACCTCGCACCCAGCTTCCCAAGCGCGTGTGAGTAGCGGCCTGGTGTTCAGTTCTGAACGGAAGGATACATAGGCCATAATTGAAGACAAAGTCTCAGACTCGCTCCACGCCCAAGCTTTGCGGCAGACCCTAGTGGACAGCTCTCTGCGCTGCTCCAGGGATAAACTGTCCCGAGCGGTAGCCTGCTGCACCCGCAGCTCGCGCTTTCTTCGCACGAGCTCTTCATGCAAGCCCGTCATAAGCAGCCGCCTCCCTCTTCTGTCCGTCGTTTCTCCTAGTTTGTAAGATTAGTTTACCACTCTTCTCCCCGGTTCGCCAAGATAGCCCGAAGACATGGTTTTGCGCACGGGCGTTCCCCGTGTCCCGGGCCCTCTTCGTGAAACGTTCGGGTCTTCTTTCCCCCGGCAAGCTCTCGCACCGGAAACGCTTTTCATGTAAACTAAAAGGAATACGTGATTATAGCGGCTAAGGCGACAGTGCCAAGGCGTAATATGCAAGGGTGGAGGTTTCATCATTATGCTTCTTCAAGCAACAGGAATTACGAAATTATATGGAATACAAAGCGTGCTGGACGGTATCAACCTTCAGGTTAACGAAAAAGAGCGAGTAGGCCTAGTTGGAGTCAACGGAGCCGGGAAATCCACTTTTCTGCAAATTCTAGCGGGTGAACTGTCTTTTGACAGCGGGCAAATTCATAAATCCAAAGAAACAACGATTGGCTATCTAGCCCAGAACAGTGGACTGCAATCGGACAAGACCATAGAAGAAGAAATGCTAGCGGTCTTTGCTCCGTTAATAGAAGCTGAATCTGAACTGCGGCGGTTAGAGGAACAGATTGCCGATCCCGCACTGGCAGACGACCCCAAACGGTACGAGGATCTGCTAGAGCGTTATGCTCGTCAGTCCGACTGGTTCAAGGACCACGGCGGCTATGAGATGAATACCCGGATTCGCAGCGTCTTACATGGTATGGGCTTCGGCGAATTTGCGCCGGACACACGGATCTCCACCTTAAGCGGTGGGCAGAAGACACGGCTCGCATTAGCCCGGATTCTGCTTCAAGCCCCGGACCTGCTCATGCTGGATGAGCCGACCAACCATTTAGACATCGAGACTTTGACCTGGCTTGAGGATTATCTGCGCGGATATTCCGGTGGCATTCTCGTGGTTTCCCATGACCGGTATTTCCTCGATCGACTGGTGACAACAATTGTAGAGATTGAACGGCACCAGTCCCGGAGGTACACGGGCAATTACAGCCGTTATGTAGATATCAAGGCAGCCGAATATGAAGCTCGGCTCAAACAGTATGAGAAACAACAAGGCGAGATCGCCAAGATGGAGGAGTTCGTACAGCGCAACATCGTCCGGGCCTCCACAACCAAACGGGCACAGAGCCGACGCAAAGCACTGGAGAAGATGGACCGGATTGACAAACCGCTAGGCGACCTGAAAAAGGCCAACTTCGCTTTTGAGCCGGATTTCATGTCAGGCAAAGAAGTTCTGCAGGTACGTGATGTGGCCGTTGCCTTCGGAGAAGGACAGCCCCCGCTGTTCAGCAATGCCTCTTTTGAACTACGCCGTGGCGAGACCGCCGCGTTAATTGGACCAAACGGGATCGGTAAGTCCACGATGCTACAATGCATGATGGGTACGCGGGAGCCTTCTGCTGGAACCGTAAACTGGGGCACCAAAGTCAAAATCGGGTACTATGACCAAGAGCAGACACGCCTGAACCCACGAAATACGGTGCTAGAAGAGCTGTGGAGCGAATACCCGATGCTGGAGGAAGCCAGAATTCGTACCATCCTTGGCAACTTCCTGTTCAGTGGTGAAGATGTTCTGAAGAAAGTCTCTGCACTGAGCGGTGGAGAAAAAGCGCGGGTGGCGCTCTCCAAGTTGATGCTGCGCGGCGCTAACATGCTCATTCTGGATGAGCCGACGAACCATCTGGATCTCGTCAGCCGTGAAGTGCTGGAATCAGCTCTGATAGATTTTGAAGGCACACTGCTGTTCATTTCCCATGACCGTTATTTCCTCAATAAAATGGCAGAACGTGTGCTAGAGTTGCACCCCGATGGCATTGACCCGTATCTCGGCAACTACGACGATTATATTGAGAAGAAGCGGGAGCTGGAGGATATCGCCAAGGAGGCCGCCGAACAGGCTGCGCTCAAGTCTGCCGCCAAAAACATCGACAAAGAGCCCGCTCCCGTCGAGAAAGGCACGGCCTCTTCCTTTGAAGCAGACAAACAGGCCAAGCGCGAGGAACGTAACCGCCAGCGGCGGATCACTGAACTGGAAGAGGGCATCGCAACATTGGAAGAAGAAATTGCTTTTATAGAGAATGAGATGACCAAGCAGGAAGTCTACCAGGATTACATGGCACTTCAGCAGTATGAAGAAGAATTAAAGGATAAGAAGGAACGATTGAGTCATATTTTTAGCGAATGGGAAATCCTTGCTGACGAATAATGTAAATCGGCTTCAAAAAAATATTTTAACAGTTCCCATTTTGTTCAAATATACTTATCCACAACTCTATCCCCAGTTTTCGTGCATAACTCTTTGTTAAACACAGCCCTTCGGGGCTTTTTTTATGGATTAAATCGCCCTTTCTGTTGTCAAGGAAATATTATCCACCATATTATCCACATTTTCCACAGAACAACCTCACATCACCCCATCTAATCAAAGCCCTTAAAAAAAGAGCTGGTATTGCTGGTTTTACGCACTTTTTACACAATTCGTCCGGAATATGTGGATAACGTTGTCCACACCTTGACAAAGGCAATTCCCCTTAATATTTCCCGTGATTTTATGGCAAAAAAGAACCCGCTATCTCCGTATCAGACAGCGGGTCTAGTCAAAATAAGACAGCTAAGTGTGGGCGATGCCTTCCCTTTCGCCGAAACCTGAAGAACTATGGAGCTGAGAATCGCGGATAAAACGGCCGCCGGCGCAATCGTAAAGCCGATTTCTAGCGGCGATCTGCCGAACAGGTTGGCCAGCGCACATCTTTTGGCTACTCCGCTTCTACACTCCGTGCGGAGAGCAGCGCTGCGTTGCAGGCTGCAATATAGGCCAATCCAGCGGCCATTACAATATCCTGGTGGATCGCCGTACCCCTGAATTTGACGCCGCCCCATTCTACCATTACCGCAGCCTCAGCCTGGGCATTCTCCCCGCTGCCCAGCGAGTGCAGCTCCAGCCCGGCAAAATCAATATCCTCCGCAATTCCTTGCCCAATCGCAGCAATAATCGCTCCAAGAGGACCGTCACCTGTGCTGGTATGCGAGGTCTCGCTGCCGCTCTGCAAGTGACGCACCGTCACTGCAGCCACACGTCGCGCTGCGCTTCCGGCCAGCACCTGCACCTCGCCCAGTTCATAGACCTGGGCCTGCTGTCCAGTCGTGCTGCTAACCATCTGCAGGAGTTGTTCATCGCTGACAACTTTTTGCCGGTCAGCTGTTTCTTTGAACGACTCGTACAGAGCATCCAGCTCCGCCGGTTCAAGGGCAATTCCGTATTTTGCGGCTCTGTCCTTCAGTGCATGGCGGCCGGAATGCTTGCCCAGGATAATCATGCTGCGCGGAATACCAAGACGTTCCGGGTCCATGATCTCATAGGTGCTGCGATCCTTCAGCAAGCCGTCCTGGTGAATACCAGACTCATGCTGAAAGGCATTTCTGCCAACGACCGGCTTATTGTAAGCAATGGGAAAATGCATCGCGCTACTGATCAGTCGTGAAGACTCATACAGTTGATCAAGTGCAATACCCGTCTCTGCCCCCAGAACATCGCCACGAGTCTCCAGTGCCATGACCAGTTCCTCCAGCGCACAGTTGCCTGTTCGCTCACCGACCCCATTGACGGTCACCTCGATCTGTGTCGCGCCTCCCTCAATAGCCGCCAGGCTGTTGGCCACGGCAAGCCCCAGATCATTGTGACAGTGGGCACTGTAGATGACCTTATCTCCACCTCTTGCCCCCAGCCGCACCCGCCGGAACATCTCGCCGTATTCATGCGGCAGCGCGTAGCCAACTGTATCGGGCAGGTTAATAATAGACGCTCCTTCCTCGATGACTGCCTCCACCATCTCAATCAGGTCATCAATATTAGTCCGAGCGGCGTCCATCGCCGTGAACTCCACAACATCTGTGAATTGACGGGCATACGCCGTCATCTCACGGGCTTTTGCCACCACTTCCGGTCTGCTCATCCGCAGCTGATGCTGCAGATGAATGTCCGAGGAGGAAATGAACAAGTGAATCCGCCGCCGCTCGGCATCACGGGTTGCTTTTACAGCGGCATCAATATCGCCCTTGACTGCGCGGGCAAATCCGCAAATTTCTACGTTCCGTATTTTGCGCGAAATCGTCTCCACCGCGTTAAAATCACCAGGACTGGATACGGGAAATCCCGGTTCCATCACATCTACGCCTAACTCTGCAAGCTTGTAAGCCAGCAGTATCTTTTGCTCCGGCGTCAGGCTCGCACCCGGTGCTTGCTCACCATCACGCAGCGTGGTATCAAAAATCTGAATTCGTTTCTTAACTGGAATAATCATGGTAAATACCTCCTGATTTATGTGTTTGTTTTGGATTGATTTCGGACTATATTGAGTGATTTTGGGTTGAATTTAATTCGAATGGGTCTGAGTTAATGTTATTTGCTGTTGGTATAGGTTTGGATCTTACTTGGATCTAGGTTTGGCTTTAGATTTGGCTTTGAATTTGGCTTTGAATTTGGCTTTGTATTTGTTTCTAGCTTGTTTTGGTTCTGTGTTTGATGTCTATTTACTTAATAATCAACTTTGAAGCTAGCAGAACTGATCATCGCTTGGATCTATAATTGATTCACCTGTGATAGGCCGGCGTTTGAACTGCTTAATCTGCCCTTCTACTGCTCTCGGTCTGCTCTTGATGGTGCCATACGAATAATAACTGGAAATACTCCAGTTATTCTGGTACAAAACGCCAACGATCCCTGTAATAACAGGAATACCTCCCGTTAATTCACTCTAAATCTATGCTCAGGGGCATAAACCGCAGAATTAAAGTGAGTTTTTCCTGTTATTTTCACAAAAAACGAGGTTTGCAACTAATTAACAGGAGATAATCCTGTTAATTTCAGTTAAGTTGTATAGCTAGGGCTAAATCTTTCATAAAATCTGTTTGGACGGACGAAACAACCCCTGTATATCTCTCTGTAACATGCTTTATGTTTATTGCGCACAACCACACGTCGACTTGCGGTCGTGCTAATTCCCACCCACTGCTGCCGGCAGCTAGATGACAGTAGGAATTCCGCTGTTAATGCAGCGGAACTCCTACTCTCCGCACCCTGCGGACCAGGTACAGCTATATGCCCCATTCGGTCCGCAGGAACGCAAAAACCCGCCGTCTCATATAAGAGACGGCGGGTTTCCCCTCCGCGGTACCACTCTTGTTGACGCACAGTCGAACAGCATAACATCATCTGCTCGCTGAGTGCATCCAGCTCCTCTTCCCGGCAGGACGCTGAAGTTCATCTTCATCCTGCGGGAAGGTCCGGTAACGGGGACAAACCGTAACGGCCTACTGTTGTTCAGCCGTTCCGCTCCCGGGCGAGCTTCAAAGATTCTGGTGACTGCGTCGCACCCTACCGCAGCTCTCTGAACACCATAGTCTTTTACTACTCCCGTTCACAGCGTATATCTTTTGGAAAAAAGCATACAAAAAAGCCTGCCATCTCATTCAAGAGACGACAGGCTATTAACCTTCGCGGTACCACTCTTGTTGATACTCCTGATATCGGCTTATCTGCACCGACACTGAAATATCCACTTAACAGCCAAACAAATCAACCGGACGACATCATGTCCTTTCCTTTGTTTGACCACCCTCTCACGGAGGTTAACCGTAACGATGTATGAAAGGCCCCGGCGTGCACTGCCGTTCAATCCCTAGTCTAGGGCTTCCTTTGTTCCACCGCTCCGCTCCCGGACGAGTTCAGGTCTCCTTCGACTGCGTTGCACCATCCCGCAGCTCTCTTAACCCGGAGTTTCCTTACTACTTCCATTCATTGCGTTTACGCTAATTTATAATTGAACTGATTATACCCAGACGACGAACCGAAGTCAATAGGCGGGAACGGACCATTTTTCCAGTGAAAATCCAGGGTCAGCCACCATATCAAGAGGAATGCCACCCTCATGTTTCCATTTTACATAAGCAGCCGCACCAATCATGGCCGCATTGTCCGTGCAATAAACCGGCGGAGGCACAATCAGCTCGATGCCTTCTTGCTCGCAGCGGGCCGTCAGCGCTTCGCGCAAGCCCTTGTTTGCAGCCACACCGCCACAGAGCAACAATTGTTTGGCACTGCAAGCCCGGACTGCCCGGACTGCCTTCTCGACCAGTACCTCTACAACCGACTCCTGAAAGCCTCGAGCAATTCCGGCAACATTCGGCGTCAGACCTTTCATCTTGCTCTGGTTGACTACATTCAGCACGGCAGATTTCAATCCGCTGAAGCTGAAATCATAAGAGTGTGGCTCGAGCCACACTCTAGGCAGTGGCACGACCTCTTCAGCTTCCCGAGCCAAACGGTCCACATGAGGCCCACCTGGATAAGGGAAACCCAGCGCACGCGCGACCTTGTCGTAGGCTTCACCCACTGCATCGTCACGAGTACGGCCAACTATATTAAAGCGGCCTTCCTGCTCCATATGAACCAGTTCAGTATGTCCGCCAGAAACCACCAGCGTCATACAGGGATACTGCAGTTCAGCAACGAGGCGGTTGGCATAGATATGTCCGGCAATATGATGTGTGCCGATCAGCGGCTTATTCCAGGCAAGTGCCAGGCTTTTGGCAGCTACTACACCTACCAGCAGCGCCCCCACCAGACCCGGTCCTTGCGTTACAGCAATGGCCGTCAAGTCATCAGGTGTTACGTTCGCAGCCAACATCGCCTCTTCAATGACCAGCGTCATTACTTCCACATGCTTACGCGAAGCAACTTCAGGGACTACCCCGCCGAAGGCTCGGTGCGTCTCAATCTGACTAGAGATGATGTTGGACAACACCTCGTTGCCATCCTTAACCACAGCCACCGAGGTCTCATCACAGCTTGTCTCAATTGCCAATATAATCACAGGCTGAAGTGCACCCGTTTCAGTCTTCATTTATGGTCCACGCTTCCTTCCAAAATGCTTCGCTCCTCGTATGCCGGCAGATCGGCCCACATAATGAGCGCATCCTCACGGTTATCGGAGTAATAACCTTTACGGGTACCCGCCGAGCGGAAGCCTTTTTTGCGGTACAAATTCTGGGCAATCTCATTGGTTACCCTGACCTCAAGCGTGATGGACTGCATGCCTAAAAAAGCTGCTGTTCTCATCAGCTCGTCCAGCAGGCGTTCACCCCATTTGCGGCCCCGATAGGCCTCCAGCAGGGCGATGTTCGTCACATGGGCCTCATCCACGATCGCCCACATTCCAGCATAACCGATAATATGACCGGCCAGCTCCATCACCATATATTTAGCAAAATGATTGTGTGTCAGCTCGTTGCGGAAGGCTTCCTCCGTCCACGGCATAGTGAAGGCTTCCCGTTCGATTACCAGAATATCGGGAATATCCTCCACCTTCATCAGGCGAAAAACAAGACCGTCTCCCTGCCCTCTTACTGACTCCGCATCCGTCATCGTTTATTAATGCTCCCTTCTCTGCTTAACCGCAGATTGGCCTCCGCTTCCGAAAGCTGGGTATAGTTAGGTATGATGCTGTGCAGGTCGTCGCTCTCTCCCTGCGCCAATCTTGCTTCACCAAGCAGTCCTGCCCAGCGTCCTTCCAATTCATAAGGCACCGCCTCTAAGCTTGCGGCATCGTGCAGCGGCCGCAGCGATTCTTCACTGGCATGCAGCGCCGTCTCGCCGACAAACCAGAGCCTGCGCGGCTTGCTGCCTGCGGCGGCAGCTTCTTCGAGCCGTTCGCCGAGCCATTGCACCCAATCCGCCATCAGGCGGATAGCGTCCGGCTCAAGGCGAACCGGCGCGCCGCTGTCAGCAGCTGCGAACAGCGCCGTATAGGCTTGTCCGCGGCGGGCATCCAGCAGCGGGATGATCCAGTCCGGGCCATAGGTACCGGCCCCGGGACCAGCACTTGCCGGAACGCCGGCATCCGCATCGCTGCCGGCGCTATCCTGCCGGTTCGCCGCAGTCTCTCCGGCGAGACCGGCTTTCCAGCCGCCCCATGCCAAGGCATGCAGGCTGGACACACCGGCCACGGGCAGTTTCCATGCCCAGGCCAGTGTCTTGGCAGCGGTCACGGCTATGCGCGTCCCGGTATAGGAACCCGGCCCAACGCCGACCGATATACCGGCCAGGCTGGCAGGGGCCGTTCCCGATGCTGCCAGCGCCTGCTGAATGATCGGCAGCAAGTGAACGGAATGATTCCGTTCGCCAGATGCGTTGATCTCATGCAGCACGACGCCTCCTTCCGTGACGGCAACCCCCAGCGTAGCCGTCGATGTATCAAGCGCCAAAAACCGCTTGCGCGGCTCTATATTTTCATTCGTCATTCTTCTTAACCCCGTTCTGTTCCAGAGTCCGGCACCACTCATCGTAAGGCGCGCCGGTTCCCGTTACCGTGATAATACGTTCGTCCGGGCCAACCGTCTCCATGTATATATGCAAATGCCGCGGAGGCATCAGTTCGGCGATGATACTGCTCCACTCCACGAGACAAACTCCCTGCCCGTAGAAATATTCATCCAGGCCCAGCTCGTCCGCTTCCTGAACCGAAATCCGGTATACATCCATGTGGTACAGCGGCAGACGACCCTCATACTCCTTGATAATTGTAAATGTAGGGCTGTTGACGATGCCCTCTACGCCCAGATGACGGGCAAAGCGTTGGGAAAAAGCGGTCTTCCCTGCCCCCAGATCGCCGTCCAGTCCAATTACGGTACCAGGTACCGATGCAGCCGCCAGAGCAGCAGCAAGCCTCTCTGTATCCTCCAGGCTGTAGGAATGGTATTTGAGCACCGATTCAACATTATTGTCCAACTTCAATACCACCTTTGAATAAGTCCGTAATCGTCAGATTACATAAGAAATCTGTCGAAGTACAATACAATTAATTATATCGGTATGATTGTTTTACCGCAACAACGGTGTCATCTTTGAATTCGCAAGTAGAAACGACTTTGCCGTCCTTTGAGGGACGGTATCCGTTTCAGCGAGAAATATAAGGATAATTTATAGCGTAAAAATTCTTATATTTACAAAAAGGCCCTTGCCCAAAAAACGGGCAACAGGCCTGCAGCAAATTATGCCGTTAGACAACATGATACTGTTCTTTACTGAGCAGTTCTTCACCACGTAGCTCTTTATTACGCAGTTCTTTATTACGCAGTTCTTTATCCCGCTCTCATTATTACGACGTTCCTTGTATAACTAATTCCTTAACGCTTCTCTTCCAGCCGCTCCACGCCTACGGTATGCGTATTGGTGGGACTTGAACCCACCTGCACGGTAGCCATGCCGTTCTCAGCATCCACATGCTCAATCCAGACCGGCTCGCCGTCCAGATGAACCGAAATCATGTCCTTCGAAGCATAAATATCCTTTGCCCGCCTAACATCCATATCATGTCCTCCTCGTTTGTGAAATCGGATCACATTACGCTTTATCCTTTGGTGTGATGATCACCGGGACTTCACCGATGGTCTGCTCTGCATCCAACTTGTCCCCATCCACGCTATCCTCGTTCTCTGACGTGTTCGTCGTGATGGCATTCCAGTCGACTACCTCTGCAGGAATGTCCTGCTCACTCAAGATGTCGCTCCACTCGTTCCAAGATTTGCTCATCTTTTCCCCTCCGACGTACATCATATTAGCACGCTGATTGCTGAATTCCAGCCTCTTGCCTGGCCTTATTTTTTCCCATGGTTCACAAAAAATGCATCCGGCTAGAAAAACGTATCCAACCCAATACTAAGCCAAAGCAAATCCATGCACTTATGCTCTTATCACATTAAAAGCAGCAAGATCATTGTTCAGGAGGCGATATTATGCATACCGTTTGGAAAGGAGCCATCAGCTTCGGACTTGTACACGTTCCGGTCAAAATGTTCTCCGCTACGGAGGACAAAGACATCTCGCTGCGCTACATTCATAAAGAATGCGGCAGCCCATTGTCGTATGTGCGCAAATGCCCGGTCTGCGACAAGGAGGTCGCCTGGGAGGAGATCGGTAAAGGTTACGAATATGAGAAAGGCAAGTTTGTCACCTTCGATAAGGAAGAGCTTGATCAATTGACCGAAGAAAGCAGCAAGAACATTACGATCCTTGATTTCGTTGATTTGACGGAGATTGATCCGATTTATTTTCAAAAAACATACTATCTGTCCCCCGACCAAGCTGGAGGCAACGCCTACCGGCTATTGATGGAGGCCATGCGGCAGACGGGCAAAATCGGCATCGCCAAAATCTCCATCCGCTCCAAGAGCAGCCTAGCAGCTATTCGGGTGCTGGAGGAATGCATTGCCATTGAGACGATTTTCTACCCGGACGAGGTGCGTCCGGCTTCTCAGGTTCCCAATCTGCCGGGTGCCGGTGCCGTGAACGACAAGGAACTGGAAATGGCCAAGCTGCTGATCTCCCAGCTGTCCACGCCGTTCGACCCGTCCAAATATACGGACGATTATCGCCAGCGAATGCAGGATCTCATCTCGCACAAGATTGCAGGAGAGGAATTTCATATTGCACCTACCAAGCAAGAGAGCAATGTAATCGACCTGATGGCCGCACTCCAGGCCAGTATCGAAGCCGTTCAGCATGTTCCCACAGATCCCGGCCCCTCCCTGTCCGGTACCAAGAAGACAAAGACTGCCGGTACAGGTAAAAGAAAAACGGCAAAGACCTCTGTGGCGGTACCTGCGGCTACGCCTCTCGCGGGAGCTGCACCATCTGGCGGGACTCCCCCTGTGGTTACGACTCCGGTCGGTGCCATACCATCTGTTGGAACTTCTCCTTCCGCAACACCTGCAACGGCCGGAGCTCCGAAGGTCGGCCCCATTCCGGTCATCGCACCGACTAAGACTAAGCGCCGCAGCGCTAAGTCTAAAGAAACGATTTCTTAGAGGACAGGCAGATGAACCTGAAGCCTGTGATTCCCTTCGAGCCCATACTAGCCGATCAGTTGCCACAAGGTGACCAGTGGATCGCCCAGATCAAATGGGATGGCGTTCGCATGCTGTCCTACTATGACGGAAACAGCACCGAACTGGTTAACAGACGCGGGAACCGTCGCACGCTCCAGTATTCCGAGCTCGCGGATGCCGCTGCTTATTGTAAAGCAAGCTCCGTCATTCTGGATGGCGAGATTATCGCCCTCAGCGGCGGCAAGCCTTCTTTTCACGAGGTCATGCGGCGGGACAGTCTGAGGACGGAAAGTACGATCCAGGCTGTAAAGCGGCAGGTGCCGGTCATGTATATGGTCTTCGACATCCTGTACAGCAATGGCTTGTGGCTGCTCGACCATCCGCTGCATAAGAGACAGCAGCTTCTGGCTGAAGTGATGCTGCCTCATCCTCATGTGCAGATTGTTCCCAGCTATGCCGATCCCGCAGAGCTGTTCACTGCCGCTCAAAAGGGCGGACTAGAAGGCATTGTCTGTAAGGACATGGACAGTACCTATGCCCTAAACGGCAAGGATAAGCGCTGGCAGAAACGCAAAATCATTCAGGATCTTGTAGCGGTAGCCGGTGGTGTCACCTTCCGTGACGGGATGGTCAACGCACTGCTGCTCGGTCTCTATGACGAAGAAGGCGGGTTGCATTATATTGGCCATGCTGGTGCGGGCAAGCTGACCGTGCAGGATTGGCGTGAGCTTACCCGGTATGCCCATGAATCGGCAGCTCCAACCATGCCATTTGCTGAGCAGCCCCAGCGAAGCAAAGCGGCCTTCTGGATCATGCCGCAACTCTGCTTCAAGATCCATTTTCTAGAGTGGAATACATCAGGAACACTCCGCCAGCCTGTCATTCAGGCCCAAGTGGAAATTCCACCACAGGACTGTCTGTTAAGTCAGCGGAGCAAATAAAACCTAAGGAGGAGTCTAGCATGCCCACTGCAGTCAAAGGCTCCATCACAGTAGACGGGCAGGAGATCATCATCACCAATCCCAACAAACCGCTGTGGCCTGAGGTCGGCATTACGAAGAAGATGTATCTGCAAAAGCTTGCCGCGCTCTCTCCCTATCTGCTCCGTTACTGCCGGGACAGGCTGCTGACTGTCCTTCGCTATCCCCATGGGGTGTCCGGCATGTCCTTTTATCAGAAAAACGCGCCTGAGCCGCTCCCGGAATTCGTCCGGACCTTCAACCACGACGGCATTACTTACATTACCTTGCAGGGCTTGCCTGAACTACTCTGGCTCGGCAATCTCGCAGCTCTGGAGTTCCATCCGTCCTTACACCTTGCAGGCAGCACACTGCCCTGTGAATGGATGATTGATTTGGACCCTTCCCGCGAGCAGGAGCCGCGCATTATGGAAGCAGCCTCAATTGTAGGTACAGTGCTGAAATCCCTTGGTCTCACCTCGGTCCCAAAGACCTCGGGCGCAACCGGCGTTCAGATTATCGTTCCGATTACCCCGGGCGTAACCTTTGACGACCTTCGAGCGGTGGGCCATTTTGTCGGACGTTTTGTGAGCGAGAAGCACCCGGAGCTGTTCACACTGGAACGGCTGAAGAAGCATCGTGGAGATCGGATTTATTTTGACTATCTTCAGCATTACAGCGGCAAAACCCTTGCGGCACCTTATACCCCACGGGCTCGTCCGCTCGCAACTGTCTCGACACCTCTGACCTGGGAAGAAGTTGAACGAGACGTCTCTGTTACCGATTATCATCTGCTCAATATTGTAGAACGCCTTCGCCAGACGGGTGACCTGATTGCCAGCGTGTCCCCGCAGCCAGTGGAAGTCATTGCTCGGCAGCTTTCCTAAAAAAGCACAATGTTCATGAAGCTCTCTTTAAAAAGGGGGCTTTTTTTGCGTTTCATTTGCTCGTCAAAAATAACTTTCCTACCAGGGATTGTCCAGAATACGTTCAGCAACAAGTTGTACAATCAGTGGGGCATATATTGTCGACTTTTCGAGGGAATTGTCGCATGTAGCATTTTTAAGGGGGAAAGAAGGTTATGAGTAAAAAACAATCGTTTAAGAAGAAATCAATAACTATGTTATCTACCACTGTGCTGCTTGGTACTTTAGTACCTCACGCATTTGCTTCGGCATCGTTTGCTGATATCTCTAATTCTTACGCGAAAGATGCCATTTTAGAATTAATGGACAAAGGGATTATAAATGGTACAACGGATGGCAAATTTAATCCGACTGGATTGATTTCCAGACAAGACTTCGCCATTATTCTGGCAAAAACGTTGAATCTTGATCTGACTTCCCCACCTGCGTTAGCTACATTTAGTGATGTACCAAGTAATTCATATGCGTTCAATGCTGTGGAAGCTGCTGTGAAGGCAGGACTCGTGAAAGGCATAGGTGGAGAGCTGTTTGGAGCAGCGAATACGCTGACCCGTGAACAAATGGCTGTTATTTTTATGAATGCTTTAGCTGTTGACATCACCGGAAAAGGCAAAGACTTAACCTTCAGTGACGCTTCTTCCATCTCTGCTTGGGCTAAGGATTCCGTCGCCGCTGCGCTCGAATTAAACTTAATGAGGGGTAATCCTGACGGTTCCTTCGGACCGCAGAAGAATGCACTTCGTCAGGAAGTTGCTCTGGTTGCTTCTAAATTCCTGGTCGAAAAAGCTAAGCAGGATGCTGAGAACCCGAGCCAGCCAGCGACACCGGAACCGGTGTTAGGGGTGGTCATTCCACACTCTACACCAACCACTACAAGCGCTAACAGCAGCAGTTGGACTTCGCCAACGCCGGCGACACCCGAGCCGACGCTGACGCCGACTCCAACATCGACACCGGCGCCAACACCGACTCCGACACCGACACCGACTCCAACACTAACGCCGACACCGACTCCAACACCAACGCCGACGCCGGCTCCGGTCTACGAGAAATCACCTGCATTTGCGCTTAGCAACAGAATTTACAATAGTAACTTCTCGGAACAGCCAAAGACATTTACTCTTAGCGACGGTGTTAATACAGTATCGATCACAGCAGATCAAGACTATGAGGATATGAGAGATTTTGTACGCGTCTTAAATGTGGCTTTGACCGAAGGTCATGTGAACGCCAAGGCAGCGGTCGTTGATTTATTTAGCTTTAAAATTGTCTCAGATGTGACGGGACCCGATGCAGTTCTTTACATTGGAGGGGAAGATGCGTCATATGCGTTTAGGAAAGAGGAGTATCGCGGCTCAAATCTATCCGGCATAAACGAAGCTCCGACCATTCAGGATTTGCAGATTATTTCACGAGATGAGCCTACTGTGGGAGATCGACTCCTTGCTGATTTTGACTATATTGACGCAGAGAACGATGAGGTAGATTCCTTGAGCTATCAATGGTATCGTTCTGAATCCCTGGAGACTTCCGATAAGACAGCCATCTCTGGAGCGACCTATCAATATTATCAATTGACCGATGAAGATCTCGGCAGCTACCTCACGGTTGAGGTTACGCCTATAGCCAAAACAGGAACAAAAACAGGAACCACCGCTACCAAAACACTGAATCAGATCATCGAATCAAATGTGCCAACGGTCGATATCTCAAAATTTGAAGTGATTGATAACTACAAGGGTGAACAGGATCAAATTAGAGGCTTGGCTGGCGCAATTAGTGAACCGGACGCTGAAGTAAAGGCTTATCGCTGGGAGGATCTTAACGAGAATGGCATCGTGGATGTAGAAGACCAATTAGGCACTCCTATTACTCTCGGCTTAAGCCAAGGGGACGGATCAATCCCTGCCGCGATCATCGGCGATCTGGATGCAGGTGTATATAGCTATATCCTAACTTCCACCAATGCTGACGGCAAAGAGTCTCCGCGCGATGCGGAACATGCCCTTACATTTACTTTGGAAAAGGGAGCCCGCCCAGCCGTACCAACACTGCCTTCAACTTATTATGGGTTCAGTAATTCAAACGGATTCCTAAACTCCATGTCATTTCAAACAGGGGCCCTTGTTCCACCGTTCCGCTTTGATTACTTTACGGGGGAAACTTATTCGAATGGAATCATGGAAGTTACAATGGAGGGACTGACATTCAACACAGGTGATCTTATATTCGTTAATGGGTGGGAAAATATAACTGAGGAGCAATTAAGTAATGAGGGACATACCCTGACTATTAAAAACATAACAGGCCCTTCACAAGACATTGCCTTCATACTGTATAATAAACGAATTCCACCTGTAGGGGATTACCTTATCGGCTTTAGAGCAGATGCCGATGGTATTGGAACACTGAGGTCCTTTTCCGAGGTACAACAAATTACATTGAAATCGGTTCAACCGTTATAACAACATTCCAACAATGCAAAAAGCGCAGGCTCCAGGATGCAGTATCCTTTCAGCTTGCGCTTTTTCTCATGCTTTTGATAAAAAATACAGAAGGTATTCTATATAAGAATACGGCACATAAAGATGGTTCCGCCGTATTTATTGAGCGATCGTTCGTAAATATACCTTCTTTCAGTGAGTTAAAGCCCGCACCCGAGCTTCGCTAATGGATGGATTTTTTCTTAAAGCGTCCACCCTTGACATCATGGATATTACCAATCGCAACGAATGCGTCAGAATCCCAATCCTCTACAATGGCTTTCAACTTAGCTTCTTCCAGACGAGTAATAACAACAAAGATCACTTTCTTGTTCTCGCCGGAGAAACCACCTTCTCCATCCAAATAAGTAACACCACGCCCAAGGCGCTCTGTCAGCGCTTCTCCGATATCACGGAATTTCTCGCTGATAATCCATACCGACTTCGACTGATCCAAACCTTCAAGTGTAATATCAATCAATTTGAACGCTATATAATAGGCAATAAGTGAGAACATTGCATTATTCCAGCCGAACACAAAACCTGCACCCGATAGAATAAACAAGTTAAAGAACATTACAACTTCGCCTACAGAAAACGGTAGTCTCTTGGCAACCAGAATCGCCACAATTTCCGTACCATCAAGCGATCCACCATAACGGACAACCAGCCCGACGCCGACGCCCAGAATGATACCGCCAAAGACGGCAGCCAGCAGTGGATCCGAGGTGAAAGGCTTCACAGGATGCAGCAACTGAGTTCCTATGGACATCAGGACTACGGCAAATAAAGTGGACAAAGCGAACGTTTTACCGATTTGCTTATAGCCGATCAACAGAAATGGAAGGTTAAGCAGCGTCAACAGAATACCGAGGGGAATATCAAAGATATGCGACAGCATAATCGAGATCCCTGTAATACCACCGTCAATCATCTGATTCGGTACAAGGAATATCTCCAGTGCAACCGACATCATCGCTGCCCCTATGGCCAGCATAACAACTCGTTGCGCGAGCTTCGCCGTTTTGATTGCTCCGGACTTTTGTGGTCTGCCTTCTTTCGCAAACAGTTCTTGACTCACATTCATAGAACTCCCCCTACAATTACAGTATAATTTTGAAACATAAGTTATGAGGTTCATCTCTTACATTTCTGATTTGTACACTTTATTATATCATAAATAAACGTTCCATAATGAATGGTTCATGTAAAAAACGTTCAATAATTTTGTTGTTTGTCACTTTTCCTGTCATAGAAGCGGTGATAACAACTGACAAATGCCCTCACCCAGCTTGACAAGCCGGCCTCTCTCTCTAAATTGCTCCGGATTAATGAACTCACTGTGCTTTAAATCCCGCTGAAATCCATCTGCAACCGCTGATATAGCATTAAGGTCCAGCAGCACTGCTGTCAGCTCAAAATTGGAGTAAAAGCTCCGCATATCAAGGTTTACGCTGCCCACCGCAGCCAGCAATTCGTCGGCCACCATGATTTTGGCATGCATGAACCCTTTGGTATAGCGGTAGAATTTCACGCCTGCATCTTGCAGATTCTCCAAATAAGACAAGGATGCATAATAGACTACCCAGTTGTCTGGCTTCGCCGGGATAACAATCCTGACATCAACCCCTTTGAGCACTGCACTCTTCAGCGCCCGGCATATGGCGGGATCGGGAATAAAGTACGGTGAGGAAATCCAAATCCGATTCTTCGCAGCACTGAGGGCTCCAAAATACATCTCTTGCGAGGCATCCATCTGGCCATCTGGCCCACTTGGCACAATCTTCACCGCCTCTTTCCCCACGCAGCCATGAAATGGAAACAGACGGGGATGGCTTACTTTTTCACCGGAGGCCAGCTTCCAGTCCTTCAAGAAGACATATTGTATAAAATAAACGGCATCCCCCTCCAGACGCAGCTGTGTATCGCGCCAGTAGCCTATCTTGGGATTTCGGCCGAGATACTCGTCCCCCACATTCATCCCACCGGTAAATCCCACTAATCCATCTACGATCAAGAGTTTACGGTGGTTGCGATAATTGAAGCGCCCTTCCAGCAGCGAAAGCAGTGGCGGCAAAAAGAAATGCACCTCAACACCAGCTCTGCGCAACGTCTGGATATATCTCCGGCTCAGGGCATGACTGCCCATCCCATCACACAGAAGGCGCACTTTAACCCCCTGCCGGGCTTTGCGAATCATCACATCCTGAAATCGATCCCCGATCTCATCGTCCCGAAAGATATAGAATTCCATATGAATATGCTCACGGGCGTCTTCCATCGCTTCCAGCATAGAAGTGTACGCTTCTTCTGTGCTGGAGAGCAGCCGAGTAGTATTACAGCCGGTAATCGGGCTTTTCGACAGTCCGGACAGCAGGGATAACAGCTCTCTTTGCTCGGCGAACTGCGGATTCCCACACTCCTCCATCTTTTTGACTACACGGCTTTTGCCGGAGACATGAGCGTGTATTTCAGGCTGATGGGTAATGCACTGCCGGTTCACCGAACGTTTTCTCCGAAAATCACGACCCAGTGCATAATAGAAAAGCAACCCTAACGGGGGGCAGCAGAACGTGAGGAACATCCAAGCCACCGCCCGCTGCGGGCGCCTAAATTCAAGCAGCAGAATTACAGCCAGCTGAACAATAAAGAGAACTAGAATTATGGCCAACACCTTCATACAGCTGACTCCCCCTAAGTAATCAGAGCGCAGCCAACGCGGCCAACGCTCTTCTATTTTCCAACAAACCATTGTCATGTTCTCGAAAGATATGGAATACATAGAGTAATAGGACAAATCGGATAGAACTGCGGAACGATTCACCGCCTGCCCGCAGCAATACAGGAGCGGCTGCCTATAGCCGCAGGAAGGAGACGCTATGAAAAGTCAGCCAGATCGCAGCGGCATTACACTGCTCGTTGTCCGGGATGCCGGGCGTCCTGTCCGACAGCTTCAGCTATCCAAGCCGATGGCGTTGGCCCTGCCGGCTGCAGCCGCTCTATCTATCTCCAGTCTGGTCACCTCCATGCATTTTCATGCATCGAAGTCGATTGCCGATCTGGAAGCAGAAGCTGCTGCGCTGTCCTTGAACAATCTTCGTATGGAAATGCAGGTCGCGGACAAAGACCAGACATTATCACACCTGCGAAGTCAAGTTACAGAATTGTCGGAAGAAGCCGAGAATATCAGGGACCGGTTAAAGAATGTAAGTGAACTGGAGAAACAACTGCAATCCCTTTTGGACAAAGAGAAAACTACACCAACTAGTTTACCGTCCGCAGCAGCCTCGGGAAGTCAGCCCGGCATGGATAAAAATAATTCTGTTGCTTCCACGACGAAGTCTTCCTCTACTGCTATTACGGGTAAAGAGAACTCTGCCTCAGCTGCAATTGATCTCACCTCCGCAGCCCAGACTACTCTCAACACGGGCAGTAGCCAAGGGGATTCATCCACTACTACAGCATCCTCTGTGATCTTCGTAAAGGAGCCCGCCGACTCCCCCGCTATCCGCTTCCGGATCGGAGCCATGAGCGGCATCATTGGCGATACGGTAACTCCACAAGTTGGCGGTGAATATATCGCCGTGTACCAGAATGATCCTTTTCAGCTGATTGAGAATACCAAGGATGATTTCGAGGAAATTCACAGTATTTTGGATGAAATGCTGAGTCGGATCTCCAACACCATTCATCAGGCTAAGGAAGCCAGCACCCAGGCCGCGCAGAAGCAAGCCAAACAAGTGGAGGCCCAAAAGCAAAAACTGGAATCTGGGGTAACGTGGCCAACGCTGTCTAAAGTCATCTCCTCGAATTTCGGCTACCGCTCCGATCCGTTTAAAAGCGTATCTGCCTTCCATGCCGGGATTGACATTGCAGCAAAAAACGGAGATCCCGTCTTTGCCGCCCTCTCCGGGGAAGTCGTCGCTGTGGATCAGCAAGGCGCCAGAGGCAAATATATAGTCGTCAAGCACCCGAACGGACTGGAGACTTGGTACATGCATCTTAGCGGAATGAATGTCTCTCCTGGAGAAAAAGTAGCCAAGGGACAAAAAATCGGTCTGGTGGGTAGTACCGGGCGAAGCACCGGCCCCCATCTTCACTTTCAAGTGGTCAAGCAGAACAATCCAGTGAATCCACTGTCCTACGTTAAGCCTTAAAACTGTGTATTCAGTCCATATGGAATAGGAGGAAATAAAATGTGGAACAAACGAGGAAAAGGAACCTCCATCAAATCCACGGATTCATTGATTGGGCATGGAGGCACTCTGGAAGGTAAGGTACATTGCGACACGAACTTACGGATTGAAGGAACCTTCAGCGGGGAAATTGAGTGCAGCGGCACAGTAACCATAGGGGAACAGGGAACTGTCCGTTCAAGCATTACTGCGGAAGAAATTATTATTGCCGGAAAAGTATACGGTGATGTTACCGCTAACCGCAGACTCATCATGACGGGCAGTGGTCAGCTACACGGCAATATTTCAGCCGCCACGCTTAACATTATGGAAGGCAGCTTCTTAAACGGTTCGGTTGACATGAAACAGCCCGCCCCGGAGTTAGCAGGCGGGCAAGAACAGAAGACAAAACCGGACAAGGCCGCCGCACGTGCTGCCAAAGCGCAGAATGCACGTGAAGCTGGATAATCGCCTGGGCCTAAGCTGCTACATCCCGCTTGCGGAACACAATCCAAGCGATCAGCAGGAACAGCAAATAGTACGCAGCCAGCACGGCAATCGAGAAGCCCAGTGTGGCTCCTCCCGGACCAACATCCGATGACAGGTATACCCGCAGGTCCATGTGGGTGAACAGCAGATACTTCGCCCACTGATATCGGTCTGGGTTGAAGATGATCACAATCAAATTTTTGGCAAATATAATAAACAACGATAAACCGATGGCCAGGCCGCTAGCCCGGAATACACTGGATACCATAAAGGCCAGCGTTGTGGTCAAGAACAGCTCAACATAACGGAACAACAAATCCATAAAGGAATAGGCTGACGGACTCCAACCGGTCAGAGAAGACATAACGTCTCCCGCCTGAGAAGAGAATAGGTACGCAGAGCCCAAACCAAACGCAATCAGCACCCCTGTGCTTAGCAGACTGAACAGTAACATCGAAATGTATTTTGATAGCAGTATTTTGGAACGACTCCACGGGCGAATCAACAGCAGCTTGATCGTCCCCCAGGAAAATTCGCCCGCTACGGAGTCAGAGGCCACAACGACCGTAAATATTGTATTCAGGAAAAAGGCCACACTCACAGTCATTTGGAAGGTCTCCCAAAGCCCCATGAGATGGCTCTTGTCACTGGCTGAGAAGTAGAACAACACTGGCATAAGCGCACTCATGATTGCCAGAATCAACAGCATCACCCAGGTACGTGCCCTGCTGTAGATTTTGATATTCTCATTATGTATGAGTCCCGTGAATTTACCCAATGCCTTCACCTCCGGTCATTTCCAAGAATTGATCTTCTAGCGAACGGGACAAGGCCCTAATTCCGTATACCTTAACCCCACCGTTGACCAGCAGTTCATTCAAAGCCGGAATTTCCTCGCGTGTTACTTCCAGCACAAGGCCTCCATCCTTAACAATCCCCCGGCCAATCAAGGCCATTGCTGTTTCTGCTTGGTCCACTTCGAACAAGGTTTCCGCCGCTGTTACCACTGTATCGCCTATATTCTTCAGCTGTCTAACATCCACTAGTCGACCATTTTGAATAATGGCCACACTATCACACATCAATTCCATCTCGGAGAGCAAATGGCTGGATACGAAAACCGTCGTCCCCTCCTGCTGACATAACCGGCGCAAGTAATCCCGCAACTCGCGAATGCCCTGTGGATCTAGTCCATTCGTCGGCTCGTCCAAAATCAACAGCTTCGGCCGATGCAGCAGCGCTTGAGCCACACCCAGCCGTTGCCGCATCCCCAAGGAATAGGTTTTCACCTTATCATGAATTCGGTTATCCAGTCCTACTAGCTTTATTACCTCGTCGATCCGCTGCTTCGTTACACCGCTTACCATTCTCGCGTATTGGCGAAGGTTCTGATATCCAGTCAGAAATTTGTACATCTCCGGGTTCTCAACGATAGCACCGACATGGGCCACCGCTTCTTCAAAATGATCTTTAATGCTCCGGCCGCAGATCAAAATATCTCCCCGACTGATCGAGATTAAGCCTACCATCATCCGAATCGTAGTGGTTTTACCAGCGCCGTTTGGCCCCAGAAAACCGAAGATTTGGCCTGCCGGGATATCCAGTGTCAAATCGCTTACCAGCGTCTTGGAGCCGATTTTTTTAGTCACACCCTGTAGCCTGGCAACCGGTTCAGCAAGTTCTGTCGTCAGCATAGTCTCACTTCCTCTCTCGTATAGAAATACCTTTTCTTTTCTAATTTAACCATTCCAGTGTACCACACATCTCATTTTCCCTAAAAATGTAATATTATATCATATCATAAAAAAGGGATCTGGCCCCTCCCGCACTGCGGAGCAGGACCAAATCCCTCTATTATTTATTTCATCATTTCAGTGACCTGCGTTCTCCTTAACCGCCTACACGGGCAAGCTCACGCATATTGGCTTCAAAAGCGGCCATCAAGGCAGCTTCCCCGGACAAGCCGGTCTGCTCCACCTTGCGAATCTGTTGCATCATCCGTTTGTAATCCTTTGGAATAACACGAACAAATTTCGGCAGATTGTCATTCCATTGCTCAAGAACCCGCGCTCCAATCGCACTACCAGTCAGTTCGTTGTGACGGGAGATCAGATTGAACAGCTCCTCAGCTTCCTCGGACTCTTCCACCCGTTCCAGCAGAACCATTTCCAGGTTGCAGCGCTGGATGAAGCTATTGTCCGGATCGTAGACATAGGCGATACCGCCCGACATTCCAGCCGCGAAGTTGCGTCCAGTCTCACCCAGGACAACAACACGCCCTCCGGTCATATATTCACAACCATGGTCACCTACGCCTTCAACCACTACATTCGCTCCAGAGTTACGAACAGCGAAGCGTTCACCGGCGATTCCGTTGATATAGGCTTCCCCGCTAGTGGCTCCGTACAATGCCGTATTCCCGATGATAATATTATCCTCGGCCGCAAAGGTAGCCTGCGGTGATGGCTTGATGATCAGCTTACCACCGGACAATCCTTTACCTACATAGTCATTGGAGTCCCCTTCAACAGTGATCGTGATCCCCTTCGGCACGAACGCTCCCAAGCTTTGACCAGCCGAACCGGAGAAGTGTAGAGAAATCGTATCTTCCGGCAAACCCGCTGCTCCGTATTTACGGGTCAGCTCACTACCCAGGATCGTACCAACTGCACGGTTCACGTTTGTAATTGGCAGGGAGGCTTTAACTACAGTACCATTCTCAAGGGCCGGAGCCGCCAGTTCAAGCAGCTTAGAGACATCGAGTGTCTCATCCAGGCCATGGTTCTGATACTGACTGCGGAAGCGCGTGCTGCCTTCTGGAAGCTCTGGCGTATGCAGCAGACTGCTGAGGTCAACGCCCTTCTTCTTCCAATGGTACGAAGCCTTCACAGCATCGAGACAATCCGTGCGTCCGACCATCTCTTCAATGGTACGGAACCCGAGCTCAGCCATGATTTCACGCAGATCCTGTGCCACGAAATTCATGAAGTTAACGACATGATGCGGGTCACCTGTGAAATTTTTGCGCAGATCAGGGTTCTGGGTGGCTACTCCCACCGGACAAGTATCCATTTGGCATACACGCATCATGATGCAGCCAACAGCGACCAGAGGCGCTGTCGAGAAGCCATACTCTTCTGCACCAAGCAATACCGCTACAGCAAGGTCACGTCCGCTAAGCATTTTCCCGTCCGTCTCCAGCACTACACGGTCACGGAGATTGTTGAGAATCAGCGTCTGATGCGTTTCCGCAAGACCAAGCTCCCATGGGAGACCGGCATGACGGATCGAATTCATCGGCGAAGCACCTGTACCGCCATCATAACCGCTGACCAGAATGATATCGGCCCGGCCTTTGGCTACTCCGGCTGCAATCGTTCCTACGCCCACTTCAGAGACCAGCTTCACGTTGATATTGGCACGCGGATTGGCATTCTTCAGATCGTAAATCAGCTCCGCCAAATCCTCAATAGAGTAGATGTCATGGTGCGGCGGCGGCGAGATCAAGCCTACGCCTGCAGTGGAGCCACGAACCTCGGCAACCCAAGGATACACCTTGCGCCCCGGAAGCTGTCCGCCTTCACCCGGCTTCGCGCCTTGCGCCATTTTGATCTGGATCTCGTCAGCATTCACCAGATAGTTAGAGGTAACCCCGAAACGTCCTGAAGCCACCTGCTTGATCGCACTGCGACGGGAATCTCCGTTGCTGTCAGGAATGTAACGTGCCGGGTCTTCACCGCCCTCACCGGTGTTGCTCTTGCCGCCAATGCGGTTCATCGCGATAGCCAAAGTCTCATGCGCTTCCTTACTGATCGAACCGAAGGACATCGCACCCGTCTTGAAGCGTTTCATGATCGCTTCTACAGATTCGACCTCTTCCAGCGGAACGGGTTCATAAGGGGAGTTGAACTCCAGCAGAGACCGGAGAGTCAAGTGCTTCTGGCTCTCACCTTGAACAAGCGCAGCATATTTCTTGTACATCTGATAGTCACCACTGCGCACAGAGTGCTGGAGAAGGTGAATGGTCTGCGGGTTGAACAAATGCTCTTCCCCGTCGCTGCGCCATTGGTAGTCGCCGCCGGAATCAAGCACCTTATCATTGCCGTCCTTCTCAGTGAAGGCCCGGTTATGATGAGCCAGTGCTTCCGCAGCCACTTCCTCAAGACCAATACCACCGATACGGGAAGGCGTCCAGGTGAAGTAACGATCCACGAAATCGGAATTCAGACCGACCGCTTCAAAGATTTGCGCGCCACGATAAGATTGGATGGTCGAAATCCCCATCTTGGACAGTATTTTAACTACGCTCTTCGTCGCAGCTTTGATATAGTTCTTCACGGCTTTGGCATGCGAGATGCCGCGCAGCAAGCCTTGGCTAATCATATCGTCCAGACTCTCGAACGCCAGATAAGGGTTCACCGCACTGACGCCATAGCCAAGCAGCAGTGCATAATGGTGCACTTCGCGCGGTTCACCGGATTCCAGCAGGATGCTAACCTTCGTCCGGGTGCCTTGGCGGATCAGATGGTGATGTAGGCTGGACACGGCCAACAGTGCCGGAATCGCTGCATTCTCACAGTCCACACCGCGGTCGGATAGAATCAGAATGTTGTGGCCTTTGGCAATGACACGGTCAGCCGCCTCAGACAAACGGTCTAGAGCGATGCGCATCCCCTCAGCACCCAGCTCAGCCGGGAACAACGTAGGAATGGTCATCGACTTGAAGCCTGCACGACGAACATGGCGAACCTTGGCGAAGTCTTCATTGGACAGAATCGGTGTCTCCAAGGAGATTTGCCGGCAGCTTTCCGGTTCCGGCTTCAGTAAGTTACGCTCAGGACCGATGGTAGTTGTCGTGGAAGTGACCAACTCTTCACGAATTGCATCAATCGGCGGATTCGTGACTTGGGCAAACATCTGCTTGAAGTAATTGTACAGACGCTGTGGACGATCGGACAGCACCGCAAGCGGAGCATCGTAGCCCATAGAGGTAACAGCTTCTGCACCGGTGGATGCCATTGGCTCAAGCACCTTGCGCAGATCCTCGAACGTATAGCCGAACGACTGCTGCAACTGGAGTACATTGTCATGCTTTGGATTCGGCAGCTCAGGCGCATCCGGAAGCTCATCGAGACTAATGAGATGCTCATCCAGCCATTCACGATAAGGGCGTTCAGAGACGATTGCTGCTTTCACTTCCTCATCGGAAATGATGCGGCCTTCCTTCGTATCGACGAGCAGCATACGGCCTGGCTTCAGCCGGTCCTTGTACAGCACGTTTTCAGCTGGGATATCCAGCACGCCCGCTTCAGAAGACAGGATAATCTTATCGTCTTTTGTAACGTAGTAACGCGCAGGGCGCAATCCGTTACGGTCAAGCATGGCACCGATCTGCACACCGTCAGTGAAGCCCATTGCAGCCGGTCCGTCCCAAGGCTCCATCAGGGTGCTATGGTATTGGTAGAATGCTTTCTTCTGCTCATCCATGGTGTCATGGTTGCTCCAAGGCTCAGGCACCATCATCATGGCTACCTGCGGCAGAGAGCGTCCGCTCAGGTACAGGAACTCGAAGGTGTTATCGAACATCCCTGTATCGGAACCATCCGGATTGATGACCGGCTTGATCTTGTCGAGGGATTCACCGAACACATCACTCTTGAACAGAGATTGGCGGGCATGCATCCAGTTCACATTTCCGCGCAAGGTGTTAATCTCACCGTTATGAATCATGAAGCGATACGGGTGAGCGCGTTCCCAGCTTGGGAACGTATTGGTGCTGAAACGGGAGTGTAGCAGCGCGATGGCCGATTCCAGATTCTCATCCTGCAGATCAAGATAGAATTGCCCCACCTGTTCAGTGGTCAACATTCCTTTATAAACGATTTTGCGGCAAGATAAGCTTGGCAGATAGAAGGATTCCCCCTCTTCTGCACCGTTGTAACGGATAGCCAGCTCAGCCCGTCTACGGATGACATACAGCTTCCGCTCGAAGGCCAGCTCATCGGATACCGCTGCGGAGCGGCCGATAAAGACCTGGCGCACATAAGGCTTGGCTGCTTTAGCCGTCTTGCCCAGCATCTCGTCAAAAGTAGGTACGTCGCGGTAGCCGAGCACCTCTTGGCCTTCTTCAGCAATAATTTCGCTTAAGAGAGCCTCATGGCGGCCTCTGATCTCCTCATTCTGAGACAAAAAGATCATACCCACGCCATAATGGCCTTGCTCAGGCAGTTCAAAGCCAAGCTTCTTGGCTTCTAAGGCAAAGAAACGATGCGGGATTTGCAGCATGATGCCGGCTCCGTCACCGGAGTTCGGCTCGCTTCCCTGGCCTCCCCGGTGCTCCATATTGATGAGCATGGTCAAGGCATTGCTTACGATTTCATGGGACGGTACGCCTTTAATATGGGCAACAAATCCCATGCCGCAAGCATCTTTTTCGAACTGGGGATCATACAGGCCCTGTTTGCGGGGCAGTTCAGTGTGTCTCATCTTACGCAACCTTTCTATAATAAATTGGGGCGGTATCTCGAGAAAATTTGACATATTAAAATCTAAATAATTATTCCACGGTGATTTGGTTTTACTAGTGTATCACCGGGGTTTATGCTGGGCAAATTATAGTTTTTTATGATGTTGATAACTATAGTTTTTGCTGTACAGCTTTACTTAACCAAAGATTTATTTGCATTTCCATGTAGAGTAATACATATTCTTTGCATTATTTTTTTTGCACCGAAAAATGTTTCATTAATTTTCCTAACCTAGCATCTTTTTTAACGATAAATGTCACTTCAGAATGCGCAAGAAGCGCTCCACATGGGAGCGCTTCTTGTTGTATAGACCAAACCAGAACAGCTTGCAGATTATACAGTTAATACTTTTTCATTCTTCAAAGTCATTTCATTATCCTGGCTGCGCGTCATGAAGTACGCGAGGGTAAGCATCATGAAGACCAATCCATAGATCGCAAGTCTTCCCATATCTCCCCACATTGCGCTGTAATCTCCGGTAGAGATCACTGCCTTTAATCCAGCGACACTGTAAGTCATTGGCAATATCGGGTTAAAGAACTGCATCCAGTCTGGAATCAGTTCCAGCGGGAAGGTACCGGCGCTTGTTGTCAATTGGAAGATCAGAATGACAATGACAATGAAGCGGCCCGGGTTAGCCAGCCAGGTTACAAGCGCCTGGATGATCATCATGTAGGCCAGACTTGTGATGAAAGTGAATAGATAGAACAGAGGTACACTCTGTACTTCCAGACCCAGACCATACAGGACAATCATAGCCGCCATCATCGACTGAAGCAGACTCATCATTGAGAATGTCAGTGTGCGGCTGATAAAGCGGTTGAACCGGGTTGCTTCTGCAACCTCTGATTCACGCGTAGGAATAACCAGTGTGCAGATTAGTGCCCCTACGAAAAGACCCAGCGACAGGAAGTATGGTGCAAAACCTGTACCATAGTTAGGTACTTTATTGATTGCATGGTCTTCGATAACAACAGGCTGGGCAAACATTTGAACCATAGCATCTGTTTTGGTCACAGCACTTGTCTTCTCGGCAGCCTCATCGAGTTTGGTAGCCAGTTCATTGGAACCGGATTTCAAATCAGCCATCCCGTTCTTAAGTTCCCCGGCACCGTCCGCCAACTTCTTCGAGCCATCTGCTACAGCGCTAATGCCGCTGCCCAGCTCGCCAACTCCGTTCAGAAGCTTCGAAGTCCCTGCGCCCAGCGCTTTGCCGCCATCGGCCAGCTTGCTGCCGCCGGCTGCTGCTTCACTCAGCTTCTCGCCGAACTGCTTCATACCAGCGGTCAGCTTATCGCCGCCTGTTGCCAGCGCAGAAGCGCCTTGCGCCAGCTTCTGCTGTCCTTGCAGCAGCTGTGTGCTGCCTGCGTTCAGCTGCTTAGCACCGTCATGCAGTTGGCCTACGCCACCTGCAAGCTGCTGCGAGCCCGCGTTTAGCTGCGCCGCACCTTGGGCGAGCTGTTCTTGGCCGCTGTGCAGGGCACTTGCGCCCTGTGCAAGCTGCTGCTGGCTTTGCTGCAGCTGTGCGTTGCCGTCAGCAACCGCTTTGCTCGCGGCGAGCAGCTTTTGCACTGCCGGATTCTCCGCAAGCTGCGGATTCGACTGGGCCAGCTGTTGCAGGCCGTCAGATACTGCTTTTGCGCCTTCGGTGACTTTGGCGCTACCTTCTGCGGAAGCCTTTAGACCAGCTTCCAACTGCGCGCTGCCTTCAGTAGAGGCGTTCAAGCCCGCTTGCAGCTTGCTGCTGCCGTCAACCAGGGATTGTGCGCCTGCTTGCAGCTTGCTTGTGCCGTCTACAGCGGCCTTTGTTCCTTCTTGTAACTTCGTTGTACCGGTAACGGCCTGCTGGAGACCACCGCTAAGCTGTTTGCTGCCGGACGAGCTTTGGTTCAAGCCGTCTTGAAGCTGCTTCTGTGCAGCAGACAACTGCTGCAATCCACCAGCCAATGTGCTGGTACCCGATTCCAGGGCAGCTGCACCAGTATTCAGATCAGTAACACCTTTAGTCAGAGGCTCTACGCCGTCTTTCAATTTGCCTGTGCCATCGGTCAGCACCAGCAAATTCTCTTTCAATTTCAGCGCGCCGTCGTCCAGCTTACCTGCGCCGTCGGCAATCTTGCCCGCGCCTTCTCCTGCATCGCCAAGACCGCTGGAGATTTCAGTAATTTTATCAAAGACGGATTCAGTATAAGCTTCGGTGATCTTAGCAGATACTTTCGCCTTGATTTCCTTCACGGCTGTTCCCCCGATTTGTCCAGCCAGGAAGTTGTAGCCTTCATTCGGCTCAAAAATAATTTTGGCCGGCTGCGGATCTTTATCCAACAGCGTTGTTGCCTTTTCGGAGAAGTCCTCAGGTACGATAATGGACATGTAATACTTGTTGTTCTTAAGACCGGCGTCTGCTTCTTCACGACTTACAAAATTCCACTGGAAGCCGTCCGTCTTCTTAAGCACATCTATCATGTCACTGCCGGCTTTCAATTCTTTTCCTTCGTAATTGGCGCCCTTATCTTGATTCACTACGGCGACCGGCAGTTCGTTCATTTTGCCGTACGGGTCCCAGAATGCCTTCAGGAACAATCCGCTATACATCACCGGAATGAAGAGGACGACTATGATGGGGATCAGCACCTTAGGATTTCTAAGAGCCGCACCAAGGTCCTTAATAAACACGGATAATGATTTCATTCTGGTTCTCTCCTTTTGATCATATGCTCTTTTTAAATGTGTTTTTAAATTATGTTTCTTAAATGCTGTACCTATGAAATATTGCTGTAACACCAAGTGACTGTTTTCCCCATTCGGTCAATCAAGGCCATAAAAAAAGCACCATCTCGGTGTGCTTGCGACGAAGCAGAAAACCTTTTTCAAAAATTATGGCCAAACAAGTATGAAGAAATAGATGATAGGGAAAGCAGATATGAGGAACGCAATCCCTATGCCGATTCTAAACATTACTGTGCCAGCCCTTCAGCGAGAAACAAACGAAAGTAGTCCTTGATTTGCTCTTTGTCTAAAGGAGTGTGCGTTTTGTTCAGTTCGGCAGTCAGCACAATGTACAGCCTGAACATTACCACCGATACAATTTTAGGGTCGCAGGGCTTGATCTCACCCCGTCGGATCGCGAGTTCCACCTCCCGTTCGATATATTCCAATACTACGCTCTCGATCTTATCGAGTCCTTCTTGAGCCTGCGGCGTTCCGAATTCGCGATTTTCCTGGGAAAGCTTGATGAATAGCTCGTGTTCGCTTCGAAATTCCAACAAGGAATCCAGCACGCGATGCAGGTTATCAAAGAAGGGCTTGTCGCGCCTGATCTCCCGCTCGGCAATCATTTTCATCTCAGTCATCATGTCGCGCAAGATCTCATCAAACAGCTGTTCCTTGTTCGTAAAAAAAGTGTAGATGGTTCCTTTGCCGACATTCGCTATCTTAGCCACCTGATCCATCGTGGTCGCTTTATAGCCGAATAATGAAAATGATTTGGTCGCGGCTTGAAGCACCTGCTGCCTTCGATCTACCACAGCCACCCTTACACATCCCTTCGCCAGAAATAATGGTTACTATTGAACTTCTGACCACTTTACTAATCCGGTCAATCGGTCATTTATTACTTTAGCACTTTGCCCATATGTTTGCAATACCTTAGGGCCAATCTTTTTATTTTTTTAATTTATTGCAGTGTTTTAACTTTCTATTTACGTCTTATTTGTATAATGTGAAAAGAGTAAGGATTTGCCACGTATATAGGATAGATAGATTGCCGCAATTCTACTCATGAAGGAAAGTAGCAGGTGAACTTATGCGAAAGAAAAGAGTACTGCTGTTTTCGGAAGGCTTCGGAACGGGCCATACAGGGGCAGCCTATGCTCTGGCCGAAGGAATAAAGCTGCTGAATCCGGATGTGCAATGCCGGGTAATCGAGCTGGGCAGGTTTCTCAACCCAACGGTCGCTCCCTGGATTCTTTCCGCTTACCGAAGAACCGTCAGCAGCCAGCCCAAATTGGTCGGCATGATGTATAAGACCCAATACAACAAATCACTGAACCGGTTGACCAAGCTAGCTCTTCACCGGATTTTTTATACTCACGCTGCACAGGTCATTGAGCAGCTCAAGCCCGACCTGATTATCTGCACCCACCCCATTCCGGCTGCCGTCATCTCCCGTCTGAAACGACAGGGACTTAATGTACCACTGTATACGTTGATAACGGATTATGACGCGCATGGAAGCTGGGTGAACGACGAGGTAGACCGCTATCTGGTGTCCACTGCCCGCGTTCAGGCCATTCTTACCGGCCGCGGCATTCCTGCCGAGTACGTGACCGTGACCGGTATTCCGGTGCACCCCAAGTTCTGGGAGAGATCGAACAAGACCCAGCTTCGCAAAGAACTCGGCCTCTCCGACATCCCCACCGTGCTTATTATGGGCGGCGGCTGGGGTCTAATGTTCGGCAAAGATGTTATGACCTCGCTCACCTCACGGATGAACGAGATTCAGCTTATCTTTTGTATGGGCAGCAATGACAAGCTCGTGGCCAAAATGCAGGGTAATCCACTGCTAAGCCATCCCAATATCAAGATTATCGGCTACAGCAACGAGATCAACAAGCTGATGGACGCGTCCGATCTGCTGATCACTAAGCCCGGTGGCATGACCTGCACAGAAGGCCAGGCCAAAGGCATCCCTATGCTGTTCTACAAGGCGATTCCTGGTCAGGAGGAGAAGAACTGCCAATATTTCGTGGAATTGGGACTAGCGGAGGTACTGGACGCCGCAGTCGTGGACAAATGGTTCACAAGACTGCTTAGAGAGAGAGGCTCGCTGGAGGAACAGCGGAAGCGCCGTCTGGCTCCTGACCGACATCAACCGCGTAACTGCGCGGCCACAGTCCTTGAGATGCTAGGCAAGCCAGTAAGCGGCCTGTCTGAAAGCCGGGGATCACGATCAAAGTCTCGAAGCGAGGAGGCCGTTCTGCTGACGCCTTGAGCGGCAGCTGATGCCTTGAGCGGCAGCTGATGCCTTGAGCGGCAGCTGATGCCTTGAGCGGCAGCTGATGCCTGCTTGACTTGGCTGTCTCGCATATTACAGAAACAATAAGAGGGTGTCCGGCAAGCCATTGGCTGCCGGCACCCTCTTATTGTTGTTGTGCAGAAGCTGAAATTAGATTTCGACACTCTCTCCCGGTTGAAGTGGAAAGCCTGTGATTCCTTCCTGGCGCAGCCGATTACAGAAATCGTCACCGTCCTGCGCAATAGCAGGGAACGTATTGTAATGAAGTGGAATAACCTTATCCGCCCGCAGCCACTGAGCAGCCAGCAGCGCATCGTCCGGACCCATGGTCAGCACGTCCCCAATCGGCAATGCAGCCAGATCAATATCGTTCCGCTCCCCAATCAGGCGCAAATCGCTAAAAAGCGCGGTATCCCCAGAATGAAACAGTGTCTTGCCGTCAGTGGTCAGCAGGATTCCCGCCGCTTCACCTCCATATAACCATGAATCACCCTCTGCAATTGAGGAAGAATGAATGGCCGGTGTGTACTTAACGGTAAATTCACCGTACGTATGGCTGCCGCCAATGTTCATATGCTTAACCTCGGCACCCTTGGAACGGCAATATTCGGCCAGCTCATATACAGCAAAGATGGGGCATTGATTGCGTGCAGCAATAGTGAGCGCATCGCCAAAATGGTCGGAATGGGCATGGGTAAGCAAAACCGCATCTACCGTAATTTCATCGGGAGAGATACCGGAGTTCGGATTCCCTGACAGAAAGGGATCAAAGATAACTTTGCAGCTTTCGGACTCTACAAGCAAGGCTGAATGTCCATAATAGGTGATTTTCATGACAACTGTTCTACCTCCAGGTTCATAATAGATTACTTACCCTATAATGAGCTGAGGTTCCACAAAAAATCAAATTATTTATAAAAAGTATGATTGCCGATGGTTTTGACATACTTCTGGGTATGATGTACCGTCAAATCCTGCGCAAGTTTTAGCGACAAAAAGAAGTAGGTGTCGTCTGCAACCTCCTTGATTCCCGATAATGCGGCGTTAACAGCCTTGATACAATCTTCATTAGGCTTCACGCGATTAAGACGACCGTTCGCCACTGGACTGAACTGTCTCTTCTGATAGATTACTTTATGCATCGTGTCGGGGAAATTGGCTGACCGCAGCCGGTTCAGAACAACGTTGGCAACTGCCACTTTGCCCTTGTACGGTTCGCCTTCCGCCTCTGCCATGACGATTTTTTGCAGCAGAAGCAGGTCTTCTCCGGAAACTGTGTAGCGCCAGGTTGCTTTGTCTTTCTGTTCCTGGCTTATTAGCTCCGTCCGGGAGAAGTACAATATGATGGGGGGATGTTGCTGAGTTGCCGCGACCTTCTTCGCTTCGGTCTGACTCCCCTTTGATGCCGTTGCCGTTTTTTGCGGCTTTTGTTGCACCACTGGTGTGATTGGTATAGCTGCAGCCGTTGTTTCGACGGCGGCTACCTTGACCACTGCAGTTTTAACCGTGTCTGTGGCGGCAATGGTTTGTCGGTTCAACCACTCAGCCTTCTGCTGAAGACTCCAGTCTGGCTTGGGTTGAATCACAGCATTGTTGATCACTGGATGTATCGTGCTTGGTATCTGTATCCTCGTATGGTGAGAAGCCGTCGTCTTTGGAGCTAGCTCCAGCGCCGAGGTCACTGGGGGCGCACTTAGTTTGCCCTGAACTTTAGTTAACTTCCCTTCTGTCGTTGGTTCGGGGTGCAGCAGGTTTATCGCTGAGAAACTCACCAGTATCACGCCAACAAGCAGCGCAATATAGCGGTTTTGTTTAAAAATAACCATAATTCTCCTCCTATATCACGGCACATTCCTATTCTATGTAACCGAAAATGGAAGATTTGAAAACTGTCCTTTGTCGAATTTTTTTAGAGAAATGTCATGTTTTCAACATTTTCATACATAGGAATGGCGCACATTCTGGTAGCATACAACACAAGACCATCTACCGTCCAGTGTCGAATTGAGGACAAATGTTCTCGTTTTTGCCGTAAAACCTCCGAAAATTCGACAAATTCGGCCTTATAAGGGACGTCACCGCGATATTTCCGGGCTAGAGTCAAATGCGGAGTATAAGATCTGTCCTCTACCCCAAAACCTAAAGGTAGTGTAGCGGTGGTAACTGCATTCTGCAGGGCATTAAGTTTCTCTAGTTCTCTGCCCAAGCCGACCCATAATACACGAGGCGAAGCCGGAAGGCCAAAAGTATCAAAGTCCTCCAGAGAAAGCTCAAAGGGGGCCGTGGCGGCTGCAACTTTTTTAAGAGCAGCAATCAAGGCCGGGATGTCCTGCTTCGCTGTATCCCCCAGAAATTGCAACGTAATATGATAATCTTCGAGGTGAGTCCATTTGGAAAATGACACTTCCGTAGCAAGCGACCGGCTTAGATTCCCGAGAGATTCGCGAATCGCCTGGGGCACAGGAACTGCAACGAACAGGCGCTCTTTATCGTGACTTCCCTTTTCATTCATTATGGTCATTTCACCTTTCGCAGCAGATTTGTTATCCTTAAACATATCTATTCGTACAACCATAGCATAACGGGAGGGAACCAACATGACTAAATCCATTGTATGTCTTCAACCCCTTACACCGAGCCAGCAAGCAAAGATTAGAACGGCCGCCCCGGGTTATACACTTGAATTAGGAAGTTCCAAGGAACCAGATCTTCAGCAGCTCGCAAGCGCGGAAATCGTTGTTGGCTGGGCCAAGGGCATCGGGGACGTTCTACTGGACGGAGAAGCGCAGCTGCGCTGGGTACAGAGCTGGTCTGCCGGCATTGATAAAATGCCGCTACAACGCTTGCAGGAACGTGGTGTCCTTCTGACCACAGCTAGTGGTGTACATGCCGAACCTATCGCAGCCGTGATCTTCGGCTTCATCTTGAGCTTCACCCGAAATTTGCACAAAGCTGTGCTTAACCAGAGCAAGCGTGAGTGGCATTCCTATGGAAATGAGACCGAACTATCCGGCAGAACGGCTGTGATCTTCGGCACCGGAGCCATCGGAGGCGAAACGGCGCGAATCGCCAAAGCCTTCCGTATGAAGACCATCGGTGTCAACCGTACAGGCAAGCCGGCTGCAGAGTTTGATGAGGTTTTCCAGATCAGCCACTGGCAGGATGCGGTTAGCCAAGGAGATTTTGTGATCAACACATTGCCGCTTACAGACGATACGCATCATTTGTTCAACGCTGCCGTCTTCTCGGCGTTCAAGGAAGGGTCCTATTATATCAATATCGGCCGCGGAGGCACCACACATACCGGCGATTTGATCGAAGCCCTGCAGTCAGGGCATATAAGCGGTGCCGGGCTGGATGTATTCGAGATCGAACCACTGCCGCAGGATCATCCGCTGTGGGAAATGGAGCAGGTGATCATCACACCTCATTCTGCCGGCAATACGGATCGCTATGCCGACCGAATCGTCGATATTATTACCGAGAATCTGAGATCCTATATCGCTACAGGTTCCCCGTCTCTCAATAAAGTTGACTATAATCAACAATACTAGGTCTACAACCTCAATAAGCCTCCGCACTACTCTTTACAAATTTCGTAAAGGGTGCGGAGGCTTTTTATAATGCTAATTACACTTGAAATCTGGAGACAGACTCCTTCAATTCACTAGACAAGGATTTGAGATATTCAACACCGGCAGCGACCTCACTTGTAGCACTTACCTGTTGCTGGGCAGAAGCCGAAGTCTCCTCCACTGAAGCGGCTGATTCCTGTGACAGTGCCGAAATATGCTGGCTGAATTCATGCATCGTCTCACTGGATTGCTCCATCCGTTTCAGATCCTCTCCGATTTCTTCCATCGTTTCAGCCATCACCTGAACCGAATGATTAATATCCGACAACGCAGCTCCGGTCTCCACAATCTGCACATTGCCTTCCTCGGTTTTTACAACCCCGTCCTGCAAATATCTCACTACTTCCTTGGAGTCATGCTGTATCCCTTTCGTAATGCCGGTAATCTCCGTTACCGTCCGCTGTACATCCTCAGACAGCTTACGCACCTCTGTGGCGACCACTGCAAAGCCGCGTCCGCTGTCACCAGCTCTTGCTGCTTCAATGGCTGCATTAATAGCCAGCAGATGGGTCTGCTCGGCGATACCGCGAATCGAACCCACAAGTCTAAAAATCCCTTCATTCTTCTTATTAAGTTCTTCTAAGGTAGCCATAGACTGCAATACTGCTTCTGTGATCTGCTGCATATATGTAACAGAGCTTTCCATCAGAACTTTCCCACGTTCGCCTTTATGTAGTACTTCCTGTGAATATAGCCCCAGTTCATGACTTTTCCCAGTAAAATCTTCAATCAGCTTGTTCAGGTTCTCAATCGCTTTGGAAGCATCCACTGCGGCCTCAGCCTGACTACCGGAAGCCGTTGCGAGTTCTTCCATCGTAACGGCAATCTGCATGCCGCCCTCTTTAGTCTCGGTGATGGAGCGAACCAGTGTTTCACTCTGATCACCAATGATCTGGGATACACTACGGATTCTTTTAACAATATCAAACAACGCATGATTCATTTCGTTCACGGTATTCGCCAGCACGCCGATTTCATCCTCGTTGCCAATCAGAGTGTCCTCGGCCTGCAAATCTCCGGTAGCAATTCGTTTCAAATGCACCGTCACTTTCTTTAGAGGAACAATCATCGACCGGTTGATGACCAGATTGATGATCCCGATCACTACAAGCACAAGCAGCATGGTTATGACCGTCACGATAACGGAGCCCTGGAAAATGTTTGCCGAAATCTTATCTTTGGTGTTGCCTTCTTCCACGCTGTGTTTCACAAGGGCTTCCATGTCTTCCTGCATGTTATTAAAAGCAGAAATACCCTTCCGGGAGACTTCCAGCGCTAACTGGTCATCGTTCCCCTGACTTAGTTTCAGTACCTGGTCATTCATCATCATGTATTCCGTCCATTTGTTGAGCAGGGACTCGAAGCGCTTGGTCTGCTCCTCATCTTGAAGCTTGCTCTGATAGCTCTTCATGGCAGCAGATACATTACGGATATAAGCGTCGCGTTCCTCCTCCAGCTTGCTCATCTCTGTCTTGTCAGAGCTTTGGATATGCTGTAAGGTAAGCGACATAATATGCTCTGTATAATAATTGATGTTGTGAATCTCGTTTAATTCTGGGATCAGCCCTCTAATAATTTCACTGCTGTTTGTCTGCATCCGGTTCATCTGAAAGAGAGAGAGCACCCCGCTGATCACTACCAGTAGTGCCAAAGCCACATATGCCGAGGTGAATTTAAAGCTGATACTTCGTTTGCCGTTAGATATGACTTTCTTGAGTCTGTCTGCCGGCAAGCCGGAAGCTGAGTTTTTAATTTTAGCCTTGAAACCTGAAGCTTTGTCCATACCCTTGAGCCCCCTCATCTTTTTTTCAACATTTTACATTCCGTTTACAATACTTTCTTTTCATTTCAAAAATGGCGAAAAAAAACGCCCCTTCCTATATTTTCGGCAGGTGGCGTGCATTAATTTATATGATTTTACCCGGGGATAGTACACTTTCTGCAAGCAAGCGATAAGAAGCTCGCCGCTTCTCATAATCCTTCAATGGTGTGAAAATCAGCAGGTCTCCAGTCTTGCACCGATGAGCCATCTGCTGCAATTCCTCTCGTAGCTGCTGCGGTGTACCGCAGAGCAATGGCGGCCCCGGTTTGTCTTCACCAGAACCAGCTCCTCTGTCTCCCTGCTCCGCTCTGCTCTCTTCAGCTAACAGCGAAGCTTCCTCCGCGCTGCTGGCACATATCACAGCCACTGCGACCATGGTACGCGGCTCTGGCATGAGCAGCGAAGGCTCAAAATTCCGCCGGTATTGTTCCAGAACCGGCTCAGCTTCTTTGTCGCTCATGTAGCTACCAAATACATAACCCGTCCCAAACCGCGCAGCGTATTCCGCGCTCCGCACACCTGTGCCGAGCAGCCATGGCACAGGGGGCTTAGCTGGCAGCGGTCGGGCGCTGACGGGCTGCCCCTCATAGGCGTAACCATCCTGAAGCAATTCCATGACCGCCCTGATCGTCTCGGGCAGCTCAGCCACTGCTTTCAGGAAATTACCACTCAGTGCCATCGCTGCATGCGGCGGACCACCCGGTGCCCGCCCAAGGCCAAGCTCGATTCTGCCCGGGCACAAAGCTGACAGCAGATGGAATGATTCCACCACCTTTAGTGGGCTGTAATGGGGCAAAAGCAGCGCGCCGGAACCAAGCTGGATCCGGGAGGTCAATGCCCCAACATACCCCAGTAGCACCTCAGGCGATGGACAAGCCAAGCCCTGAATATCATGATGCTCCGCTACCCAATAGCGATGATAGCCCCAGGCTTCCGCTGACTGAGCCAACAGCAAGGCTTCTTGTAGCGCTGTTTCCGCGCTGATCCCTGACAAGCGCGGGGCCAAATCCAACACGCCCAGCCGCAGTGGTTTCATAACTGCCTCTCCTTTTCAAATGTGCGGTACCGTCACCCTAATCGAGATCGTAAATGGAGCCGACTTTAAGACCGTACAGTTCATTGTAAATTTTCTCAGCAAAAGCATCTGTCATGCCGGCGATATAATCAATAACCATATGCTCCCAGGTCCAGATTGGCTTCGCCTGCCGCTGGTCCTTCTCAAAGCGTTGTAACCAGTCGGAAGGAATAATAGCTTTGGAGGTATCTGGGTCCAGGAAGGCCCCCCACAATCGACGAAGAATCCATTCACTTCTTTTCTGAAGCCGCTGTACTCGCAAATCGCGAATCATAGTGACCCATGCGAAGCTTTTTAGGACACTGACTGTACGCAGCATATCCGTATCTTCTTGTCCCTCTTTAATGAAGGTAACCTTCTTCCAGTCCCCATCGTTGATCACGCCAAGACTAGCCACAAAGGTGCTGACCCAGTAGGCCTTCACTTCCCGGCGGGTTCTGGAATAATCATTCTCACAGGTCGGCAGCTTCTCCTTCCAGACACGGAGGAATGCACTGAGGACTTCTTCCACTTTGGCCCGAATTTTATCGGTCTCCCAACCCTGCCAGAAGAAATCCTCCAACGTAGTGATCTTCTCGACAATCAGCCGCTGGATATAGTCATCATGCATGAAGTGTTCATGTACTTCGATCTTACCAGCCTTGATGCCATCCTCCAGATCATGTGCAGAATAAGCTATATCATCGCAGAGGTCCATAAGCTGGGCCTCCAGTGTTTTCTTGCCAGCAGGAATTCCCCAATCGCTGCGGATCTCAGAGATGTATTCCCATTCATGCAAATACAAGCCTTTCTTCAATACTGTACCTGGAAACGGATATTTATTAATGCCCAGCAGTACGGCATCGGACAGATTTAGACCATCGATGTTTTCCCGCTTCTCCAGGAACATAATCAGACGGAAATTATGGGCATTCCCTTCAAAATGCTCGTAGCGCTGCTTCATCTCATCCTGAATAAATAGCTTCTCCGCAGAATCGGCGCCTGCCAGACGGGCTGCTTCATTTGTTTTATTCTCAATCAACTGCTGCAGAATGCTGTCCAGTACCTCTTCTCCTTTATGTCCAAAGGGAGGATGGCCAAAATCATGAGCAATCGCCGCGCACTCCACCACCTCCGGATCAATCACCAGTCCAGGATTGTCGGCCTGTCCAGTCTCCACTTCCGGATAGGATCGCAGCAGGCTCTTAGCAGCCTCGCGAGCAATCTGGGCGACCTCCAATGAATGGGTCAAGCGTGTGCGGTAGTAATCACCAGTGCCTGCGCCGAAGACCTGGGATTTGCCCTGGAGCCTGCGGAACGTCGGCGAATGAATCAGGCGGGAATAATCTCGTTCATAAGCGGCACGCGACGTCTCCAGGCGTGTAATCTCCGGATATTGCCGGTGTTCTCTTTTGTCAATCAGTGTCATGTTCCCCACCCTATCCTGAAATCGTTATTTAGTAATTTATTATAAAACATATTACCCCGAACTTTCACCTATATAAGACGAACAAAAGAAAGTAACAAGAAGCGAGAAGGTTAAGAATTAACAACTGGAAACAATTTAACAATCTAATAACTATGCGAGTTGGAGATATTACTGTGCAGGGGAAAAAACACATTTTGAGGAGGAAATACTTTTATGAAAAAATTAGCTGTTGCCGCCATTTCTGCCTGCCTATTGATGTCCGCTGTGTCAGCTGCCAGTGCGGCTCCGGTTGAGCCGACGAAACATGAGAAAAAAGCACATACTCAAACCAAACACAAAGCTAAGGCACACCATAAAACTCACGCAAAAGGAACACATGCGAAGAGCCTAAAAGCCAAAAGCTTGGGACACAAAACTTTAAAAACCAAGAGCCTGAATGCCAAGAGCATCAAAACAAAAGGTATTAGCACCAAAGCCACTAAATTGCCGAAAACAGGCTTCGGCGGCGCGAGCGAACAAACGGAGTAAGGAGGATGAAAGGGGGAGGATAACTCCCTCTTTCTCTTATAATTATGAAAAAATGGATCCTTGTCTGGCTACTCACCAGTATCGCCTTCTATGGCTGTGGTTGCGCAGCAACAACACCCGAACCTAAAGAAAATCTTCATACAGAATCACAGACGAATACAACCGTAGATGACATCAAAGTTGAACCAACCAAAGAACCCATACCGATCCATTCCGCGCCTCCGCTACCTGAAAAACCGTTTATGCCGACCCAACTTTCCATTCCCGCTATTGAAGTCACCGCAGAAATTGAACCGGTAGCTGTATTACCAAGCGGGCAAATGGGCGTGCCAGAATCAACCGATCTGGTTGGAATTTCTTATCCAGGCGTTCGTCCAGGATCAAAGGGCAACGTGGTATTGGATGGACATGTGGACAGCTATACTGGCCCTGCCGTTTTTTTTAAATTAAAAAAGTTAAAACCGGGCGATAGCATTATTGTCTCAGACAACGTACACAAGCTTACTTACACAGTCGAGTCTGTTGAAATTTACCCAACAGAACAGGCTCCATTAGAACGAATATTCGGGGATACCACAGAACACCGGTTAACCCTTATCACCTGCACAGGGAAATATAGCAGAAAGAAAAAAGAACATGAGAAAAGGCTGGTCGTTTTCACGAAGCAGAAAGGTGAGTTATGATTGTGCTTAAAAAAACCAGTATCCTGTCCCTCATCCTTATTCTTTTGGCCTCCTTTTCTTTGCCCACTGCTACGGTGAATGCTGAGGAAAGCAAAGCAAATCAAGAGGTAGATGCCGCACTAAAGCAAATCTTCGCAGATCGCGCACAGACGCTGATCGACCAGCAAACGGAACGGCTACAGGGCACTTATCTGACACAACAGACATTAAGCAAAAATGCCTACCATAACGAGAGCAATCGAACTGCTTATATTAACGCGTGGGCCGCGAAAAGGTCTATCAAACTGGTCAAAGCCAACAGCAGCATTCGCATCATCCGCAGGAACGTAAGTGGAGAAACGGCTAAGGTGTCCCTTGTGCAATCACTCAAGCTTAGTTATGTGTATTTAAATGAAGTGATCCCGCCACAGTCCTTCGGCATCGGCACACGGCATTTTATGACGCTGAAGAAAATCAATGGAAGTTGGAAAATCGCCCGCGAATGGTATTTGGACCCGTTGGACGAGAATCCACATAAGATTGCTGACAGTCCAGACGGGTTGGCCCCTTCTGTTAAACCTGCAGCAGCGGTATCGGGTAAAAGTCGTCGTTACAATCGTTCACGCGCCATAGCCTATGCCGATAAATATGCGGGAACTGCATGGGGAGCTGGCAATCAGCATCGGTATAACCGCAAATATCTCGACTATACAGGTAAAGGCGGCGATTGCACTAACTTCGCCTCTCAGGCGGTCGGTGATCCTGAAGAAGGTGGAGGACTACCGATGAAGTCCGGCTGGCGATATTTTTATCAGACCGGCGGTTCGCAGACCTGGGTACAGACCGATGCCTTCCGTAATTTCCTGCTGCACTCCGGCTATGGCAACATGGTCGCCAAGGGTACCTATAAGGAAGTAGTAGCCCCTTCCAAAAAATATGCCAATGGCGCCATCTCCCAACTGCAGGCCGGCGATCTGATCGGTTACATTATGCACAATAATGATACGGATCATTTTTCGGTTATAACAGGCTTTGATGAATATGGTTATCCTTTAGTCAACTCCCATACGGCAGATCGTTACCGTGTTCCTTTCGACCTTGGGTGGGACAAGTACACCAAATATGAGCTGATTCATATCAGAGATTAAGCTTGTCAGCATAACGCCATTTCAATGTCATACAATTAAAGATCACGACATTGAATCCGTTATGCTGGAGGTAGCGCTGTGCCTCATCTATTCAAGCAATCTGCCATTCGGGCAGCCGCCATGGTTGCAGTCAAGCTGTTCGGACTGGCGGGAAGAATCATCCTCACCAGAATTGCTGGCGCAGAAGGAATCGGGCTGTACCAGATTGCCTACTCCTTCTACGGCTTTCTATTGATGCTGGCCGGAGGACTGCCCACGGCGCTCGCGCTGGAAACCGCCAGAAAACCCGCACAGGGCTGGCAGTTTCTAAAGATTGTTTCTGTGCTACTGATGTTTGGAGGCGGAGCCACTAGTCTGGTCATTTTCCGGTACTCGCCATTTCTCTCCACCCTGCTTGGTAATCCCGGTCTGAAGCATGCGCTGCACAGTCTGGCTCCTGCCCTATTTGCTGCTCCGTTGCTCGGATTACTGCGAGGTTATTTGCAGGGACTGGGACGTATTGGCATCATTGCTTTATCAGAAGTCACTGAGCAAGCTGTCCGCGTAACCTGCATGGTACTTATCACAGCAGGGCTCCTACCGCTGGGTATGAGCCGGGCCATAGGTGGAGGGTTATACGGTACCTTTCTTGGTGCATTTATCTCTTTTTCACTGCTAACCGTATACCTTTCTTTGGACACCCATTCTCCGCGCTCGCAGGGCCACTCAGTAGTATTACCTGTTACGATATTCTTCAAAACTTCGCTGGTCATTTCTATGACACGTATGTTCATACCAGCTTCGGAATTTATTGACGCTTTACTAGTTCCTAATCGTCTGCTCGCAGCAGGCCATAGCACCTCCGAAGCAACCGCCATGTACGGCGTTATTTACGGGATGGCAGCTATTGTCGTCTATGCTCCTACGCTCGTAACAGGAGCACTCAGCCATACACTAACGGTCCGGATCGCAGCAGAATGGCAGCAGGGCACTTTGGAAAAATTCAATCATCTGGCAAGCCTGGCCTTGAAGATCTCCTGGTTGTGGGGAATCGCCTCCGGGCTGTTTCTATTTGTTCATGCTGACATGCTTTCCACTCTCATTTTTAATACGACAGCTGCGACTACACCGATCAAGTACCTGGCCTCCATCCCGCTTCTGGTAGGTTTCCGCGAACTGACCACCAGCATTCTCTGGGCGCAAGATATCAAGAAGGCTCCCTTCTGGGGTCTGCTTGCAGGGCTGGCTTGTTCCACTTTTGCGCAATATATACTCGTAGGCATTCCTGGCTTCGGCTATGCCGGAGCGGCGATAGCCATTGTATCTATGGAACTGGTGTCTTCGCTCTGGAATCTGAAAGCTTTACATATTCATAAGCGGAAACTTCACCAGCTCCTGTTCTTAATGCTCTGTGACATCGGAATTCTACTCCTGGCTGCGGCGGGGGCTTCGCGCTGTCGGCAGCTGTTACAAAGTCTATTTTCCGAACTATGGGTTTTCATGCTGGAGAGCACCTTATTCTTTCTCGCCTCCGGTCTATATTTTTATCTACGATGTTTTTACGGCGGCAAGTTCAGACGTGCTTGATCCTGCACAGTTTTTTCCATCTTGCCCTCTCTCTGCATATTTCCTCCTGCCAAAGGTGCATTCTATATAACTGAACCTAAGAAAAAGGGGGGGGCATCCATGAAAAGAGCGTATAGGGTCATTTCGGCTGCATTAGCCCTGCTGCTCTGCTGTACGCCGTCTACACTGGCCAGCCCGATAGTCAAGAACCGCTACTATTTTGAGAAACGGGGCGACATGATCTGGGAGGTACATACCAGTCAAAAGGTGATTGCCCTCACCTTCGATGACGGTCCGGATCCAGCGGAGACCGAGTTGATTCTGGATTTGTTGAAGCAGTACAATGCCAAGAGCACATTTTTTGCAATTGGAAAACGGATTGCCGCTTATCCCGATATCGCCCGGCGCGTGGTTGCCGAGGGTCATGAACTGGCTAACCATACTTATAATCACGTGTATTTCAAGCGACCCATCTCCGAAAAGCAGGTACACGAGGAACTGGATCTAACGGAGAAAGAAATTATCAAGGTCTCGGGCAAGCGAAGCAACCTCTTCCGTCCGCCTGGAGGAATGTACGATGAGACTCTGATTAATGTGTCCAATCAAATGGGGTTGAAGCCCATCCTCTGGTCTTGGCATCAGGATACCCGGGACTGGAACAGACCGGGGGTCTATGCCATCTCGAACAAGGTGATTCGCAATGCCCACAACGGCGATATTGTGCTTTTTCACGACCATGTACATGGAAAATCGCAGACAAGACAGGCGCTGAAGATCATTCTGCCAGAGCTGGAAAAGCAGGGGTACCGGTTCGTCACCGTCTCCGAATTAATCAAGCTCTCCGACACACAGCGGGCAGGCAAGCAGCAGGTCGGACGAAACCCTGATAGATAATAAAAATCTTCTATTATATAGGAAGCTCAATTTGAAGTATAAAAGCCCTTTCGGTAATGCGCACCGAAAGGGCTTGCTTCGTAGTTTATTTTTTCATTCTGGGGTCCAGCACATCACGCAGACCGTCACCTATAAGGTTGAAGCCCAGCACAGTCAACATAATGGACAGACCCGGGAAGATGACTGTCCACGGCGCCTTCTGAATAAACTGCCGAGAGTCGGATAGTATCTTCCCCCACTCCGGATCAGGTGGTTGGGCACCTAGACCCAGAAAGCCAAGTGCGGCGGCTTCAATAATCGCATGTGCGATACCGAGTGTACCCTGCACGATAACCGGTGTAAGACTGTTCGGCAAGATATGGGTGATCAGAATGCGGCTGTCCTTCATACCTATCGCCCGAGCCGCAGTGATATACTCTTCTGATTTCAGACTGAGCACTTTGGCTCTCACCAATCTCCCATAGGTCGGGATGTTAACGATGGCAATGGCATACAACGCATTTTGTAAGGAAGGACCCAGAATCGCCACAATAGCAATAGCGAGCAGGATGCTCGGAAACGCCAGCAGAATATCAAACATACGAGAAATCAACATGTCGGTCCATTTGCCATAGAACCCTGCTAGCACCCCCAGGATCGTTCCGGCAATCATGGAGCCGATGACGGAAAAAAAGCCAACCCATAAGGAAATCCGCGCTCCATAGATCACCCGACTGAACAGATCCCGGCCGAGATCGTCGGTACCAAGCCAATGTTGGGCCGAAGGTGGTTTCAGACGGTTAACCAGTTCCTGCTCCTTGTAGTCATAGGGTGCAATCCACGGCGCCAAGAGCGCAATCATTACGAAGAATAGGATGATACCCAGTCCCAGCATCGCCGACTTGTTCTTACGGAAGGCCCGCCACGCATCACGCCAGGGGCTGGATGTCTCCTTAACGGGAATATTACTGAGAGACGTTGCATGGATAGTTGGCTGTGACATAGATTCACCCTCACTTGTAATTAATGCGCGGATCAATAACGGCGTACAGCAGATCGACCAGCAGATTAATGATTACAAAAATAAACGCAATCACCAGAATCCCCGTCTGGATGACAGGATAGTCGCGTGAACTGATGGCTTCAAAGATGTAGCGCCCTACACCCGGCCAGGCAAAAATGGTCTCGGTGAGCACCGCACCGCCCAGCAGTGCGCCTGTCTGTAAGCCGATTACGGTCAGTACAGGAATAAGCGCATTCTTCAGGGCATGCTTGTACACGACCAGAAACTGCGACATGCCTTTCGCTTTGGCTGTGCGGATATAATCGGAATTCATGACCTCAAGCATGCTGGAACGGGTCATCCGGGCAATAATCGCCATCGGAATCGTTCCCAGTGCCATACTTGGCAGGATCAAATGCTTGATGACGGTCCATAGCTGATCCCAGCGTCCTGCCAGAATCGTGTCGATCACATAGAGATTGGTGATGCTGTCCACCGGATTACGCTGGTCCATCCGCCCAATCGAGGGAAGCCATTGGAGCTTCAGGGCAAATATTAATTGTTCCATGAGTCCTAGCCAGAAAATCGGCATGGAGACCCCGATGAGCGCAATTATCATGGCGCTATAATCAAACCAAGAGTTCTGTCGCCAGGCACTAAGGATACCCGCATTCACGCCCACCAGAGTAGCAAACAGCATGCTGGCTGCTGTTAATTCCATTGTTGCCGCCAGATAGGGCAGAATCTCCTTCGCAATCGGCATCTTGGTGCGGATTGAGGTACCGAAATCCCCCTTCACCAAATCTCCCATGTAATTCAAATACTGCTGAAGCCAGGGCTTATCAAGACCAAGTTGATCACGCAGCGCCTGCTTGGACTGTTCCGTAGCCTTTTGGCCGAGAATCGTCTCGGCCGGATCTCCAGGAATGGCATGAATAATAGAGAAAACAATAATCGTCATGCCAATCAATACAGGAATTAAAACCATGACTCTTTTTAATAGGTAGGCATTCAAAGTCAGCTCACCTTCCAAAGGTGTAATGGTACCCTAACGATGGTTAAAACCATACACAGGTTAACACGGCTATTCAAAATACACTTCGCTATAATATTCCGTGCCTGTCGGCCCTGGTACGAAGCCCCTCAGATTAGCCTTGCCGGCCAGAAGCGGTGTCGTGTGCACCAATGGAACCCACGGAGCATCGGCTTTGATAATTTCCTGCGCCTTCTTATACAAGTCGGAGCGCTTGCCCTGATCTGTTTCCTTCTGAGCGCCAACTAGCAGGGTATGCAGTTCTTCATTGACATAGAAGGTCCGGTTATTACTTGGAATGGCGTCTTTGTCGAGCAAAGTATAGATAAAATTATCCGGGTCACCGTTGTCGCCGGTCCAGCCGAGCATATAGATATCATCTTTCTCGCCCACCTTGGTATCATCCAGATACGTAGCCCATTCCGGAGATTCAATCACCGTTTTTACACCAATTTTCTCCCAATCCGCCTGAATGGCTTCTGCCACCTTCTTGCCATCAGGCATATAAGGACGAGGTACAGGCATAGCGTACAAGGTTACAGGGTCGGGCAGACCATTCGGATACCCCGCTTCTGCAAGCAGTGACTTGGCCTTGTCCAGATCAAATTCATAATCCTTCACGCTGTCATTATAGCCCCACAGTGAAGGCGGCATTGGATTGACGGCTGGCTTAGCCTGACCAGAGAAGAATGCATCAATAATGGCTTGTTTGTTCACCGCATGATTAAGTGCTTGTCTAACCTTTACATTATCAAACGGCTTCTTCTTGAAGTTAAAGCCTAGATAAGAAACGTTAAACGGCGGGCGCTCAATCTTTTGCAGGTTACTGTTGCCCTCCAGCGTGGACAGATCATCCGGACTCAAATCTTCCATCAGGTCAATCTCGCCGTTCTGCAAGGCGGTGAAGCGGGCTGAGTTATCCGGTATGGAACGCACGATCACTTTGTTCAGCTTCGGCAATCCCGATTTCCAATAGGCGGTATTCTTCTCCAAGGTGATGGAATCATTGCGTTTCCATTCCTTGAAAACAAACGGCCCCGTACCGACCGGCTCATTCTTGAAGTTCGCCTTCTTCTCCTTGATCGCAGTAGGGCTGGCAATCCCAAAGGAGGTCATTGCGATGTTCTGCAGGAAAGGCGCCTGCGGCTGGTTTAGAATAATCTGCACCGTTTCGTCATCTACTGCCTTTACTTCTTTAATGACACGGCTGCCTTCTGGACCAAACATGGAATCATAATAATCGAATGAGTCGCCCTCAAATTTGAATTCACTCTTCGGATCATTCCAGCGTTCGAAGTTAAACACGACTGCTTCGGCGTTAAAATCAGTGCCATCATGGAACTTTACCCCAGGGTGCAGTTTGAATGTATAGGTCAAACCGCCCTGAGTTACTTCCCAACTGTCGGCGAGGGAAGCCTGTACTTCGGAAGTACCTGGCTTATATTCCAGCAAAGAGTCGAATACCTGATGGGAAATCTTCAGGGACTCGCCATCTGTGACAATAGCCGGATCAAGTGAAGCAGAATCTCCGCCTCGTCCCAGGATTAACGTATCCTGAACCTCTTTGGGCTTGTCCGTGGCATCTGCCGGAGCATTGGTTGCCGCTGCGTTGCCTCCAGTATTGCCATCCTTACCTGCATTGTTGCTACCTCCGCAGCCGCTCAGCGTGAACGCCAGGCTAAGCGTTAAGACCAGTACAAGACTACCCCATTTCTTCATTTCATCGAAAACTCCCTTCTGCTATTGAAAGTATTAAAGTGTTTATATAGAGCTGTGCCAAAGCGCAGCCATAAACCGGTATCTATGCTTTCTAAGCTGTCAGACTAGCGAGCTATGAATGGGTTGTTCCGTCCTGTAAATGACAGGCGGTGAAATGGGAGGAGCCCGTCTCCAGCAGTGGTGGCCGTTCCTTGCGGCAGACCTCCATCACCTGGGGACAACGGGTATGAAAAGAGCAGCCAACCGGCGCATTAGCCGGGCTTGGCACCTCACCCTGGAGAACGATTCGCTGTTTTCGGATATCAGGATCAGGTTCGGGAACAGCAGATAGCAAAGCCTTGGTGTAGGGGTGCTGAGGGTGGGAGTATAACGAGTGTTTGTCCGTGATTTCAATGATTCTGCCCAGGTACATAACGGCAACCCGGTCGCAGATATGCTTGACGACACTAAGGTCGTGGGCAATAAAAAGATACGTCAATCCAAATTCGCGCTGTAAATCCTGCATAAGATTAATGACCTGGGACTGTATGGATACATCCAGCGCGGAGACCGGCTCATCGGCCACAATCAGCTTGGGCTGAAGGGCAAGTGCTCGTGCAATACCAATCCGCTGTCGCTGCCCGCCAGAGAACTGATGCGGATACCGCTGCAATTGGCTCTTCGCCAGTCCCACCACATCAGCAAGCTTGTCCACGGCGGCACGGCGCTCCCTGGCATTGCCGGTACGGTGCACAATCATAGGTTCCTCTAGAATCCGCTCTACGGTGTGCCGGGGATCTAGTGACGAGAACGGGTCTTGGAACACCATCTGCATCTCGCGGCGCTGCTTGCGCAAATCTCCAGCAGAGAGCTTAATAATGTCCTGGCCTTCAAAAAGAATCTCTCCTGCCGTTGGCTCCATCAGCCTCAGCAGCGACCGGCCTACGGTCGATTTGCCGCAGCCGCTTTCCCCCACGAGTCCGAAAGTCTCTCCTCTGCCGATCGTGAAGGAAATATCATCGACCGCCTTCACGAACCCGGCTGTAGAATTAAGAAATCCTTTTTGCACCGGATAGTATTTCTTTAGTCCCTTGACTTCCAGCAGATTTCCGCTCATACCGCGTCCTCCTGACTTCTTTCATGCAGCCAACAGCGGCAGCTGTGCTGTTCTTCCTGCAGGGTGAGCTGCGGAAGGGATTGGTGACATATTTCCATGGCCTCGGAACATCGCGGTGCGAACCGACAGCCCTGCATTTCTGTACTGAGTACAGGCACATTGCCCGGAATGGAGTATAGGCGCTCGCGGGTGTCGTCCATTCTCGGTACGGATTGAATCAAGCCACGCGTATAGGGATGCAGCGGGTGCTTAAAAATATCATGCACACTGCCCTCCTCTACTACTTTGCCCGCATACATAACGGCCACACGATGGCACATCTCCGCAACTACACCCAAATCATGGGTGATCATCATTACAGCCGTTCCCTGCTCTTCATTCAGCCTGCGGATCAAATCCAGAATCTGGGCCTGGATCGTCACATCAAGCGCGGTGGTAGGTTCATCGGCAATCAAAAGCTCCGGATTGCAGGAGATGGACATTGCGATCATAACTCTTTGGCGCATACCGCCCGACAATTGATGGGGGTATTCGTCAATAATGGACTCCGGTCTTGGAATGCCAACATTGCGCAGCATATCAACGGCATGGTCCCGCGCTTGTCTTTTGGACATTCCCCGGTGCAGGCGCACAGTCTCAATAATTTGCTGCCCGACAGTAAATAGTGGATTAAGCGAGGTCATCGGCTCCTGAAAGATCATCGAAACTGTATCTCCGCGGATCTTGCGCATCTCCTTTTCCTTGAGCGTTACAAGATCCTGGCCTTTCAGAAAGATTCGGCCTTCTACAATCCGGCCAGGGGGACTGGGAACCAGTCTTAGCACAGATAGTGAGGTTACGCTTTTGCCACAGCCGGATTCTCCAACTACACCCAGCACCTCGCCAGGATTAATGTAAAGATCAACGCCGTCAACAGCCGGAATTTCACCGCGGTCAGTAAAAAAGTGGGTATGCAAATTCTCAATTTTTAAAATGGGCTCAGACAAGGAATGATACCTCTCTTCTGTTTAAAAATTGAACAAAGGTCAAATGAGGGCGAACAAAATAAAAAATCGGGAAGTTTAAGTAACCTGTAGTTAACATATAGTGGAAGTATATAACCTTATGAGGTCGTTATTTCTAATTAATGTATAACATTACTATATAAATCCAAGGTACACAAGAAAAATTTGTTATATAAAATTACCCTATAAAATTAGTCAGAATATACCTTGTGCAAAAAAAAAGACTGCGCTATTTATACAGCGACAGCCCTTTCTCTAATTGATACCGCATGACTTCACGGTAATATGATGGTTCCACAAGTTCAGCTTCTTCTCCAAACTCGAGTATCCAGCGTACGAATGTGATTTCCTGATCCACCGACACTTTAAACTGAAAATAACGATTCTCTTGATCTACCTTGATGGGCTTCATCAACACCCCCTCTTTCCTGATCCGCTCCATAGACCATTCAGAGAACTTGATTTTAAATTCGACCTGTAGGCTATCCTTGTCCAGCGCCCATTTATGTTTCATAAAAGCCTGCAGATCAAAATTGTCTTTTGAAAATCCGTACTTAAGGGGTTTAACATTGGATAGCCCGTTCGTATGAAAGGTACGAATGACCTCAAAGTGGTGACAATAACCAATTAAATAAAATCGATTTTCCAGCAATATAATATAATAGGGATCAATAGCGATCCCCTTTTCTTCGTGCGCATTCTCGTTATAATCGGCCTGGATGCTTTTCTGCTTCAACATGGCGACGAACAGCTCGATCAAAAAAGTAGGCTGCTCCGGCTGCAAGCCGCCTCTTTCCATCCAAGCGGTTCCTGCCTCTCTTCCCACGATCTCCATCTTTTCTTCTTTTTCAGCTCTATGCTTATATTCAGCCGCCATTACTTTCTCATAGGCACTCTCAAAGCCCGAAGGCAATAGCGGTTTAATGTCATCCATAAGGTTGCGAAGCTGGGCAAATGCCATCGCTTCTTCGTCTGACCAGTCCAAGGGGTACAGCGCAAAATTCCCGATAAAGGCATATCCTTTCCCATGACCCAAATGGGTGATCGGAATATGCATGGCACTGAGGGCATCCATATCCCGGTAAATCGTCCTTTCACTGTTGCCGCATCGTTCGGCTAGCTCCCGAGCCAGAATGCCCGGTTTGGCCTGAACCAGCGTAATAATGCGCATCAGCCGGATTAATCGGTCTGTCATATTCAGTTCTCCTTGATTCATGGTAAAATAGACCCATTATTTTAAATTAATTAGTCGTATATATCTAGAAACCAAGGAAGCAATAACCGAGATTAGGAAAATATAATAGAACTATTTTACTATTTTACCGCAATTATATATCACATTCCCGGTTTCCTGTTTTTGCAAACATGAGAAATAAGGCTATTTATGTATAAAGTTTTTTTCGTATATATGCATTATCTATGTTCTGTCCCGACAACTTTTCCTTTCGGCTTCAGCTCTCTGTCACTCCGTTTATACAGCGCTTCCGCTTCTTTGAGCAGAGATAAGTCACCAGATCTAGCTGCCAACAAGAGCAAATTATCGGCATGACGGCGCAGGTGCTCTGCAGCCTCGATGTTCTGCCCCTTGTCCTTTAGAAACGTAATTTCATCAAGCATGATCGGTATTTTCAACAATTCCAGGTGCTTCTCTACATGAAAGCAGACGGTGTCTCTGGCCACCGCTGTGTGACGACTATAATCCAGGCTTAGTTTTTGCAAGGGCAGTTCACGAATTCGTCCTCCTGGCGGCTGTTTGTAAAGCCACTGCACCCATAGGGCATCATGTTTGCCGGCCGGCATGGCGCTTGTGGAAAATTCCAATGCCAAATACTTCTGCTGTCCGCAAAGAATATTTCCCAGGTTTAGCAGCAGTGAGCGTCCTTCTCCTGCTTCTGCCCTGCAGCCATGGCATGCGGTGAGGTTCAGGTGGGGTTCAAGCCATATTCGCAGTTCGATGTCACGTGCGGCTATTTTATGGCTTCGTTTACGAAGTTGATCTACTTTTACAATACCTCTCCATTCCACCAGCAAAACAATATTATGGGTCCCACCTGCAAAAATATGTTCTTGACTCCAAGTAAATATCGGCTGAATACTTGCTTGCATATTTCCACCTCTTTCTTTTTTTGGTTCTTCTATTAATGTACCAATAATGGCGGACAACTCCTTGTCATGGAATATATGTTCGGGGTTATAAAATCGACAAAAAAAGAGCCAACTCCGTCAAATAGACCAAGTTGCCCCTTAAAAGTGAAATCACAAATGTCGATATATGTAGATAAATATGCATCCCTGCCGCTAACCCCTTTTGCCTGTACGTACCCGCTGGGCTTTGAAGAAAAACTCCAGGGCCCATTTCGCGCACAGCAGAGAAAACAGAAAGAACAAAGCCGCCCAGAAAAACGACGGGACTCCCGTCAGTCTTGCCAGGTTGCTAGCATCGCCAGCCCGGGACGGAGAAGTCACCGAAGCGGTGACCAGATAAAGTGTCCCGGTCACGGACTCTTCCAGAGTAAGGAAGGCCAACAGTAGATAGTAATACTTGCTGACTTTGTCCCAGAAGAACAGCATCACGATATTCAGGGCGATAAATCCGCCAAGCCACATCATTCCGAAGCTGCTCCGGACATACAACAGCAGCATAATTAACGCTACACCAGTGGCCAGTCCCAGACCCCAGTGTATCTTTCCTTTTCCATAGAGAAAGAACAGCAGCAACGCAAACAGAGACGCAAGCGGATACCCCGCCAATGCCACTCCAATTGCCCGGCCCCCCGCCTGGATTGCCGAATAGGTTACTCCACTATGATCGGCATACAGCTCAATGCGTAGCACCTTGCCCGATAAAAGCAGCGTAACCAGCGCATGGCCGAATTCGTGAATCATCGTGTCCAGATTACGGAACAGAGACGAGAACGGAATGAACCGTGTCAAGAAGGCTGATCCGGCCAAGATTAGCAGTGTCTTCACCCATTTATTCATCATGCACCTCCTCTTTCCGTCCAAAGTATACGATAAACCCCTTCTGTTCTCAATGAAGGATGCTCAGACAGGAAACGCTTGTCTTCTCTATACGTATTATCGTTTAAAACCTTTGCCACCCCTTGCTGGAAACTGTCGAACACTGTAAAGCTATGGTAAAATAAAAGGAGAACAAGCCTATTCAGGTGGTGATGCAATAATGAGAAAAAAGATAATACACCCAGGGTTTAAACTCTTTTGCTCAGCTCTGCTGCTGCTCGGAATATTCGTATGTCTTCCGGCCCCTTCAGTGCAAGCTAATTATTTCAGCGATCTATACAACGGATTTCAGAAATTCTCCGAGCTTCCCGGAGAGGTCAATAAGTTACAGGAAAGCTACCGTCAGACGTTGGAAGAGCTCGAACGAACCAAGAACGAACTCGGCGAAGCCAAAGATCAACTGGGTGCAACAGTATCACAGAATGCTGCCCTCCAGGAGCAGAACCGTCAGCTCAGCCAAATGGTCAATGAGTTAAGAGATGACCGCCAGGCGCGCGACAACAACTTTAACCGAATTAAGGTTACTATCATTACAGGACTGTGCCTGATCCTGGGCTATTTCCTGCTGATTCGGTTGGTTCGTCTAGGGATGCGCAGCCGCTCCAGAAGAAGTGACCGCCTCCGGTAAAACAGGAATGGAGCGTATATAGATAATGACACAGAAGCAAGGGGGAAGGCCGGATGAATATTGATGTTCAGGATGAAGGCAACAACAGTGGACAAGCCCTGTCCTTCTCCGTCAGTGAAAATGAAACGGTACATGTGCTGCATCCCCAGCAGATCATCGCTTATCAAGGGCCTTCGTCAGGCCGGGCGGACCGGCTGATGGATGTGAAAGGGATCTATCGCAAGCGTAAACTGATCCGTTCCGATATGTCCGGCCCTTGCCGCTTCGTAGCGGCACTACCCCCAGGCTACCGGGTTAAGACGCTCGAACTGGAAGGCAACAATGATCTGCTTTACGATTTCAGACACCTCTTCTACTACAGCGAAGGCATAACCATGCAGACACGCGTGCTCAGTATGAAGAATATGTTCATCACACGTGACATCGTTAAGATCAAATTCTCTGGTAGAGGAAGCATCGGCATTCTAACGGAAGGCACAGTATGCGAAGCCGAGCTGCACCCTTATGAACCTCTGTATGTAGACGCCGGCAGTATTATTGCTTACCCTGAGAACGCCAAGCTGGAGCTTACCGTGTATGGTAATCATCTCGCCAGCCAGCATATGAGCTATCACTGGAAAATGACTGGCCATGGACCCGTGCTATTTCAGGCTGGAGTTCAAAACCGGCGTTTTGAACGGGACAACAACGATGACGGGATTATTAAACGTTTCTTGCGGGAAGCCCTGCCGTTCGGAGGCGTCTTCATTAAGTAGTCATTTCTCAGACGATATGGGTCACATCACCCGCCTTGGAATCCAACTGCTGCGCAGAGGATAGAATGTTGCTGAACTCATTCATGGCAACTTCAATCTGCTGCTGGCTCAGGCTCACGTAATGCTGTACCTCCGTCGTCCCTTTGGAGATTTTCGTTATTTCCCGTGCAATTCCCTCAACACTGTCTCTGATCTCAATGATGGACTCATGGGCCCTATTCGACAGTTTCCTCACTTCCTTGGCGACTACATCAAAGCCCCGGCCATATTCTCCGGCATGTGCGGCTTCAATAGCGGCATTCAGTGACAGCAGTTGGGTCTGGGAGGCGATGTCACGAATCGTCTGCACCACTCCCTGTATGGATTGTGCTTGTGCCCGCAAGCCTGCCAGTGTTGCTGTATTATTGGAGGATACGCCCGCAATCACAGAGATACTGTCTAGCAGCTCCTGGCTGCGTTCAATTCCCTGCTCGGCACGAGCATTCAGGCTGGTGGACATCTGCTTCAACTCTTCCACAACTGTGGCGATATGATTTTGACGATTCGTAATATTGGTCGCAATCTTGCATACTCCCAGCATATGCTCGCCAGCATCATCATAGATTGGCATGTACGTGGCCTCTAGCCAGATAGGATGACCTTGAGCATCTTTACGTTCAATCTTGTCCTGAAAGCTTGTGCCACCAATGATGCTATCCCAGAATTGTTCATAAGCAGGACTGTCCGTGAATTCGGGAAAGCACAATTCCCGGTGCAGCATCCCCTGCATTTCTGCTGGTGTATATCCCATGGTGTTGGCGAATATTTCATTTACATACGTCACCCGGCGCTGCAGATCGAAGCGGATCATCGCCAGATTACGATCCAGCGCCTTGATTATATTTGCTTCATTGATTGAATTCTTAAGTTGTTCAATAGTCATTTTCAATCTCTTCCTCCATACCTCAAATCAAAATGATTTGTTAGCCTCTGCGCTGCTCCATTCATTCAGCCCTGCCCGGCTTGGGACAAAAAACTGCTGCTCCACATCGTTAGCGGATAAAGGACGGCTGTAAAAATACCCCTGAACTTCATTGCAATCCTGTTCGGCCAGGATGTCCAGTTGTGCTCTGGTCTCAATTCCTTCCGCAATGACGTCCATATTTAACTGCCTCGCCATCGTAATGATCGTGGAGACAATCGCTTTATCATTTGAATTCACAGCCAAATCCTGAATGAAGGAACGATCGATCTTCACTTTATGAATCGGGAACATTTTAAGATAGCTGAATGAACTGTAACCTGTGCCAAAATCATCCAGACTGATCCGAATACCATATTCAGTCAGTTGATTCAGAATATCGAAGGATAGCTTCGCGTCCATCATCATGCTCTCTGTAATTTCAAGTTCCAGATATTGCGGGGAAAGTCCTGTCTCTGACAGAATCTGCTTAATCTGTTCTACCAAATTGGGCTGATGGAACTGCTGAGAGGACAGGTTTACCGCTACTGGAACTACGGGCCCGCCAGCTTGGTGCCATTCATGCATTTGGCGACAGGCTTCATACAGCACCTGATTTCCCAGCTCCATGATCAGCCCTGTCTCTTCCGCCAGCGAGATGAATACATCGGGCGACAATAATCCGTGTACAGGATGATTCCACCTCACCAGTGCCTCAACGCCGACCATGTGGACATCACCTGTCCGGATCTGCGGCTGGTAGTACAGCACAAGTTCCTTGCGCTCCAGCGCTTTTCTCAGATCGGCTTCCAGCTCCATTCGTTCCTGGAGAACAGCATACAACTCCACGGAATAAAACTGATGACCGTTTTTCCCATTCTTCTTAACTTCATACATCGCCGTATCTGCATTCTTCAACAGCTGTACGACATCTTGACCATGCTCCGGGAAGAGCGCAATCCCAATGCTAGCCGTGACGTAAAACTCATTATCCTTCAAGTAATAAGGTTGTCCTATCTCCTGAATGATCTTATCCGCCAGAACTGCGGAGTTCTCCACGTCCGTATCTGGATAAAACAATACTGCGAACTCGTCTCCTCCCATGCGCGCCAGCATCGCCTGTCCACTATTTACAATTCGCAGAATCCGGCTGCTGACTTCCTGTAAGAAAAGATCCCCATAGATATGCCCCAGTGAATCATTGATTATCTTGAATCGGTCGATGTCCATAACCATCACGGCGAAGGGCTTCTGATCCTGACTTCGGACTTCTATCATTTCCGATATGGTCTGATTGAACTTACGCCGGTTAGGCAGACCCGTCAATTCATCATGAAATGCGAGATAAAGATGTTTCTCTTCCGCCCGTTTCTCTTCAGTAATATCGCGCAGGATAATGTAGTTCCCCACTACCTGTTCATCCACAATGACAGGCGCCAGTACGACACTGACATGAATTCTGTCGTGACTGCCATGCCTGAGCACAGTCTCGTAACGCACAGCTTCACCATCAATCGTTCGCAGGAAGAACTCCCGGATACGTTCCTGTTCTTCTTCGACGACCAAAGTCAGGAGTGATGATGCGGGCCTGTGCCTGAATTCCTTCTCCTGGACGCCGGTTATCCGCGCGGCTGCAGGATTGATACCGATAATCTTTCGGTGCAGATCGATGGAGACAATACCGTCCTGATTGTGTTCATAGAGCGACCTGTACCACTTTTCATTCTCCTGTTTCTCTAGCGCCTGTTTGGAAAATAGCCTGGAGATGTAGAGTCCGATTAACGATAAACCCAGCGTAAACAAGGTACCGGCAGCGATGATATAACCTAACTTTGTCTGGTCCAGGATCTGGCTTAGGGGCGACAGCATTCGATCCGCAGACGTTTCTGTCTCATAATGGGCTGCCAGCATCCCGGTATAATGCATACCAGCAATTGCTGCTCCCATAATTAAAGCACTGCCAAATTTCTTTATAAAACTACTGCGTCTACCCTGCTGGACAAAATAAAGGGACAGCCATAACGCAGTAATGGATGCCACAAACGCAACCAATATAGACAAAGCCACATAGCCGATGTTATACGAGATATTGACTTGCATAGCATACATGCCGATGTAGTGCATGGCTGAAATGCCGAATGCGAATAACGAGGCACCCCCAAGCAATTGACTCATGGACAGCTTTTGCCTGCCCAGAATTAACAAGGCCACGAAGGATGCCACAACTCCTACTACTACCGAGAGAAGTACAACCGACAGGTCATAGTAGACAGGAAACGGCAGCTTCATGGACATCATTCCAACAAAATGCATGGACCAAATCCCCATCCCCATGACAATGGAGCCGAAAAAGTGCCATAGCCAGCGCCTTCTTCCCTTGGTGTTGTTAATCCCCTCCGCCAAATCCAAGACGTTGAATGAAGCAGCAACCGCAATGAGATAAGAAATGGTCACCAGCATGTAATCGTGCGAACTGTGAATATGATTCATCGTTAGGCCTCTTATTTTCTTAATAATTACCAACATTATAAGGGATCGACTTGAAAGATTTCTGAAATTGTATCCCCATGCCAAATAGACCCGCTCGCCAAACAAGTGGGTCTAAAACATAATGCATCCACTATTCCGTGTTAGCATCTCCCGGCCCTTCCCGTTTCCACGCCTCAAACCATCGCTGCACCTTCGGATGTGGCACCATATCCATATCCCGCCGCAGCATTCCGGACAGCAGTCCGTACTGGTATTCAACCGAACGCCGCTCCCCCATGACGTTGTATAGATGCATCAACTCGAAGTAAATGCCCTCTTCATTCGGCAGCACCCGTTGAACTTTAAGATACAGGGACACTGCTTCCTCGTACTGCTGTGCATCCATATAATAACCCGCCAGCTGACGGATATGCCTTACCCAGAGGACACGTAGTCTTGTCTGCTCCATCTCAGCCCATTCATAAGCATAATCTCCAAAGTAGTCTCCCTTGTACAGCGAGGCAATCTGTAAGTGAGCAGGCAATGTGGATTCATTCAGAGCCGGCGCCATGGCCATCTGTTTCTCCCAAAGCTCAATATCCACTACGGCGCCATTCAGTTCAAGCATGTATCCTTCCTCCAGATTGGATATCTGGATATTAATATACTCGGTCTGCAGTTGCTTGCGAATCTGGTAAATGGCTGTGTAGAGCTGGGTTACACCACGCTTCCAATCGACGCCCGGCCACAACCGTTCCAGTAGCACTTCCTTTCGGACAGGCTTGCCTCTATTTTGAAGCAAAAAGCAAAACAGCTCCTGAGCCCTGAATGTTTTCCAGCGCACAGTTGCTGGGGGCTCTCCGGCTCGTTCAAACTTCAGGGGACCGAAGCAATGAATTTTAAATACCGGGTCGGTTGCGAGAGCTGTACCGGTTGCGGTTGTGGTTACGGTCGCGGCCAGCCGCGAAATCGTCTTGGACAACCGTTCCGTCTGGAGCGGCTTCAGGAGATAATCCAAAGAATTCAGCTCGAAGGCTTTGACTGCATATTCATCGAAGACCGTGACAAAAACAATGTGTGTATGTGGAAGCTGCTGCAAAATATGCTCGGCCAATTCAATTCCGCTCATCTCGGGCATCTCAATATCCAGAAAAACAACCTCCGGTTGTTCCTGGAGAATATGTTTCAATGCCTGCTTTGGGCTTCTGAACGTTCCAATAATCTCAATTTCACTTAAACGCTGCAGCTCCTCCGCCAGATGTGTCAGAGCAAGGGGTTCATCATCGATCAATATGGCTCTCATGGATACCCACCTTTTCGACCGGAAGTCGGATTTGAATTTCTGTTCCCTTATCAAGCTCGCTATGGATGAGGAGTCCATATCCGAATAGCTGCTTGAGCCTACGATCAATATTGCGGATACCTATGCCACCTTCTCTAGAGTCCGTGTCAAGCAGATTAGCTACTGTCTCTGGGGTCATTCCTATCCCATCATCCTTGATGGAGATCCAAATGTACTCGATGTCACGACTAACTACAATCCAGAGGGTGCCCCCCTCAGACCGGCGCATGATCCCATGCCGCACTGCGTTCTCCACAAGCGGCTGAATCGTCAGCGGCGGAATCCGGAATTGGGTGGATGTGGACAGCTCGATCTCGAAATTTAGCCAATCCTCAAAGCGGACCTTCTCAATATGAAGATAGGATTGGACAAGCTTTAATTCACGCTCAAAGGGCGTCAGCGGTTGAGAACTGTCAAACCGGAAGCTTTCCCGCAAATAATGCCCTAATTCGGCCAGCAGTTGATTCATCTGCTCCGGTCTACGCTTGCTCAGCGCAGCGATAGAGTTTAGGGTATTAAACAGAAAATGCGGCTTGATCTGCGCCTGCAGGAAACCCAGCTCCATTCGGATCCGTTCAGTCACCGAGCGTTTCATCTGCACAAGAGTGCGGACACGGACACGCAGTTCGGAAGCCTCAATCGGTTTTTTCAAAAAATCATTAGCCCCGGCCAGGCTCGCTTCAATCGCCTGGTCCGCATGTCCCGGGGAAGTCAGCAGGAGAATCGGTAGTTCGAACAATGTATATTGCTCACGAATGACGCGGCAGATCATAGACCCTGTGGTGCCTGGCAATGTACGGTTAACAATCACCAGATCTGCCTTGGATAACTCGTGGAGCCGGTCCCTCAACTGCTCGGGGTCTCTGATTACGGTAATCCGATGTTGATCCTGTGCAAGGATAGCACGTACTAGTCGCAAATTCAGCACATCATCATCGATCACAAAAATACTGCCTTCAGAGAAATCCATCTCGCAATCCTGATCCTTCTTATGAATGTCCCAAGGGCTGTCCATCATAACGGCGTCGTTCTTAGATTCAAGCGTAGGCAGGCCCGGGATTAACGTATCCTCTTCATTCCTCCCCACCAATGGGAACGTCATAATGAACGTGACCTCCCGGTCAAATTCCGTAACAATCCTTGACGTCCCCTGATGCAAGTCAACTAGTCTTTTAATCAGAAACAGACCGAGGCCATCATTGCTCTGCATGAAATTAGAATCTGCCGCCTGGCCCCATATCTCCCTGACCAAAGCTTGTTCTACAGAGGTGATCCCTTTGCCATACAAATATATCCGGATTTCGGTACATTCCTCGTGGGAAGTTCCATCAACGGTAATGGCTCCCTCCCTAATGAGCTTGATTCCCTGCTGAAGAAATCCTGTCAAAATCTGATATAGCCGCTGCTCATCTGCAATCATCGGAGACATCGTCTTCTCAATACGATTGGTAATCGTAATCGAATCGTTATAGATCATGTAGCGGGTATGCTCCATAACCTCATCCATCACTGCATACAAATCCACTGGACGAAGATTTAGTCTTATCTCCTGCTCCTGCAGACGGGAGAAATCCAGCAGATCATCAACCAACCGCCGCATCGTCCACCCTACAGATGTCACTAGCTGCAAATCTGCCCGTTGCTCCGCCGTCAGCCGCTCATCGGAATGCAATCTGGCATCGGCAATGCTAATGACCGCATTCAGCGGTATCTTCATCTGTTCCGATACACTGGCAGTGAAATCATTATTTAACCGCTCCATCCGCTTGATCTCGGAGGTCAGCATCTTCAGCTTGCGATAGGCTAGCAGAAATTGATGCATAAACATCAGGATGAAAAAGCTTGTGAACAGGAGGATCTGCAGGAAATACCAGAAGCCGATATGATTAACGCCAATCTGCACCAGCATGTTGGAAAAACAATGCGCAGCAAATAGGAAAAACGACAAAAATTGATACACACTATATCGGTCTTCATTCTTCATCGCACGCAAAAGGATAAATAGAACATAACCAAAAACGGCTATCGTTTCGAAAATTAACACTGGAGTCAGCCGGGTTAATACCGATAACGGAAGTCCTAGCATCAGACCAATAAACAGGATATTAATGATGATAATTCCACGTTTAACCCGCTGACTTGTCCCCATATTCTCCTGAGTATACACAAACATAAACATCCAGAAGGTGATGCTAAGGATAGACAGCCAGTAGAGTATTAACATCATGCGGAATGAAATTCCCGGCCAGATCGTAAATATCCATCTCGTCCCTTGGAATACGACTGGAAAAATCAAGCTCAGGAAAAACAGCGAAATATAGATCCACCCATTCCGTGGCGCTTGAAAGTGCATAAACCCGAAGAAAAAACTTAAAAAACCAAAGATAACAACGATACCGAATTCCAAAGCGGCATCTCGCTGCTCTCCTTTATACAAGGAATCCACCGTACCCATCTGAATGGGGAGAATGATTCCCCCACTGGTTGCAAAATCATAGTTAGCCACCTGGACATACACATCCAGAATGTCACCCTTAAGTTCAGTATGCGATATGTATGGTGCGACACCGGACTTGTAGCCTTTGATCTCTGGAGAAACAATGCCCTTGGCGCCAATCTCCCGTCCATCTACAAACAAACGATGAGCTGTACGGATAAGCGGAACCCGAAAGCCAATCTCATCCTCACTCTCTTCCAGCAGTACCTGCAGCCGATACGTGCCATATCCCAATGCGTTCTTGTGAAAAACAGGGTCGACGGCTTTCCTCCAGTTTCCAGGCACCTGAATGAAACGCATATTAGAGCCTGTCGTCTCTTGCTCTGTCCCGGTTAGGAGTTGCCCAGGATAGAACATCCACTCTCCTAACAGAGCAGTACTTGCACTGTTCAGACCTTTCCCTGAGCGCAAATCCAGTACGCCTTTCCGGGCCACCACCTGACCTTGGGACTGGAGACAAGATAAAAGAATCAGCCCAAAAAACAACGCAACAACACCCACTACAAACCATCTATATTTTTCACGACTCAATAGGCTAACCCCATCTAGTAAAATATATTTATCGTATGTTTGCGTACTTATGAAAGTATCGTAACACAAATAAAGGGTCTATTCATTAACAGACTGCACCATAATATACTGTCAACGGCTCTCGAGGTGCTGTCTGGAATAAGTTGCTTACCTTGAAGTTAACCCCAATAACTATATTGTAAAAGTCGCTACTCATAAAATATCTTCATTGCATCTCGTATATCTGTATATGCCCTCGAATCACGACAACCTTGTTATTTATACTTAGGCGCAGCAAAAAAACACCCATGCGCGTTAACCTGCGCAGGGCGCTTACTTGTTTATATATAGGAATTACAGCAGCAGTCTTAGCCGAGATAAGCGTTCAACATCCAGGCGTGCTTCTCTACACTGCTTCTGATGCCAATCAGCAGGTCCGCTGTAGGCTGGTCGCCAAGTTCTTCCGCAGCACTAATCGCTTCCTTGCTCTCTTCGGCGATGGAAGCAAAGTCCTTGACCAGCTCTGCTACCATATCATGGGCGTTCTCGCCACCACGTGCTTCTTCCAATCCGGAGAGGGCTAGGTATTGCTTCATCGTTGAGGCAGGTTGTCCACCAATGGCCAACAAACGTTCCGCCAATTCATCCACATATCCGGCAGCCTCATTGTAGAACTCCTCAAACTTCTCATGCAGCGTGAAAAAATGCGGTCCGCTCACATACCAATGATAATGATGCAGCTTCACACCAAGCAGGGTCCAGTTGGCGGTCTGACGGTTCAACGCAGCTTGCAATTCCGTTTGATTCTTCAATTGTGTGCTCATTAATAAAACCTCCCAAAGTTATTTATTATATTTAGACTCGTTCTAAATCTATATTTAATTTAACACATCTTTAAACCTTTTGCAATCTATTCTCCTAGGCGGGCGTTTCACTCCTACAGTTCCAAACTTCCCCCTTCGTTCCTACTCGCTTTGTATTACTTTCTTTTGTTTATCCTGTACAGAACCAAACGTAGCATAACCACTTATTCATCGCATATTATTTGCGTCACACTAAAGAAAAATCCTTCCATTTTCAAAGCAAATTGGCACTCCCCCGATTGATTCCCTCATCGTGGATGAAAGCCAGGGACAGCAGTCCAAGCTATACCGTATGTTCCCTTGCCGCCTTTCTCGGACCGCACCGGAAAAGAGCCCGCATCTCCTCCCGCTTGGCCTTCGGACTGAGCACATATACCGTATCCCCGGGTTGGATCGTCGTGCTGCCATGCGGGGTCACGATGTTCTTGTCACGAATAATGGCCGTAAATAGAATATCTTCCGGCAGTCCCATATCAGCGATCTGCTTGCCGGCAATGGGCATCAGTGAGTCGATCCCGATGTGATTGAACTCGCAATCCGTTCTTCCTAAGGCCACCAGCTCCATAAGCGAAGGCTGAGTGTTATCGTCCTGTCCGATAAGCTTCAACCTTGAGGCCAGGGGAGAAATCGTCGTCCCCTGGATAACTGCAGAGGTCAGCACAACGAAAAAGACAACATTAAAGAACAAACGGCCATGATCAAGGCCAGCCAGCAGCGGATAGGTAGCGAGTACAATGGGGACGGCCCCGCGGAGACCCGCCCAGGAGATCAGCGTCTTCTCCCGCAGGGAGAACTTGGCGAACATCAGGCTCAGAAATACCCCGATGGGCCTCGCGACGACCATCAGAATGACAGACAGCAAAATACCCTGCCAGGCGATAGAAGACAGCTCCTCTGGGAAAACAAGCAGCCCCAGCAGAATAAACATGGCAATCTGCATCATCCAGGCAAACCCGTGATTGAAATTCATAATGGTCCGGTGATACACCAGTTCAGAGTTGCCTAAGGTAAGGCCCATAACATAAACAGCTAGCAGACCACTGCTATGCGTCAATGCCGCCATCCCATAAGTAAGCACGGCAAAGCCGATGGCCAGCACCGGGTAAAGCCCCGAGGATTCCAGGTTAATTCGATTGATTAGATAGACAGCCAGCTTGCCGAGCAGAATCCCCAGCAGTAAGCCTAGCCCCATTTCCCATACAAAAGAAAATATCAAACTCCACCACGCCGCATTTGGATGCTGAATCCATTCAATCAGTGTTACCGTCAGAAATACAGCCATAGGATCATTGCTGCCTGACTCTGCTTCCAGCGTAGAGGTAAGGCGTTTGTCGATGTTTTTGCCGCCAAGCACGGAAAAAACAGCCGCTGCATCCGTTGAACCTACGATGGCCCCAAACAACAGACTTTCTGTCCAGGGGACATCAAGGACAAGTCTGGCAAATACGCCAACTACACCGGTAGTCACGAGCACGCCAATTGTAGATAACGACAGGGCAGGCCAGATCACAGGCCGGATATCCTTCAGACTCGTCTGCATGCCGCCCTCGAATAGTATGACAACCAGGGCAAAAATACCGGCAACTTGTGTCAGTGATGCATTGTTAAAATAAATGAAATGGCTCAGGACCATTCCTGCAGCAATAAAAAGCACAAGCGCTGGCATGCCAAAGCGTGTGGAGAACTTGGTAGACAGCACCCCAATCAGCAGAAGCGCCGCCAGCAACATAATAACTTGATCCGCCAGATGACTCATCGAGATCTTCACACCCCTCCTGTATTCGGCAGGCCGCACGGCTGCGGCTGTATCCATCCATTATTACCCGCATATCCGTCTACTTGAGACACTTGGTAGTATGGACAAGACTGGATATTAAATCTCACTGTCCTTATACTTTAATTATTAAATTCCACCGATTACTTCATTCCATACCAGGGGGCAGACTATAAATGCAACTAAGATTAATCAGAAACAACGAGCTAGATCAAGCCGCGGCACTGGCAGACGCCATTTTCCGAAATGAGGGTGATCTCTCCATGAAGCATCTGTTCCTGGCGATCTTTCAGCCGGGAATCAGCCATTCTTATGGTGCTTTTACCAGTGATGGTACACTGGCAGCATTCATGGGGCTTGTCCCCTCTGTTATTAAGAGTGGGGAAGCGCTGCTGGAGGTCTTCTCCATTGGGGCAGTATGTACTGCCCCGGCTTATCGGGGCGTCGGCTTGGCCGGACAGCTGCTGAAGCTGTGCCAGGCCCATGCGGCCAGAGCCGGAGCGTCACTGATCTTCGTGTCCGGCGACCGCTCCCTGTATGAACGCGCGGGCTGCGTACCCTTCGGAGCAGCCGTGCATGCCGAGCTGACGCAGGACTCGGCACAAGCCCTTGCCGCTGCAGCCGGGAACGCTTGGACGCTGCGGCCGATGCAGCCGGGCGACCTGCCCGCGGTCAACCGGCTGCTCCTGTCCCGGCAGGCCGGACATGTCCACAGTCCGGCCGAGCTAGGTCTGCTGCTGGGCGCCGCGGCGTATGCGGGTGTGCTGGGCTTGCCCCAGCGCACCCTCGTCGCCGAGCGGGACGGCAGCATCGAGGGCTTTGTCGCCGTTGCGGTGCCGGCGGCGGGCGATGGCGCCGGGGCTGGGCGGCCGGCGGCGGACAGTGACGCCGGAGCCGGGCGGCCGGCGGGAGTGAGTGACGCGCCGAACCAAGGGACGGTGCTGGAATGGGCCGGGCGGCCGGAAGCGGTAGCTGCGCTACTCGCCAAGGCCGCCCTGTGCACGGGCACCGGCAAGCTGCAGGTGCCCGTGCCATGGCAGGAGCGCAGCCTGCTGTCGCTGCTGCGCGATGCCCGCGCCGCTGTGACGAGCGGCGCGAACAGTGGCACGGTCTGCATCGCTGACCGTGGGGCCTTGCTGCGGCAGACCGAAGCGTTCCGGACCAGCCGGAACATCGACCTCTCCGCCGCAATAGATGACCGCGGGCTGATCTCGCTGCTCTTCGATCCCGCCAGCCCGCTTCTCTCGGCTGGAACTCCGGAAGGGGACGCTACGCTGCCCCTACCTTATTTGGCCGGGCTGAACTTTATTTAAACAGGGACAAGGCCACGTTGTCCCTTCATTCAATCCAGCGTGCTAAATACAGCACAGGCGTGATGACAAAAACGAATAAGCCTCCGATCCGCTTAATCTGCGGATGGAGGCTTGTTTGTTTTATTATAATGATATTTAAAACGCATCTAAAAACACAACGTCATTTCGAAAATAGACATCGACATCTAGATAACACGCTCTTTTGTCCTAAGGCATAAAATGAGCCCTTGATTTACAAGGATTACACTCCTTCAGATGACAATTCCACCGGAAAGCCCAACTTTACTCCACAGGGCATGGGAATAACGGGAATGATTCCTGTTAATTTGATTAAATCTTCTTCTTTTCTAAAGATAACTGGAAAAACTCCCGTTAAATCACTTCTAATCCACCCAATGACGGAGAAAAGAGGCTTTTTAACGGGAGAAATTCCCTTTATTTTTCACAAATAAGGCGAAAGAAAATAATTAAAGGTATTTTTTCCTGTTATCAAAGCCCCTCTTATTCTCGAACGTGATGCCTCAAGTTACACCCTTGTATAGCAAGAGTGTTCCCTAGCCTGAATGTTAGACTTTTAAGTTCGTACTATATAGAATAATTTCAAGTTGCTCTAATCTCTTGAGTAAATTTGCAGCTCATGAATCGACCAGTAATTTCCTCCACTGCCTGTCTGCAAAATCTTCACATAGCGCGCCCTTTTCGGAGCAAAAGTAATGGTCGTTGCTTCTGTTCTGCCTTTGCCCGAAGCAATCCTGCTCCAGTCCCCGCCATCTTCCGAGACATAGACTTCATAACCTCTAGGATAATCATAGGGGGACAAAGTATTATCAAGATCCAGTCTCTCAATGCTGTGGACCTCGCCCAGATCCACCTGATAATACTCTCCAGAGGCTTGGTGTTTGCCCGTATCCCAGCGGGTTCGGCGATCACCGTCAAAAGCGCTTCGCGGATTAGATGTCCCGCCGCTTGCGTTGGAGGAGGCTTGCCATCCGCTACGGTCCAGCGGCACCAGTCCGGTAGCCGTGATCTGTACGGGCTCCGACATTACCGTGGAGCCAGTAACACGCACCCTGTAGGTATAGAGAGTGCCCTCCCGCAATTTAACATCCGTATACTGCGTGCTCTGAACACCAGAAGCGATGACCTGCAGCGCACTGCCGGTACCTTCGCCTCGCAGCACTTCATAACTTGCACCCGGCGCTTCCAGCCAGTTTAGCTGAACGGCTGGGCCCTTGAGGGCAACGGCCTTCAGATTCTGTGGCGCTGACGTTTTCACCTCAGCTGAAGGCTGCAAAATATATTGCACACCCTCCCCTGGCGCCAGCGTCTCCTTGAAGGACAGTACCGGAGATGCTTTTTTCCCCGTTACATAACTCCGTGCTTCTTCATAGGTATTCCCGTTGCCGAACCGCTCTCCCTCATAGACTACCGCCTTCGGCATGGTCACATTCACGGACACCGTCTGCACCGTGTTCTCGAAATTCACGAGGTTCACCAGCACCTTGTTCGAGGTCGCGCCACTACCGGCAAGCGGGTCCAGCGTGGAGGTATCTACGGCACGGACGTAGACAAGTTTATCATCCAGAGCTGCTTTATTCGTAACCTCATAGGTCAGCGGAGCCCCGTGTGTAGCATAGGCCAGACTCAGACGACGCATAATGCTGACCCGGGAGTCCTCATTATTTTTCGTATAATAAATCTCTGTCTTGGCAGGGTCATGCTCTTCTAGATTAAATCCGTATTTGAACAGGCTGAAATCCTTGAAAAATGCAGCGTGCTGGATGAACATATCCGCATAACCGATATGCGCCCGCATTATCCGGTCGAATACGGCAGCCGTTCGTTCGGTCGCGCCATATTGGTAGGCATCCACATGACTGTCTGAGGTTCCAAATTCGGTAGTCAGCATTTTTTTGGCCAGACCGTCCGCAGCTCCGCCAAAGGTTTTCAAATTTTCCGTGAAGCTCCCGCCGTTGCTGAAAATATATGAATCGCCATAAGAATGTCCATTCGTCAGATCCGTTACTTGTTCTAGCTCCAGCCGCTGCCCAGGATCTCGTTCCCACCCATCCGGGTCTCCGCACTCACGTACTCCCCCCTTCTGGTTACCGCAGGAGTTCTGCTGGTATTCCGGCCAATACGCCCAGCCTGGGGCTACCGTCTTCAGGTACGGCGCAATCTCTTTCCCTTCAGTATTCAGCCATTGGGCGACAGCCAAGTTAACAGCCTTAGAACGATTGAACAGCCCGGGCTCGTTATCGACTTCGTAGTATTGGAAATACGGGCTATACTGGCGGAAATAATCCGTCAATTTCTTGGCCGCCTCATCAGATAGAGAACCATCGTCCTTCAGCTTGATGTCGCCGGTGTATAAATAGAGCGCAACTGCCTGCATGTTGTAATCCTTTAGCACCTTATAATAGTCCTTCATGTTAGAGCAGGACCGGCCCACGTCGCTGGCGCAGCTGGCACGCATGATGTTTCCGCTGTAGGCCACTCCCAGCCACTTCATAACATAAGGCAGATGCGCAACTGCACCATCGTCAAAATAAAACTGCTTGTTGTTCACCATCGTTCCGGTAAGCGTATAGCTTCCGTGAATCGGTTCCTTAATTGGTTCATTCAGTGACTCCAGACTAAGATCATCCCAAGTCCACCAGTTGAACTTATCCTCTGCACTAGAAGAATATAGACCGCGGGTCACCTGAAGCTTCAGTTCATTGCTCCCGACCTGTAACTGTTCCTTCGGGATGTAGAGCTCGTAGGTTTTGCGGAAATTGTATTGGTCTTCTGCTCCCGCTACACCGGCAATCTGAATAATGCCCGACAACTGTCGATTGGAAAAGACACTCATCTGTGGAACGGCTTTGTAGGCATCCAGGATACTAACGCGAAACAAGACCCCGTTCACCGGGATCTTGTCCAGTTGATAGTCGATGCTCAGTTCGGGCTCTGTCGTCCCATCCAGACCGGAGGGAATGCTCTTCAGCGACGTCGCCCTCACTCCGGAAGAAGCTACCTGAAACTCCGCTTTGGCACCGGATGAACCACTGACAGCGAATTCACGCGCCGAACCGTCATGCTGACCCAGCCTCCAAATTAAGGTGCCGTGAGGAATTACAGGACCAGTATCATTGGCGGCGGTAAGCTTCGACATATCGACCTCCACCTCACCGCTGCGCGTGCCATCCTTTCCAAACACAGAGACAGACAATAGAAATAAGACCGTCAAGGCAATAAATTTTAGTGTGGCAAGTAAAGGTTTGCGGGTTGATCTAGTTACGCTCATTCCCTTGTCCTCGCTTTCTTTAGGTGATGTGCCCTGAAAGCTCTGCTTCCATTATGGTAAGAACAATGCATTCTGCGGTACAACGGCTTCTTTCAGGTGCGGTCCTGCCCACTTCAGAGAGATGCTGGCATCTCCACGATTTTCATAATACTCCACCTTAATATCATATAAAATATCTTTGCGCAGCTTCATGCTCCCGGTCCGATCCATTCCGCTTCGGTTCTCCCAGCTGTCTATGATCAGCTTGCCGCCAACCCAGAGTCTGACTCCATCATCTGCGGACACCAAGAAGGTGTAGTCTCCACTGGATGGCGGTTTGATTTTCCCTTTCCAACGCACAGAAAAGGTATCCGCGCCAATACCTGCCGCCGGAGAGCCTCCATGCCAATTAAAATCAATCACGCTGTCTTGGCGGATAAGCACCGGCTTTCCCATCAGCTCTGCATTATTAAAGTATGCTCCGTTCAGACCATTTGTTGCAGTGAGCTTCTCAGACAACGAGGCTACGCCTACTGTACGAATATAATCATCCCTTGATACCGTATACGGACTGCCCATAAAGCTTTGAATCTGCCCGGTACTGTTGTTCCCGGTCAGCATCTTGCCCCAAGTCATCATATATACCCAGCGACTTTGAGTCTTGGACAGAATCTTCGGGTCCGGCAGCTCGCCGCTTTCGCCTATACCGATTGGCTTGCTCCCAGCCAGCTTCAGCAGGTCATCGTAGTAGGCTTGCTGATAGTCATTATTATAGATATCGGCCGCCAGCACATCGACGGTCCCGGGGCCTGGATAATACTCGCGGTAAGGTCCCGCGGTTGGTCCCGGCGCGTTCGGATTCCATACCCACAACAGATTATTCAGCTTGTGTATATGGGTAAAGCGGTCGTAAACCAGATTCCAGAGCGTGGCAAAATTGCTTTTGTCCCCCCACCAGAACCAGTCTCCATTCATCTCGTGATAAGGACGCCAAAGGACCGGCACCCCTGCGTCCCTCAACTCACCCAGATATCCGGAAATATCGTCTAGTTCTGCAATCAAGCTATTGTATTGTGGAGTACCAGGGGTAACGTAGGCATTGAATTGCTCTTGGCTCAACTTCATGGAAACATTAGACCATACTGGAGGAGTTCCCGGCAGGTTCTGATGAAAAGTCATGGCGACAATGCCGCCCCCTTCATACCACTTGATGGCGCTATTCACTACAGACTGGCGCTGCATAGCAATCTTCTCGGCAGACTGATGGTTCAAGGCCCCTAGTTCATAGCCATGAAGCAGAGCATATTTTCCACTGGCTGACTTCAGTTTATTATTGAATTCATCGGGGCTTTCAAGATAGTCATGTTGCCCGGAGATGATGCCCTGACCGCTAAGGCCCGTCAAATATTGCAGCAATCGGCGGGCCTCCGGCGAAGCCGAAGGATTGACCGGGGCTATCGCCGCTTTATCCTCGGGCGAGACGCCCGAATCGGGAACATCGCCCCAGGAGGGCAAGAGAGACAGAAGCAGAAGAACCGGAAGCAAGGTCGTAAGCAGCCGAAAATTACGGGATGGCTTCATGTGTCATCTTCCTTTTGGTAGCCGTGATATCAGTCCGGTCGTAACTAAACTGACCTTCATCTAGGTCAATCACTCTCTTCACCCGGAGGCCTATAGTGCAGTAGCCCTGCCAAAGAGCAGGGCTACCGATCGGCTGAAAAGAATCCTCATTGCTGTTATCCTTTAGACGCGTAATACCTAGATAACGGAATTCCCAGTTCCTAATGCACCCTTAAACAATGCGCTTTCCGGAACCGTCTCCTTCACCTGACTGGGGCTCCCCCACATCAGGCGCACCCGGGCATCACCCAGATTCTCGTAATACTCCACTTTAATATCGTACAACTGCCCGGCGTTCAGGGCGATGTTCCCCTGGTGCTCAGCTCCGCTCTGATTATTCCAGCTGTCAATGACCGCCTGCCCGTTGATCCATACCCGAATGCCATCATCGGATTCGGTGTAGATCTGGTAATCCTCGCTATACAGCGGTTTGATTTTCCCCGTCCAACGGATAGAGAAATTATCAACGCCGAGCAGGGCTATATCCGGTGATCCCTGCCGCCAATTATTATCAATTACTGCATCATCCCGGGTAAGAACGGCCGCACCGGAAAGCTGCATATTATTGAAGTATTCTCCCGTTAACCCGTTAGCCGTCTTATGCGTCCCCCCCGTTCCAGCATTCCCTGTAGGGTTAGATGGAGCAGGAGGCTTCGGGGTGATTGATGGTGTTGCAACTGGTACTGGAGGAGCCGGTGGGGTAGGCGTAGGTGCCGGTACCGCTCCAGCCGCAATCTTGTCTCTCGTTACTGTGTAACTATTGTTCATAAAACCTTTAATATCATCGGTGTGGTTATTATCATATAGCATTTTTCCCCAGGTCATCATAAAGGTCCATTTGCTTTGGGTCTCTCTCAGCTTGGCTACGTCTGGCATTTCCCCGTTCTCTCCGATACCGATCGGCTTCCCGGCCGCCAGCGCCAGCAGACTATCGTAATGGCTTTGTTTATAATCGTTCTCATATATATCTGCCGCGAGAATGTCTACTTTATCCGCACCCGGATAGGTCAGGGCATACGGATCAGCCCACGCATTCGGGGCATTCGGACTCCATACCCAGAGCAGATTATTCAATTTATGAACGTTAACAAAACGGTCATACATAATATTCCAAAGTGCGGCGAAATTATTTTTCTTCCCCCACCAGAACCAATCTCCGTTCATTTCGTGATACGGGCGCCATAATACGGGCACCCCTGCATCACGCAAGCTTTTCAAAGGTACAGCCACTCTATCCAGTTCGGCAATCAGGTTGTTGTACTGTACCGTCCCTGGTGTAACGTACTTGTTGAATTCCGCTTGGCTGAGACTTCTGTGGACATTGGACCAATCATAGCTAGTCCCAGGCAGGTTGGCATGGAAGGTCATGGCGACTACTCCACCGCTCTTGCTCCAGTTGATGGCGCTGTTCACTACATTCTGGCGATACCAGGCAACCTGGCTCTCATTCTGGCCACTGATGGCCCCCATTTCGTAACCGTGCAGTGCGGCATACTTACCGCTGGTGTCTTGCAGCTTGAAATTGAACTCATCGGGACTCTCCAGGTAGTCATGCTGCCCTGCGATAATTCCTTTACCGGATAAAGAGTACATATAATTAAGCAACTTTACAGCTTCAGGCGAGGCAGCGGGATTAACCGGAGTACCGGAGCTTGCAGCTCCTGCCGCAGACGGGACGATTCCCATTCCAAGGGGAAGGGCTGTCAGAAACAGAACAAGGGACAGGAGGGCTCGCAACAAACGATACTTACGGTAAGCTTTCAACATACATCTCCCTTTCGGTAGCCAGGCTGCCATTCTTGCGAAAGGCCCTGTGGCTTTGCGTCCCTATCTTTCGATAGGTTTGCCTTTGTCGAATTAGAGGATTTTTTCCTCTTACCGTAAATATCGACGCTATTTAATTATTTTTTAGTGCATTTATGAAAAAAATATCATTTTTGAGTCTTTATACCTGTTTTGTAAATTTCGCATTTGGTTAAATAGATAGTTTGTTCTATTAAAATCCCTAACACCGTAATCCGGTCCTAGGAGATAAACTGATGCAGCTCAATATCTTCCCAATTCAGAGTGATACGGATATTATCTTCCTCCACCAGTTCAGAGCCTGTCTGCACTTCAATAAACTCCACATCCGTCAAAGCCAGGATGGCATGCTTGGTGCCCTCCGGAATACGGACCACATCGCCCGCCTTCACGTTGTGCATTTTCTCATTCAGAACAATGCTGGCTTCCCCACTAATAATAGTCCAGATCTCACTGCGTTTGCGGTGCAACTGGTAGCTGATATTCTTCCCTTGTGAGATGCAAATCCGTTTCGTCAGCACCTCATTGCCTTCTTCATATTTCACATAATCAATGACACGATAATGGCCCCAGCGACGTTCCTCGTACATCGGGCGCTGATCAAACGACTTCAGCACCTCTTTGATTCGTGGGCTTTCCGCCTTATGGGTTACGAGAATACCATCAGGACTGGCAGCGATAATTAGATCTTTCGCCCCAATGACCGTTATAGGAATATCCAGTTCATTCACGAGGCAGGTGCCTTCGGAATCAGCTGTGACAACACCTTTACCAACATGATTACTGCTCATCTCTTCCGTCAATGTATTCCACGTGCCAAGGTCCTTCCAGAAGCCGTCATACGGCTGCACAACAATCCGCTCTTCCTTCTCTACTACTTCATAGTCAAAACTGATGGAGGACAGCAGCTTATACTGCTTCTGCAATTCCTCATAGTTGAGAGGCAATCCTTTGCGTTGCAGAATATCCAGCAGATACCCGAGACGGAAAGCAAACACGCCACAGTTCCACAGCGCATTGCGGCTGATTAGCTCCTCGGCCTGAATGCGATCCGGCTTCTCCTGAAAATGGCTTACCTGCATAAAACCGCTCGCCGCAGGCTCATCGGAGGTCGGGATGATATACCCGTATTTCTCCGAAGCATGCTCAGGCACCACACCCATCAGCGCCAGATTTGCGCCACTCTCCTCTATCGTATGTTCAAGCTGGGCTACGGTTTCGAAGAAAGAAGCCTCAACATAAGGGTCCACTGGCAAGATAGCCACCGTCTCAGCAGGCGATACACCCGCCACGGTATATAAATAAGCCGCCGTCAGCGCAATAGCCGGGAAGGTATCGCGGCGCTCCGGCTCAACGATAATCGGCACATGGCCTCCCAATTGGCTCTGGATCATTTCTACCTGCCCGCGGCCTGTAGCCAGATAAGACGAATCCGCGAGTCCAGTCTCTTCGAGCTGTCTCCACACTCGCTGCACCATCGATTCCGGCTCACCTTGCGGGCTTTCCAGTACCTTCAGAAATTGCTTCGAACGTGAATCATTGGACAACGGCCAGAGCCTCTTACCTGAACCACCTGATAAAAGTACCAGTTTCATATGTGAACCCTCCTCATTCGTATGGTAAACAGAAACCAATTCTTACTTGCTGTATATGCGATATAGAAAGGCCGATTGAGCCTCTATAAAGTAATCCCGGTAAAACAGACTCCAGCACATCGCTCGCTTAAGGGTAGTCTGCATGATGAATCTTTTAACGCCAAGATCGACCTAATCATTCGTTTCTCTCGCCTGTATTTCATAAGCGAATAAACAGAGAAAGTTCACAAGAAGTGTTAGGATAAACGTATTGGCGGGTAAAATAAATAGATAGTGATAACTCGGGTGTACTTGCTGTGCTAATCGAACAAAGTGTCGTTGGGACGTACTAGCTAGCGCTCATCGGTTAAAGTCTCGCTGAGTGGATTAAGTGGTATCAACGGTACTAGATAATGTTGTTCGGTAACTATATAGGTCTTTAAATGGGATGCTGATTCTTCCGTTTTCTTATAAGTGGTCACAATAGGCTCGACTCTACGTTTGGATCACCTAGGGTGCACTATAGACGGTGGCTGTTTCTTAGAAAATAATAATTAACAGGAATTTCTCCTGTTAATTATTCACTTTTTGTAGCCTTCCACAAAATAACGGGATTTTCTCCAGTTAATATTGTCTGTGCGTCCGAAAAGTGGCTAGAACGAATGAATTAACGGGAGTTTTTCCTGTTAATTCTGTTATTTTGGGCTAGAGCGCCAGAATAACTGGAGTTTTTCCTGTTATTCGTTCTATCGCCGGACAGACGGAGCCATATATTCTTAAGAGCAAGGATTGCGTCAGCTAGTACGAACCCACATTAGTGTTTCTCCTTCGCATCAGCTAGTACAAGCTCCACTTGAGTTCACCCTGTACATCAGCCACATCAACCTTAGGCCCGCACCAGCCAGGCTAATGCAGTCATCCAGCTTCGCCACCCTAGCCTGGCTAGTGCGGCCACACAGCCTTGCCAAACCGGCCCAGCCTGTGCAGCTCCTCCGCTTATACCGCGCCGGCTACGCTTGGCGAGTAGCCGCTCAAGCCGCCCATCTGCGGACGGCCAACGGAGTGGTACTCCAGTCCGGTGCCTTCGATTTGCTCCTTGGAGTAGACGTTGCGCCCATCGATCAGGACCTGGCGGCGCATGCTTTCCGCCAGCCCGTGCAGATTGATATCCTTGAACACACTCCAGTCTGTCAGGAGGCAGATCGCATCGCTGCCTGCGGCAGCTTCTTCCGGCAGTCCGCACCAGCGAAGCTGCGGATGGTCGTATTGCTGCCGGAAGTTGTCGGCGGCAATCGGGTCATACAGCTTCACGGTAGCCCCCTCGGCTACCAGTGCTTCTACGATTTCACGTGCCGGAGCCTCGCGGACATCATCGGTGTTGGGCTTAAATGCAAGGCCCCACACACCGATGACGGCCCCGCGCAAGCTGCCGAGTGATTCATGCAGCTTGGAGATAATCATGAACCGCTGCCCTTTGTTGACTTCGACAACGGATTCTAGCAGCTTGAATTCATAATCGACGTTGCCGGCGATTTGAATCAGGGCATTGGTATCCTTGGGGAAGCAGGAACCACCGTAGCCAATGCCAGCCTGCAGGAAGGAAGAGCCGATACGGCGGTCCATGCCCATACCTTGCGCGACTTCAGTGACGTCGGCGCCCACCTTTTCGCAAATATTGGCGATCTCATTAATAAAGGAGATTTTCGTCGCCAGAAAAGCGTTGGATGCATATTTGATCATTTCCGCACTGCGGATATCGGTCACGAAAATGTTATCCGTAAAGCCCTGGTGAAGCTCGCGCATGAGCGGCTCCAGCGCAGGATTATCCAGGCCGACAATGATCCGGTCCGGGTGCAGGGTATCCTGGATCGCTGAGCCTTCGCGCAGAAACTCAGGTGCAGATACAACATCGAATGGATGCCGCGTATGCGTAGAGATAATCTGACGGATTTTCTCGTTCGTTCCCACCGGCACGGTCGATTTGGTCATGATGATTTTATAGCCTTCCATCGCCTGGCCAATCTCTGCGGCAGCTCCTTCGATATAACGAAGGTCGGCCTCTCCACCTGGCAACGAAGGTGTTCCTACAGCAAGGATGACAATATCGGAGCGGCGCACCGAATCCCGGAGATCTGCGGAGAAGGACAATCTGCCCTCCTGAGTGTTCATCTCGATCAGCGCTTCGATGCCCGGCTCGTAGATAGGGGATTCCAGTTGGTTCAGCTTGCCTATTTTCTCCGCATCCTTATCCACGCAGATGACTTGATTTCCATTGAGCGCAAAACAAACGCCAGACACGAGGCCTACATAACCGGTGCCGATTACTGCCAGCTTCATACAATCATCCTCCTTTTAGAAAATTGACATATGCCTGTTCCACATACTGCTTAAACCGGGTCATAAACGCCTGCTCATCGAATTTCTGGGCATGACCGATAATCCCGTCGATATTCCAAGCATGGTCCTCCACCTCATTGATAGCTTCCAGCAGATCCTCCACCTCTTGATGGCGGAAGAACACGCCGTTGACATAAGGGACAATCGTGTCCAGCGCGCCCCCTGCCTGATAGGCGATGACCGGTCGTCCCGCAGCATTCGCCTCCAGCGGCGTGATCCCGAAATCCTCTTCCCCGGGAAAAACAAACGCGCGGCACTGAGCCATCAGCCCGGTGACCTCATCATCGGCCAACCGACCCAGGAAGGACACATTGCCCTTCGCCATGCCTTCTAGACGTTTGCGGTCCGGCCCATCGCCAACGATATACAGCTTCAGTCCGTTCCGGTTGAAAGCTTCCACTGCCAGATCAATCCGCTTGTAGGATACCAGCCGAGAGACGATCAGGTAATAATCTCCGATAGAGTCCGAGCTTGAGAAGCGAGACGTATTAATCGGTGGAAAAATCACATCCGCATCGCGGTGGTAATAGTTCTGTATCCGCGTCTTCACGACAGAGGAATTGGCGACGAACTGGTTTACATTTTTGGAGGTCCGTTGATCCCAGCTCTTAAGCTGCTCCATGTACACCTTGAGCAACTTCTTGAACAGATTGGAATTGGACTCCCGTTCCATGTAAGTATCGTAATCCCAGGCGAACCGCATAGGCGTGTGACAGTAGCACAGGTGGAACGTCGCCTTCGGCACCTCAATGCTCTTCATAAAAGCGCTGCTGGAGCTTACAACGATATCGAACCCACTGAAATCCAGATCGCGGACAGCCATCGGATACAGCGGCAGCACATTTTTGAAATTGCTTTTCACACCCGGGATTTTCTGCAGCCAGGAGGCCCGGATGTCCGCGTCTTTGAGGTTATCGGTCAGACGGCTTCCGTTAAAAACCGTGGTGTATATCGGAGCTTGCGGGTACATATGGTGAAATACCTCCACCACTCTTTCCGCTCCGCCCATCTGAATCAAGTAATCGTGCGCTATCGCAATTTTCATGTGAATCATCCTCAAAGTTTTATGGAGCATCATGATCAGAAAGTTATTTCATCGTCAAATTGTCAGCTTCATGGGTTCGCTCCGGTCAAAGCCGAAGATTGATCAGGGGGCGCTCAGGTACCTGCCACCAGGCCTTTGTAGTAATCTACAATATCCTTCACCGTGTTCTCGATCACAAAATGCTCCTTCACACGTTTCATGCCATGTTCCGCCATCACGCGTCTTTCTTCCGGATGATTCAGCATCCAGGTGATGGCCCCCGCTAGAACAACCGGGTCGCCAGGTTGAATCAACAGCCCTGTCTCGCCTGGAACTACGATCTCCACCGGACCGCCTTCATTCGAGGCAACAACCGGCAGGCCTGCTGCCATGCCTTCGACAATCACCTGGCCGAATGGTTCAGGGGTCACCGAGGTGTGAATCAGTAAATCCGCTTTAGCCATGAGGCCCTGAATATCCTCTACATGCCCTAGTAAACTCACATTGGACAGCTTCTCGCACTCGATGGTCGTGATCAGCTCATTTTTGTATTCCGCTTCACCGAATAACGCATCGCCAGCCAGCCAGAACTTCACCCGTTCGTCGTGTTTGAACGTCTTCGCAGCTTCCAGCACAATATGCTGACCCTTCCAGTGTGCCAGCCGACCAACCAACAGAACGTTAAAGTCTTTACGATCCTTGCGGCCGATTCCAATCCCGCTGCCGATGGCTTTAGCAAAGGCCGAGTAGACCACCAGCGTCTTTTTCGACTTCGGTAGCTCCAATGCGCTGAGCGTGGAGTGGGAATTCGCAATAACGCCGTTCGGGAGTAGGCGGGACAGCAAGCGGATGGCTTTAGCAACAATTGGCTTCAAATAAGGGGCACCGATATGGTCACGGATATGCCAGATCAGCGGAATTTTCGCTTTCTTGGCGGCGATTGCTCCGTACAGTGCCGACTTCAACGAGTTGGTATGCACGCAGTCCACCTTCTCCTGCTTCAGGATCGGTGCCAGCTTGCGGCCATAAGTCAGCAGGCCCAGCGCGGCGGCCGGGGCACCCAGATTCACTGCATTGCGGCCTCGGGTACGAATACTCTCATCGAGCGGAATAATCCGCACGTCAATGCCTTTTTCCCGCAGTCGATCGGCCAAGGTTCCCTCTTCGGCTAAAATAACTAACGGTTCAATCTGTCCGCCAATATTCGTAAGGATGTTGAACAGCGCGACTTCCCCGCCGCTCCACTTGGCGGTATGGTCGATGTAAGCAACTTTTAGCATCCTGCTGCCACATCCTTTTCGAGCGCTTGCTGGAAGACGGATTCAACCTCATCCGCCACATGTTCCCACGTGTACTTCTCCAGGGCATGTTCCCGGCATTCCTCCCGGCTCGGGAGCAGCTTGCGGTTCCCAAGCATGTGGATGATGCCGTCCGCTATATGCTCGCTGGACGGACTCTTGAACAGCAGCTCTGGCCGGAAGCCCTGCAGAATCTCCCGGTTGCCACCGATTGGAGTCGCCATAACCGGCAGTCCGGTGGCTAGCGCCTCGACGGTAATCAGACCGAAGCCCTCCAGTGCCTGTGAGGGCACTACGAACATATCGGCAGACTGATAATAGCCAGCCAGATCCTGGTCGGGAATATAGCCAAGGAGACGAACCTTATTGTTCAGTCCATAGTCGGCTATTTTCTCCTCCAGCTCTCCGCGCAGCGGCCCCTTGCCGCCGATGAGCAGAACCGCATTTGGGAAGCGCTCCGAGACCTGCTTCCATGCATCCAGCAGCTGCAGCAGCCCCATCCGGTTCACCAGCCTGCGCACAGTAAGCACCGTCGTGGCACCCTCCGGCAGGTTCAGCGCCCGGCGAATCGCCAGCTTGTTGGTTGCTGGATGGAATCGATCCACATTGGCGGCTCCGGGAATGACGATGATCTTATGAAGCGGAACCCCGTGCAGTTCATGCAGAATGTCACGGAACGTCTCGCTGAGTACGATAAATTTATCTGCGAGCTTATAGGCTTTGCGTTCGATGGATTTAGCGAGCGTCGTTTTGACCCGGTGCTTGATACCCCGGCCTTCGATCTTCATCTCTTCATTCCATGGACCGTGGAAGGTCATGATCACCGGAATGCCGCGTTTCTTAGCCTCAATCGCCGGACCAAGACCATAGGGTGCAAAATGAGAGTACAGCACATCCACTCTTCCACTACCGCTTCCCATCAGCTCCGCCGCTTTACGTTGGAATGCATCCCTGCGCTTCCATATGGAATCCTTGGGATCACCAGCGTTGTGAATAATGAGCTGGCCCTGAACCTGCGGCGTTTCCTGACTGCATATCAGGGCATTCACCCGGTTGCGTGAGGAGAGCTGCTCACAAATGGATTTGAAGTACGTATTCAGTCCACCCGGCTGTAATGACGGCCAGCTAAGGCCTGTTGTCATAATGTTCAATCCGTCATTGTACGGCATAACTTCTCTCCCCCTTCTTATCCTTCTCTGCCTGATTCTCGGCCTGAATTTGCGCCTGGACCTCGGCCAGTGTTTGATTGTTTGCCAGCTCATTATGCTTCGCCAGCTTTTTCGCGCTTTTTAACTCGTAATGTTTGAAGGCAACCATGAATTCATACATCACCCAAAATACGGATACGGCGAAACCCGCCATCCCTTTCTTGAACAATCCATGCATAAAATACTTCTGCAGAAAACGCGCCGGAGGTCTCAGCAGCAAATGGCTGATTCGAAACGGCTTGCCGCTGTCATGGGCGCTTTGCGCCTCAAGGTCGGTATACTTGTTGAACCGGGCCACATGGTCATTAATGCTGCGGAAGCCCTGATGCCACAAGGTTCCTTGCAAGCGGACGGTATCCTTCTCTGACACATCCGGCATTTCATGGACCAGGCTGTTGCGGATGCCATATTGGGTGCGATTGTACAGCCGCACCAGACGCTCTCCACGATCCAGCCATCGGCCTAAGAAATCTCCGATCCGGTATAACGAATAGGCCACGCCGGGATCGGACAGCCCGGGCTTTCGTTCAAGAATATCGGCAGCCAGTTCGTCGCTGACCACTTCATCGGTATCAATAAGAAAGACCCAATCATGGACGGCGCGTTCCACTCCGAATTCCCTTTGCTTCGCATATCCGGGCCATGGATTAACGAACACCCGGCAATTCAGGCTCTCGGCGAGCCCTACCGTTCCGTCTTTGCTGCCTCCGTCGATGACTACAACCTCGTCGGCAAAAAGTCTGCAGGACAGAATGGCCTTGGAAATGCGAGTTTCGTCGTCCTGAGCGATAATGACAGCCGAAATCGGATAACTACCCGGGCTGCCAAGCACGCTTGTCACTGAATCCATGAGGGGTTCCTCCTTCTATTACTTAAGTTCTCTTGCCCTTAACTTTGGGCATCCGCAGGTTTCTTGCGAATGTAGGAATTCATCGTCGTCTTCATCCAGCGGATATCCTGCCTATTAATCAGCAGTCGCGGAATCTTGACCTTCAGGCTGTAGCGAATATTCAGAATGATAAAACCAAACCGTAATACAGCCGACGAAAGCATTGCCGCACCGGCACCGAACAATCCGAACCGTGGCACCAGGATAAATAGCAATGGAATCACCAGTGCCAAACCTACACCTTGAAGAATGGATACGAATTTCGGTTTGCCCAGCGCCATGAACGCCTGCGCGAGGATCAGTGTACCGCCGCTGATCGTAACTTCCAGTAGTAGCAAGCGGAACACGGTCAGTGCCGTATTGAAGTCCTTGCCGTACAGTAAAGGAATCACGAACGGGGCTACAACCATCAGGAATAACGATCCCAACAGGGTGAACGTTGTACTGATGCGAAAGGCCCTGAACGTCAGTGCGATCGCCTCATCCTTGGGCAGCTCGGATGCTTTGGGGAACAGCACAATCGTAATCGAGGTCGAGAAGAAATTAACCATTCTCGACAGGCTGACCGCCACCGCATACAGCCCGAGATCCGCAGGTCGCAGCAGACCTGCAATGATAATTTGATCAATATAGTACGAGAACTGTCCCAGCAGATCATTACCATAAGAGCCCATCCCATAGGTGAACAATCGCTTGAAGTTCAGGTAGGCGTCTCTCATCTTCACCTTGTAGGCACGAAGCAGCGAGATTGTAATATAGATATAGATCGGTACAGCCGGCAGCAGATAAGCCATTGCTGTAGTAAAGGGACTGATGGTTTTCGTAAATATCAGAATCCCGATCATCACCAGAGTGAGCAGTGGAACCAGATACCGCATCCAGTTGAATCGCTTGTAATCGCCTCTGAATTGGAACGTGGCATTGTTGACCTGTGAAATCACAATCAGTGGACACAGGAGCATCGACCACTGTGCGAAACGGACGACTTCCGGGCTGAAGGATTTCAGCCAGTAGGGCAGCACCACAACACCAACCACAGTAGCGGCTGCGCCGAAGCAAAGCCCGATCAGCAGCGACATCCGGTACAGGATGCCGGCATCCTCCGGGTTCTTCTTGGCGTTATAGATCAGCGCCGACGGAATGCCGAAGCTCATGCTGAACGCCAGGAATTGCGACCAGTTCACCATCGCGGTTTGCTCCCCGCGACCGGATGGGCCAAGATAGCGAGCGGTCAACACACCCGTCAGCATGTTCAGCACCAGAATCAGAATACTGACGAACATGGTTTTCACAGCAGCCGAGCTATTATCATTGCTCTTGGTGAACTGCCGGACGGAGGACCATATCGAGCTAGCCGGAAGTGATTTTGCGTTCAATTGCTGCATGAGGTGCTCCCTTCTTTCTGCTCTCTATAATCTCTTTGCCGCTGAGGCCAAGGCCAATCAGCATCCAGATCAGGTATCCCTTGAGTCCCGGGAACCCGTTATCGGACATCAGCGAGGCGATTGCCCCCATCCAGGCCGCCAGGGACAGCCGAGCATACGGCTGCAGGCTATCCCTGCTGGCCACCCTGACCACAATCTGCTTCAGTACCGCTCCCAGTGCCCAGAAGAAAAACAGTCCGCCCAAGGCACCAAAGGTCAGCAACAAGGCAATGAAGCCATTGTCCATGTTGCCGTACTCCCCAAGCTCGCCACCATTGCCGATCTTCGTCCCTTGGCCGACACTGCCGATTCCCTGCCCTACCGGATTGGAAGCGACCATCGGAACCATACGCTGCCAGAGGTCAAGGCGCTCATTATAGGAATGGTCTTCCTGAACAGAGCCCAGGGTCTCCATCCGTGCCACCAGCCCTTCGGCACCGGGCAGCTTAGGAACGATCCAGAAGAGCGCTGCGGCAACGAATATGAGCTGGAGCAATGTCTTCCATTTCCCCTTGGAAGGGGAAGACGCAATATAGACGAGTAGCATGACCAGCAGAACCAGCCAGGATGCACGGACCAAGGTCGTCAGCAGGCAGACTACAACGAGCATAACGCCGACCCAGCGGAGTGTTCCCTGCCAGCGTTTCTCCAGAATCATCGGCACCAGCGCGAAGACGAGAAAGGCTGCGGCCGGACCGGGAGAATTCAGCGTAGAGAAGACCCGGATTTCCAGTGGAACCGGAAAACCAATCGAGATCATCTCTGCGTGGTTCATCCAGAAGGCATCCCATGGCGGAACCACCAAATACTGCACGATCCCGTAAATCGAGACCAGGACAGCTATATTCGCGTAGTCGTACAGCAGACGATCGATGTCCTTGGCGGTGAAACGCATGACCGCAAAGTACGGAATCAGCATCAGCGGGACCAGGTAGTTGGCCAGATCATAGACGGAGCTCATGCCGTTCTTCGCCAGCCCAATCAGGGCACCGTAGACAAGCGCAGTTCCGAACAGAAGAATGATGCGGGCGGAAGGCTTCTTGATCTTATGAATCTCCCGCAGCACTGGAATAGCCAAGGTCGCCCCGGTCAGCAGAGGTGCCAGGCTGAGCATGGATACGGAATGGTACACGCCCTCCGACCAGTCGGAGATCCGCCGCAGCTCCGGGGCAATGGCCCAGATCAGCAGCGTGTAGGCTAACAGCAGACGTGGCTTCAACAGTGCCAGGAGGAATGCCGGGAATAATACGCCCGCCAGAATCGCCCCCTGCAAACTGTTGGCAGGACTTAGCTTGGCGCTGGCAAAGCCAATCGCCAGCGGAAGCACAAGGCAGATAGCAGCCAGTACCCAAGTGTTCCCGGCCGTCTTTAAGGTCGCCAGTGAAGGCAGGGTCAGGCTGTTCTCATCCCGGTTCATCATGATTGTCTCCCCCCTGCTTCCATCCGTCGATTACGCGCCTGGCGGACAAGGAAGGCCTCCCGGAACTTTCCCGTCCCGCCTGCTTTCTCCGCTGCTACGTTCATTCCGCTCTGCCTCCCTTCGCTTTATCCCGCTTCCGTAACTCCTTAAGGAGCAGGATCAGAAACTGCGCGTCATCGACCAGATATCTTTTCCACAATCGCCTTGGCTCCTGACTCAGACGCCAGAACCATTCAAGGCCTGCTCGCTGCATAAAGCTGGGTGCCCGTTTCACCGAACCGGAGAGGAAATCGAAGGTCGCACCCACACCGATCGAAATCGGTGCCTGATAAGAGGTGTAATGGCGATAGATCCATTTTTCCTGCTTGGGTGCGCCTACCCCGACGAACACAATATCTGGCCGACTCTCGGTCAACATTCTCACAATGCGCTCGTTCTCTTCCTCGTTATGCTCAAAGCCATAGGAGGGAGAGTAAGAACCGACGATATTCATACCGGGATACGCCGCCTTCAAGTTACGGATCGCTTTCTCCGGCACGCCTTCAGCTGAGCCGAGTAGGAACAGCCGGTATTTCCGCTGCTCAAAGGCGTTGCCTAGCCGACTGAACAGATCTGCGCCGGACACCTTCTGCTTGAGCGGCTTGCCGAGCATTTTCGAAGCCCAGATGAGCGGCATTCCGTCTGCCACCACCGCACCCGCCTCTGAGTATACATTCTGAAATTCCTTGTCCTTGCGCAGCTTGATCACATGATCGACATTGCAGGTCAGGATGTAAGATTGGCTCCGTTCCCGAATCGTCTTGTCAATGTAATCGAGCAGATCCATGAAATCATAGTTATCAAATTTGACATCGAACATATTTACTTGATTCATCGTATCACTTCTTTTTGTGGGGATCGGCCTACCGTGAAGATCGATACAGGCAGTTCAGGTACCAACAGAACGGGATAATGAATTGGACCGTCGACAGCGTGTTGTCGGAGAACGAATAGATCAGGAACGCTGCAATAAAAAACACATAATACGGTTTGACCGGCGGTGCCAAAGCTCTGTAAACCAGAAGAAATACAGCCAATAAGGAGAGCATCAACAGGCTGGCGCCGATATACCCGCCATCAAAATAAAACCGGATGTACTCGTTGTGAGGAACGACAAAGCCTTTGTACAAAGAGCCGTCATTCGCCACAGTCACTGCTCCCAGTCCTCTTCCTGCCCAAGGGGAATCCTCCGCCTTGTTCAGAAAATACGTCCAGGCCTCCGTTCGCCCTGACAGATCCACTCCCGTTTCCGTCGTCCGTTCAAAAGAACGCTTTTTGAGATTGTCGAGCTGCATATATACAGCGGCAAAGATCAAAAGAAACGAGCAGAGCAGCGGAATCAAGTACAGGGTTTTTCCTTTCAAATATTGCTTCAGAATATCGTAAAAGTAGTACAGAACCATGAGTCCCAGGGCCAGTATCGGGCCGCGTGTTCCTGTTCCGATCAGAATGAAAAAGTTCAAGCCAAGCAGGGTGTAAAAGAACTTGGCGCGCTGCGGGCAGCGCTTAATCTCAATAAACGGGATGGCGACTCCCAGAAAGGCCAGCATCGCCAGATGCGAAGGAATGTTGGCACCCTGCACCCGTACCGCCCCTGTGAATTCAACATCAAAGAAAGAATGCAGATGTGCAGCTTGCAGCAGTGCTCCAGCCAGCAGGCTGACCAGCGGCAGCAGGCAGATGATACGGATTTGCTGCTCGGCGACTTCTTTTTTCCAGTTGATCAAGAGAAACACAAAGGGAAGCGACAGACCGATAAACGCCTTAACAGCGATGGATGAAGTCATCTGCGGCAGCCAGATCGAGAACCCGAAGGTGATGAACACCAGTGCGAGTAAAGCCCATAAAGGCTGACTCAACTTGAACCGCAGACCATTTACCAGGATACACGGCACCAGCAGGGCCAGAATAGCCAGCTTGTAGAGCGATAGAATCTCTATCCCGAAGAGGCTGCCCTCATACAGAAAGTTGACAGAGATTGCCGTCGTCAGCAGCACAAAATAGCTGATCCATTCCGGTCGCGCGATTGAGATTCCCAGCAGAATAATCAGTAGCACGACAGCGGCTGCAAGCAACGGCTGGTAGATCACCGCTGTTCCCAGAAGCAGGGCGGAGATGAGATAGAGCACCCCGTACGGCACAGCGCCTGCTTTGAAGCTCCATCCAAAATTAGTCATGTCCTTCCCCTCACCCCGCTGCGGATTCTCTCTTCCGGTTCCAGATCATGTGCAGGGTTCCCCGGATACTCTCCAGTCTGCACTTGTTCAAAAGCCGTTTTCCCCGGCTTCGTGAAAGAACTGAATCCGCCATGATGTACAGCACTTTTGCGGCTGTTGCTCCCAGCAAGACCACTCTGTCCTTAAAGCTTTCGCTTTTCATGGCATTGGAAATACCCTGGCTGTAATACCGTTTCAGAATCCAGTCCTCGGTCAGACGGCTCTTCGGAACAAAATGATCCACCGCCATGTCCGGATGGTACAGGATCGCATGCCCTTGGCGCTGGATTTGCCCGAACAGCCAGGTCTCCTCGCCCGACAAAAGGGATTCACCCTTTCGACCCAGATCTAGTGGAAACAGGCTGATATCAAAGACTGGCTTGCGCATGGCCATATTGGCTCCGCACGGATGCTGTCGACCTGGATACTCCTTAATCCTGTTGCCGAGATCGACAATGGTGTAAGGCAGCTCGAACGGCTTGATTAGCCACTCCGGCCGGCCTGTCTCGAAGATCGGGGCAATTTTACCTCCCATGGCCATCACTTCCGGACGTTCCTCAAAGGTGGATACAATCGTTGTAATCCAGGTCCGGCAAGGAATAGCATCATCGTCCAGAAAGGCAATCAGGGAGGATTTGGAGGCCAGTATCCCTGTATTTCGGGCAGCCGACAATCCTTGCATCGGTTCGAAAATGTAGCGAATATCCATCTCTGTTCTGTAATCTTCGATAAACGTCCTGACCAGGGACGCTGTATCATCCTTCGAGCGGTTATCCACCACGATGATCTCTGCTTGCTCCAAATTCTCCAGCGGTACCAGAGAATGGAGGGTCTTGATCAGTAGAGCTGCCCGGTTATATGTGCAAACGATGATGGAAATCTTGGGAGCGACTCCGTGTTCACGCATCGGCATTCACCTAATTTCCACAAGATTAATAAGCATCTTTGGACCCCAGAAGCATGAGGCCGGTCTTCAAGATAATTTTCAAATCTAGCATCGTGCTGCGGATATGAATATAAGTCAAGTCGAGCTGCACCATCTCGTCGAAACCGACACTGTTACGGGCATTGACTTGCCAGTAACCCGTGCACCCCGGTGTGACGGTAAGGCGTTGTTTGTCATATTCTGTATACTGCGCTACTTCTTCCGGTAGCGGCGGACGTGGACCTACCAGGCTCATATGACCCAGCAACACGTTCCATAGCTGCGGCAGTTCATCTATGCTCGTCTTGCGCAGGAATCTTCCTGTTCGTGTGATCCGCGGATCGTTCTTGATTTTGAACATCGCTCCGCTTACTTCGTTATAGGCCAGCAGTTGCTCCTTCAGCTCCTCGGCGTTAGATACCATGGATCTGAATTTGTACATCGGAAACTGCTTTTCGTGCTTGCCTACACGGTTCTGCCGGAAGAATACTTTCCCCTTGGGATCTTCCAGCTTGATCATAGCAGCCACTACCAGGAACAGCGGCAGCAAGACGAGAAGGCCAAGGGCAGAACAGAAGACATCGATCATCCGTTTCATTACCAGATAGGAATCGGAATCTTTAGCCTCCTCCTTGGCATGCAGCATGTAAAGTTTCGGCAGGACGTACTCATAGTCTTCCGGCAGTTTTTGCATGCTCAACTCTCCTCATGTTCACAAATTTTGTTAGCTTGCCGGATCATTCCGGCGGGCTGAAGCTTATCCTGTCAGGGTGGTTTGTCCGGCTTTGCTTAGCCATTCCGCCATAGCATCCATCACGGGGTAACGTAGATCCTCGTTTTGCAGCGCGAATTCCAGGGTAGTCAAGATATACCCGAGCCGTTCGCCAACATCATACCTTGTACCGTCGAAGTTATAAGCGTACACTCGCTCACTCTGGTTCAGCTTTTGAATGGCATCCGTCAATTGAATCTCGCCACCGGCGCCTGTTTCCTGCAGGTCCAAGTACTTGAAAATCTTCGGCGTAAATACATAACGACCCATGATCGCCAGATTAGAAGGGGCAGTGCCGAGCGGTGGCTTCTCTACAAAGTTGTTCACCCGGTACAGCTGTCCATCCTGAAAATCAGGCTCAATAATCCCGTAACGGCTCGTTAATTCTTCCGGAATTTCCTGCACACCGATCACCGAATTCTGCGTCTCTTCATATTGGTCAATCAGTTGCTTCAAGCATGGAGTTCTGCCAGTGACAATATCGTCGCCAAGCATAACGCCAAAGGGCTCATCACCAATGAAACGTCTGGCACACCAAACGGCATGACCCAGACCCTTCGGTTCCTTCTGGCGAATGTAATGAATCTCCACCTTGGAAGAACGCTGAACCTCCTTCAACAGCTCCAGCTTACCGTCTTCCAGCAGGCGGGACTCCAGTTCAAATGCGTTGTCAAAATGATCTTCAATGGCTCTCTTCCCTTTACCGGTAACAATGATGATGTCCTCAATGCCGGAGGCAATAGCTTCTTCCACGATGTACTGAATCGTGGGCTTGTTGATAATGGGAAGCATCTCCTTAGGCATGGCCTTTGTGGCAGGAAGAAAGCGCGTACCCAGACCTGCTGCAGGGATAATTACTTTTTTCACCTTTTTCATCGCACTCTACCTCCTAAAAGTTTGGATAGCCTGAATGTATCGTTATTTACTCTGGTTCATGGTAATACCGAGAATGTTGGAGCCGGTCTGCTCCAGTAGTGCCTTCAGCTTGCGTAATGAATCACGCTTGGTTCTCCCATACTTGGCGACAAGGATCACTCCATCCGCCTGGGGTGCCAGAATTCGGGCGTCACTGTAAGCAACGGCTGGAGGCGAATCCACCAAGACGAGATCATGACTGTCTTTGAGCACCTTCAGTAAAGCGGACATCTTATCACTACCTAGTAGATCCGGCGGACTAACTACGGCGTGCCCTGCCGGGATGACAGTAAGATTGTCGAGCTTCCCCAGAACAGGAATCTCATCCGCTTCTTTTAGCCCGTCGAGGTAAGCTGCTAGCCCATCGCCGCCGTCTACCCCGAATACAGTGTGAAGTCCCGGATTTCGCAGATTACAGTCGACCACTGCCACTTTCTTGCCATCCTGCACAAAGGATACCGCCAGATTCGACAAAATCGTCGTCTTGCCTTCGCCCCTCTCTGCTGAAGTAAAGAGCAGCACTTGGCCACCGTCTTTGTGCAGCAATCCAAGCTGCCGGATATAGGTACGTAACGAACGGAACGATTCCGAAATATGTGAAGAAGGATTAAAGTCTGTAATCAAACTGCTATTTAGCGGCAGCATAGGTGCCCTCCCCTACTCTCTCATTGAGACCCGCACCCTTACTCAGATCGCGCTTGCGAATGGCCGGGATGCTGGCGATGACCGGAAGACCAATCTCAATCTCTGCTTCCTTCTCCGAGCGGAGCGTGCTGTTCAACGTCTCCATAAGGAGAATGATGCCGAGCGCCGCCATGACCGAAACGACAAAGCTGATGACAATATTCATCAGGATACCTGCATTTGCTGCAACTGGCTTGTTGGCCGGATCAGCCGGTGTCAGAAGCATCACATTGTCCAGCTTCATCAGTGATGGCAGGCTGCGGATGAAGGTCTGCGACACGGCATTTACAATGCCGGCTGCTTTGGTATAGTTCTCATCCTCCACACTGAGATTAATCACCTGGCTTTTGTCCGAAGACTTGATCTCCAGCTTCTTTCTCAGCTTCTCTTGCGTCAGGCCGAACTCGGGATGATCAGCCACAACCTCCTTCAAGATCGTTGGAGATTTGATGATCTCCTTGTAGCTCTCGATGAGATTGAGGCTGAAGTTCAACTCGTTGAGGTTGCTACCTGCGGGCACATTTGCAATGTTGTTAACAAGCAACTGTCCGGAGGCGGAGTAGACGGGTACAACGAAGTTTTTGCTGACGTAGAGGGTTGTAGCACAGGAGATCAGTACAAATACCGTAATCAGCCATAACCTTTTCTTGATCAAATGAATATAGTCCAGAATCGTCTTTTCCACAGTAACCCTCCTTCCGCATAAAATGCTTTGAAAGCATCCATGAAATTTTCAGTTATCTTACTTTTATTCTACCGATCACTTCACGTCCCCACATGGGCCATATCTTTACTTTCCGTTTCACTTTGGGATAAGGTGGCATACGCCTTTAGAGGGGGGGATGGTATACTTTAGTGCCATATAGATAACATAAGACACTGTTCAGAAATTGTTCAGGTTAAGGTGCTAAGCTGTGTAGGCATAAAAAAAGAACACGGACCCGGTGTCCGTGTTCTTCTGGTAATCCCGCCTGAGGCGAGTTGCCTTAATCATATGACATTTCGAATTTCGTCAGTCCAACCGCATTGGCATATAGCGCCGCCTGTGTACGGTCGGCAACCTGCAGCTTCGCCAGGATCTGGCTGACGTGCTTCTTCACTGTAAATTCACTGATAAAGAGTCTTGAGGCAATCTCCCGGTTGCAGGCCCCCTGCCCAAGTTCGATCAGCACTTCCTTCTCCTTCGGCGTCAGCTCGTCGGTCGGGCTGCTGCCCGTCATCCGCATCTTGTCCTCCATCAGTCCGGGGTCATAATATTTCCTCCCCTTGTGTACCAACTGGATGGCGAACAGCAATTCCTCAGGTAGTGCCTCCTTAAGCACATATCCGTCGACGAGCACCTCCTCTGCCTTAAGGAAGTCTTCCCTACTAGCAGACGAAGTTAATAGAATAAATTTGCTGGAAATCCCGCGTGTACGTGCCGCCTTGATAACATCCAGTCCCGACTCATCGGCCAGCTTTAGATCAATCAGCACAAGATCCGGCTGCGTCTCCTCAATCACAAGCAACGCTTCCTGGCCATTTGTAGCCTCGCCTGCAAACTGCACATTAGGCTGCATCGAAATGACCGCTGCCAATCCTCTTCTCACCAACGGGTGATCATCTACAATGACGATTTTCACTCAAACGACCTCCTGCCTAAAATTTATGCATTTTTCAGTTCCGCCGTGCCGACAGGTATCAGGATCAATATTTTGGTACCTGCATTCCTACTGCTTGATAATTGAAAATCGCCACCCAGCGACTGGGTGAGATACTGCATATTCTTCATGCCGAGTCCGCCAGTACTTTCTTCAGATTCGATGTGTAGCAGAGCCGCATCGAATCCGGTCCCATCATCAGAAATGGACAATCTGATCCACTTGGGCTTCAGAGAAAGTTCAACTTCCACTCGACTTGCCGCCCCATGACGGATGGCATTGCCTGTAGCTTCCGAGATAATTCGAAACAACGCCTTATGGTAAGGGTAAGGAAGACTGAAGTCGTCCCCCGTTATTTTAAGTTCAATCTCTACATCATTCAACCTGGATAAGCTTTTTAGGTGCGAACGAACCATACCCAGCCAAGTAGGCCCACCGCTTTTCTTGGAACTGAGACTGTAGATGGTGATTCGCAGCTCCTTGGCAACCTTGGTGGCTGATTCATGAATCAGGTCTATCTGCTCCTCCAGCTGATAATCGGGCAGCTTCCTCCAGGTCTGCTTCAGAGAATGCGTCGCGTAGACGATCCCGAATAGGCTTTGCGACACACTGTCATGCATCTCGTCGGCAATTCGATTCTGTTCATTCGTGATGATCAGCCGGTTTTCGATAACGCCCAGCTCATGACGCTCAAGAATGATGGCACTCAGTTCCGACAGGAACATCAGCTGCTGAATGTACCATCTTCGCCCTTCCAGACCCTCCGCGAATTCCAGCTTCACGCCGATCATACCTACAAATCGGGTACTCATGCGGACAGGCATCAGCAGAAAGTCACCCAGTCCCGGTAGACTCTTGAATACGGGATCACGCTGAAGCCGCCACTCATGTTCATGCTTCTCGAGTTCGGAGAAAAGGAACAGCTCATCCTCCTGATGCCAGCCCGTCTGCCGGCTCTCCGGTGCAGGCTCCCCGCTTTTTTTGGCAAACCAGAACAACGCCTTATCCAGCTTCGTAAGCTTCACCACATAGTCCGTAATCACCTGGCCGATATTCATGAAATCATGCTGGCTGGAGGTCTCAACGATATGGTATAGCGATTTGATCTGTTCGAGCGTCTCTTTGGTCCTAGCGTTGGCTTCCTCCCGCTGACGTTTGATTCGGGCCACCATCTGCATTACTATAAGAGTAAGTACTAGTGCCAGAAACAGGTTCCCGTTCTCAAGAACGGCTGCGGCGAAAGACTTATTCGCAGAATTGAGAAAAAGGTAACAAAAAGCGATAACTATGCCGATATAACTAAGAAGCAAACTCCAACCAAAGTATAAGGACAATGATCCTGCAGCGATGAGAACGGGATTAAGTACATAAAGCCTAAATGGGCTGTCATAGCCCCCAGTAAGTAAAGTAAGCAGAATAATCAGCGTCATCTCTGTGCTCACAGCCAACATTAGGATCCGCGGTCTGTTTCGGAGCCTTCGGTAGCCCATAACGAAGCCTTGGGCCAAGATAAATAACAGAATGATAATAAGGGATTTGTATAATACGGAAGGTCCCGTCGGTTTAAAAAGAAACATCAATGACGTTAGGGACAATGAAAAACATCGGTAAAAGGCAACCATTTTGTCTTCCGCAGTTGATTTAATATTCATTCCCACCACCCTGTTCCCCCAGTTTTGTGGAAAATGTCAGCTAAATTTGTGCTTTGTTAAAAGCATCATACATGAGAAAAATCACAATAACAAGTTGAAGGCATTGTTGTGAGCGTTTACATTACAAATAAATAACGTGAAAACGCCCTTCTTTTCTGGTGGATAAGCTATTTGTATCCAAATATCGAAAAGAAAGCGAATTCAATGTGAAGAATATGTAAGATTCTTATCACAAACAGCCTATCCAATTTGTGGACAGGCTGTTTTTAAGTTTATTTTCGATTTCCTCCAAAAAACATTGCATCCGACGGCTATTCCGACTGCTTGGCAACAGCATCATACGAATTCGAGGAATCACATATACAAATTTGATAACGTTGTCCCTCCACAATATGATACCCCGTGGAAAGGATGCGCAGTGATGATGCTCTGGTGTCTACACTATGGAGATTGTGACAACGGATGCAGTAAAATTCCCTCATGACCTTCATCTCCGCTAATAGTACGTAAGCACTAAAGTAAACTCACTTATATAAAGTAAACAGTAACATTGTTCTATAAAAAAAGTCAACAAGAAACTGCAAATTACGACAAAATAAAGAGGAATAAGCGGAATTAATGTCGTTTTATCCTATGTTTTGGCGACAAAACAGTGGTGAAATGCCCATGTACTTTTTAAACAACCGGGAAAAATAAAAAGGATCGCTATAATGTAACAGTCCCGCAATCTCCTTCACCTGAAGTGAAGTATTGAGTAGCAGATGCTTCGCTTCAGCCATCTTTAACCGGTGAATGTAGTCCTGCAGAGGAAACCCGCTGCTGCGGCGAACCAGACGGCGCAGGGTAGACATGGAGATATGGTGCTTCGCCGCAATCTGGTTCAAGTCCATCGTCCCATAGACACAAGAATTCAGGTCCTCCCTGATCTGAGGCATGGGACCAATCTGAGATGGTCGATTTTTTTCTTCTATTATATATGAACAATCCAAAAGCATCCGTTCGAGACACAACGCTGCCCGATCAGCGTCCTCCGGCGCACCCCCTTCCATCTGTCCAAGTACAGTTTCGAAAACCTCCTGTAGACCCTTGACACCTTCCGCCTGAAATACGATGCCCCCGGCAATAAGACCTGACTCCAACCATTCGGCAATACGCGTACCGCTAAAGTTGATATAGTATTCATCCCAGCTTCCTCCCGGAGCGGGGCCAAAGTTGTAGGTAAATCCCGGACGGAAGAAGAACAAACTACCTTCACGTACCTGCTGCGCCTTGCCGCTGTTCTCCATATAAGTTCCGCTACCGGAGACGATATACACAATCGCCCACTGTTCAAACACAACCTCTGAACGAAATAGTGTTCTTCCTGGCAAATGACCCACCTGCCCGACTCGAATAGGCCTCAGCTTCAACCGAGAGGCATCCACCTTGGGATCTATGATGACAATCGGATAAGGGCTGATCGTATAATCCATGAGCTTGGGCACCATATGCATTCCTTCCTTGGTTTTCTAGTGATATCGTTAAAGAGAAGATGATCATATTCTACATGAATAAGAGGTGGCTACGCTATGCCTAACTTTGTCTCCTTACAGCTTCTCCCCCATCCCAAGTCCTTGGATGTGACCGAAGGGGTCTATGTCATCCCGGCCAACGGCCGAATCGTTATTGCCAATTCTACACCGACCGGGATTTTGCCGGCTGCGCGTAGACTTCAGCGGTTGATTAAGCAAACCTTGAATTTCGAGTTGGCCCTGTCCATTGGTACCCGGTCGATGGTTCAACCAGCTTTCCTATTTAATCAAGATCCCGCTCTGCCCCCGCAGGCGTACGAGATTCATTCTGGAGTGACTGGTGTCCACGTGACTTACAGCTCTCCGCAGGGAGCTTTCTATGCCGTAGCAACACTGAAACAGATTCTGAAGCAGACCGGGAGAAACTTTCCGTTCCTTACGATCCGGGATGAACCGGACTTTGGTGCACGGGGCCTGATGATTGATATTAGCCGGAATAAAATTCCGAAGCTCGACACCCTATTCAAAATCGTGGATCTTATGACGGATCTGAAACTCAATGAATTGCAGTTGTATATAGAAGGTGCACCTTTTGCCTACGAGTCTTTCCCTCAGGTATGGGAACTGGAAACTCCAATCAGCGGTGAAGATATCCTTCAACTGGATGCCTACTGCAAGGAGCGCTATATCGAGCTTGTGCCTAATCAGAACAGCTTCGGACATATGGAGGGTTGGCTCACCCGGCCGGAATTCAATCACCTGGCTGAGATCCCGGAAGGCTTCTCACTACCGGAAGACATGTACTACAGCGAATTTTATCCCGATGGACTGCCTATGCATCCTGGTACCTTTGATACGGAAGACCCTGAGGTACTTAAGCTGCTGGAGAAAATGTACGATGATCTGCTGCCCTACTTCAGCTCTTCCAAATTCAATGTAGGCTGCGACGAAACCTACGAGCTTGGGCTCGGAAAAAGTAAAGCGCTGGCGGAGGAGCAAGGCAAGGGCTCACTGTACTTGTCTTTTCTGCAAAAGATTCAAGAACTGGTGGAAGCCCGCGGCAAAACCATGCAGTTCTGGGGCGATATTATTATCCAGCATCCTGAGTTAATCCCAGAGCTCCCCAAGAATATCATCGCGATGGAATGGGGCTATAGTGCCGAGCATCCATTTGAAGCGGACACACTGAAATTCCGCGAAGCGGGTATTCCATTCTATGTCTGTCCCGGAACCAGCTCCTGGAACTCCCTAACCGGACGTACCGACAACATGCTGGCCAACTTACGTAGTGCTGCTGTTCACGGCAAAACCAATGGTGCCATCGGCTACCTCATTACAGATTGGGGCGATCATGGACATTGGCAGCAGCTCCCGGTCAGCTATGCCGGATTTGTCTACGGCGCTGCACTTGCCTGGAGTGTTAACGATAATCTGGAGGCCAATGTTCCGGAATATCTGAATCAATTTCTCTTTGCGGACCATTCTTCAAGCATCGGACAACTGCTGCTGGATCTCGGCAACTACTATACACTAGAAGCCACCTATCACGGCAACGACTCCGAATTGTCCATGCTGCTGCGCAGTGATCTGGACAATCTGCGGATACTCGGGCAGCTTACGGCAGAGCATTTCGACAAGCTGGAGAGCTACGCTGGGGATATCGCTGAGCGGATCGAAGGGCTGGCACTGCAATGCGAGGATGCAGAACTCGTGCTGCGGGAGCTGCGCAGTGGGGTACACTTCATAAGCCATGCAGTGCATCTTGGCAGATTGAAGCTTCAGCTGGCAGCGGGCCAGAATCAAGTGGACCGCGAGTTGCTCGCCGCGCAGATCCATGATCTGGATCTGCTGCTCCACGAGTACCGGTTGCTCTGGACGCAGCGCAACCGGCCGGGCGGCTTGGCGCTCAGCACCGCCAAGCTGGTCCGCCTGCGCGGCCAGTATGCAGCGCTGGCGTCAGATCTTGCGGAGCCGGCACGCGTGTAACAGTGCCGCACGCCACAAGCTGTGCCTGAAGCATCGGCACAGCCATACAATACAGCAGGCCAGCCTCCGAGATCAGGAGGCTGGCCTGCTTGTGCAGCTGCAAAGCTATCTTGCTGCGCAGATGCGCTTTTGTTCCACTCTATCTTGCTGCGCAGATGCGCTTGTGTGTCGCTCTATCTTGCTGCGCAGATACGGCTTGTGCATGGCTTCATCTTGCTACGCAGATGCGCTTGTGCGTACCGCTTCTTGCTTACGCAGACGCGCTTTTATTCCGCTCTATCTTGCTGCGCAGATGCACTTTCTTCCCGCTGCACGGCGCCATCTGCTTCAAATTTCGGCAGATGGCTTGCAGCAGATTCTCCACACTACCACACCACGCGGTAGTGTGATTGTGTCTCAGCCTTGCAAAGCCCAAGGCTGAGTCTCTGAGGTCACAGCTGTGCCTGTGGCGACAGCCTGATCCAGCAGCAGGGACAAATAATGATCCTGGCTGCCTTCGGCCAGGCTGTAGAAGGACGGGCCGCCCCGCACATAGTCAGCCATCCGGGCCAGACTCTCCGCAATTGCGATCTCATCATCCGTCAGCCGGGCCGGGATAAAGCGATTGCGGTACAACCATTCTCCGTCCGCCACAATTCCTTTAAGATAGAAGCCTTCCAGGTTTCCACCATGTCCCGCATCCATGCGGCGCAGGTTTGTGTACACCGGATTGTCAAAGCTCTCTAACCAAGCGACGTCATGATTAACAATCTCGCCGCGGTCCCCCCGGACAAGAATCCGGTTGCTGCGAATCCAGGAGAAATATTGCTCGCCCGTGAAATCGAACAGGCCTAGCTTGTTCCCGAAATCGAAGAAGGCAATCTTCTGATCCGCCTCCACTGTCTCTTCCACTGCCGGAGGGCCGCTACGTTGCGATCCGTTGATAATCGGGGACAGGAATTCCCGGCCGCTGATGGTCACATTCTGAAAGTCAATGCCCAGTAACTGCCGCATCAGACTGATCCCGTGGTAGCCATGTGCCGCTGAAACTTGGGCCTGACTAATCTCTCCTAGCCGGCCGGATCGGGCCAGCGCAATTCTGGCAGCATGCATCGGTTGGAACAGATATTGCTCGGCAACTTGAATTTTGGCCGCAGCCCCGCCTACTGTCTCCCAAAGCGAGATCAGTCCTTCCAGATCTGAGGCCGGCGGTGTTTCCGTCAGCACAGGAATCTGTGCCGCAGCAAGTCTTCCTATAAATGACGGAGCAACCTCCCGGCTCAGAGAAACTACTGCGAAGGAATAACCTCCTGCCACGATGAACTGCTCCAAATCCGTATATACAGTCACGCCCCAAGCTCTGCTCAAGTCGTCAGCCTTGTCCGGATTCCGCACGTACATCGCGCCAACTGAGAAATGTTCCGGTAGCGCTTTCGCAATCCGCAAGAAAAACTCGGCTCTCCAGCCGCCGCCAACTAATCCGAATACAACCTTATCCATGTTCTCCACCTCTTCCTGTATTCTCTGCTCTACTACGCCGCTCTATTAGATATTCCCAGCGCAGCTCTTCGTATTGGTTTTCAAGCATTTCCCTTTCCTTACGCTCCATTGCTTCGCGCTTTCCAGCCTCTTCTCCACTCTCTTCATCTTCCTCAATCCTCCAGAGATCGGTGAAAAGATAGTCCCTAATCTCTACAATTTTACCGTCCTGGCGTCCACCCTTCCAGAACAATCCTCCGGAGGAACGGTGTAGGGTTCGTCCATCCGGTGTCACGGCTTTCTGACCAATCCGGATCGCCATCAGCATTTGCCCGAAAGTATACCACTCCATGGTCCTATATCTCCCTAAATTAAGATTGAAATCGTCGTAGCGGAACGCTATAATCAGGACAAACGTCCCATTTTATTACATAATATTTAATTTTATGACAGGAGAACCGCCTATGGACTGGCTTTACGCTTATGAGGAAGAGCTTCGCTTAGTATTCGAAGACAGCAGGCGTACCATCTCTGCATTTCCAGAGCCGTTACAAGGTCAAGGCATGTCCTACCTTGATCATTTTAACGTATTTACGGCTGGGAGTCACAAGAACTATATTTGTTATCTGCTCCCCTTCTGGATGAGGGACGGCTACGGTCTACCGGCTGAGGTCACCCGCCAGATGTCACGAGGCAATGTGTTCCTCATGCTCTACTTTTTTATTCAGGATGACATGATGGACGGCCACGAGTCCTTTGCCCGTTCACATTTGCCACTAGCTAATTTGTTCTATGTAGAATTCCTCAAGATTTATCGGCAGCTGTTCCCTTCAGATTCCCCTTTCTGGTCGTACTTTAGTCGCTATATTTCCGAATGGGCCGACAGTGTCAGCAATGAATACACGAGCGATTACTTCAACAACAACCGGGTGAAAATCTCCCATAAAGCGAGTCCGCTCAAGCTCTCCAGCACCGCCGCCTTGCTTCTGACCGGTCATAATGAAGTCGTGACTTCTTCCGAGGCGATGATGGATGATGTATTGTTCACCTTGCAGATGCTGGATGACTACGAAGATTGGGAAGAAGATTGGACATCTGCCAGCTACAACACGTTGCTCTCCCTCGCGAATAGCCATCGACCGGAAGCGCAAAGCGAACTTACACTCGGGGAGGTTAGGAACTTCATTTTCACGACAGGGGGAATGGAACGCTTCGCCGACATCGCAAGAGCTACCAACGACGGACTTTTAGCCTATGCTCTGAACGCCCCTCATTTATATGACTTTCATCAGTTGTTATCAGAAAATTTATCACATATTTCTGCTGCTATCGAGGAAGAAAAACGTCTTTTACAGGCCGGAGGACTCTCTTACTGGCTCTCCAAAAATATGACATATATGCCTAAATAGTAATAGAATTAGAGTAGGCCTTATGTTATACTGATGAGGAAAATATAACCATTTTGGGAAGGTGATTATTTTGTCAGAAGCGATTCTTAGAAATCAATTGATTCAAAAGGCATGGGAAGATCCGAGTTTCAAACAAAGACTGCTCAGCGATCCGAAGTCAGCCATCCAAGAAGCTCTGGGCATCATCATTCCCGACAGCATTACATTAAAGGCAGTAGAGGAAGACTCCAATGAATTCTATCTTGTCATTCCTCCAAGTCCGGCTACTGGCGCCTTAAAAACCGACGTTAAACCACTTGGTTCCTGGTAATACACCAAGATCAACTTCATAAGGAGTGGGAAGCATCCGGACGATCTGCCAGCGGCAGTGTCGTAATGGATTCGGTTCCTGCTCCTTTTTTGCTGGAGAACATAATCTTACCCTGCATAGCCTCAATAATACGGAAGGTTACCATCAGCCCAAGCCCGGTTCCCTTCGTCTTGTTAGAGAAATACGGCTCCCCCAACCGATTTAGCACCTCAGGCTCCATCCCTTCCCCGTTGTCTCTTATATGAATGTGCACTTTATTGCCTTCACCGTACGCCATGATTTCGATGTGACCTTCCTCACCCATGGCCTCGATACTGTTCTTGATAATATTGATAAAGGCCTGCTTGAATTTAGAGGAATTCCCCTTTACCCACAGCTCCCCCCGAACATTCAGATCCATCTTCCCGTTACTCAAATGGCATAGCGGCTGCATAATACTCTCGATATGATGAAATTCCTCATTCATATTCAGGACGCTGATCTGTCCGAATTCCGGCTTTGCAAAGGTCAGGAAGTCAGTGATGATATTAGAGGCCCGGTCCAGCTCACTGATGGCCATATTCAAATATTTCTTCTCGGCCCCATGTGATTCTCCGCCAAGAAGCTGCAGAAATCCTCTTGTTACCTGAAGTGGATTGCGCACCTCGTGCGCCACAGAAGCCGCCAGTTCACTGATGATCTCTAGCTTCTCTGACCGCTGTAGTTCATTGTTGAACAATTCAAGCTCCCGCGAATACTTGATTACCATCTGGTGATTCAGCATCAAGCGACGACCCAGAATGACAAAGAGAGACATGATGAATACGACTAATGCCCATTTCCAATAAACTAAGTCATAGTCTCCCTTGCGAACATAGTACCAGATCAGTTCCACGGCCCCGGTAAGCGCAGCTGTACCGAAACCAATAGCAAAGATAATAGCTTCCTTATTACCCTTGACCGAATAAATGATGACACAGCCAATGAGCAGGATGAACTGAACAATGAGGATAAGTCCCACAATATTCGTGGAAATAAAATAATAGAATTCCACAAAGCGGTTCCCGGATAACCCATTAATCAAAAGCCAGGCCAGACAGAACAAAGAATAGGCGACCTGGAATTTACGAAACCGCCGGATTACTGCACACTTGCCGCTTCCGAAGATTCTCTCGAACAGGAAGGTCAAGGACGGTAGTAATGATAGAAGCGCTATATCCAGCATGACGATACTTACACTGCCAAGATAGCTGTAAAAGGTATAGATAAATGGAGAATAGGTAATGGATAGCACACCTGTGGAGAAAATAACGATGGCCAGGGCCACGATACTGGAGAAATATGCCTGGTTCAGATAAAACACACATACAAACAGAACTAAAGCTACAAAAATAAAGGCGCTGCCCAAAATGACATCCATCAGTCCGTTTCTAACATAATTGTTGAACAATTCGTTATGCTCGCCAATGATCACTTTATCCTTGATGCCGATTCGGTCCTGCAGCGTTTCCGTCCATACATATAACATCTTCCCGCTGTCTCCACTACCGAGCGGTAGAAGTAGAGAATAGTTATCCTTGATGAACGAGCGGTCCCCTTCAAAAATAAGGCGGTTATCCACGAACACTTTGACATGCAGTGCATACAGAGTCTTAATGTACAACGAAGGAGACGTAAAATGTAACTCCGGGATCATCATACGGCTCCAGGCAGCAGAAATACCCGGGGGCAGCGCCATACTGCCTTGACTACCATCCACGGTTGTCCAGGCTTGCCCGTCCGTGATACCCGAAGGCAGTACTAGGCCTGGGACCGGAGCTTGCGGACGACTTTCCCATTCCATCTGCCACTTGGTCATCTCATACGTTGTTCCGGAATTCGCCGCAGATGCCAGTAGTGAGCTACTGATCATCAGAAGAAGGGAAAGTGCCGCTGTTATATGAAGACTTTTCACAAAGACTCGCATTCAAGCACCTCGCGGGGAATATTGGGAGACTCTTTCATGTTCTTACCTTCTATTTCGCGCAAGCGACCGCCCAATCCTTTAAATACGGAATAAAATCTATTCCGGGTCGGCCGCTGGAAATTTGATAAGCACCTCTGTGCCCTCGCCCTTCTTGCTCTGGAACTCCAGAGTTCCCTGCATCGCCTCCACAATACGGAACGTTACCATAAGCCCAAGCCCTGTACCTTTGGTCTTGTTGGAGTAGTACGGCTCGCCCAGGCGAGACAGCTCACTAACCTTCATTCCTTCTCCATTGTCCTTCACACTAATCAGAATCTGATCCCCTGATCTCCAGGAGGTGATGACGATCATCCCCTCTTCGCGCAAAGCTTCAATGCTGTTCTTGATGATGTTAATAAAAGCCTGCTTGAATTTGGAGGAACTTCCGAGCACATAGAGACAAGGCTGCAACTTCAGCTCAATCTCCCCTCCCTGCATATGAGCCAGCGGAAGCAGAATACCCGACACATGTCTGAGTTCTGCGGAAACATCAAGCTGGACTACCGTCTCCATGCCTGGCTTCGCGAAGGTGAGGAAGTCTGTAATAATTAGCGAGGCACGGTCCAGCTCTGCCACCGCCATTTGCAAATACTCCTTCTCCTTCTTGCCGGAGCGTTCCCCCAGGATCTGCAGAAAGCCTCTGGTCACCTGTAGTGGGTTGCGTACTTCATGTGCCACCGACGCAGCCAATTCGCTGATAATCTCCATTTTCTCAGAACGCTGTAGATCGTTGTTGAACATCTCCAGTTCACGTGAATATTCCACCACTTGCTCATGGTTTCTGGCGAACCCTCTGCCCAGGATCACGATCAGTGAGATGATGAATACCACCATCCCCCATTTCCACCAGTAGAAGTGATATCTCTCATTCGTAGCAAAGAACAGGGATAACTCTGTCAACGACAGCAGGGCAAAGACGGCAAATCCTGTAGTGAAAATGATGGCATCCGAATTGCCGCGATAGGCATAGATAACCGCCAGGGTTAGTAAAAAGACAAACTGGACAATCATCAGGACCCCAACAACACTGACCGTCATGAACCGATAGATCCCGTCCAAGCGATAAGATGTGGCTGCATTCAATATCCAGAGCGACAGACTTAACAAGGAATAGCCTATCTGAAATTTCCGGAAGGGAACAATAAATCTGTTCTTGCTGCTGTCGAATATACGTTCAAAATAAAGTGTAAATGTCGGAAGTAGCGTAAACAAAGCCAGATCAAACAGCAGCTCTGTCAGCCGACCCTGGCTTTTTAATACAAGTGGCAAGAGCGGTGAGTACACCACGACCAAAATTCCGCATGATAAAATAATCAGCATCAGCAATAAAGCGCTGGAGAACGGCTCCTTCTTAAGAAACAGGGAACACACGATCAAGACGGAAGCCATAAAAATAAGCGCCGTACCAATGACGATATCCATAAAGTCCTGTTTGATATAATAATCCAGCAGTTTCCCATAGTTGCCCACCAGGATACGGCCCTCAATCCCGGGTCCTTTACTGCCACCTCCGCTGCTCCACAAATATAGCTGCCCACCGGAGGTTTCTTCGCTTAAGGGAATCAGAATTTTATTCCCGCTGAAGCTGCTCTTTCCTGGCTGATCATAAACAAGCTTATTATTTAGGAATGCCTTAATTTGCTCTCCGAATACTTTATCAATAAGCACGGCTGAATTCTCTGTCAGCCGTGGGACTGTCACCCGCAACCATGCTGCATGGGCTCCCTCCGGGGCCGCTGGCATTGGTGTTTGTTCAATTACTTCTATCCATTCATCACCCCTGGATGCTGCCGCCTTCATAGCATCGGGTGCAGTTGTATTCTCCCATTTCAGTTCCCAGCCGGGCAATGCTCTACCGGATGGTCCGCCCCATTCCAGAGCGATCCCCATAGGAACGATGGCCGTCAGCAGCAACAGCACAAAAACTACTAACGCTGTTTTTTGTAATGGCAACTTCATCTGGACACCTCAGTAAGTCGATAGTTGTATGTATAGTACGTACGCTTCTTAATTTCGACAGCCTTCGAGTTATCCCTCCCTATACTTGCAAATAACCTCAAAATTAGACGATTTTACCCCAAATCTGGTTAATGCAAGGCTGGAATGAATATATTATGGATGGGGTCTGTTCACCAGTCAGATTACGATTCGTACCCGCATAGTAGGGTAAAGAATATGAGTTGGTATTTAACACCATATTAAGGGAGCTGAGATACATGGGCAATGAATTCAATAAGACAGAAGCCGATTTCACTTACGAGCGATATCGTACAAGCCGCGAGAACTCGCCTGAAGACGACATTCCTACAGACGTTATTCGTCCCGTTGGCACAATAACCACGCGAGGCAACAGCGAAGAGCCTGCCCCTAAAGACCGGGTTCCGCTGGAATCGGCGCTTGCCACCCACAGTCGCATCGGAGCCATCCCCGTAGATTTTGATGGGGTCGTCGATGAAGGTTCGGACCCGGTATTGGTCGGGGATGAGTATTTGGCGGCGGATATTGGGCTGAACGTTCCGGAGCCGGGACTTCGCCAACGAGAAAGTCGGGAGCTCCAAGTTCTATCCTCTCCCGCGCCAAATCGGGATGAACTACTTGAATCCGACGCTGTGCAGGCGGCCAACGCTGCGGGCTTAGCCGGAACAACTATTGATTTTGCAGATGAGAACGAGACTTCAGCGGAAGGCAACTATGACGAAGAGGAACCGCTGGAGGATATCCCGGATGCAGATGATCTGGAAGCGGGGACACCCGTCGACCCTGTCTCTCCCCCACTCGATGCCATGCCCGGCATCGATGTATTGAATGGTTCACGGGGAGAAGATGCAGACTAAGCATCCGCAGTTCATAAAAGCCAAACGCCGCCAGACTACCTGTCTTGGCGGCGTTTATAGGGTAGGCAGCATAGTTCAGATCGCTTCAGCCAATTATTGCGATGAAGCGGAAGTACCTGGATGGCGAACCTCCGATAGCTTAGCCTCTAGTCTGCGCGATTTCACCAGTACCGCCGCTCCCAGCAGCATTAGCCCGTTGATAACAAATACCCAGCGGATCGGAATAAGTCCGCCGAGCAGGCCTCCAACAATCGGCCCTGCCATTGTCGCAAGCTGGGAAGCAGATTGGTTCAGTCCAAACGCCCGACCACGGAAGGACGACTCTGTCACCTGTACAATCATGGCGTTAATGGAAGGCAGCACTCCGGCATAGAACAAACCGTAGGCAAATCGCAGCAAGGCAAATTCTACATAACCCGAGACGAAAAACTGCAGGATGTTGCCGATTCCACCGCCGATCAGGCCGATGAACAAGATGGCCCCGAAGCCCTTGCGGCTACCAATCCGTCCCCACTGCGGCGCCATCAGCACGGTAGCAATGCCGACCGCGGAGAAGACAATTCCAGAGCTGAGAGAGGCGCTGCTCTTGGCTACGCCCATACTGAGCAGATAGATCGGGATGAGCGGTTCCAGAATCATCACAGAGAACGTGCTGATTCCCCCCAGGATCAGAAGGGTGATGAACACCCGGTTGCTCACCGCTTCCCTGATGTCGTCCCGCACATGGGATCTTGGGGCAGAGGGGTCAATGCTCTGCTCATGGGCAAAAAAAGTGGCGATCAGCGCTGAGACCAAAACCATCACTGCAGAGAACAGGAACGCACTCCTGTTGCCGGAATAATAGCTAACCACACCGCCGATCAGCGGCCCAATGATACTTCCAGTTGCCCCTGCTGTAGACATAATGCTGAGGGCATAACCGGTCCGCTCTTCAGGTGTATTGGTTGCTACCATAGCAATGGCCGCAGGAATGAAACCCGCTAGCAGACCCTGAAGAATACGCACAAGCAGAAAGACGTATGGATCATGTACAAAATAATTAATCAGATACAGCGCGGCCAGGCTAAATCCTGAACGAATCAGCATCGGCTTGCGACCGTATTTGTCTGCCAAAGAACCCCAGTACGGTGCGATCAGAGCACTAGCCAGAAATGTAATGCCAAAACTGATACCGGACCAGATCTCCAAATGGTTCGTTACCCCAAGCTCATCGGAGAGAAAAATAGAGAGGAACGGAATCGAGATCGAATATGCCGTACTGCAAAAGAAAACTCCTACCCAAAGCACGATCAGGTTCCGCTTCCACGAAAAGTTCATCAAGTACACGTCCTTTCAGCGTTTCCTTGGAAGCATCCTACTATTGTAAACCTCTTTGTAACAGGTGCCAATCCCAAGTCCCGGACAAGCATTTTTTTGCATGCAGCAGGACAAAGAGGTTATTATAGGCTAAGACAATGATTTTTCAAGCTAAAGGAGAGAATAAAAAGGTGAAGTTGACAAGAAAGAATCCTGCCATTCTTCTGGTAATGCTATCCTTGCTGCTGATTGTAGTGTCCGGTTGTGGTGCGAAGCCAGCAGCCAATAATAGCAGTAGCGCTGCAGGCAATCAGACGGGAAATCAAGCCAGCAATACATCGCAGGAGACGGCAGCACCACAGGAGACCAGCACTCCGCAGAACAATGCCGAGGGCAGCGGGCTTCCCTCCGACACGGCAAGCCATCCTGTAGTAACCATTGAAATGGCTGATGGTGCTATCATTAAAGCCGAACTGTACCCTGAGGTTGCTCCTAACACCGTCAACAATTTTATTTCCCTGATCCAAAAGGGCTTTTATGACGGAACCATTTTCCACCGGGTCATTCCAGGCTTTATGATTCAGGGTGGTGACCCTGACGGGACCGGCATGGGTGGACCGGGGTACGGCATCGCTGGCGAATTCTCTGGTAACGGATTCAACAATAACCTGCTGCATACAGAAGGTGTCTTGTCGATGGCAAGATCCCAAGACCCGAATTCCGCAGGCTCCCAGTTCTTCATTATGACTGCTGATGCGCCCCATCTTGATGGAAGCTACGCTGCATTCGGCAAGGTCACAGAAGGTCTCGAAGGGGTAGACGCCATCGTGAATTTGCCCCGTGACAGCTCTGATCGGCCAGAACATCCTCCTGTCATGAAGAAGGTTACTGTCGATACCCTTGGCGTCACGTATCCAGAACCACAGAAAGTACAATAGTACCATTAAATCAACAAGAAACCCGGCAGGACGTTAGCGGTAAGATTACCGTGAGCGTTGCCGGGTTTCTTAAATTTATGAGACACGTAATCTACCAATATCTCATCAATGAATAACGATTCAATCTTTGATACAATTTTATAATTGATATCAATAGGAGGAATCTCGTGAAGAGCATATTCGGTAGATTCATACTTTCAGCCATCGTTATCATTTACGCAACAAGCTCTTGGAGCCAGCCTATCTCGGCCGATAAACTGCTACCTTTTGATGATATTAGCACTAGTTATGCCAAAGATGAGATTGTCGATTTATATAATAAAAAAATTATTACAGGAACCTCGGCGACGAAGTTCTCACCGGCGAAATCTATTACTAGAGCCGAATTTATAACGATACTAGAACGTTTGCTAAAACTTGATCCCGTAGCCAGTCCAGTAACTTCCTTTACAGATGTAGCTAAGAACGCATGGTATTACAGCTCTATCCAAACAGCTGTCCAACTGAATCTGGCAACTGGAACCTCGGCGACTACCTTTGCCCCTAACCAAGCGGTAACAAGACAAGAGGCCGCTGTATGGATGGCAAGATCCTTGAAACAAACGAACGTGAATTCTAGTAATTTGACGGACTATAAGGATAGTAGTCATATCGCTACTTGGGCTAGCAATTCTGTTGCTACCGTTAGTAAGCTAGGATTAATGAAAGGCGATGAAACCGGATATTTCCGTCCTACGGAAGCTATAACCCGGCAGGAAGCCGCTATACTGATGTATCGGGTGTTGCAAAATAAAAACTGGGCTGCAGCACTTGAGCATGCAACAAATGAAGGGGTCGTCATCGGTTGGCAGTATGGAACCACATCTGAGTATGAACGTGATATTTTGAAATCGGATGTGAACACCTTGTCACCGCGTTGGTATTTTGTAGGGAAGAATGGGATCGTATCAGATTTAACAGAACCCCCGCTGATTTCATGGGCAAAGAGTAATCACAAAAAGATTTGGGCGATGGTCGGTAATCGGTCCGATCAAGAAGCTACGCATCAACTGTTGTCCAGTACTACTGCCAGAAATACAGCCATTACGCAATTAGTAGCCATGGTGAGTAAATATGGTCTGGATGGGCTTAATATTGATTTTGAAAATGTAGATGGTGCTGATCGGAAGTATTACACTGAATTCATTACACTATTGGCAGAAAAGCTGCATGCCGTGGGGGCCACGTTATCTATAGATGTATCACCTGATCTTGGAACCGATTGGACCGAGGCATTCGACTATGCTGCACTTGGTAAACAAGCCGATTATGTTGTCATCATGGGGTACGATGAGCATTACGAAAGCAGCGTGTATCCAGGTTCTAATGCTTCACTTCCCTATATTACAAATGCGATAGATACTCTACTGAAGGTCGTCTCCAGTAAAAAGGTCATATTGGCGATGCCATTCTATAATCGGGACTGGACGCTTCAGCAAAATGGAACGGTATCCTCATCACAGTATATGACGTTTCCTGAGCAAAACCAGCGGATCAGCACCTATTCCATGCGACCGGTGTGGGATGATACCTTGGGCCAATATGTTGCCAATTACAAGAAAAACGGGATCAAACACACCATTTGGTTGGAGGACGGGCGGTCGCTAATTGCCAAATATAACGTTGTTGTTAATAAAAAATTAGCCGGTGTCGCCTATTGGTATATCGGTGGGGAAAGTGCAGATATTTGGACGAGTCTGAGGAATGCAGAAAAATATTATGGTTATGCCTTTTAGTCAACCTCTGAATATTAGAGTGAGGAAAATAAATGCAGATGGAATTTTCACTATTCCATCAATCATAGAAACAAAGGCTGTCTCAAATCGCCGTTTCATGGCATTTGGGACAGCCTCTCTGCTCTTCACACAGCAATTTGAGTCACTGCAAAGAAATCTTATCTTGCCGACAGATTCCTTCTGCTGAGAGTATGATGCCCGTTCTGCAGAAATGTGCTGCGGGTATTTTTGAGAGACGCTATCCGCTCCTCTGCAAGCCGGTCGGCTGCGGCGTAAGTCGGGATTCCATGGTTCCGCGAAATCTCCAGCACTTTGGTGATGTTGTCGTAAATCTTTGCAACCTGTTGATAGGCACGATCCCGGTTATAACCGTTCAGTTCATCAGCAATGTTAATTACACCGCCAGCATTGATCACATAATCCGGTGCATACACAATGCCCATCTCATGCAGCGCCTCACCATGCCGCGCTTCCTTCAACTGATTATTAGCCGCACCAGCAATAACGCTGGCCTTGATCAGTGGCAGGGACTCATCATTCAGAGTCGCCCCCAAAGCGCACGGTGCATAAATATCACATGCTACACCGATAATCTCACCAGGGTCAACCGCCTTCGCGCCGTAAGCTTCAACAGCGCGGCTGACAGCCTCCTTGTTGATATCCGTCACGATCAACTGAGCGCCTTCCTCATGCAGATGCTTGCACAAATTGAAGGCGACATTGCCTACCCCTTGAACAGCTATCGTCTTGCCTGCCAGGGAATCCGTGCCGAAAGCTGCCTTGGCTGCTGCCTTCATTCCTTGATAAACGCCAAATGCCGTGGCCGGTGAAGGGTTACCCGAGGAACCGAAGGTTGGTGAGGTACCGGTGACATAATCCGTCTCCTGGTAGATGATGTTCATGTCCTCTTCTGTTGTGCCTACATCCTCAGCCGTAATGTAACGGCCGTTCAATCCTTGTATGTATCGCCCGAAAGCGCGGAACATGGCTTCGCTTTTATCTTTTTTCGGATCGCCGATAATTACAGTCTTACCTCCGCCCAGATTGAGGCCCGATACGGCATTCTTGTAGGTCATCCCTTTGGCAAGGCGAAGGGCGTCCACAACGGCTTCCTCTTCGGAAGCATACGTCCACATCCGTGTACCGCCTAGTGCTGGACCCAGGGTAGTATCATGAATCGCAATTATTGCTTTCAGGCCCGATGCCTTATCTTGACAGAATAACAATTCCTCGTAGTCATCCCGCTCCATTGCTGCAAACCATTCCATGTCTTCAAATCTCCTGTCTCTTGATCTGGTTGTTCCAAGCTACCCTAACAAAGCTAGTATAAGCGGAGAAAATTGTCAATGTGATACCACACGCCGATCATCCTAATACTGGTGCGGCCGGTACTCAATCTCGACTGCCTATGATTGTCTCCTTAGTTCTAGTGCCTGCTATTCTACAAATATTGTAGCAGAAGGTACGGCAAATTAAAAAAGCTCAAAAAAGCCGGCCGGCTTTCACCGGTCGGCTGTTATTTATGTTTACAAGGTAGCCTTATTTCTCTCCGTGGAATTCATTCCAGAATGTCACTTGTTCGAGCGGCAATCTTGTCGTTGGCCGTCCTTCAGCAGCGGCTTTACCCAGCGCAATCAGCATTACGGGAACATAACGCTCCGGAATCTGGAACAGTTCACGGAAAGCAACAGGATCATAGCCACCCATAGGAACAGTGTCATAGCCTTTAGCTTTTGCTGCCAGCATAAGCTGCATGGAGATCAAACCGCCATCTATTAGGGCGATATTGGTGCGACGTTCCGGGCTGAAGCTAGAATAATTATTCCAAGTGTTGTTGACCATCGTTTCCTTGATCTCTGGCGTGATGAATCCCTCAGCCTGCGCCTTATCATAGATTGTATGCACATTGCGATAAGCTTCGGTATCGCCCAGAACAGCGATTATAGCCGATGCGTCCACAGTCTGCTGTTGATTTTTAGCAATCGGCAGCAATTTCTCCTGCAACGACTGGTCGTTGATCACGATGAAACGCCATGGCTGAAGATTGGAGGACGAAGGGGCCAAAATGGCCTCATTCAGAAGCTCCTCGATCTCCTCCTTGGAAATTTTCCAGGAAGGGTCGTATTTCCGCACGGAGCGCCGCTCGGAAATCACCTTCTTAAATTCCTGCTCTACCTTTAATTCTGTTGTCATAGTAACTCCTCCTCTTATCCTATTTCTGTGTTATTAAATGCACAGTTAATCACAAAAAAATTTATGTCGGTATGCTTCCCCTGCTGCGCTTAAATCTATGTCATCAGAGTTAACTGTAATTTTATATGCACAGTATAATTCAGAGAAAACATCTTTGTCAACAAACGGTTCTGGCTGTCAAATCTGCAAGGGTATGTTGCTCCAGCACAGCGACTACACTCTGGTCCATTTCATCCAGAATATCATCGCATGCTTCCTTCATTCGGTTGCCGAATGTAGAGTCACACATGGTTTCGTTCACAGCTTTATTGCGTGATTCGCCTACTTCTAGTGCCCGGTAAATCTCTGCCAGCGTAATATCTTCCGGGGCCTTGTTCAATATATAACCGCCGTCCCGGCCTTCCCTTGTCACAAGCAATTGGTCGCGGACCAGACTGGCTAGAATGCGTCTTAACGCGGTAGCCTCCGAATCTAATAGCTCTGCCATCTCACAACTGGAGCAGGTCGAAGCTTTGCGGGCGAGAATAACCATGGCCTGAAGCGCCAGTCCGAACGACTTGTACTGCAGAGATCCTGTATTTCTCGTCTTTGTCATGATTGCCCTCTTTCTGATTTTTTCCCTATTTATGCTCTAAGTATAGGCTCCAATCGCTATTTTGGCAAAATAAAAGCTCTGCAACTACCCGAAAAGGGTACAGCAGAGCTTTTGTATCCACGCACATTACTCTTGTACAGCTAACGCTTCCTACAACTTAGCAATCGCCTCTGTGAGCACAGGTACGATTTGCGATTTGCGGGAGACAACGCCCTTCAGAACGGCTTTATTGTCATCCAGCTTTACATTGTAAGCTTGTTCTACAGCACCAGCTACGCGGCCCAGGGCCAGCCCAATGGAATCGTTGTTCAGAATATCCGTGACCACGAATAGGAACAGATCGAGTCCTTTTTCATCAATAACAGCAGTCAGTGCAGCTTCCAGCTCATCTTGACGGGAAAGGACATCATTGGTGTCGACCGCATTCACTTGTGCGATTTCGACTTTGTATTCACCCATCTTGAATTCCTTGGCATCCAGAGAGATCAGTTGGGCAATGCTCTTGTCGCTAAGGTCTGCGCCAGCCTTCAGCAGGTCCAGGCCATAGCTTTCTGCATCCACGCCAGCGATTTCAGCCAGCTCACGGGCTGCAGCCACATCTTCGTCCGTACAAGTAGGAGACTTGAACAACAAGGAATCGGAAATGATGGCAGACAACATCAAGCCCGCAATTTCCTTTGGAATGGCAACACCGTTTTCTTTGTACAGCTTGTTGAGGATGGTCGCTGTACAACCCACTGGTTCTGCACGGTAGTAGAGCGGATGTGCAGTCTCAAAGTTGGCGATCCGGTGGTGGTCGATAACCTCGACAACGCGCACTTGATCGATATCATTTGCACTTTGCTGACGTTCGTTGTGGTCAACCAGAATAACCTGTTTGGCTTCAGTAGCAACATTCTCCACCAGACGAGGAGCCTGCACTCCGAAATGATCCAGCGCAAATTGGGTTTCACCACTAACCTCTCCAAGACGAACCGGCTCGGCATCCCAGCCCAGTTCTTTCTTCAGTGCTGCATAGGCAATTGCCGAACAGATTGTGTCCGTATCCGGATTTTTGTGTCCAAAGACCAATGTTTTTTCCATTTCCAATCTCCTTACTTTGGTTTATGTGAGATTAATATACCATACAATGGTAGGGACTAGCCAGTTGGTTTCCCCGATCAAAACGGACTAGCAATGTTTTCTAGCGAGATCTAACGGTACACGGGTTGTGTACGTTTGGTCTTAGGCAGCGGCAAGGGCTTGTCCTCCCCGTCCAGGGGCTCGTTGTCCGAGAAGAGGTCCGGCTCCTCACGCAGCATCTGGCTCAGCAGTTCCGTGGTCTCCACGGTCCCGCACACCATCACCGCGGCATCACCGAAACGACCTCTACGCAGGGCCCCTCCGTCTTCGAGCACCCCCTCAACCTTCCAGAAATGCTCCGACCAGGACAGGCCACAGTGCCTGCGGGAAGGTACGGAGATTCTCTCGCCGCCGGGCGTCACAGTGACTAAGTCCTCATGATCATCAGTCATCCGGCCCGGGATATCCAGCCATTCCTCGATACCGTGAATGAACGTGTTGCGCCGCAGGTCTACGCCCAGTAACATAATATCCGCCTCACGGTCCAGTAGTTTGCCCCAGGCGGAGCCACGGGCGCACGGTGTATCCCACCGCTCATCACCGGAGGTGAATTCAACAGACTCCTTACCCAGCGCTGCAACGGAGTGCGTCGGATGCCAGGAACGGACCACCCCCGGACGCTTTCGGAACAATTCAGGCAGCACACCAACACAGGACGGCGAATCTGCAACTGAGAAATGCGGATTCTCGGCGTTAATATATGCCCACGTATGGGTAGGCAACACTAGCAGCCCATTCGACATATATTCACTCAAGGCATCCAAGACGGCATCGGCACCGCCCTCAACCTGCCCGATGCTTTTTAAGGATGAATGCACCAGAACGGTTCCCTGTGGATCAATTCCCAGCTCCTGCAACTGCTTCATCAAACTCTCTTTTGTATGCAATTCGGTCCCTCCTTGTCTTCCGTGTCTCAAGTCATACACCGTTCACTAGAGGATAGCAGGCGTCTCGCCATGCCCAACAATCACCAGCAGCTCCGCTAGATCGCTGATTTCGAATTTGGGTGTGATCCCTAAAGTATTCGGCTTATTCAGCGGATTGAACCAGCAGGTATCAATACCGTAATTAATGCCGCCCTGGATATCGGAGGTCAGAGAATCGCCAACGATCAGCACGGATGCCTTATCTGTAATGCCAAGCTTGGCAAAAGCGTAATCGAAAATACCTGTCTCCGGCTTCTGGCATCCGGCCTCTTCGGAGATAATGATCTGCTCAAAAACGTCGTTTAGCGGCGAACCCTGAATTCTGGACGTTTGCACCTCTTTATAACCGTTCGTAATAATCGCCAGGCGGCAGCCCCCAAGTGCCTCGCATAGTTCTACCGCTCCCTGGATCAGAAAGGTCCCTTCTCCCAAATAGCGCAGGTACGCTTCACTGAACGCCTCCGGGTCCAGGGCCAGGCTATGAGCAGTAAACAACCGATTAAATCGCTCTACCCGCAGCGCCGCAGCGCTAATTTCTCCCCGCTCCAGATCCTTCCATAGGGCATGATTGATCTCCTGGTAGCTGGCCGCATAATCTTGTGCTCCGGTCGGCAGACCGAAATGAGCAAAGGTATGACTTAGCGCATGGCTTTCTGCCATCCCGTAGTCATATAACGTATCATCCGCATCGAATAAAATAACCTCGTAGTTCATAAAGTCCTCCCGAAAACGTCTTTTTCCAAAGGTACTATAGGGTTCCGGGCAAGTCAATGACGAGGGTCCTGGACATTGTTCTGTGGCAACAAAAAATGTCAAATGAAGCATATAATCGACAACCTGTCCCTTTTTACGGTATACTTCGAAAAGATGGATGTTTTCAAAATAATCAACGGTGGTGAGCGTTATTTTATACGTTTTTTCGTTTCTGGTGTCGTTTCTCATCGTCTATTTTTTGATTCCTCCGCTGGGCAGGTTAGCTTTCAGGCTTGATTTTGTGGACAAGCCAAGAAAAGATGTTGAACGCAAAATACATAGAGAGCCCATTCCACTTACCGCCAGCTACGCTATTTTCCTTGGATTCTTCATTACTTACTTAGCATTTGCCCGTGAATTCAACATGGAGACCGTCGCCTTGTTCGCAGGAGGCGTTCTGCTACTGACCATAGGAACAATAGACGACTGGTACAAGACCAAAGGCAAGGATTTCCCTGCACTACCCAAGCTGTTGGTTCAAGTCACCGCAGCCATTCTGGTCTACCTGTCTGGTAATGCCTTTACCGGCTTCTACAATCCGTTCTCCGGCGATTATATCGTTCTGCCGGTGATCCTGCAGTTCCTGCTGACGATCCTCTGGATCTTCGGCGTCACGACCGTAATTAACTTCTCGGACGGTATGGATGGACTGGCCGGTGCGCTGACCACCATCTCGGCCATCACCCTATTCGTAGTGGCCCTGGCCAAAGGTCAATCGTCTTCAGCCATCATGGCCATCGCGCTGGTCGGCGTTACACTGGCTTATCTGCGCTATAACAAGCCGCCAGCCAAAATCTTTATGGGCGATGCCGGGGCCACCTTCCTCGGCTTCATACTGGCCGTGATTGCGCTGGACGGTGCCTTCAAGCAGGCAACTGTGCTCTCGATCTTTATCCCGATCCTGGCGCTCGGCGTACCCATCTTCGACAACATTTTTGTTGTCATTCGCCGTCTAATCCAGGGCAAGGCCATTTATGAAGCGGATGCCACCCAGGTTCACTACCGCCTGCTCCGGGCAGGACTGAACCAGAAGCAGGTTGTTGCTGTGCTGTGCCTGATCAGCATCTGCCTGTCGCTGTCATCCATCATTCTGCTGCTGATCCAGACCTAAGGCAGCAGTTCCCGCTACCCGGGAATAGATCATTCGATTCATGCCAAAGCAGCCCATCTCCAATTTCGGAGATGGGCTGCTTTTTTAACTTTCAGGCTTCGTTCTCTTCCGTGAACTGAAACAACTTCCGGTAGATGCCAACGATCTCATGCATCGGCATCCGCACCAGACCACTGGAGGACGGGGCAACGAATTCCCGCACCCCATCGATAACCGGCTCCACAGCATCCTGGAAGCCCCAATCCGCTTTGCTTCTACGGGTAAACTCCGTGTAGACGCCTTTGCCCACAAAACAGGCAACCTTCGGCCTGTACCTCTCCAGTTTTGCCCGCAGCAGCTCCCGTCCTGTAACGTATTCCTCACGGGCAATATCCTCGACTCCGCGCGTAGGCCGGGCAACAATATTCGTAAATCCGTATCCAAGCTTTAATAGCTCCCCGTCCTCAGAAGCATCGTATAGTCGCGGTGTCAGTCCCGACTGATGCAAAATCCGCCAGAAATTGTTGCGGGGATTGGCATAGTGATGGCCTACCTCTCCTGATCGCAGACTCGGGTTGAACCCGATAAACAGGATCTGCAGTCCATTATCCAGATGGTCGGCAATTTCATTCATCCAGCATCCCTCCTTGATCAGCGAACACTATGATTTTATCGAAGCAGCTTTCTTAATTCAGGCGACAAATCGTCCGCTTCCATCAGTACGTATTCCGGCGAACCATCTTCATAATTCTTTTTAACCAGATAAGTACCCTTGCGGATCACATACTTCTTCTGGTATTTCAGAACGTCTGTAATTTTGTCCTTGTCCTGGGTTACCACGGAACGGTTTTGCTTGCGGGCAATTGCCAGGTACTGCTCAGGGTCGTAATAGTAGGAACGGTCACCCTGAAGGATTTTTGGTTCAAAGGCAGCGATCTCTACTGAGGCAATATTTTTGGCTGTAATCATGATTTTGTCGGAATACCCTTTATCCGCTAGCCAGTTCAGCAGTCTGTGATAGGAAGGTAGTATGCTATAGCTGTAAAAAGAGATCACGTTCCTGTCTTCCATCATAGTGGGAATATCGACATCCGCAAGCGGGACATCGTCCCCGATCTGATCACCATACGACATATCCAAAATTTCTTGACGTAAAAGTGCCTTGAATTCGTTGATCTCCGCAGAATGGGTAAGGACAACTACGCCCTCCCTTGTGCTGATATTCATAGTCTTTACGTCATGCTCAAGCTGTGACAAGACATACTCCGTCTTCTTGTAGCTTTCCGTCTCCATGATTGCTCTCAGTTCCGGCTCGAAGCCGACAATTGGCACCTGATATTCCCTGGTCAATGTGCGTCCGCTCTTCAGACGGTATACAATGCTCATACTACGCACCCTGGAATCCTTATAGAAGGAATCTCCGGTAGGCGCCGCAGGGCGAATAGTTGCGAGCGTACTGTGCAGCTTTTGAACGGCCCTGATGTAATCCTTGTCACCCGAGAACGGATCGACTTTATTGAACGGACTGTATACTTCATAGGGATTCGTGAAGCTCTGCTTCTGTGTGTACAGATTATACAGACTGCCGGCATATACCTCGCTTATTTCCCCTTCACCTGGTACTCTGGCTTCATATCCCGTCAACCCGGAGACAGGAATGTACAGCATCAGACTCAGCAGTAGTGTGTAAATTGCAAAGCTGAGCGGAATTTTGCGGTTCATGATGTGCCAGGTTTTACGAATAACCATCTCAGATGCGATATAGCCGACTACTGCTCCAATCGCATAACCCCCGAAGGTCCAGCCCAGTCTGCCGCTCATATTAATGGAAAAATAGTTTCCAGCAATCAACATGCAGCACAGCATCACTCCCGCTTTGAAGAGCGGGTTGAAGTAAGTAAAGGCGATCGCCTGTCCGGCCATCTCCACGTGACGCTTCCGATAAAGTAAATAACTCAGGGCCACGATGACAACAGTCAGTCCGACATATACACATAATTCACTGACGCTGAACGACTGGTTGCTTACAGAGAAAATATGCACAAGAGGCGACCAGAGATCACTGCGGATGCTATTGGTATAAATCCCGTATGGATATCCATACAGATACAATGAGAAATAATATGAGACCAGTTGCATCAGCATGTAGGGCAGTATAAGCAATCCAAAGCTTGCGACTCCCTGGAGCACAGTTTGTCCTGTACAAATCCCTACAAAGACGCTAAAACAAAACAGGAAAATGGAAAGCACGCTGACTGCAATAGCCCATGTCCAGATATCCTTGCCGGTAAAATCATAGAGGTCCCCGGTCCATGGCCGGATGATAGCCGTAATAGCAGCACAGAGCCAAACCGGTACAAGCACCAGCACGATCCCACTCACCAAATGGGAGGTCAGCAGATGTTCCCTCCGCAGTGGCAAGCTGTGCAGCAGATCAGCCGGAGCCTTAACCTGAAGATAACGGAATAACATAAGCCCCGCAGACAAGGGAATAAGGACAATCAGCATCCCTTGCATCCCGTCACCTAGCTGAAACAGACTGGTGACCTTTTGATTGAACAGACTGGGGTTACCGGTCATGAACATTTGCAGCGGTACCGCAAAAATCAAGCCAAGTGTATAAATAATGCCGATCCAACCGTATTGCCGGAAATTCTGGCGGATCAGCGCAAGGTTAAAGAAGTAGCGGACGCGTGTCATACCCGGCATCCCCCATTTCATAGATAAAGATTTCCTCCAGCGTCAATGGCAGAAGATCAAATACATAAGGCTGATAAATCCCGAAAGCTGCTGTGATCCGTTCACGGTCACCTCGGACAATGAGCAGGCTGACGCTGCCTCTGACTTCACGGTGCAGTACCTGCAGCTTGGACGATATCGCCCGTTCATGCCGTTCGTCGCGGAACGCGACCTGAACCTTGTGTGTATCTGACTTGAGATGACTCAGATCCATCTCCACCCGCATCTTCCCGCCGTGCATCATGCCAACAGGGCCGCATAAATCTTCAATTTCATGAAGATTATGCGAGGAAATCAGAACCGTCAGTTGTCGCTCGGCTACTTCTTGAAAGAGCAGATTCTTGATTTGGCGCCGCATCACGGGATCCAGCCCGTCATGCGGCTCATCCATCACCAGTACATCGGGCATGCAGGCGAGGCTCAGCCAGAATGCGGCCTGCCGCTGCATTCCCTTGGAGAAGCGGCTTAGTTTGCGGCTCGTGTCTAGCCGGAACACATCACCTAGCTGCTCGAAATATGTCTGATTCCAGCGCGGATACACCGAGCGATAAAAATTGGCCATACTCTTGATCGTTGCCTGCGGAAAGAAGGCCGGACTATCCGGCATAAATATAATCCGCTGCTTGACCTCCGGCCGCTCAAAGATAGGTTCACCTTCCAGCTTGACGGTACCCGATTCCGGCTGAATAATACCGGCCAATATCTTCAGCAGCGTGGTTTTACCTGCGCCGTTGGAACCTAGCAGCCCATAAATCTTTCCTTTATGTACAGTCAGCGAAATGCCGTTAACGGCGATTTCACCCCGAAAGGACTTCCTGACTCCCCGTATCTCTATCATTTCGCTGTCCCCTCTAAGCTTCTGATGTTCCCCTTGTTCATAAATCATTATTCCCCTGTTGCTCCGGTCATATAAGAATTTCATGCTGCATAAGCAACCTCTCAATCTGAATCTGCCGGTATGAACTGTACTATAATTATTGTTACGGCCCTAACAACTGTCAATAAAAAAAGCGCATAGAAGTCTATGCACTTTTTCCCATCGCTCGCTATTCTTTTTAATTTCTGCCGTGATGAAATGAATAGCGCTAGCTTAACCGTGCTAAAGCTTAAGAAAAGAACGAGTCCGCGCTAGCTTCGGGCTGCCGAAAATCTGCTCCGGGGTCCCGGACTCGGCAATCTCTCCCTTATCCATAAAGATAACACGGTCAGAAACATCACGGGCAAAGTTCATCTCATGGGTAACGATGATCATCGTCATCTTCTCCTCGGCCAGTTGGCGGATAACCCGCAGTACCTCTCCTGTCAGCTCCGGGTCCAGTGCCGAGGTCGGCTCATCAAAAAGCAGGATGTCCGGATTCAGCATCAGCGCCCTGGCAATCGCCACCCGCTGCTTCTGTCCACCGGACAGCATCGAAGGATAGACGTCGGCTTTGTCGGCAAGGCCGACCTTGGACAATAGATCCTTGCTTCTCGCTGTGATCTCCGAATTGTTCTCCCGCTTCAGCGTTCGCGGAGCCAGCTCCAGGTTCCCCCGCACGGTCAGATGCGGGAACAGATTGAAGTGCTGGAACACCATGCCCATCTTAGCCGTAATTCCGCGGATCTCGGCATGCCCGGCGTAGTTACCGTTATCCACCAACGCCTGGCCCTGAATGATGATGCTCCCGCCGGTAACATCCTCCAGATGCACCAAGCTGCGTAGCATGGTGCTCTTCCCGGAGCCGGACGGGCCGATCACCGCCACCGTCTCTCCAGGATCTACGGTGAAGGTAACCTTTTTCAGCACCTCAAGATTGCCGAAGGATTTTTGCAGTTCTTTTACTTCGATCATACTGCTCATAGACAGACATTCCCTTTACTCGAATTTGAAACGCTTCTCCAGCGTCTTGAAGAATAACGTTAATACCAATGTCATTAGCAGATAAATCACGCCAGCCACCACAAACGGGGTCACCGTAAAATCACGGTTCACCGCCGTCTTCGCATAGTTCAGCAGCTCCGGGACCGCTACGGCATATAATAACGCCGTATCTTTGACCAGTGAGATGGACTCATTCGCCACTGCAGGCAGCGCGACCCGGAACATCTGTGCAAGAATGACCTTGCGCAGGGTCTGCCATTTGCTGAGTCCCAACACTTTAGAGGCTTCAAACTGCCCCTTGTCGATGGACAACAACCCTCCACGGAATATCTCAGCAAAGTAAGCGCCATAATTAAGGATAAAACCCAGGCTGGCCGCCGTAAAACGATCCATGACCAGATACTCACCGATGACTGGAATCTGCGGCAAACCGAAGCAGAAGAAAAGCAACTGTAGCAACAGCGGGGTTCCACGCATGACATAGATATAGCTGTGAGCAATCCAGGCCAGCGGCTTTATCGTGCTTTTCGCCATCAGTGTCACTACAAATCCCAGCGGGATGGACAGCACAATTACAATCAAAAAGAGCAGAATCGTTGTCCGCGCGCCCTCCAGCATAGGTCCGGCGATTTTAATTATATAATCGAGACTCATTGTACCCGCTCCCTGCCTAGTTTAGCACCTTGTTCTCTCCAAACCACTTGGTGGAAATCTCAGCTGCTGTTCCATCACTGTTCATCGTATCAAGCGCCTTTTGCAGCTCGTTTAGCAGCTCTTCATTACCCTTTTTGATACCTACCCCATATTGCTCCGGTGCTAAAGATTCATCCAGCAGCTTGAAGGTGCCGGGTTCTTTGGACATATAATATCTAGCTACAACCTCGTCAATGACTACGCCAGCCAGACGCGAAGTTTTGAGATCCGTGAGGGCCAGCACATTGTCCGGAAATTCGGAAATACCAGCAACCTTATCCTTAATTGGGTTGGCATCCAAGGCTTCCGATGCAGAAGACAAGCTTTGCAGCCCGATTTCCTTGCCGGCCAGATCCTCCAGCTTAGACAGTGGTGAAGAGGCCAGCACTACAACAACCTGGCTGTTCTCCAGATAAGGCTTCGTGAACAATACCTTCTCCTTGCGCTCATCCGTGATGGTATAGCCGTTCCAGATCATATCAATGCGTCCGCTGTTCAGCTCTGATTCTTTGGCCGACCAGTCGATTGGCTGGAAAGTGACTTCCTTACCCATTTTTTCAGCAGCCGCTCTTGCATAATCAATGTCAAAACCAACAATTTCATTCGCATCATCCCGGAAGCCCATCGGTGCAAATTTATCATCAATCCCGATTACCAGCTTGCCGCTACCGGCTTTACCATTCGACGAAGAGCAGCCCGCCAAGAGCAAAACCGCAGCCAGCGCTGTTATCATCCATAATCCCATTTTCTTCATCTTTGTTCTCCCCCTAGTAAATGAAAGCATCTCTTTGCTTTAATTCGTTAATACGTTATTAGAGTATCATGATAACATAGCCTATGAATGTCGTCGATAGAATTGAGCCCTCGATCTGTGTCAAAAAAGAAAAAGCAGTGCCGCAATCCACTGAGGGAGGCTGCACTGCTTTTATATATAAGATGAACTTAAGATCTGGATGTAAGGCTCGGTCCTCACTTCGGTGGAATGTTTGGGCTTCCGTGTGTATAACTCCTAAAGTTCGTTTCCAAGAGGCTCCTCATTCAGCACGCTGCGCTTCCTCCGTTGATCGCTGAACAAGGCAAAGACGATGCCTGGAAGCAGCAGAATACTCGCAAAAGCATAGGTTCGACTGAAGGCCTCCACTGACGCATCTCGCAACCCACCTTCCGCCTGCTTCATCAGGACTTGAATTTCACTTAACTGGCGCTGTTGGTCAGCCTTGAAGGCAGATCGTTCTTCCTCAGACAATGCTAAGACGGCCTTCTCCAGATCATTGTTAAGCCTTTGTGATATTTCACCACCCGCTGCTCTATTGGATGCGGCAAAACTGCCTGCTTTAACCATAGCGCCGAACTCTTCCCCAAGCCTTTGCTTCACGATCGGCTGTAATACAGCATTCTCACGAATAGATTGCGCAGCATGCTCAGCAGCCGCCCCGATCCTATCATTGAAATTTTGTTGCAACACCGTCACGATGATGGCTACACCCAACACACTCCCAAGGGCTTTCGTCATATTCGTTATTCCCGATGAGATCCCCACCTTCTCTTCGGGGACATTGCGGATGGCGGAAGACATGACCGGAGCCATAACTAGCCCCATTCCCAGCCCGGCGATACCAAGCGTAATTAGCACTTGCGACAGTGAAGCCTCCCCCTGAAGACCGCTCAAAGCATACGTAGCCCCGGCCATCACGGTTACGCCTGCAGCTGCGAACCAGCGGCTTCCATATTTACTCGACAGTGGTCCGGAAACCCCTGAACTCAAGATCGACCCCAGCGCAATCACAGACAAGACCAGACCCGCCTTCAATTCTGTCATCCCCATAATACGAGTCAGGAAAAAAGAAGTAAGCAGAGAGAGATTCATAAGTCCCGCCCCGACAATCAATAAAGTCAGCGCCGCTCCATTAAATGGACGTATTCTAAACAGCGACAACGGCATCATCGGTTCCTTTCCCTTCCATTGAGTTACAAAGAAGAAGAGCAGTACCAAAACACCTGAGGTTAAACGGCCATAGAATGCACCCGACTGCCAGCCATAATCCTGGACTTTAATTAACGCATACGTAATTAAAAACATACCTACCGAAATCCCTGCCATTCCCGCAAAATCAAGTGTGCGTCCAGCCGAGCTGTCTCTGGATTCCTTGATAAAGATAAGAACAAGAATGATACTGAGAATGCCTAACGGCACATTCACCCAGAATATCCATTCCCAGTTCAATTTCTCTGTAAGAATGCCGCCAAGGGCCGGGCCGCTCGCCGCCGCCAGACCGCCTACCGCACCCCAAATCCCGATGATCAATCCATGCATCTCCTTGGGGAAGGTTGTCGTCGTCAGCGGAATCGTAACCGGCACAATAATTGCTCCGGCCAACCCCTGAATGACTCTCAGCACAATCAGCATCTCTAACGAAGAAGAGAATCCAGCGAACAATGAAGCTGCAGTAAAGACGAATATTCCAATCAAAAACAACCTTCTGCGGCCAAATTGATCGGCCAAACGCGATGCTGTGAGGATAAGCGCCGCAAAAGCCAGATTGTATCCATTCATTACCCATGAAATTTGCGAGACAGTCCCTCCGAAATGCTTCGTCATCTCTGGAAAAGCAACGTTAATAATCGTCGTGTCCAACAACGCCATAAAAAATCCCAATACGATAGCTGTAAAAGAAAAAATCCTTTTTGTTCGTACACTCATCATCCTCATCCCTCCAAATAACTGAACTTTGGTTCACATTTCAGATTATATGAACTAAAGTTCATGTTTGTCAATCGAAAATTGAACCATAGTTCAACTTTCGTTGACACGCTAATTTCCCTCTACTACAATCGTTATAACAGGAGGGAATATACGCTATGAAGGACACAGACGATAAAACAAGAACGCCCCAGCAGGACCGGAGCATCAAAACCAAACAAGCCATTGTTACAGCAGCTATGGAGCTGTTTTCAAATAAGGGGTACCATCAGACTAATACCAAGCAAATAGCCGCCGCTGCAGGCGTTTCTACAGGAAGTTTCTACTCTTATTTCACAGATAAGAAGGCTGTGTTTATAGAAGTGCTGAAGTATTATAACGAAGCACTTCTGAGTCGTGTCGATGCTTCCCTTGCGGAGATTAACTTCGACAATTCTGACAAAAAGGCAGTCATCAGCCACCTTGTCGACAGCCTTATTTTATCGCACCAGGTCTATACAGGATTCCATAAAGAATTGTCTATCATGCAGCTTAGTGATGATGAAATCAAGCGATTAATGGACGAGCAATATAATGTTGGACGTCAGATTACACTCGGTTACTTACAGTTAGACAAGGAAGAGGTCAATGTCGCGGATGTAGAAGCGGCTGCCATAGTGGTGTTCGAATCCGTAAGCACGGTTGTGGATGCCGTCGTCTTTTCCAGCCGGAGCATCGCCGCAGAACGCTTAAAATCAGAGCTGGTCAATATGATTGCGAAATATTTATACGATTAATTGTTGTCATTGAACAGCAAAAAGGATGCTCCGCAGCCTACGTTCATGGCCGGGAACATCCTTATTTATTCTGAATTATTGTTTAACGATAGTCTTTCCAGAAGTTATGCGGCTGCATATCTTTAGTGATAATCTCGAAATGATACCCTTCCTTCTTCAGCGTTTCCAGAATTTGTGGCAGCACCTTCAGTGTTGCCTTCTGATCGTGCATCAGAATAATCGGGTTGCTCTGCGACTTCTTCAGATTATGGACCTGACCCATAACGATGTTGTAGATTTTGGCGCTGTTCTCCTTGTACTTCCAGTCGTCTGAATCTACGTTCCAGTCCCAGAGATGATAGCCTTGAGTCAAGACCTTGTCTCTAAACGCATTAGTGAAATAAGGCTTACTGCCATAAGGCGGGCGAATCAGCGAAGTGCCCGTTCCAGTGATTTTCTTCAGAATGGCATTGTCATTGTTCATTTCACCAAGGGCAGCTGCCGGGGAAGCGTAGAACTTCTCCTTGCGGTGTGTCATACCATGCAGGCCAAGGCCATGACCTTCCTTCGCAGTACGCTTAACCTGTTCAGGATAGGTGTTCATTTTCGGACCCAGCATGAAGAACGTGGCCTTCACCTTATACTTCGCCAGGATATCGAGCAGTTGCGTAGTGGTAGCCGACGGTCCATCATCAAAGGTCATGTATACCGTTGTTCCCGGTTTTCCGGAACTGTCAGATGTAGTGGTTCCAGGTGCTGTTGGAGTCTGTGAGCCGGTTCCTGTCTTCGGCTGCAGTTCCTTCTTATACTTGCTAACAAATGCCGCATCATTAAGTTTAGCTGTACTATTCTGCACTCTCAGTAAATATTGTTCAGGCACATAGGAAATAGTATAACCCAGAAGTGCTGAGACCCGTAACGGAACCATGAGCTTGCCACCACGTAAGAAGGTATCCATTGGGACCTTGCTTCCATTATTCAGAGTAGCTGTGGTATGGTCGTTCAATAGCTTGAGCGAAGAGCCCCTGGCATTCACACCGATTCCATCGGACAGTCCATTCAGTGTCCAGCCTAACTCCTGCGCCAAATCGCGCAGCGGAACATAATAAGTATCTTTTACCGATACAGCCTCGATTCCTGTCAGTTTATCATTAACCCCTAACTTCAGGGCTTGCAAGCCAGCGGCCTCACTTTCATGAACCCATCCCAAACTTACAAAAAATGCAATGAATAATAGCAACAACTTTTTAGTAGACACCGGCAGGATCTCCCTATCTATGTATATTTTCTATTACTTTACCATAGATACATAGAATGAAATTTGAGAGATTGTAACCAAGTGCATAAAAAGTTGTTACCAATTAGACACTATATTAAGTTCAAGGTATTTTTTCGAAAAATAGCGCAACTTTCGTCGAATCCTGTCACAGCAATAAAAAAGCGGTTAAAAACCACAAATTTGGAGCAAAATAATTGTGGCGAAATTAGTAACATTAGTGAATTATTGAACAAATTTCGAACAATTAAAAATGTCCACAAAACAGCGTCACTACAATGATCTATATCACATCATTAGTGAGTTGTAACAATTCCAACACAAATATTTAACGATATCGCCATATTTAAGGACGCAAATAGGAAAAATGATAAAATATGTCTTTTGCAATCTACCCTCGGACTTCTTACTATATATAGAGGTTAATGATTTCGGCTAATGATAAGAATTATTGAAGGAAGGAGTTCAACATGAACAAAAAAGGGCCGTTATACGCTTTGTTCCTCAGCCTGATTCTCCTCCTGCCGGGTTGCAGTTCCATAACTGTATTGAACCCGAAAGGTCCGGCTGCAAGAACGATCTCAGACACGATCATCCTCTCCATACTGGTGATGCTCGGCGTTCTGGCTGTTGTCTACATTTTATACATCTTTGTTATTGTGAAGTACCGCGCTAAAAAGAGCAACGAGGGGTACATTCCACCACATGAAGAGGGTAATAAATGGCTGGAGGCGATTTGGATTGCCATTCCAATCATCATCGTAAGTTTCCTTTCTGTGGTAACAGTAAAATCAACAAGCGCTGTAGAGAACGTTGCTGCAGATTATAAAAACCAGAAACCGCTTGTGATTTACGCCTCATCCTCGAACTGGAAATGGCATTTCAGCTATCCGGAGGAAGGCATTGAAACCGTGAACTATGTGAACATTCCTGTTCACCGCGCTGTAGAGTTCAGACTGTACTCTTTCAGCAGTATCACTAGCTTCTGGGTTCCTCAGCTTGCAGGGCAAAAATATGCGATGAATGACATGCTTACAACCCTTCATCTTTCAGCTGACACCGTGGGTTCCTATCTCGGCAGGAACTCGAACTTTAGCGGTAAGGGCTTCGCCCACATGGAATTTGAGACACTGGCCATGCCACAGAAAGATTATGATGGTTGGGTAAAAGATGTTAAGGAAACCGCACAACCGCTGACAGAGGATGAATTCAAGACATTGCTGAAGACCGATTTTGTTGGACGCAAAACCTACTCCTCTACCCACTTAACCTTCAGTCCGCCTCCAGGCAACCATGGTGACCATATGAGCCATGACGGCATGGAAATGGATATGGATAACGGCAATATGGAGCATAAGGAGAACAAGAAGATTCACCCATCTCCAGCGCCTTCTAGTGAGACCATATTTGACGGCAAACCCGATACAGAGGTTCAGCCGGTAGACGAGAGTACACACGAAGGACACCACTAGGCTCAATTGCCAGTGTGAATACCTGAAAGGAGTCATCCCTAATGGATTTGGAAAAGTTTAAGGTTCACGGAGGGGTCCTAATCTACGGAGCTATGGTCAGTATTGCGCTGGCCACGCTGGCGATTATCATTGGACTCACCGTTTTCAAAAAGTGGGGCTACCTTTGGCGCGAATGGTTGACTACAGTTGACCATAAACGCATCGGGGTCATGTATATCCTGGCTGCCCTGCTAATGTTGTTCCGCGGCGGTATCGACGCGCTTATGATGCGTCTACAGACCGCAGCACCAGAAATGAAATTTCTCGACGCACAGCACTATAACGAGGTCTTTACCACGCACGGTCTGATCATGATTCTCTTCATGGCCATGCCGTTTATCATTGGTCTGATGAACGTTATCGTGCCGCTACAAATCGGCGCAAGAGACGTAGCATTCCCACGTCTGAACGCTGTCAGCTTCTGGCTGTTCTTCTTCGGAGCGATGCTGCTGAACATCTCCTTCGTTATCGGGGGATCACCGGATGCCGGCTGGTCCGCATACTTCCCGCTAGCAAGCATTGAATTCAGCCCAACGGTAGGTAACAACTACTACTCGCTCGCGCTGCAGATTTCTGGTATCGGTACAATGCTAACAGGGGTCAACTTCATCGTGACCATTCTGAAGATGCGTGCCCCAGGCATGAAGTTGATGCGCATGCCAATGTTCACCTGGTCTGTTCTGATCACCAACGTTATCATCGTATTCGCCTTCCCGGTGCTTACGGTAGCACTGGCGCTGATGATGTTCGACCGGTTGTTCGGCTCTCAATTCTTTACGATGGCCAACGGCGGTATGGATATGCTATGGGCCAACCTCTTCTGGGTATGGGGACACCCTGAGGTATATATCGTTATTTTGCCGGCCTTCGGTATTTATAGTGATATCATCTCGACCTTCTCCAAAAAGAACCTTTACGGATATACATCCATGGTTGCAAGTATGGTCGTTATCTCGCTACTGTCCTTCTTGGTATGGGCTCACCATTTCTATACCATGGGTCAAGGCGTAATGGTCAACAGCTTCTTCTCTATCACTACGATGGCGATTGCTGTACCAACAGGGGTTAAGATATTCAACTGGTTATTCACTCTCCGAAAAGGGCGAATAAGCTTTACCACCCCGATGCTCTACACCCTCGCGTTTATTCCGATCTTTACGATCGGTGGGGTTACAGGCGTCATGCTGGCCATGGCCAGCGCCGACTATCAGTACCATAACACCATGTTCCTGGTGGCGCATTTCCACTATGTTCTAATTCCGGGTGCAGTGTTCGCCGTTATCGCAGGTTTCCATTACTGGTTCCCTAAAGTATTCGGCTTCCGCCTCAACGAACGTCTTGGCAAGCACGCCTTCTGGTGGATTATCATTTCCTTTAACGTCGCGTTCTTCCCGCTGTTCATTCTTGGACTCATGGGTATGACCCGACGGATGTACACCTACTCGGCAGAGACGGGCTTTGGTCCGCTTAATATGGTCTCCTTTGCAGGAGCACTTGGTCTGGCGATCGGATTTGTCATTCTGGTCTACAATATCTACTGGAGCACACGCTACATGCCACGGGATACCACTGGGGACCCATGGGATGCACGTACCCTTGAGTGGGCGACTAACAGCCCGATCCCGGCCTACAACTTTGCGGTTGTTCCTACCGTAACTGACCGTGATACATTCTGGGTATCCAAGCAGGAGAACATTCCTTTGTTCAAGGAAGAAATCAAGAAGATTCATATGCCTAGTAATACAGGCAAGCCATTCATCCTTGGTGTAATCTTCTTCTTCTTCGGATTCTTCATGGTATTCAGCATGTGGGTTCCTGCGATTGTTTCCGGAGTCGGCATTCTGATCACGCTTTGTGCGATGTCCTTCGACAGAGACCACGGCTTCTATATTCCAGCGAAGGAAGTTATCGCTACTGAAAAGAAACTGCGGGGTGAGACTGTATGAAAATAGATGCGTCCAAGCCGCTTGAATATTCAACAGAAGAGAACAGTAACAAGATTTTCGGCTTCTGGGTCTTCCTGGGAGCGGAAATCGCCCTCTTCGCTACATTGTTCACGGTTTACTTTGTACTTGTGAATCGCTTTGCCAGCGGTCCAAATGGCAGTGAGCTTTTTGAGATTGGTCCCGTACTGCTCGAAACATTCTTGCTCCTGACAAGCTCATTTACGATTGGTCTTGCCATTCATGCCATGCGGCATGGATACAAGAAAGCTATGATGTTCTTTTTCGGGATTACCCTGCTTATGGGTCTAGGCTTCCTTGCTATTGAAATTACGGAATTCTTCACTTATGTTCATGAAGGGGCAACACTGCAAACCAGTGCCTTCCTGTCCAGTCTGTTCGTATTGCTCGGCACGCATGGTGCTCACGTAACCTTCGGGTTCCTGTGGGGAACAGCCATCCTGATTCAAATAAAGCGTCATGGCATCAACCCAGCTACAGCGAACAAGTCGTTTATCTTCTCTCTGTACTGGCACTTCCTGGACGTTGTCTGGATCTTTATCTTCAGCTACGTCTACCTGAAAGGACTGATGTGACATGATGAAGCAACTGTTTCCAATTCGCCATGTGCTGGGTTATATCGCCTCTCTCGTCCTTTCTGCCGCAGCGCTGGCTGTGATCTACCTGGATCTGTCCAGAGCAGCAAACTTGGTAATTCTGGCCGTTACGGCGATCATTCAAGCATCCCTGCAGCTCTTCCTGTTCATGCATATCGGAGAGTCGGCAGATACCAAGAAAGAACTGTATCTCAATATCGCCTATGCCTTGTTTGTCGGTCTGGTAACGATCTTCGGAACCTTATTCATCTTCGTATGGGGCTGGTACGCTTAATTCCTTCTAAAGGAATGGTGGTATAGTTTGAAAGTTAATAAGGAGTGTCCTACAAGCCGTGAATGGCTTCTGGGACACTCCTTTTTGTTATATAGGCTTGAGAAGATTGAAGATAAGCAGAAAGCCGCGATCCCCCTTATTGGAGAATCGCGGCTTTAGTATTTCTTGTACTCTTATTCTTATATGAGGTTATATTGCATCGCTCGGTTCGTGACTTATAACTTAAAGCTCGCGAGGCTCTTCTGCAGATCCTCTGCCAAAGTCGCCAGGTACTGGGCTGAGGCTGACATCTCCTCCATTGCTGACAGCTGTTCCTGACTGGTTGCGCTTGTCTCCTGAATGCCCCCAGCCCCTTTTTGCGAGATGGCATTCACCTGCTCCATAGATTCCGTTACGCCTTGGGACTCCCTAGAGATATGCCCAATCGAATCCCGGATCTCCTGCGTCTGCGAAGCAGCATCCTGTATAGAGCTTTGAATCTCGTCAAAGGCCCCGGAGACCAGCTTGCTCTGGCTTACACCGTGGGATACAATCAAGGCCCCTTGAGCCATAGATTGTATTGCTAGCTCGGTCTGCTGCTGAATGTGTGTAATGATATCCGTGATCTTAAGAGAGCTGCTACCGGTTGCTTCCGACAACTTCCTAATTTCTCCGGCGACTACTGCGAAGCCCCGGCCATGCTCACCAGCTCTAGCTGCCTCGATAGAAGCGTTGAGTGACAACAGGTTGGTCTGGCTGGCAATCGCGTTGATCGTTGTAATAATGGTGCTAATCTCCTCGGATAGACGTCCAAGATTGGTAACAATCTCCTGGCTCTCCGCCACACTGGTATCAATCTGGACCATCTGATCGATGATTTCAGCTACTGCTTCCGCGCCGCGGTCTGTCGAGACGGCAGCTACATCCATGAGTGATGCCATCTCATAACTGCTGCGCTCTACCGCTGAAATATCCTCTCCCATGGACTGCACAGATTGAGCGGTACGAGTAATGCTGCTAACCTGCTCATCAAACCCGATGGCTATCTCACTTGAAGTTTCAGCAATCATCTGTGAAGCATGAGCCGTCTGTGCGGCGCTGGCACTCATCTCTTCAGAAGAAGCAGATAACATCTCTGCACTCTCCGAAACGGATTGCATCATCTTTCTCAGACTCCCTACCATACTGTTGAAGGAACGGCTGATAATACCGATCTCATCTTTGGAATCATATACAGCCGTCGCTGTCAGGTCTCCCTCTTCCGCCCGCTTCATTAGCCCCTGAAGCTGTTTGAGCGGCACAGTAATCAAGCGAGTAATAATTACACTAAGTGCAACGCTGATCAACATAATACTCGCAATGAGGATACCATTCAGCAGTTTAAAATTGCTTGCATTTACTGCTGTAGAAGTTTTGTGGGCTTCGGCTTCTTTAAGCAGCAAATCTACCATATCATTTAGTACTGAAATAATTCGCTGCCGGGATTCACTGAACTCCTTTCCGTTAAACAAACGGTAGGCTTCGGCATTCAAGTTATTGTCGCCGAGATGAAGAATGTTCTCCCGCTGACTCCGATAGTCTGGAAGTAAAGAAGAATACTCATTCATTTTAGCGGTGATTTCTTCATTTTTAAAAGATACAGTCTTGAGTTCAGCAAAAAGTTCATTATTCGTTTTCATCGTGGCTTGGATACTGTCTGACAGTTCCTTACTCTTCCCGTTTACTTCTGTAAGCATATTCTCCAGAAGATAGGAATCAATCGCCCGTGAATTCCCACGGAGTTGGGTGACGATTGAGATCGGTATCAGATTCTCTTCATAGGTTTCTTCGGAGCGTTCTGCCATTCGATCCGTGGTGATGATCCCCAGAATACCTACGGCAATCTGCATGGCAATGACAAGGATCATTAGCAGTGTCATTTTTTGTTTCACTTTCAAATTTCTCATTATCCCATCCCGCCTTCTTGGTGACTAACTATCCTAATTATCGGCGAAAACCGTCAATTTCTTGATGTTATATTTGAATAATTTGTCGAAATTAAATATTAGTTGTCGGTTGGTGTCTATATAAAATTGAACTTAGGAATTTTCATGGGGTTAGGTCTCCATTGCGGGAAACGTTTGGACTTCCGGCCGCTGTTGTCTCCAGATTTCTTTAGATTGTACCGCTATTCGCGGGTAAAATCCGGAGAGCTTATGCTTTCGAGGCGAGCTTTCCTACGGAAAGCTTTCAGGCGGTCGCTTTCGCTCCTTCAGTTCCAAACCTTCCCTCCATTCCGTCCCCCTTATGCTAAATTTTTAGTTCAATTATATAAAGCAAAAAAGGAGGAGCTAATAGTAGTTCACTCCTTTTGCAATAATCCATATTTTTTGCGAAAACGCTCCAGCACTTTGATCCAGCCCCCGGCAAGCAGCGACAGAAAAACTACATTGGACACCGCATGGGCCAGGTCAAAGTAAAAGCTCGCGATATATGCCGACACGACCAGCTTCCAGCTAAACGCATCCGGCAGACTGATCAAATACCAAATGTTCATAATCCAGCCGAACAGGAAGCCCCAGACAAAGCCGAAGATAAGCATTCCTGTCCTTTTACGCATCCACCAGGTTCCCCGCAGCCAGCCGGCCGTCAGGCCGATCATCCCCCAACAGAACATCTGCCAAGGTGTCCAAGGACCCTGCCCGAAGTAGATATTGGAGACCAGCGCCGCTACCGCACCGATGATGAATCCCGCTTCTGCACCAAAGACATAGGCAGAAAGAATCACGATAGCCGATACCGGCTTGACACTGGGCAACGCAGCAAAGGGGATACGACTGATCGCCGCTACCGCTGACAGTACGGCGAGCAGCACCAGTTCCCGCGACTCAATCGGCCGACGCTCCAAACCTGCAAACAGCGGGAACAGCGCAGCACCCAGCAGTACCAGACTTAGCAGAATATAATGACTGTCCTTGATTGCTGCTGTCAGCGCCAGGGCAACGATAAATACAGCCAGGGCGATCAGGACCGGGAAACGAAAGCGGGCCATTGCCGGGTTACCTCCTCTACCGTTAAGGCTTGCGGCAGCCAGTCCCGCACCATGCGGTTCACAGCTGTCGTGTAGAAATAATTAGCGCTGAAAAAGGTCTCCGGCGCGCCTTCTGCCGTAATCCCGCCATCAAACAACAGGGTGCAGCGGGTCGCATAACTCGCCGCAAACTCCACATCATGGGTAACGACGATAATACTCTTACCTAGTTCCCGCAGGCGAAGCAGCAGATCTGCCAGTTTCTCTTTGGCCACGGGATCAAGTCCCTTGGTCGGCTCATCCAGCAACAGGATATCCGGTCTCAAGAGCAGCACCATCGCCAGAGCCAGTTTCTGCTGCTGACCTCCGCTGAGATCATGGGGATGACGATCTAGCAGCTCTCCAAGCTCAAAGATATCCAGTAGCCCATCGATTTCCTCCTGAGCCTCCGTAGCGCTTAGGCCGCCGTACTCAGCCATCTGTCGCAGTTCCTCCCGCGCTGTATCCTGGCTAAAGTATAGCAGCGGATTCTGGGCCAGATATCCTGTAGAACTGCCCTTGGCCAGCTCTATACGTCCCCGCTGCGGTTTCGCCAGCCCATTCAGGAGATGAAGCAGTGTAGACTTACCTGCACCATTACCGCCCAGTATAGCTAGAAGCTCACCCCGGAAAAGACTCATAGAGAGTTTCTTCAGCACCTCCGGACCTTCCTTCTCATAGCGGAAGGTAATCTCTCTGGCCTTCAGTATCTCTTCCGCCAAGGCAGATTCCCCTGAAGGTCTACCTGATGGGATGGATGAACACTGGCTACCACCAGCCTCTACGGACACTGAATGATGTTCAGCAAACGGACGGGCACCTTCTCCTTCACGATCTGTACGCCACTCTCTTTGCAGCCACTGCTTGCCCTCACGAACGGTCAGAGGGATGGAATTAGCGCCTTCCAAAGTCGCTTCAGCAGTCAAACCAAGATATACCCGTGTTGCAGCGGGAAGATACGCTAGATCAGATGGGGAAGCTGATCCTCCGCCAAGCTTCACAGCAATTTCACGCGGAGTTCCTTCGGCCTTCAACTTGCCATCCTCCAGCATCAGTACACGGTCCGCCAGTGGAAGAACCTCTTCCAGACGATGCTCGCTAATAATCACTGTCACAGACATCTCCTCGTTCAGGCGATGCAGCATTTGGATGAACTCACGGGCGGCAATCGGATCTAGCTGTGAGGTCGGCTCGTCCAGCAGCAGCACCTTCGGCTGGAGAACCAGAACGGAGGCCAGGTTCAACAGCTGCTTCTGTCCACCGGAAAGCTCATGCACCGGCTTGTACAGCAGCGGCTCCAATCCGAACAGCCCGGCGATTTCCGCTAGTCTACTACGCATTACCGGAAGCGGATAACCCAAATTCTCCATAGAAAAAGCCAGCTCATGCCAGACCGTATCCATCACGATCTGAGCTTCCGGGTTCTGAAATACCATCCCGATCTCGGCAGCGACCACCGGAGGTGACCATTCCCCCAGCGGCAGTCCCCGATAGCATACAGTACCGCTACCAGTACCCACCGGAGTCAATTCCCGTTTCAGATGGCGCAGCAGCGTGGTCTTTCCACAACCTGAGGGGCCGCATAGCACCACGAACTCGCCCTCCCTTATCGTGAACGAGAGCTCATGAAGCGAGTTCCGGGCTTCATCGGGATAGCGGAAGGATAGCCGGTCCGCTGTGATGATCTCCATATCCATTTCTCCTTTCCTTCCAGCCCTAACGGGATCAGTACAAACAGGCAAAAGCTTGCGTATACAACCGCTTCCTGCCAGGTATATTCCAGCGGCTTCAACCGCGGATAAATCTGCATCGTACCATAACCTTGCAGCCAGCCCAGCAGTGGAATCAGGCCACTAACTCCCAGCATCAACAGGACGATAATATCCTGCCGGTCCATCTTATAGTTGACATAACTGCTGCGTTTGCTTACTCCGTAGCCACGAGCTTTCATAGAGTCAGCCGTTTGCAGGGCTTCCTCCAGCGACCAGGTCAGGAGAACCTTCAGCAGCGTCATTCCGTCCTTCATTCTTTTGCGAACACTACCTTTGCCAGTATCAATACCTCTTGTTCGCTGGATCTCCGTAATCTGGCGGAGCCGTCGTTGAAACAAAGGCACAAACCGGAGCGACATCAGGGTCAGCAGGGCGCTTTTAGGGGCCAATGAAGAGAATAGATACATAAATTTGTCCGTCGTTACTGTGTAGTTGTAAGACACAAACACAATAAGGATCGTCAGGAGCACCAGCATCATCATCAGGCCATACAGAATCGCTTCCAGCGTAACTGGCTGGTCCATGAAATAAAACAGGATATTGGAACCTCTATGTGAGAAAAAAGGATTAAGTACAGCCACAGATCCTGCCATCAGCAGGTAAAAAGGCAGCCCGCGCAGCAGGGTCTTCCCCTGTCCTTGCAGCAACAATAAACCCAGCACACCAATCAGTTCCGTCATTAGATATACGGGATGAAACAGCAGCGCTGCGAACAGCACCAGCACGGCATAATACACAATCGCTACAGTAGGGTGCATGGAGCGGAAGCCGCTACTCATGGAAATTGGGCTCCCAAGTCCTTGCCCAGATTAAGTGTGTACAACCACTCGATCACATCGCCAGGCTTCACCTCATAGATTCCTGCGCTTTTATCCGGAAACACCCCATTCACCCGGTACATCCAGCCACTTTCCGAGCCTCTATCAAATTCATACAGGTTGTCGATACCTTCCACATAGGCAAAAGCTTTCGTTCCGCGGTATTCCATCTGCACCTTGTTCTTCCGCGTAATCCGCTTTAACAAGTCCAGCACGGTGTCGCCCTTCTCTACTTCCATAGCTACCGGGGATAGAATGGCCCCCAGCTCCTTATCGCCCACAATGGAAATCGTGGCCGTAGTTGCTGCATCCGGCTTTTCCACCGGCGCTACAGCAGCCGGTTTGGCCGTAGCCGACGGCTTCGTCGTCGGCTTGGCTGTTGCCGCCGGCGCTGTGGCTACGGCGGTCGCTGCAGGCTTCGCCGATACTTTCGGCGAAGCTGTGGACCCCGCTGCTGGCGCTACGCTTGCAGCGGGCTTGGTTGGAGCCGCCATGGCCTTAGCCGGCGGCGAGGTTACGGGCGCTGCTGCTGCAAGCGCAGCGCCTTGCTCTGACGGCGCGCCTGCCGAAGGGGCCGGCGACGCTTTGCCGCCAGCCGGCGCAGCAGCTGCTGCCGGCGGCGGGGTCTGCTGCGGGCCACCAGCCGCAGCAGCGTTATCTGCGCCGGTGACTGCGGAGCCGGCGGCAGCACCAGCGGCAGCGGGGCCTGGAGCGCCGCCTGTATTCGCGGCGTTACCCGCACTACTGCTAACAGCACCGTCAGTATTTGCAACGTTACCGGCACTGCTGCTGAGAGCGCCGCCTGTATTCGCGGCGTCGCCGTCAGTGTTACTGCCACCAGCACCACTATCGTTAGTACTGTCACTGGTGTTATCACTCTTGACAGCTTCGCTATTCTTGCTATCTTTGTCATTTATGTGTGAGGCTTGATTGGACCCCGAGACTTGCTGGTTCCCGGATGAGCATCCAGCGACCAGCAGCACTACGGTCAACAGCGCAGCTACAAAAGCAAGCCAGCGCTTGGAATGGTTGGACATGAACCTGAGCACCTCCATAGAATAACGCAGGTTGGCTGATCTTACAGAACGGCACCCGCTACTTGCAAGTGATGTACAAAATTTAATTAGAAAAGGGAAAAGAACGAGGGCACTACTTCTCCCCCGTTCCATCATTTACACTATATGATCCAAAACATTTTTTCAGACACTACCCGAAGATCCTAAGGCAGTCTTACCGCAACCACCGCCGCCATTTCTCTGGTTACTGGTGCGGATGGGTCAAACGATCCGCCAAAGCCAGTCATGTACCCCAATTCAGACACAGACTGTACAGATCCCAGTGCATACATGCTGATGCTAACTTCATCTTTGAAGCTTGGCTTATTCGCTGGAGCTTCAAGCTTGAAGGCTCTGGCAATCATCACAGCCATGTCCTGACGCGTAATCGTGCCGTTCGGATTGAAGGCCGTCTTGCTGACACCATCAATGATGCCAAGCTCCTTCGCCTTGATAACATCCCCGTAGTACCAAGCCCCTGGTTGTACATCGCTGAATACCGAAGCTGAGGAAGCATCTGCAGGCTGGTTACCTGTCAATCGGATCAATAATGCTGCAAATTGCGCCCGTGTAATGTTAGCTTTTGGTGCAAATACAAGACTGTCAGCACTTACTCCCTGCATCAGTTTGTTGTCATATGCGGTATGCACCGATTTCAGAGCCCAGGCGGAGATTTGCCCTTCGTCAGCAAAAGTCACGCTTGGAGCCGGAGTCGTAACCACCGGTGTAGCAGTGAAGCTGTACAATTTGTCCTTTTCATTCAAGAAACGGTCGTAGGCTACTAGTGCTAGTAACGCCTGTTCCGTCGCAATACTATTGCTGGTCTTGTCACTCAAAGCATGCGCATAACCGCCATCACCTTGTCTGAACGTCGCCAGATTGCTCAGCAGACCACCTTTAGCTTTCACAAAACGCGGATCGTTAAGACCTGTGCCCACAGCCGTCAGGGCAATTATCACCTGCGAGACGCTTTCGCTGTTCTCAGCGCCGTACGACTTGTAACCGCCGTTCTCCAATTGCTGAGAGGAGAGCCAGCCGAGCGCTTTGTCGATGGCCGCTTTTACGAGCGCTTGATCCTTGTAATTAGACAGGGCCGTTACAGCCATAGCAGTAATATCAATGTCAGCAGCACCGCCAACCGACAACGGGAAGCCGCCTTCCTTCGTTTGTTGCTTGATAAGCCAATCCACTAGGCGTTCACGTGTCCACTGCGCATTTGCAGGTACATTGTAAGCACCACTGTCCAGTGCAGTCAGGGCGAAAATCACGCCGTTGCTGCCTTGAGCCGTCATGTTAGCATTGTTGTAAATTTTCTCAATCAAATTATAACCGCTGATGCTTTGCGGATCACTGCCCAGAGCCGCTGCAGCTAACGCAATCCGTTCATAATCGGTCACTTTGCGGAACTCGCCTTTAGCCTCAGCCAGTTGAGCTTTCAGGCCGCTCAGGTATGAAGCTGGCACTGTGTTGCCAGAGCGTACCAAACCGATGGCTTGCCAATCACTGATTGCTTCTGCGGATGTAATGTATTTTACAGCCCCGGCAATATCTTTCTTAATTTGATCTTGCTGTGGCTCCCATAGACTGCGGTCAATGACTGCATAGTCGGTAAAGTGACTAACTTTTCCTGTAACAATGCCAGTCTTCGCATCTACCGTAGTCGGAACTGGAATCCACTGATTTGTGGTCTTGTTCAGCCATGCTATAACCAAATTAGCAGGGTAATTTGTAGTCATTGGTACTTTAATCGACAAATCTACCGGTTTAGCGAATTTGGTACCATCCGGTGTAAATTCATACAAGCCGGATACCAACTCAGCACGATTTGAGCTGAGTTCTTTTACGTTGATCGTGACCGCAGTGGACACGGCACCCGCCGGAATCTTCAACTCCACCTCGCCGGCGCTGTCCTTCAGCATTGCTTCCGCGCCTACAGCAATCGCCTGCGAGATCGACACTGTATTTGCAGCCAGGGCTTTCTTAAGCTCAGCTGCTTCTGCCGCTGTCATTTTCGTGCTTGAAGCGCTAACCGACGTGGTCTGTCCTACTTGGTTCACCGGCAAGGTATTGTCCGGCGTGATGACCACAGCACCACCAGGCCCCGGTGTAGTGCCCGGTCCACCTGGAGAAGGAGTCTCTTTATCGACTACAGGTGCTCCCAAGTCTTTGCCGAGATTGGTCGTGTAGCGCCAGGCAACGGTATCCCCATTTTCAAGGGTTGTGTATACGCCTGCACTGTAATCTGGAAACACTCCATTTACAGAATACATCCAGCCACTCTCTGGTCCACGGTCAAATTCAGCCAGTCCAGCGATGGATCTTACATACAAGGTCGCTCCGGAGCCTGTAGCAATAACTTTGCTACCCAACTGGCGAACCAGCAATGAATATGGTGTATCACCTGGATTGAGGGTTACCTCTTTAGCAGAAACAATAGTACCTTTGATAGCATCCCCCTCTACCAAAAAGTTGACTGTTTTTTGGGTAGGGATCGGCGTTGAAGGATCACTGGTTTTGTTAACCGTCAAATTTTTCGTTGTCCGGACTACCGTTGGAACAGCATTTTGACGATATCCTGTTACTTCAATAGTGTAGCTGCCAGCTGCTTTTCCAGAAGCAAAGTTTGCTTTACCTTCCGCATTAGTGGTAGCTGCTTCGCCAGCAATGCTGACTTTTACTCCTTCAGCCGGAATAACAAGGTTTTTAGGTACATCTTCGCTCCAGTCCGTCACATCTTTGGAAACGGTAATTGTAAAAGACTGCCCGGACACCGGGGATGCCGGATCTACTTTAATGGAATTGATGAGAGAGGTAACCCCGTAATCACCGTAGTAAAATACTACCTCTTGTCCTTCTTGAAGTTCATAATCTGCTGCGCCTACAAATGGAGAAACCCACTGTCCGTCTTCTTTGACGGCGAACATCCAGCCATCGTAACCACCGTAACGTTTTTCTGCTATTCCATTGATGGAAGATACATATCTGCCATAATCACTATCGGTAATCTTCAACGGAATGTTGTTCGATTTGGCCAATTTTTGCAAGGCCTGTAGAGCATTTGTAGCGGTCACTGATCCAGCCTTGATAGGACCTTCCGGACCCTCAATGCTTACTGAAGCTTGTACTGCAGGATTAACCTTCAATTCTGAAGTTGTGCGTACTACGCTTGGAACCGCGCCTTGGCGGTAACCCGTTACTTCTATAGTATAGTATCCCGCAGCTTTTCCAGAAGCAAAGGTTGCAAGCCCCTCAGCATTGGTCGTTACCGTCTCTCCATCTATAGTAACCTGCACTTCCGCTGCCGGTATACTGCTTACCTTTGGTTCACCACTGCTCCAGTCCGTAACATCCTTGGACACCTTAACCGTGAACGCTTCTCCAGATCCAGGTTTAGTTGGATTAGAAGAAACTGAATTTATTAAAGAAGTATCCGAATAATCGCCGTAAAAGAACAGTACCCGTTCACTCGTCTGAAGTAAGTACTCACCCGCACCTACTTCTGGAGTAATCCAATGTCCATCTTTGGATACAGCAAACATCCAACCATCATAACCATTATATTTTCCTTGTGAAATACCATTAACAGCTGCTACATACTTACCGTATGAACTGTCTGTAATTACCAGCGGTATATGATCTTTCTTCGCAAGTTCCTCCAGAGCCTTCAACGCCGTAGGAGCCTGTACTTCTCCTTGTGCAATCGGTCCTTCCGGTCCTTCGATCGTTACAGAAGTCTGAACTCCCGGCTGCTGAGAAGGCGGCTGTCCGAAACTATAGAACGTTTCCCCTTTGAGGAATAATTCATAGGAGATCAGCGCCTGTAGGGCCTGCTCCGTCGCCATTGCATTGGCGCCTCCGGTAATTACATGACGGAAGCTTCCATCAGATAAAACAAAGGAAAGCAGCTTATCGACAAGGTTTACCTGTCCCTTAGTGAAATCTGGACCTGTCGGATCAATCCCCGCTGAAGTTAATCCGATTATAGCCTGTGCTACAGTCTCACTGCTGGTGTTATATCCACCGTCAGCTTTCTGCTTGAGCTTCAGCCATTGAATTGCACGTTCGCCAGCAGTCTTCACTGCCGGTACATCGGCATGCGCAGCCAAAGCGTTCAGTGTCATAGCCGTCAAATCAGGATCGCTCGTCGTACCAAAGCCAAATCCTCCATCTGCGTTTTGCTTGGAGAGAATCTCAGTTAAAATCTTGTCTTTAGTCCATCGTGCATCATTTGGAATGTTATATTTACCTGAGTCAATAGCCAGTAGACTGTAAACGGGACCATTGATACCCTGATTAGTCATTCGCTCGCTATTATAAATACGTTCAATTAGATTATAGCCCGTGAAATTGGACGCATCACGGCCAATCGCGGTTACTGCAAGTGAGATCCGGGCATAGTCAGTCACATTTATGTATGTCCCGTTTGCAGTTTTTACCTTATTCTCAAGATTAGTGCGGTAGCTGTCGGGAACCTTAACACCATTGCGTCCCAGCCCGATAGCATCCCAATCAGATAAATTTCCTCTTTTCAAAACATAATTGGTAGTGTCATATACAGCTTTTGCAACACCTACCCGTTCTGGCTCTCCCGCAGCAAACGCCGCTGCGCCGTAGGTAGCATCTGTTACGCTAGTTTCTGTGATTCCTTGATCAGTAAGGCTTTGCTGTGCTTGGGCGAAGGCTTGTCCTGCCGGTACCAGCGAAGAGCCAAGAATGGAGATGACCAGCAGGAGTGCCAGTCCAAGCGCAAGCGCCCTTGATGATAACATTCTTTTCATCATGAACCTCTTTTCTTTATAATTTTGGTTTATGCTGGAAAACAAACAACATAAAAACCGCCCTAACATGAAGGGCGGTCGGAACAAACTTGGCTTGAGGGCAGATTGAACAGGGATTTATCCCCAAAAAAATATTCATCTGCATCTGGTTCCCGGCCTCACCCCCCGAAGGCATGGGAACACCTTGAAAAAGGCAGGTTTCCTGGCTCATGCCTCATCGCTTCTTTCCGCCTTCCCGACTCCTTTATAGGACCAGTGGCATTTGAAAAGTCGCTCCGCATCTACAGTGGCGGGACCGCGCCGGATTTTGAACCGGTCTTCCCTTTTAAGCAAACCCAGGCTTTCTGAGTCTGCACCTTCTCCATTAACTAGACTATTAAATTTTAATCTTCCTAATGATAGCTATAATCCCCCGGTATGTCCATAGAAAAACTGCCAGAATCGGTTTTTCCCCATTTTGACAGTGAAAAAACTCCTAAATACTGCAGAACCATAACTTGTCCAAGTCATAACTCTGCAGCTGTTCAGGAGTAGCAATTGTTATTTCTTTTTCGCTTTTGCTGTAGCCGTTGGATCAGGACTTACTTCGTCCTTTGCCGATGACTGATCAGAGGATGGCACCGGAGCCTTCTCGAACAACTTCAGCTTATAGTTCCCAGCCTCAATCGTGCTGCCTTGTGCCAGTGGGGCCCCGGGCTCTAGCTCAATGGTTACCTGATATTGGCCCTCTTCCAGGACTGCCTGTCCTTCCTCTCCCTCTGATGTAGGCGAAGGTGAAGCGGCAGGATCAATCGTTGAAGATGCCTGCTCTTTCTGATTCACAGCTTTACTAGCTTGATCAGTCACTGCATCCTTGGCATTAGCCGATGAATGCGGAGAAGCATCCGTTGCCGTTCCATCTGCGTTTCCGGCTGCATTACCCGTATCAGAATTCCCTTCTCCGGAGGAATCTCCTAGATCCGATGATGGTAATGCACACGTACTGGTCGTAGCTGTTACTTTATACGTAGTCTTGGTTTCATCGGTATGGAGCACACTAATCTCAGCCGGCTTGAAACTATCGCACTCAGCGGCGGTAGGGAAAATAAACTGCAGCTTACTACCCTCCTCCTGCTCTCCGTCAGGTGCCAGTAGATAGGCAATAACCGGCAGTTGGTCAGTAACGGCTGTCTGGACCGGACTTGGCTGCAGATTGGTCTCCGGCAGAGTGCTATCTTTCCCGTCTGGCCGCAGCATGCTGATCGCTATAATTGCAATAACCAGGACAATTCCAATTGCGAGCCCCGAGATCAGGATTTGAAATCGACTGCGGCTGACCCACCGCGCCAGCGGTGAAGCCAATTGGGAGCGGGCTTCATCATATACATTTTGCAGAGCAGGACGTGCGGCTGCAAGATAGGTTTTGCGGAGTTCGCGATTCTTGAAAGCTTCTCGGTCATTGTTATTGAAATATTTCAGAATTGCTCGGCGGTACCCCGGCTGCAGCTTCTTGTTCGAGATTACAAACAATGGATTGCCTTGTGACCAAGCCAGGAAGCGGTAGACGGTCTCTTTATCCGAACCTGCTTTCTGGTTAACCAATTCCAGCAACGCCTCGTAGTCCAGCGGACCGCCCTCACGATGACTGCTATAATAAAAGCCCAGCGGCAGCCGTTCGAAAGGTTCAGCGGACCTTGCCTCCTTCAGCCAGCGCCGTCCAAGGAGCTGCACATCATCCAGCTCTTTTGGAGTCAACTCGGCGAAAATCCCTTCATCCGGCCCCTCTTCCCCGAACCAGCGGTAGGCGGCCCGCAGCGCGTTCTCCTTCTGCTTACTGATTTGATCCAGCGGCGGATACCATTTGGCAGCACCTTTGGGATAACGCAGGAAGGCAATATCCAGTAGTTGTTCCTTCGTTAGTTCCGCTAGGGACAGACGGTTCAGCAGAAAACGGTCAGCGGCCGCAGCCAATCCGTGCAGAAGTTCAAGCGCTTCAGGCTGGATACCACCGCTACGCCGCCGATCCTTCTCAGCTTTCTCCACACGCTCATGAATCCCGGCCACAGCGACAACAGGATCGGGTTCACGCTGAAGCTTTTCCAGCAAGTAATCCTTGGGTCTATCCTCCATAAAGGTCTGCTGAAGCACCTCTGGCAGCGTGCGTCCCCAATAGAGTACAAAACCTGCAATATCCGCTACTGATGCGGCGGCAGCCAGACGGTTCTCCAAATACGGCTCCAAAAGCCTCCGGCGGAAGATCGACTGACCCAGCACTTTTTTGAAAAAGGCCGCACTCAGTTCTTCTTCACTTTCGATAATGGCATACGCCGCCTTCAGGTCGTCCTCTCGCCCTTGGTTGCTGTTGTTCAGCATCCCGTTAATGAAATAATCGACGATACGACCCCTGTAATTATGTCCCGGCAGCACATAGTAAGCCTTGAAGCTCTCCATCAACGCAGGGATCAGCGGACCCCCTTGCCGTATCTGATCAAATTCACGGTCAAATCGCTCCAGAAAAATATCGTTCAAACGGACTCGTGACTCCAGCGCGCCGTCCCTTTTGAGGTAGTCCAGCAAGCCACCAAGAACCGCGAATTTGTTCTGCTCATACAAGCTTTCATTGCCTTGTTCAATCTCGTAAAATACAGCCAGTTCATTATAGAGTCCGAGCGATAGCTTGCGTTCCAAGCTTTCCCCGTCCAGCATCCGGTCAGCAAATTGACCGAAATCATGCATGCTGCCGCCGCTGCTCGTGACCTTCCAGGCCAGATCGGCATACTGCTGCCGCAAATCCCCGAATTCGGCATTACTGCTGCGTCCGGAGACGAGATCGAACGTAAAATCCTTCTCCACATTGCGGTCGCCGGGGCGAAGTGAACCTTTCTCTACAAAGGTCAAATGAATATATTTGCGGCTCTTTGGCTCATTGGCATACGTAATGACACCCAGTCTGCGACGGAACTCATTGGGAAGTGCACCGAAAATAACCTCGGTCAGCTCTGCTGCTCGTTTCGACAACTCTCCAATAGGCACATCCAGCGCTATATAAATCTTCTTCTTGCCCGCCACGGAGGTCATCACCGCCTGCAGCAGTGCCTTGAACAAGTCTTCCCCAATATTCAGGGAAGATAACACTGTACCAGGGGCGGCCTGAGTCCTCCTCCCCACCGGGATAGAAGACAGCTCTGGCAAGATGCCACCCAGCTCACCTGTGTAACTTCCCGCAAAATCGGCATGCAGCCAATCCCCATAATGCTCTACAACCTCTTCTGCACGAGCAGCCGGAACAACAAAGTTATGGGCGAAAAAAGCGCTCCGCTGCCCCGTGAAATCTGCCGACTGATAGCGGCTGTTTCCGATGACGGTCTCCCCGTTCTCCGTATGGAACAGGTGCAACGCCGAGGGGTAGGCCGATTCGGCCTTCTCCCCGCGTGCCGTTAGTTCCGCCGGAGCATCATAGAGGCAGAAGGGATGAAGGATTTTTTTGATAAACCCGCCGTCCAACCCCTCCGACTTCGCTACCGTATCGAACCCTTCTGTGGAGCGAAAAATCCCGCGCCGCTCCCGGGTATACATCTGCTGAGTGATCATCGCCCCTGAATGATTCTTCACGGGCCGTCGCTCCCCTCGATGTAATTCAGCTTATGGAGCAGCCAGATGAACGGCTCGTCCACCCGAATCGGGCTGACAACCCCTTCAATCTTCTGATTCACGGGATTGCTGCCGAGTGCGGATACGGCAAAATAAGCAGTGTTGGAGAAATACACATCCATCGTATCCTTGAACGGACGGTCCACCTTGCCAATAAAGCGGCGAATTTCCCCGTCGATGTTATGGAATTCGTCCAGATTCAGCGTTTTGCGGTGCACATAGTTATTGAATACGTTACTGTTCGACTTGATGTAATCGCCGTCTTCATCTTTTAACGAATGGAGCATGTCGCTCTTCGCCAGAACGATTGCGGTAGGAATGTCCGTCTTGCTCTTCTCCTGATAAGCAATAAAATCGCCGAACATGGTCAGAACCACGTCGCGCGGCTCGTCATATTGTGAGACCCATTCGCCCGGACGGTCACCTATGTTGATGCGGATCTTCTCGCGTACCGAACGGATTTGCAGCGGATCAACCATAAACAGGATACCCGCAGAGTTCTTGATATGCTGACCATGCAGTCCCAGGTAATCCTGGTCGACCATCCCTTCACCCGCAACATCGAAGAAGACTAGCGTCAGCGGTGGTTTGCTCTCGTCCTTGAAGACAAACTGGAAGATGAACGGCTCTTGCATCTTTTCCTTCTGTGTCGAAGCCAGCAGATCCCCGCGTTCAAACAGCGGCTCTTCATAGAGCGTACGGAACTTGCGGCTGATCTCGGCATTCAGCGGCATGCAGGCAGCATCAAAATGTCCGGCAGTGGTATGCTGGAGCGTATGAATCAACGCCGTCATGTACACCGACTTCCCAACCTGAGAAGCGCCGATAATGGAGATAATATTACTTGGCACCTTACCAGCTGTGACCGGAAGCTCATTATGGCAGGAAGGGCATAGCCGTCTGCGTGTAAGTACCCCATAACGATCCGTTAGACCGGTGAGTACATTATCTGTGTAATGATGATATTCCTCTGGGATATCGGCTGGACGAATAATCGCCTCGATGTCGTCCACGGTGTCCAGTCCAAAGCGCTCACGGTATTTATTCAGCGCATCGTCCTCGCCAAGCGCGTAATTCTCATCGTCCTCCCGGCTATGCATAGCCCGAAAGACTACGTCCTCCGGCGCAAACTTGGTGAAGCAGAAGGGACATACGATATCGTAATAGAGCGGCCGCGGCTGCGCCTGGTTCTTTTTCATAAAGCGGCTAAAAAAAGACATCTCTCATCCTCCTTAAAGCTTTACACAGTAAAGCCCGTTTCGTTCGTACTGGTCACCTGGACTGCGTGAAGTGTTGCAAATCTCCTTGCTCCTGACGCAGAGCGCCTTACTCCGGCACCAGTTCATAGACAAGCCCATACTTCCGTCCATCGGTGAAAAAAATGCGTACAAAATCATCCTTGCCGATCTCAATCGGCGGAAGCTGGTTACGCCCGGCGGCAAAGTCCTGCACGAACGGAAACTGAATGCCGTCTTCTTTCCCTGCAGGATGGCCACCGCGTTTCTTGACATAACACAGCACATCCCTTGCTACAGGGACCTCTGCCGTAATCGACATATGTACGGTCTTTTGTTTGGAGAACAACCCTTTTTTTTGAACAATAGAATAATAGATCCGCGCCTTGCCCGCACTTACAAGCACACGGTTGGCTTTGTCCCGCTGCTGCACCAGCACGGTCTCACCGTTCTCCGTTTGACGAGCATATACGGTGTACGCTACCAGTCCAATATCATCAAGCCGGTCACGATAACCGTTGTTGGATTTGTATTCTTCACGTGTATAGAGCTTCATTCCGCCAGGCGGAATGTCTCTGGCCACAGGCTCATCTGCAGGGCCTTTATGAATGCATACGGCCTGCACACCATCCGGCCAGCGCCATCTCAGCGTGCAGAACCGATCCTCCACCTGTGTAGTGATCTCTGTGATCAAGGGTGTGGATGAATCTGCATCAGCATACCTCATGACAATAGCTCCTTTCCACTTCTCCTAGAATCCCTTGCTTCCCCGGTTTCTGCGCGGACGCTCGAAGCTGTCCGCTGCTGTAACCGCCTTAGCGGCTCTCGTACCTCTGCGAGTCAATCGGCCTTCACCAACTGGAATGACTCCAGTGAAGACCCCGATGATTGCAGCCAGCACTAGAACAGCCAGAAGCCGAATGAGTGCATCGCTGAAGGTGTGGCCGCCAAGGCCGTATTCCAGAATCAACCCTGCCAGCAGACCGGATACAGCGCCGCCGATGCCGAAGCTCTTGGCCAGATGGCGGTTGTCGAAGACGATACCCAGACCCAAGCCCAGTGCTGCACCGATTAGCAGCAGCGACAGGATCCGGACCGCTGCATAATAAGGGCTGTTCTCGGTAGCATCGCTACGCTCTGTCAGAAGCGTCCGGTCGCCAAGGCGGTCATAGATTTGCTGGAACACATCGCCGAGTCGTCCAGCGTCGGTTACATCATAATATTGCCCCCCGGTCACGCGGGCGATCTCCTGTAACAGCGCCGGACCAGACGGGTCCTCTATGCCCAGCCCAATCGTATTGACTGCAATGCCCCGGTCCACAAAGTCCTGCAGTTCCCGAGCCGTATCCATCTGACTGAAACCGTCCGACAGTAGAATGACCATGGAGCCGCGATCACTTCTGCTGTCGCTGTTAATGACGTTCAGTGCCTCATTCAGCGCACCGCTGATATTCGTGCCGCCATCCGTGGTCTTGAGATTCAGGATAGCTGCCGAGACTTTTTCCCGGTTCCCCGAATTCGAAAGCGGTGTAAGCGGCTGGACTACGGACACGTCTTGGTTAAAAGTCAGCACCGCTACCTGATTGTCCTTGTCCATCCTCATCACGAGACCCTGGGCCGCCGAATAACGGCGGTTGTCGGGATCGCTTTGGCCCATACTACCGGAATCGTCGATGGCCATGACCACATCCTTAACCGGCCTGATGCCGCCAAAGTTCAGCTCATACACGAACTCTGTCACTGCGCCGACACCAAAAGCCAGCACCAGTGTCAGGGGCAGCAGCTTCCAAGATAATCCCAAGTAGCGCTGCTTCCATGAAGCCCCGTTCAGTCTTGGAGAGATGATCTCGGCGATCAGGCAGCCTACCCCGATTCCCAGCGCTACGATCGCGAAGTAAATGCCGACAAGCACGATGGATGGCAGGTCTGTGAGCCAGCGGCCCAGTAGCCATTCTCCGATCAGAAAAGCTACGGCCCCCCCGATCAATGCGAAGAAGAGCAGGAGCATATTAATTTTACGCTGCATGTTCATTCATCCTTTCCGGTGGAACATTAGTGAAACCTGATTTGAAGCTGTTCTTTTCTCTTCCTTGCCTAATGCATGCATCTTTAACGCAGCTCAGGAAGATGTTCCTCTTCGATGGCATGCAGCTTGTAGCCGTTCTGGATGTAAGTCTCGTAATATACCCGGCCATTCCGGTAATACAACAGATCCTCCAGATGAAAGCCGCCCATAAGGTTGAGCTTCTCCACCCCGCTTCTGCGTTGCTCATGCACGAAGCCCAGCCGGTAGATCCGGGTCGTCTCATCCACACCGTTGACGTAGCGCAGGAATTCAGAGGTGCTGTCGCCGAAAAAATATTTTTCCTCATGCCGATGCTCTTGCGTATATTCGAACAGCCGCACATTGACAATGGCTCCTTCTTCCAGGCTGCGGTAGAGCCGCTTGAACAGCTCTTCCTTAGACAACACCTGCGTGTTGTCATAAGCGACCGCCACATTGGCCCGCCGGAGCAGCTCCTCTTCAAAGGAAAGTGTGAATGCCTCAGCCGCCAGTAATTCTCGTCGGCAGATTTCAATCAGGCGTTCTACAACCGCCTCTTGACCTTGGTCCAGTAGCTGTGACAGACTGCCCAGATACCGTTCACTGAAGAAGACGCCAGGACCACGCCGGGTCTCGATCTCCTTCATCACCTCTTCGGTAACTACACCATAGTACTCCATGATGTTCTGCCCGATGTCGTCGCGTGTCCGCTGGATGCTGTCCTGGGCAATGCCACGCAGTTCTTCCTCAAGCGTCTCCATGATTTTTACGCGGGCAATGCTCTCCGCATGAATCCGTTCCAGCGCAGCTTCTAATTGTCGACATAGACCCAGCTCGGATTCAAGCTGTAGCAATTCATATTTTTTGCCATAAACGACTGTAAACAGATACTGGATAAAGTTGCGTACCGTACGCTTGTCGAACAGCGGCACACGCTGGAATGGCTGGCGCTCCACAGTGTCACTGTAGAGCTGCTCAAGTTCAGCCTTGGCATTCGCCAGTACGGACCGGAGACCGCCCATATGCTGGCGCAGCCCGTACAGCAGGCTGCCAGAATCGTCACGTTCAGCCGTCCACTCTGCCAGCTGATAGAAGGTCACCGCAGGAACTGCCGCTTCTTGCGCAGCCAGTAACGGCCGCCAATCCCGTAGCGGCTCTATCGACTCCAGCCGCCCTGCAGCAGCGGCAGTGAAATTGCTGAGGAAATAGTCGCTTCCTCCGCTGCCGAACAACAGCTCCTCTGCCTCCCGCAAGGACAGATATTTCAATTCGTTGTAAGATGGACGACCGTGACTCATCAGTCCCGTCATCTCTTGCAGCCCTGCTTCATCCGGCAGAAGCAGTGAGGAGCGCTCACGCAGGGTATCGGCGCCAAGTCCGAACAGGGACTGCCGCTCACGAACGCCAGGCGTACTGCCTTCACGCATGTTCGCCGCCAGCCGCCGGAAGCCATGATACAGGACCGCCAGGGCAATCTGCATATTGGGCCTTCTTACGCTGGAGAAACCTGCGGTTGCGTAGCCCTGTCGACCGGAGCTGCCCCGAATGCCACTTTTAAATGTCATATTGTTATAACCGCCGTGTCCGCTAGCCTCATCGGAGGTAGGCCGAACCCGGTTTTTCAGAAGACTAATGTGAGAGATGATCTCGTAATTGTCCTGCATGCCGCCTGTGGACATCATGCCTCGCTCATTCTTGTCGGACAACAGATAGACCAGATCAAATAGCTGGGAAGGACCATGGCTTACCGGAATGGATAGCCCGTCTTCAGTCACAAGCAGCGGCGCACGGAACGTGTAGTCCGGCATCTGCATTCCATCCAGTTCACGCATAAAGGCCAGTCCGACCGAACTAGAATATCCGAAGTTGTCGCCCTGCTCACGTTCGTTGATCAGGGCGTACAGGTCTGTCTGCACCGATTTGAACGATTGGCCTAGCACAGCGCGGGCCAGTAGCGTTATCTCCGGTAAGAACACATTAAGCGGGTCATCGACCCGCGTAATGATAGAAAGATGGATAACGTCAAAGGAAGAATACAGCCGTCCATAATCCGCTATGCTGTTGCTGATCCGCCGCAAGGATCGGTTCATCTCCGCCAAATAGCGGCTGTCCTCTTGAAATACGCGGTAAACATCCGCTCGGACAGTACGTGGATCATGTCCCGCCGCAGAGGGTAGGGTCATGGGCATAACCCGCGGGCTCCCACCGGCCCCGTACCCTACTGGACTTCCCCCTTCCGGAAGGGTGTGCATAGCCATAACGCCTCCGGCGTTATCCCATTTGCGTTCGCAGCTGTCCAGTACCGGAGCGATAGCTGGGGCAATCTTGTCACCTACGAACAAAAACAGGGCGGGATAATGGATGCTGCTGCGTCCATCCCCCTTGCTGCGCAGCGCCTCCTCCTGCTGCGCATATTGTTCTCCATAAGATAATGCTAATGATTTAATCATAGGATTATTTCAGCTTTCTGCGGATACTGCCAAGCTTGCCAGTCATGCTCTTGTAGAATCCATACATTTCGTCGCCATTGGCATGCTCTACCCGCTCATACTCTAGACTGTCGCGAGCCTCCAGGAAGGAGACATAAAGACCTTCCAGTTTATACAGCAGCGGAGATACATCTTCGGCTGCGGTCATCTCGCCCGCACGGCGCGCTGCCTTGCGCAGCAGCACACTGCGGCTCTTCTCGTCCAGACTGCGGAAATGACGATACACAGCATACTCTACATAACTGCGTTCCTTCATCAGATTCGCGAATGGCTCCCAAGCATCTTCTTCTTCATCACGATCATAGACATACAGCGCACCTTTCTTGATGATGCTGTCTGTATATAAAGCTTCAAGGAACTGGTCCATCCACTTCTCTTCATCCAGATATTGATGCAGCAGTGCATCCAGTTCTGCGGCCTTAGCCTCCAGCTCCGCAACCTTCGCCAGTTCTTCACGGACACGGGTAATCAATTGCGGGGTGCGAATCAGATTCTCCTTCGCCAGATCCTGATTGACACTGCCGAAGATATCCTTGACCGCCTCCCGTTCCAGTCCCTTCTCCCGCAGCAAGCGCAGTTCATCCGCAGCCTTCTTCACCTCTCCAAGATTCGGGCGCGGCGCTTGTAACTGCAGATCGAAACCTTTCAAGAAGGTTTCAAGATCAAACGGCTTCGTGAAGATGACCGAATAGCGGCTGCTTGTGTTTTCATCAAGCCCCTTTTCGACAATCACACCTGATGCCAGCGCCTTGTCGAAATCGGCACGAACACGAGCATTGTAATCACGGACGCGGGCATTGACGTAAGTGTCGCCCCATGATTTTTCCGGAATTGGCGACGGTAGATAGGTCCAGTTGTTCTTGTCTGTCATCACCAAATGGCGGCCAATGCCTTCCTTGTCCAGAATGGTCCGCTCGTAGTTCTCCTCAAATACGCGCAGCGGTGTATACACGAAGAGTGGCACTCCGTTGCGTGTGTTCAGCCAGAAAATACGGTTCTTAACTTCGCTTTCCTTGATCGTAAAGTGTGATTTGCCCAGCGCATTATTCTGATAATTGCGAATACCTTTCAAGATGCCCGGCGCTTTGACAGGAACCGAAACGAAGCCCCAGGATGGAAAATGAAGATTGCCCGAACTGTTACTAAGATGGAAGGTCGGCACAGCCTCCTCGTCCAGCTTACCGGCGATGATACGCTCCACAAATTTATCGAGCGGCTCCTCATGGCCATATTTCATTACGAGGAAATCTTCCATAGAACGGGTGATCAAATCACCGAACTTATCGCTGAGGAAATCAGAGATGGAACGAACAACATCAATCTCCTGCTCTCTGACCCAGCGCCCGGAATGCTTGAGCATTTCCCGGGTGAAGTCACGAATCAGATCGTCGCCGTCCTTCTGGTCCATAATCTTGGAGATCGTCGCTGAAATATCCGGTACATTGACGATGTTCCAATAATAAGTTTTGTTTCCTTTATGATCAGACTGCTCTTCACCGTTAATGAGGATATCCCCATTCTTGGCAAAAATCGAGCTGAGCGCACTCAGAATTTCTGTGAACACACCATAAATCCGGCTGTTCTCTTCGTTCAGCAGCTCGTACAGATCCTCATAAAACTCAATCATTCGCTCGGTGCGCTCTACATCAGCATGCAGCCAGTACTCATTGATCTTCGCTTCAATATAAGCGTTCTTCTTCTTCTCCTTAGAGACAAAAGCACTCCGGGCATCACCCAGCTTCTCGTCCGCACTATCCTGCGCCGTCTCAATATCACGCGGCAGTCGCAGCAGACTTTCGCGAAGCGTCTCAATATATGACTGAATCGACTTCAGGATACAGAAGCCTTTTTCGGTATAAAGTAGCCGCGAAACATAGAATGGTCCTTGCTCCGGATGGAGGAAAATCCGCTCCAGCTCCTCGCCAAACCGGCCGACAATTTCTCCCGGAAGCTGCTTTCTCGCCTTGATGTACTCCTCACGCGCACGCGAAAGGAAATTCTGCTCCAACTCTGTATCCATGCTGACAACCTGATTCTTGATCACATTGGCATGGTTTAGCCGTTCGCTGTTCTCAAAGCCCGGCAGCGGCTCAGGCACGCGGGATTCAAATGTCTTGACCATGCTATCAAGATCGATGCCCAGCTTGCGGGCAAACTTCTCCACGTCTTCTTGCCCCGGCCCTTGCTGGAACATTTTCTCCATTTTATCGAACAGACGGTAAGCCAGATAGGTCGTCATTTCCTCGATCGGGAGCACAGCAGATGAAGCCCCAATAATATTGTATTCATAGTTTGCCGGATAAGCCTTGTTCATCTGGGCAATATTGGTGCGGATGTTGCTAATATAGTCATGAATAGCGAATTCTTCACCGGACTGCTTCTCTTCACTTGCCATAAAGTTGGTAATATTCTCTGCTGTTACGTTCATGCAATAATCATAAGCGTTCTCCAGCAGCTTGCCTTCAGTATTGGTCGCGGAGATGAGATGGCACAGATTGAATGGAGGCAATGGCGAATTTACGGTCAAAATATTACCGTACTGCTGACGGAATCGTTCGCCCCGGCTGTCTACATTCATCCAGTAATCCAGTTCCTTCAACGCCGCATATCCGTTCTTGCGGATATATTCGCGGGTATGTTCGCTGAGACTCTTATTCGAGAGATTCACGTCTGGTGTAAACAAATAACCAAGCGTGTTCACCCGGTCAATCCCCGCAGAGCCAAAGTCGCGCTCAATAATGCCGCGCACGATATAAGCGATATCCAGGAAAGCACCGCTGCCCGTTCCGCCGGAAAGTCCTGTCAACAGAAACACCATCAGCTTCTTGTTGGTGCCTACAGACAGTGTCTTGATCTTCTTGTCAATGGCGCCAACCACTTGGTTGATCTTGGTGAACAAGAGCAGCCGTCCCGCCTGACGCACGCCGGCAGCGCCGTTCATACCGTCCGTAATGCTCAGCTCAGGGGACAGCCAATCCGTGATATACGGGTCCAAAATACTGCGGTTCTGCAGCAGTCCCCCGATTTCGGCATTGGCCAAGAGCACGAATTCATTCTGCGAATCGAGCCCGATGCCTTTATATTTTTTATTACGATCCTGTTCGTTAGTTTCAAAAGCCAGAAACTCCACATTATCCGGCTTGTCCCGCTTCTTCTTGGACAACGGATCTTCTGGCAGCTTGAAGCGGCGGTTGATCTGATATTTCAGGCGGAGGAGGGCGTCAATGCCCGTGCCCCCCAGCCCGATGATGAGTATAGGATTGTCAATCGTATCGACTCTGATCTTATCGCTGACAATTCCCCCGCCAAGCGATACATCCAGTTGCTGAATATGCTCTCGTACTACCGGTTTCATAAGCGTTCCTCCTGAACTGTACTAAAGAATCTGGCTAAACCAGGTATTCCAGTAAAATTGTTTTGTCCACGCTATGCAGTGATACCGAAACGCGGTCACCACTTTTCAGTTCCAGACCACGCGACGCATCGGCGGCGCGTCCGGATCTCTCCACGGTAATGCCTTCGCCGCTGCGGAGCAGCAGTCTGTCGTTCTTGCCCGGAGTGAAGACGAGCTTCTCACTTTCCTTGAGCTCAGGTGCTAGTTGAAGCAGCTGGTGCAAGTTGAACTTGCCTCTGAATGCAGCCAGCTTCTTATACTGCGGATAAGTCTTCTCCCCTGTATTCTCGTCCCGTACCTCAATGACGATCTGCCCGGTAAAGCCGCGTGTCGCCTGCTTCCGCAGCAGCCACAGAGCAACGCCAACTGCCAGCAGGAGTACAATCCCGCCAATAATATAATACAGGGTCATTGATTTCGGCTTGTCAGCGAGCGGGTTACTGCTCTCCGGGGCTGCTGTAGCGCCGCCAGTTCCAGCAGTACTTTTTTTGGCACTGACTGTCACAGGATCACTTTCACGGTAAAAACTTCTTTCCTCTGCACGCACCTTCAGCTCGTAATCATGGCTCTCCTTCACCTCAAAGGTCCCTTTGAAGACATCCCCGGTGTTATCCATCGGGATTTCTTCAGTAGCGCCCGTATCCAGATCCTTGGCCAGCAGAACGGCCTTCATATTCTGATACAAATTGCTGAGCGTTACCTGAGTACCGTTGCTGAACAGGTGGGACGCAATATCGATCTTGTCGCCTTTTTTATAGGATGCGGAAGGCAGCGCATCTATTTTAAGTTCCAGGTCATAGTTAAAAACGAGATTAATATCAATTTTATCCTTGGGCACCCCTTTGATCTGGAGCTTCCAATCGCCCTGCTGCGGAGACAACAGCTTGATCAGGCTGTAGGTCTTGGACTTCGAGAGCAGGACATTACCTGAAGGTATAGCTACTTCTTTCCCGGTGGGGTCCTTTAGCTTCGCAGTTACCGGCTGTGAAGACATAATGGAAATATTGGCCTCCAGCACGCTGGCGTTTGGAACATTCACCGTTACTTCCTGAAAGCTGCCATTCCCTGTAATCGACTGCACCGGTACGATCTTAAGCTTGAGATGGCTGGCAAAAATTTCGCTCAGGATTTGCGGCAGATCATCTGCCGAATCTGTAGAGAATGCCTTGCCTCCCGTCTTGGTAGACAGATCAGCCAGAGACTGTTTGTTCAGCTTGCCATCGGCATTCAAACCAATGGTATAAATGGGATAGCCGCTCTTCTTGGCTTCATCCAGCGCTGTATTCAGCTCCTGATCCGATTGGCTCTGGGTCCGTCCGGTAGCTTTGTTAAAATCGTTGTTGCCGTCGGCAAGCATGACGATGAGCGGTTCATGGGAAGGATCGCTGCCATTCTGCAGCACCTTCACTGCCTCCTTCACGCCTACGGCAATATCCGTATAAGCGCCGCGGTCCAGCCCGTCAATGAAGTCCTTCAGATCCTGCTTGTCGGTCGCCGAATTGATCTGCAGCAGCGCCTTTTCCCGCTGCACCTTATCGGTGTAGGCCACTATCCCGACCTTGTCTCCTTGTGCGGACAGCATATCTATGAACATCTTCATTGCTTCGTTGGCAATCTTGTTCTTGTCACTCTTGTTCATGGAGTTGCTGACATCAATCAGCAGCACGGCGTCAATGTGAGATGGCGCCGGGGTTGCGGCATGAGCCAGCCCTGCCCCTAGCGGAGCAATCGCAATGCACAGGGTCAACAGCAGCGCCGGAATAAGGCGCCAAAAGACAATCTTCGATGTTTTTCTACGGTGGTCGTTATGAAGCATAAAGATGGCTCCTCTTGTGTTATAGTAGGCAAATATGGGGAATCAGCCAAAAAGCTAAAATCTGTAAATAGTATGCCATTATGATATAATTAAACCTTGTAAACTTCAACTTTTAGGACTGATGAACCGTTTAGAAAAAACGCTATAATTCACTTTTTTCGCTGCACTATCTTCCAGAAGAAAGGAAAAGTCCCATGATTTCATACGTTATTCTCGGAGTTACGTTCCTATATGTCGTAATTCACATTGCAATCTATGCCTCTCGCCAGCGGAACCCGCTAACTCGGGAAGATATGGATGAGATGCTGCTCGCCACCTTAAATGGAGGTGACAAGGTCCATGAGTAAGAAGAAGCCTGTCACGTTCCGGCCCTTCAAGGCGCCCCGCTATTCCTTCGACAAGCTTCGCATCTGTAGGCGCTGTGGCCGCTATACCGCTCTTAACGAAGAGCGCTGCACCAAATGCGGCAAAGCCTCTCTAGTTTCGGTGGAGAACTATGCCAGAGCCCGTGCGGGACGCAAAATGAACAATCGACTACTGCTAGTCTTGCTGCTTACCCTAGCCGCGGTTTATTTTGGCGATAACACGCTGCAAATGGCCCTGTGTGGTGCAGGCGGACTCCTACTGACCGGGCTTCTCTACTATACGCAGCGAAAAGTCAGGCAGAACGAAAATTTGCGCGCTCTGGAGCACCTGTTGGCCTACAATATCGGAATCATCAAGGAGGGGCTGGAGCTCAACCGCCAGGAAGCAGTGTCCGTCCTTCGTGAAAATGATGTGCTGGCGTATGAGAAGCTGCGCGAGATTGCCATTCTCTTGCGTGGCGACCGGGTAGCCCGGCAGCGGGTCGCCCTCCTGCACGGCTTTCAGCTCCGCAAGGATATGGATCTCGAAATGGAGCAGCTTCTGCTGAGTGAGTTCGAGCCGCTACTGGCCGAGTACATAGGAGAGATTGCCAAGGTGCGCCGGGATCTAATCAAGGACCGCACGCTACGCTATGTTCAGGCCTATGAGACCCAGATTCGGCAAATGGATAAAGGAATCGCTATTCTGACCGGCGTGGCTGGGGCAGCCGTCCGTATGAAACGTTATGCGCTACTGCACTCCCGTTTCATCGGCAGATACGTGCATGAACTGCCCAAGGACCGTTTCTTGCGATTATCCCGGCTGATCGAGGCCAATCCTTATGAGCCCTGGAACGGGCTTGACCAGACTGTAGCCGAAATCCGTGAATTCAAGTATCGCTGGGACCCTGAATTTCAATAAACCATCGTATGGCAAAAAAGAGGCTATAATATATGACGATCAAAGAAGTAATATCCCTGCGAAATTTTATGATCATTTTGTGTATATTGATGCTCTTACTGCTGGGGCAGAAGGCCCAGCGCATGTCTGACAAGGTGAATGCTGTGCAGGAAGGTGATCGCCTACATACGGCAGGCGACCTTATCGGCGCAGAAGAAAAATACCGTGAGGCGAGAGATAATCGCTCCTTTCAATACAAAGAACAAGAGATAGCAGCACGATTGGAGCAATTGGCCCCGATCACAGCCATCCGTACTGGCCTGGACAGTGTTGCCCGATTCGCCAGCTCGCAAGCCCTGTCAGGTGACTTTGAAGGATTCATGAAGAGCTATGACGATCTTCTCAAGCTAAAAGCTCAGTATATGCAGCCCGGGGACCCTTATGAAGTCTATTATCGCAAGCTGTCCGCGGCGTCGGACCTATCTGAGGAATGGACGACCTTCTTTCAGCAATTCAAAAAGCAGTTTATGGACACCCTTGCCCAAAACGGTAACGGAAACGATGGCGGGGATGAAGTAAAATGGAAACTTCTGCAGATACCGGATGCCTTCTTCGGCGGTGCACCTGCCAAGCAGAAGCAACTGAATGCTGCGTTCCGCAACCACGATACCGGTCAGTTAAAGGCCTTGGCCGCGGCCGGAAGCTTCGGTCCCTTGCTGGAAAACACCCTGTCCATGCAAAAGGCGTACGTCAGCCATAAGTATGCTGCACCCTGGCTCAAAGAGCAGGTGGAAAGCAGCGGACGAATCATCCTGAAGAAAGATTTGGAGGGTAAGAACATATCCGCCTTCGCAGAACATGCTGCCGCCTATCGCAAGTTCGTAAGCAGCGCAGGCTTCAAGGCAACCCAAGTGCTGAAGTACATAGATGCTCAAAATGCCAAACTGCTTAATAGTGCCGCGAGCAAAGCCAAAAACGGAGCATACGAAGACGCAATCAAGCTCTACACCGAGCTATCTCCATTAAAAGATCATTCGGAAGACATTGCGGCGGTCCGTCTCGCCTGGAATATAGCTGATCCTGTGCGGTTGCTCCCCGGAGGTGGGGATCGGGGACGCTACAATAATGTAATTTCCGGTAAAGGAAAGTACGGGACCAAGGTCTATGTTGCGGCAACTGACAGCAGCGGGTCTCTTCATTATGCCGTAATGAATAAGGAAAATGCTGTGTCATCTTTCTCCATGGGCGTTATTCCCGGATTCCCCTCCCTGCACCGGATTTTCTTTGACGAGGCGCTTGCGGCGGCCGCCGGAGAACCTGTCGTTGTTGCTGAAGCCGACAGTACGGACGATAACGGCAGGACTCTTTTTACTGGTTACGCGCTTCAGGCGCAAGGAATTTCACAACTGTTCTCCTTTAGCGGAGACAGCTATGAACTTCAGCCAGATGGTTCCATACTTGTGCATAATGTTGGTACTGGTGCCGGAGATGGTACCGCGGGGCAGACAGCCATTTATCGCAAATCGGGAGAAACTTACCAATTCTCCGAAATCGTACAAGCGTACCCGCCAATTCTGGCGTCGGAGCTGGAGCTTCATCCTTTTCAGAATGTAGCGATAAGCTGTGAAATCTATCTCGACAATTCAGGCAGTGCTGTCGCTTATGCTGATGGGCGCTACATCCTGCTTCAGGGCTATCAAGGGTCCATAACAGGCCCCATGCTGCTAAGCGGTCAGTTCCAGAACGGCTACGGTATACTGCAGACCGAAACTGGTGAAGAGAGCGTGCCCATATTTGTGGTAACTTCTACTGGGAGTCTGAGTATAGTGAACTAAGTGAATCAAGTCAGCACAGACACCCTCCTGGATTGAATTCAGGGGGGTGTTTATTGCCGGCAACTTTTCCTCCATTCACAAAAGAGACAAGGATCATTTTTAAATTATTTTTGCCCTGGGGAGCTCTCTCAGTTGCGCATTCTGGATCTGATCCAAATCCCTTATTCCACCTGCCCTTTCGCTGATATTCCTTCTTAATCCATCTCCTTTTCTAGTATGAAATCTCGTGATTTGCGCGTTCTCCCTACCTCTTGAGATCTATTGACTTCTCCATATCTAGTGTTAAAATGATTAAGCGTCTCTAAATATAGTGTTATTCCGAAGAAAACGGTTTATATACAGGGTAAACCCTATCAGGGCGCGGTTTATCCCAAAATCTAATTTTAATAAGCTGGAACATTCGCTTCCACTAAGGAGGAAAACAACCATGCTGATCGCTTATGACTCCAAAACAGGCAACGTCAAACGGTTCATTGGCAAGCTGAAGCTGCCGGCCGTACAGATCGAAGAGCATATGACGATAGACGAGCCTTATGTACTTGTTACATACACCACCGGATTTGGACAAATTCCAGAGAAGGTGTCTTCTTTTTTGGAGAACAACCATACAAGTCTTAAAGGAATCGCCGCCAGCGGCAACAAAAACTGGGGTCAACTGTTCGCGAATAGCGCAGATTTGATTGCAGAACGGTACAATGTGCCGGTAATTGGCAAGTTCGAGTTGTCGGGAACTTTTGGCGATGTAGAACGGATTAAACAGGAGGTGAACCGAGTTGCGGCATATTGAGCTGAACAACATGCTTTTGAAGAGAGACGAAGAAGGATTCTTCCAATTGGATAAGGACCGCGAGGCGGTTGTGGAATTTATGGGAGAAGTGGAGCGACGCAGCCTTACTTTTACAGACACTAAATCCAAAGTGGATTATATGATAGAGAATGATTACTACGAGAACCTGTACGAACGCTACAGCGCTGAAGAGGTTGAGGATGTTTACCGGATCGCACATGAATATGGCTTCCAGTTCCCATCCTACATGGCGGCTTCCAAGTTCTATACAGACTACGCGGTGAAGACCAATGACCGGAAGCAATACTTGGAGCATTACCCGGATCGTGTAGCTGTGGTGGCTCTGCATCTGGGTCGCGGCAATGCCGATACTTCTCGTGTGCTGGTCCGCTCGATGATGGAGCAACGTCTTCAACCCGCTACGCCGACCTTCCTGAACGCGGGCAAAAGCCGCCGAGGCGAGATGGTCTCCTGCTTCCTGCTCGAAATGGATGACTCTCTGAATTCGATCAACTATGTTCTGAATACTTGCATGCAGCTCTCCAAAATCGGCGGCGGCGTAGCAGTTAACCTCTCGAAGCTGCGCTCGCGCGGTGAGACGATCAAAGGCGTGGAAGATGCGGCCAAAGGTATCGTGCCTGTGCTGAAGCTTATGGAAGATGGATTCTCCTATGCCGACCAGATGGGGCAGCGTAAAGGCTCCGGGGCGGCTTACTATAATATTTTTGGCTGGGATGTGCTAGAGTTCCTGGATTCCAAAAAAATCAATGCCGACGAAAAACTGCGGCTCAAAACGCTGTCCATCGGGCTGATCGTGCCAAACCGCTTCTACAAGCTGGCCCAGGATAACCAGCCGCTGCATGTGTTCGCACCATATAGTGTATACCAAGCATACGGCATCCATCTGGACGATATGGATTTGGACGAAATGTACGACAAACTGCTTGCTGACCCGCGCGTTAAAAAGAAAGTCGCGATGGGCGCACGTGAGATGCTGACCAAGATCGCCATGATTCAGTTGGAATCAGGCTACCCATATATTATGAATAAGAGCAATGCCAACAAAGCGCACGCGCTGAAAAATATCGGCCAAGTGAAGATGTCGAACCTTTGCACGGAGATTTTCCAATTGCAGGAGACCTCGGAAATTACGGATTACGGTCAAGCAGACACCATCCGCCGGGATATCAGCTGCAACTTGGCTTCACTCAACATCGTCAACGTTATGGAGCATGGCAAAATCCGTGAATCCGTCCATGAGGGCATGCTGGCCCTAACAGCTGTCAGCGATATGACCACCGTCTCCAATGCCCCAGGCGTGGCGAAGGCGAACAAGGAGATGCACTCCGTCGGACTGGGCGTTATGAACCTGCATGGTTATTTTGCGAAGAACAAGATTGCTTATGAAAGTGAACAAGCCCGGGATTTCGCCCGCACCTTCTTCATGACCATGAACTTCCACTCGCTGGAGAAGAGTATGGAGATCGCTGCCGAGACCGGTGAGACCTTCCATGGCTTCGCAGAATCGGATTATGCCTCAGGCGTCTACTTCGAGCGTTATCTGACTACGGATTACCGTCCGGTGACACCTAAGGCACAAGAACTGTTCAAGGATATCTATATCCCTACCCAAGCGGATTGGGCGCAATTACGTGATTCTGTTATCAAAAATGGCCTGTATCATGCGTACCGTCTGGCGATCGCGCCAACGGCTAGTATTTCTTATATCCAGAATGCTACTTCCAGTGTGATGCCGATTGTGGAGCAAATCGAGACCCGGACCTATGCGAACTCCACCACGTACTATCCGATGCCTTATTTGCAGCCTGACAATGTCTTCTATTATAAATCCGCCTATCAGATGGACCAGTTCAAGGTGATTGACCTGATTGCCGAGATCCAGCCCCATATTGACCAAGGGATTTCCACCGTCCTGCACGTGAACAGCGATGTTACCACCCGCGAGTTGGCGCGCTGTTATCTCTATGCGGCACATAAAGGGCTGAAGTCATTGTATTACACACGGACCAAGAAGCTGTCTGTCGAGGAATGTATCACTTGCTCGGTATAACCGTAGGCTTTTTTTGAACAGAAAAGGAGATTACAAGATATGAGCGCTATCCAAGCCGTAAACTGGAACCGACCGGACGATGATTTCACCCTGATGTTCTGGAACCAGAACATTATGCAATTCTGGACCGATGACGAAATTCCACTTTCCGATGATAAAATGTCCTGGCTAACCCTCAGTGAGCTGGAAAAGGATGCCTACATGAAGGTACTCGGCGGTCTGACTCTGCTCGATACCGTACAGGGCGGCGTGGGTATGCCGCAGATTATGGAGCATGTGGACGGCCTGCAACGTAAAGCGGTGCTGGGCTTCATGGGGATGATGGAACAGATTCACGCCAAGTCGTACAGTAGCATTTTCACAACCCTGGCGAGTACTGAAGAGATTGATTCCGTCTTCCGCTGGGTAGAAGAGAATCCCCGCCTCCAGACCAAGGCAGAGACCATCTCCCAATATTACAAGGCGATCGAATCGAAAAAAGACTTGTACCTCGCCATGGCGGCCTCTGTGCTGCTGGAGAGCTACCTGTTCTATAGCGGCTTCTTCTATCCGCTCTATCTGGCTGGTCAAGGCAAAATGACTTGCAGCGGCGAAATCATCGACCTGATCCTGCGCGACGAGAGCATTCACGGCGTATACGTCGGCGTGCTGGCCCAGGAGATTTACGAGGAGCTGGAGGAAGACGAGCAACGTGATCTACACCAAACCCTAGTGGGTTTAGTACGATTCCTGCACGCGAACGAGGAAAAATATACCGAAGAGATTTACGCCTCCATCGGGCTCGTAGAAGAGGTAAAGACCTTCCTGCGCTACAATGCCAACAAGGCGATGATGAATCTCGGACATGATCCGCTTTTCGACGAAGAAGAGATCAACCCGATTGTCCAAAATGGGATCAGTACCCATACGAAGCAGCATGATTTCTTCTCCAAAAAAGGCAACGGCTACGTTCGTGCCATGAACGTGGAGCCTTTGAAAGACGAAGACTTCCTGTTTTAAGTTATCATCCTGATTAAACATAAACAGCCAGGCCCCGGTGAGGGGTCTGGCTGTTTTGTTATGCCTAACGGATGTAAGTATTACTGTGAACGCGAGTACTGGGCGGCCAGGCAGCTGCTAGATCGCCGCCCATTCGCTCAGCCTCCACGCCTATCTCTAGGCACGCTCGCGGTACAGCCTTTCGGCATAGTCCGTAATAACCTCACGCATGGCGAGCTTGTCTCGCCACGCTGCAGGAATGCCCGAGAGCCCATAGTAGGCTCCGGCAATCTGTCCATAGACGGCGCCGGTGGTGTCGGCATCATCGCCCAAATTCACTGCTAGCAGTGCACCTTCCGCGAAGCTTGTGGAGCGATGGAAGGCCCACAAGGCTGCTTCTAGCGATTTCACCACATAACCAGAACCTTCGATAGACGGCGGTTCCTTAGTTTGGTATGAACCTTGTAAGATTTCCTCTATTGCCGGGGCCAATGAACCCTCTTCCAGCCAATCCCGGTATGCTTCAGGAGCTAGTATCTCCTGCTTGCTCCACCCACTAAGTGCCCCCACAAGGATGGCAGCCATCAGGCGGCACGCATGCAGACAGGCTTCGGCCTGGTGCGTCGTCCTTGCGCTGACCGCTGCATACGCTATCGCTTCCTCCGGCCGTTCCGCGTAGTACATTACGGACGGGGCCAGCCGCATAATAGGTCCGTTTCCGGCTGCTGAAGGCTCCACCGAGCCACTAAAGGTCTCGCCTGTGGCCTCATAATGAAGCAATGCCGCACGCGTGGCATTGCCAATATCGAAACATTCACCCGTGCTGCTGAGATGCCCTTCCCGGAACCATCTTACGTACCGATTCATCTGATCTCCAGGATCAAATCCGCCCTTCTCTAGCAGGCTCTCTGCTAAACATAGAGCCATCGATGTGTCATCGGTCCACTGGCCTGCTCTCAGCCCAAAGACCCCACCACCGACCATATCCTTCATCGGCTCGAAGCTTCCTGGTGGTTTGAACTCTACTGTTGTTCCCAACGCATCTCCCACCGCCAAACCAGTCAGGCAACCTAGATAACGGTCCATTTTAGCGATCATGCTTCCCCTCCTTGTGCAGTCTTATGATCTATGGCTATATACAACAACACCCCTCGGAGGCGACACAAGTCGCTGCCCCAAGGGACGTTTAAGATTACGCTCCTGCTTGATTATTCGCCAGGATATTTGAGGCCCCACTGGGCGCGGATATCATCCAGCAGTTTTATAATCGCCAGCGACTCTTCTAGCGGAAGGGTCGGACTTTCCGTCAGTCCCTCCGCCAGACAACGTCCGACTTCCTCGGCCTCAAAGGCATAACCGTGGGAGACACGATCGTCCTTGAATGTCTCCACCTTTTGATCATTGATATACAGCTCGACAGATCTCGGATTGACCAGTGTGTCGGGAATGACAATATAGCCCTCTGTGCCGAAGATATAGGCCTGTTCCAGCATTTTTAATCGGACGCCCCCGTTGATGGAAGCCGCCTTGCCATCCCCATAGGAGAGCAGCAGCGAGAAATGTTCGTCCACGCCTGTCTCACCGATGTGGACAGTGCTTTGAATACGCTCGGGGTGCGGCCCGAAGATCATCGAAGCCAGGGAAATCGGATAGATGCCGACATCGAGTAGTCCACCCCCGCCGAGCTTGGGATCCAGCAGGCGGCTGGATGGATTCCAGTCAGCGCGGAAACCTAAATCTCCCTTTACCAGACGCACTTCACCGATCCTCCCTTCTGCAACCCACTCCCGAATCTTGGCATGTACCGGAAGGAAACGGCTCCACATCGCTTCCATAAGAAACAGCTTCTGCTCCCGGGCATAGGAAATTAGCTCTTCTAGCTCTGCACTATTCACGGTGAACGGCTTCTCGCAGAGCACTGCCTTGCCTGCACGCAGTGCCAATAGCGCATTGTCCTTATGGAACGGATGCGGCGTGCCGATGTACACGGCATCCACCGCTGGATCGTTAACCAATTCCTCATAGGTAGCGTAGGCATGCGGAATGCCATGATTTTGAGCAAATGCATCAGCGCTTTCCTGGCTACGCGATCCTACAGCATGAGCTACACCGTTACTAGCGTGCAAAAGATCCGAGACAAATTGGCTGGCGATTGATCCGGTGCTGATAATTCCCCATTTTATCGTGTAAGCGTTATCGTTAGACATTGGCGTCTCTCCTTTGGTGTCTTTTCCTAGATACCTATGATTCTATCAAACCATTGTTCCTAAGTAAAAAAGATCTCCATCAGGCATTGCGCATAAGCCGTTCCACAAACGGGATATCTGCCGCCGCAAAAGTATATACCCCCAGTTCTCCTGGCTGAACCCAGCGGTACTCATCATGATCCGTCAAGGTAATCGTTCCGTTCACATACTTCGCCTTCCAAGCCATTAATGTAAGATCTATGCTCCCATAGCTATGCTCATTCACCCCAAAGGCAGCATAGGGCCGGATTTCAATCCCCATTTCTTCCTGCAGCTCACGGATTAGACATTCCTGCACACTTTCGCCTGCCTCCAGCTTACCGCCCGGGAATTCCCACAGGCCCCCTTGTGACTTGCCCTCACGTCTTCTAGCTATCAGTACCTTTCCCGTCTCATCGTAAATAATGGCCGCTGCAACTTCGATCACGGATTAACCCTCCTGAATTTTCAAATACGTCTCAGTTCTCTAAAGGGAGTATACCATTGCACGCAAATAAAAGACGCTTTCCAATGCCGCGCGGGCTGGAAAACGTCCTTTGTTCATATGTCTTATGTTGATTTGATTGCTATATAAGACGCACTTCAGATCCGAACGTAAGGCTCTGTCGTCACTACGGTGGAATGTTTGGACTTCCGGCCGCTGTTGTCTCCAGATTTCTTGGGATTGTACCGCTATTCGCGGATAAAATCCGGAGAGCCCTATGCTTCCGATGTAAGCTTTCCTTCGGAAAGCTTTTAGGCGGGCGCTACCGCTCCTATAGTTCCAAACTTCCCCCTCCGTTCCTTCTCGCTTTTGTTACTTCTTGTTTCATCTTATATACCCTGTTATTTGTTCAGTACAAGCTCCAAACGCACGTCCAGATTATTTTCAGTACTCAGCACAATGGTATGCGGGTTGCTTAGGCCGAAATCTCCAAAAGTAACTGTAGTTGTTCCCGACAAGAGAAGCTGTCCTTTGCTATATACGGCCTGTGTCTGGAAGGTAACATCTTTTTCAATTCCTTTTACCGTAAGGGTTCCCTTCATCTCAACCGGGACAGGCGTTCCCTCACTCCATTCAGTCGGAAGCTTCGAGAACGACTTCACCGTAAAAGTAGACTCTGGATGCTCTGCAACCGACAGGAAGTCCCCGGATTTAACATGCTCGTCTCGCTGCGCATTGCCGGAATCCAAGACATTCATATCCACAGTGCCCTGTCCTGCCATAGCTGTGTTGTCATCCAAATTTACGTTCCAACTGCCCTGTACCTTCTTATCCACAAAATTAACGGTTTCCTGTGAGGTGGTCACCGACCAGTATACCTTCGATGTATCGGCAATCTTCCATTCGCCGTTTAATTGCTCTGCTGTAACTGCCGCCCCTGGAGCTTGTCCCTGCGCTGCTTCTGCGGTTCCCGATCCGCTATTGGTGTTGTTTTGCCCTGTAGCCGGGATAACCGACTCGATTTCGATTTTATTGCCCAGGGACTTGTTCAGCAGGGTGTACCCCGTAATACTTCCGGCGACAATAACAACGCCCACAAGAATCAGTAACGATTTCTTCTTCACCATACTTCCCTCCATCCCAAATTCCTTGTATCTGTAAGACTAGCCCTCATTCTAACAAACCAATATGTCGGGAAGAAGTCAAAGCAACGCCAGCATGATTATGATAAAATTGGTGTACTTTTTAGAAGGAGGCTCTGTGATCATGCAGTCCATTTTGATTGTGGAGGACGAGGAGGCCATCTCCCGTGTTCTCAGCGCTTATTTGCGAAAAGCAGGCTTCAGCGTCACCCGGGCGTCCGATGGACGTTCGGCGCTGGAGGCCTTTACCCTAAATCCCCCATCCCTGATTCTCTTGGATGTGATGATGCCAAATATGGATGGCTTCGAACTGCTGACCCATATTCGCGCGAAAAGCAGTTGCCCTGTCATTATGCTAACCGCCAGGGGCGGCATTAAGGACCGGCTCGCCGGGTTGAACGGCGGAGCGGATGACTATATGTCCAAACCGTTTATCCCCGAGGAGGTCGTAGCCAGAGTAAAGGCTGTGCTGCGTCGTCCTTCCCAGTGGTCCGATGGAAGCCGCAAACGGCATTTTGGCAGTCTGTTTATTGACTATAGCGCTCGAAGCGTCTTTCTTAACGGAATTGAGGTGAGTCTCAGCCCCCGCGACATGTCTGTACTGCTATTCCTGGCCGAACGGCCGAACCAAATCTGCACCAGGGATCAACTGCTAGAGCATGTATGGGAAATGGATTATGACGGAAGCGACCGCGCCGTGGATCTGTCGATCAAGCGGGTCAGACAGGCCCTGTCGCACTGGCCTGCCAGCGAAGGGGAAATCCGCACCTTGCGCGGTACGGGGTACCAGCTATGGACAAACTGAATAAAGGTACCTCAATCCTGTACTATTGGACTATCCGTTATTTGTTAATTATCAGCATTGGCCTACTGATCACTACAGCTGCCACGTTCTGGTGGATTCAGCAGGAGGCCATGGAGAACCGAATGCAGACCACTGCTTTGCTCGCTCAGGAATTTGCCGACCTTAGTGTCAAGGATGGCTCCATCAACATTTCGCCTCGGCTCGGAGATTTGTTTGAGAATCGAAAGCAGTTCTTCAAGCTGAATACGGACATGTGTGTCATTATCATGGATCAGAGCGGTCAAATGTTATTTTCCAGTCCGCCGATGAGCAAGGAACGTATGCGTATGGAGCTTAATGAGAGCCTCAGCAATGCCCGCAGCCGGGAGTACAGGGCGGCCACAGCGCCGATTAGCGGGCCGGAGGGCATGCTGGGCAAAGTATTCGTCCTGCAGTCGGTGCGATCACTCAAGCATATCCCGCGAAATGAGGTTCTCTTCTTCGGGCTCCTCCAAGTGTTCCTGATCATCCTGAGCTGGCTGACCATCTATCTCCTATCCCGCAAGCTAGCCAAGCCGGTCCAGACCGTTGCAGCTGCCGCAGTCCAGATCAGCGGTGGAGAATACAATATCAAGCTTCAGAAGGGCGCCAAGGAGCGGGAAATCAACGAATTGATCGTATCGTTTCAGGACATGGCTGGTAAGCTACAACAATTTGAGGAGTCCCGGGCCTTTATGTTGGCTGGGGTCTCCCATGAGCTGAAGACTCCGGTCACATCCTTTAAGGGTCTTATTCATGCGGTAAGAGAAGGTGTCGTTGAGAACGACGAAGCCGAGGAATTTCTGGATATTGCCCTATTGGAGGCTGACAAGCTACAACGTATGGTCGAAGATCTGCTGGATTATAATGCGATGACTGCGGGCATCGTTCCGATTCGCCACAACCGGATTGCGGCCAGTCCCCTGCTCTCTGAGGTTGTGTATCAATGGAAGCTGACGCAAGCGGAAGAGGTCTGTGAGCCGATGTTGATATTGCCCACACAGTCTTTGTACTTGCTGGGAGACCCGCTACGCATTCAGCAGATCATCGTGAATCTGCTGAACAATAGCGTTCAAGCCGGGGAGACCGGTAGGAAGCTTCAGCTGACCCTGGAGCTAAAGGAGCAGCCGGAGGGCACTGCCAAGATCATCGTAACAGACAATGGTACTGGTATCGCCCCTGACATGCAATCTCAGGTGTTCGAAGCCTTTGTCAGAAGCCGGGAGAAGAACAGCATTGTCCGTGGACTAGGCCTGGGCCTCACCTTCAGCCGCCTGTTGGCCGAGTCCATGGGCGGTAGTCTAGACCTGCTGGAGAGCTCAGAGCAAGGTAGTACCTTCCTGCTAGAGCTGCCGCTACAGCGCTAGAAGTAGTCTGCTACAGGCCAGTCATGGTATAATCACTTGCACAATGAAACCGGAGGCTTATAGATGCTGACATTTGAACAGAAATTGGATATTCTTGATTCCTACCCACAGCTCCAGCGCAACAATGTATCGCTCGGGCGCGTGAATTATCATTACGAAGAAAGTCGGCATGAGAAGAAAACGGTGGCCTACCACCTGCATCCGAACGGTAATGGCTATGTCTATGGAGGACTGCTGCGCGGATATGAGACGGACAGCAAGGGCCTAGTGAACATTCGCGACTTCTCGGAGGACGAACTGCGCACCCTGCTAGATGCTTCGATCGCCTCTTTGTCCATCAGCAAGCCGGAAGCTCCAGTGGTCAACAAGCGCAAGAAGAAGGCTCCTTCGGGAGAAGAGACCCGCTGGGTGAATGATGAAGGTCATACCCTTACACTGAGACTGGAAGATGATTTGTGGTATCTCTATGCCGATCTCAACCTGGAAATGGCCTTTGAGACGGTAGATGAAGCCGAAGAGTACTTGGTTGAAGAAGGATTTGCTCCATCGAACGGATAATTTTGCTCGATAGTGGCCCCTTTCGGAAAAAGCCTGCAAGCCCACAGCTTGATGCTGTTGGTGCATGTAGGCTTTTTTTTGCTGCATTGAACGCGGTTATCTTCCAATACAATACAAAACAGCACGCCCCCAATCCTCTGGAGACTTGCTGTTTTTCTCAAGCGTAACGATTACTGGGCTGCTGGTATTTGCACCTCTTGTGCGTTTTTTGCTTCGTCCGGAACCTTGATTTCCTTGATCTCGTTATGCTTTGAAAGGTTCCCGGTCATTTTCATGTCGAGGCTTATATTCTGGCCGGATGCTTCCATATCCATTACCATATCTACATTTGTTTTAGTAGGCAGGTAAGTTTTCTTGTCGACAGCATATGAAATCTTCATACTCTTGATGTTCATTTGCTCCATCAGTGCTGTCATTTGCGGGTCTCCGTTACTGGCCTGGTCCATATAACTTTTGGCTAGTTCCTTCACGTTATCGCCAGATACTTCAGCCGTTAGCAGATAGGCATCTCCCTCTTCAGATACCGTGGTATCCTTGGCAATAGACTTGAATTGCTCCAGCTGTTTCTCCGGGCTACCGGATTCCTTAACCATTTCAGTCATTTGAGCGGTCATCTCGGACGGTAATTTCATCCATTGTCCCGCCGTTTCGGTATAGATCCCGTCTGCCGTAATATATTGTTCGATCTTCTGTTCACCTTGGCCCGCCAGGTCCATCAGGATCTCCTGATGCATCTGCATAGGCTCTTTAATGATTTCAGATGTTATAGTCATCTTCACTTTTTGATCCTGCGAAGTGTCGCCCTGCTTCATTTTGATGTTTTGCTCAATTTTTGATTCTATCGCGAAGCTCTTGAGGCTTTGGCTGGCTTCGGTAGTTTTTTGAATCAATTCTTCAACCGTTGGCGTTCCCGGCTTGGCATCCCCGTTTGTTGCCAATTCATTCGATCCTGTGGTTGCGACAGGGTCAGATACGTTGGCCACGTTCCTGGCTCCCTCATTGTTTCCGCACGCGGTAAGACTGATGATTAAAATCGCCCCTAGTAATACAGTAGTCCATTTCTTCAAGTTCATGATCCTCCTGAGTGTTTTGGTATATGACAAATGCTCATGGAAGCATATGCCAACTATTTATATGTTAGCTATTACCCAGAAAAGAACATTTTCTAACAAAAAAATATTTTTTTCGCGTTTCACTCCCATTTATACAAAATATATATTCGGCAAAAACATACGTGTAACTGATCGGATAATCTGTTATTCATACTCGCTTCGGGCCTCTTCATCCGCAATATTCTGGATTTCATCCGCATGAATCAACAACAATCCATAGTCACCCTCCGCATGAAGCTTAAGTGCCTTCTCCTTCATGAATTTCGGGCTGCCTTCGGCTGCTTCCTCATCATAGAACAGAAGAATGCCGTCACTCTTACGGAACAGAAGATCATCTCTAGCCCGGAACTGCCAACTTCCGTCATAGGGAGCGTTACTAACCGCACCGTAATAGTCCGCACCAGCCACGATGCGGCGGTATTCATTCTGCTTATCTTCCTTCCACTTCTCCTCCGGTGCCGCATGGGCGGTAATGATGCCGAGCTTCAGGTTCGGATACTGCCGTTTCAACTCCAGCACCACTTCACAGGCCCAGAGATCAACACCATATTGACCCGGCGTGATCACCCATTCCAGCCCTTCCTCCACAAGAGGGAGCAGCCTGGCAGCAAGAGCTTTTTTGATATAAGGAATTCCTGGATGCTTGTTATCAAAAATCCCGAGTTCATGCGCACGATAGCCTGTCACTAACAATGTTTTCATACCTTGCCTCTTTCTCTCCGCTGCTTTTCTTAACATTATATAATACATTATCTAATCCAAACCAACGTTCATCTCATAAAAAAAGCACCTGCATCCACCTCACGGAGGGTACGAGTGCTCTCTTATAAGAAATCCCCTGTATGTATCAGTCCCAGCCGCTTGGCTTCCATAATCGCCTCCGATCGTGATCGGACTCCCAGCTTCTCAAATATTCGCGTTAAATTATATTCCACCGTTCGCTGGCTCATCAATAGGCGTCCGGCAATCTCCTTGTTACTGCTGCCTCCGGCCACTTGCTGGAGAATTTCCTGCTCCCGCTCGTTAATCGAGACCTCCTCCAGACGTCGGTCCTCCCGGGAAGCCGACAGCCGGACTTCATTGCGCCGAAGCTGCCGCAAGAGAGGGATCGGAATCACAGCTTCACCTCTGAGGGAGCAGCGGATAGCACTTAGTAGTTGTTCACGCGTTGCAGTCTTGCTGACCATGCCCGAGACACCAGCTTCCACCAGCAAGTTAAAGTGTGGGCTAAGCTCGTACCCGGTATAGATCAGAATACAGTAGTCAGGATTAATCTGCAGCATCCGTTTAGTCAGCTCAAGACCGCTAATGACGGGAATGTTCAAGTCGAACAGCATAACATCAAACTTCTGCGTTTTTACCAGTTCTAGGGCCTCAACTGAAGTATAACAAACCGTGACTTGCATGTCAGGGTCCTGCTCAATCATATTTTTGGTTCCTTCGCAGACTGAAGGATGATCGTCAACCAGCAAGATGGTGATTATCTGAATCTCCTCCTTCCCCATTTCTCGATGTCGGCACCAGTGGGAACATTAGGCGAACCTCAAAACCCTTGTTCAATTCCGAGAAAAAGCTTACTTCTCCATCCAAGCTGCGGACTCGTTCCTTGATCCCCGATATTCCCATATGCCTGAAGGAATCCTGCAGCTTGGACAGCTCTAGTCCGCGGCCGTTGTCCTTGTAATGAAAAAACACCTGATCTCCGTTCTGCTCCAGCTCGATCTGGATATCGGTGGCTTGAGCATGCTTGCCCGCGTTGTGGAGTAGTTCCTGCACAATCCGGTAGACCGCAAGAATCTGTGAATCATTTAATTCGATCGACGTCATATTCGTCTGCAATGTGATCGAATAATTCGAACGAAGCCGTTCCTCCGCGAACAACTGCTCCAGAGCCTCAATCAACCCCATCTCGTTCAGTAGCGGTGGCCGCAGCTCATTACAGGTCTGGCGAATCTGGTGGATTACATCCAGCAGCCCTTCCTTGATCAACTCCAACTGCTTCCATAGTTCGTCCTTCATAGGATAATCAAGCATCAGTGCTTCAAGCTTGCGGTACCAGATCAACTGATCCTGAAGCGCTGCATCATGCAGATCAGCGGCGAGCCGCCTCCGCTCATTCTCCGAAAGGGTAAAGATCAGGCGAAGGACCCAGGATGGCACATCCTGCTGATTCTTCATTTGTGCTTCAAGGTCCTCAATCAGTCCTTCTATCAGATAAAGATTCTCATAGACAATCCCGCTGTAATGAGCAATCGTCCGCAGCCAGGTACGCTCATCCAAATTGAGGCTGGTATGATTGTCCTTATCATCGATCCATAACAGCTCATGAGTCATTCGGTAATGACCGATAACAAGACCTACGCCTTGCGGCAACGCAATCATCTCGCCTACAGCCGGGTGCAGGGCCCGTTCCTGGAGACTACGAACAATTTGCGGCTTAAGCCGCTCCGTCCCCGTAAGCGTATGATGTCCTGTCTCCTGGTCATAAGTAAGCTTCAGAAAGACCAGTTCGCTCACAGGAAGAATCGCCCGGATCTCGCGGACCAATACCTGTTCCAAATCGGAAATCTTCATGACCCGAGAGACTTGCTTGGAGAACCGTTCAATGCTTCCCTGAAAATTATAAGACTCCTTCAAAAAGCTGCGCCGCAAACGGAAATCTATGAACTCCTTGGCGAAGAGAAATACCGTCAGAATGAAATAGACCACCAGAAAAATCTGAACCCATTTCAGCCAGGTATACTGTGATTGCTTCAAAATCCCAGCCATTAGCCCGATAATGAGCACCGCTGGAATAAATGAAATTGCCGTATAATACAAAAAACGGTTCAGTACAAAATCAATATCAAAGAGACGCCGAGTCATAAACAGATAGAAATACACTACCGGTATAGCGAATAAAAACACTGCCGAGATCTCGGCTGGTACCACTGGGACTCCCCATAGCTCCGGTACGCTGTAAAATAGCAAGAACGGTAAAAAAGCAAGCACATGTCCGGTCAATGTAAACTTGAACAGGACCTGTAGCTCACCTGTACGGTGTTTGTAATATTTAGCGATCAGCTTGCAGACAATCCAAACATTCGTGGAGCTGAAGAAGACCAGCAGTACCTTCGATTCCATTAGGAGCATAGAATAATCGGTTAAAGCACTCAGAGTGACGGTGCTTCCCACCACACAAGCCATGAAGTATAGCATTCTTAGGCAGACAAGAGAGATGAAATCCTCCTTATAGCGTGCGAGATATTCCCTCATGAAATGGGCGAAGAAAACCGGCAGCAGGGAAAAGCTCCACCCCAGGGTAACTCTGCCGACCGGATCGACCAAACCGGAAGCCGTAGAGCTGAAATAACTCAGACCGGTACTCAGGAAGAACAATATCAGGATATTAGCGGCCCGATCATTCTTTTGCCTGTAATATACCTGGAAAGAAAAGACGAGAAACAACAGCAAAGAGACACTTGGAAACACAAGGTGAAGGATTAGGCTCCAATTGGAAATCCTGCCTTCTACGATAAAGTGAAGCCTTGCGGCTTCTCCCTCATTCCCCTTGCGGATCACATCAAGCGTCTCTGCCCGTTCAATCACTTTATACTTCTGGACAAGCTCGTAATCGGCCGCTGCCTCTCCATTGATAGCAGTGAGAATATCCCCCTGCTGTAATTGACCGTTGGCCCAACTGTCCCCGTCAATCTCGGCCACCACAACCTGTCCAAGATCGCTTATGCGCACACTGACTCCAATCTTCTGCTGGTTCAGTACCACATTACTCAAATAGAGTACCAACAGTAGCAATGGAAGCAAGAAAGTTATTAGTTTAAGTTTGGAGCACAATCTGGGCAAGGGTACAAGCCTCCATCACAGCAGTTATTCTTTCTTAGTACCAGTAGCGGTTAGTACGCATAACATTTTCAGGCTTTTCATTACGGATAATATCCATCAGTGCCTTACGCTCCCATGAAGTCATACCAGCCAGTTGAAGCTGTCCACTTTGGAACTGAACCTGCGCCTGTGGATTCTTCACAATATTCTGAAACATCTCTTTCAACATATTAAATTCCTCCTAATAGGGTAGTAGATTACACTTTCTGAACCCAATATATCAGGTCTAACCCTATCCTCAAACGACAACCTGTCCCGTATTTTCCGCAAACCTGTTTGCGGTACATTGCTTGGACTATTCCGCGGCTGCAATCAGCGCTTGTTTCCAGGGTGACTCCAGCCCCATGCTATCCAGAATCTCACGAAAATGGTAGTAGGAGGACCGCTCCCGGAAAGAAGCGTACATAGATGTTCCCGTTCGTTCCACAATGACGGCAAACTCCTCACTTCGGTGCAGAATATCGCTGAGTTCTAGACGGCCTTCGAAGTAATCAGACACCCAACGCTCCTCCTCTTGATTGATAGAGGAGAGCAGGAACAGCAGCGGAAGGGTTCTTTTACGCTGAAGAAAGTCACTTTTATGATCCCAGTTCATCAGGTCCCGGAAATCATTCTTGATCTGCGCCGAAACGCCTATTTCCATTGCGTATTCCTCTACATGAGGGGAAACATCGCCCGTTGCCAGGATCACGCCGATCATACAGGCACAAACCAAAAGTGCAGCCGATTTTTGCTTAACCATGGTGATATACTCTTCCTCTGTGGAGATCGTGTTCAGCAAATCCAGCGTCTGGCCGTTGGTTGCTGTTATCACCTGGCGGCTCAGGTACATTACGGCTTTATGAATATGTTCGGAGGGAAAACGGCAGCATAGAAGCGTCTCATGGGAGAGTGTCAAGAAAGCGATCGCAAGATTTAACGCAATATTCTTCGGCAAATCATTCCATGGCATAGCCTTGTGGTCATCGTCCTGAATGTCATCAATAATATCGAGCGCCAGGATCATGAATTCCACCGCAGCAGCCGCACGGTATATATCATCCCCACAGCCACCGAACATTCGATAATGCAACAGCGTCATTCTTCCACACATTAACGATTCTGTCGCTTTCACCTTTACAGAGGTTACTGCTGCCTCATACAGGTAGTCTTCAGCAAAACTGCGGAGTACTTGGGCTTCCATCTCTTCTGCCAGCTTCATAGCGCCATCTTCCACGATATTCCTCCCATATCGAACTAGATAGTATATAATCTCTATTTTATATGATATAGTCTTTTTATTCCATAGTTTTACTAATAAGTAAAGTCATCTCTCTTTGGACTCTAGTGAACCATTCGCTCATTGGCCTCTCCGTTCATAAGCATCGCGCTGAGCTCCAGATAGGCCTCACGCCAGTTCAAAGACAGACCTTGCTCCACGGTCTCCGCGACCAGTCCTGAAATTCGCTGCTTCCGGACAGCTGATACTTGAAGAAGTGATATTAGCGAATACAGGATGGAGTCGATCATCCGGTAGATGATAAAGCCTTTGTCGTGGCAATGCTTCTGGAAATCCGCCAGGGAATGGTAGATCAAGTGAAAGTCGTTAAGCGCATCATACCGCTGGATGAAGTCACTACTCTCCAGCAGTTTCTGGAGTGTTACCTCCCCTTCCTCGAACGCTTGATTAAGAATCGTTAGTAAGCAATCTATGAATATCTGCAAGCGACTAAAAATGAATTCCCGCTCATACTTCCCTTCGGCAAACCGCCGCAAACCCACTTGAATAAACTGCTGCTCCTCCTCAGTCCGGCTGAACAGGTTCTCCCAAATACTCCACTCCGCGCCGGTTTGTTTGCTAGACAGCTCCATCTGGCCTTTGATATACTCCAAATTGGCGCGCAGCGACAAATATCCGTATCTCAAACCTCCCGCAGAGCGATTGACATTAATCAAAAAGATTTTGGCGCATTCAATATTTTGCCGTTCAGCGGACAGGGCTGTCCATGTATCGAACAGGTCTACCAGCAGTTGGCTTTTGAGCAGCTCAATCTCATAATTCATCCGGAAGCTCCCAATCGCATTGTTGTGCTGGAACTCCTTTTCCTCCTCCACTGTTACTTCGCCATCTATGCGCAGTGGAAGGTAATCTCCGCTATAACCCTCCAATTGGGCTAATTTGTGCAGGATGTTCTCATAATCCTCGTATTCAGTCCGCGGTCTGGGCCGACTATAGCGCTCCGCCAGGCGACGAATAACAGACTCAAGCCCGTTGTCCGCTTCAGCGGCGGGAAAGCTTATTTTCATATGGAATCCGTGTGTCCAGCTTCTCTGAAAAATCACATTCATCAACCTTCTGGCCTGAACAAACCGGATTACGCCTTGCAGCAAAAAAGTAATAGCCTCGTTATCGTATAAATAGCAGTTGATCGTACGCATCCCCGTACCGCTGCCCTCTCTACTCATCAATCATACAACCCCCGTCGTTCTGTGATCTTTGTCCCAATAAACCGTACCCGCTTACCTTAACACAGCTATAGCATGACCCTCACCGAATATGTGATGTAGGAAAACCGCATACTTTTTGCGGGGCTGAGAAGAACACGCAGGCATGTTATAAATTGGGGGTACCAGCAAACGACTCTCCGTAAAGCCGCATCCATACAAAAAAAACGGTATAATCCAATTTATGGATAACACCGTTTTCATTACGATAACATCTGACATCATTCCGCTAGCACCTGACCAAGCTTATCTGCATTTTCCGCAAAAAAAGACGGCTCCCAGAATGCGATAATCCGCATCCGAGAAGCCATCCTTGTATAAGTCTTACTTCTTGTCAGACAGGATCAGCACACCATGTGCCGGAATTGCCGCCGTACCGCTGACTTTGTTGCCTGTCAGCAAGTCCGTACGCTCTGTAGAACCAATATCGGCACTCAATTCGCCATTCGTATGGTTCAACAAGAACAGATAGGATACACCATTTTTCACCCGTTGTACGGATTCGATTCCCTCTGGTGCCTTCACCAGCGGAAGAATGTTCTGTTCTGCGCACAGGTTGCCTAGGAAGCCGCGCAGGAATGCTGCATCCGGGCTGGTAGCCACATAATAAGCTTTACCTTCACCAAAGCTGTTGGCAGTCAATACTGGCATGCCTTGGTAGAAGTCGGAACCGTAGCGGGCCAGTACTTCTGCGCCTTCAGAGTGAATCAGGTCGCACAGCAGATTACACTTGTACGAACCATTCAGCTCGCCCCAGCTCTTCTCCATCACAATCTCATTACTCATTTCAGGCAGCAGAGAGTCGATCTCTTCAGCCCAAATACCAAGCAGATTGCGCAGTTCACCCGGATAGCCGCCCAAGGTAACAATATCGTTCTCGTTGACGATTCCGCTGAAGTAGGTAGTCACGAACGTACCGCCTGCTTTCACGAAAGCTTCGATCTTCTCTTTTACACCCGGTTTGAGCATGTACAACACCGGAGCAATGATCACTTTGTATTTAGAGAAATCTTCTTTGAGGCCGATCATATCGGCTTCGATGTTCTCTTGATACAGGGCGTCATAATACTTGTGAATTTCATTGACATAGTCCAAGCCGACGGAAGGCCCACTGGATAATTCAACCGCCCAGCGGTTTTCCCAGTCGTACAGAATACCGACCTTAGCTTCGCCGCGCGCATCCAAGAGTTCATCGCCCAGTAGCTGAAGCTCTCTGCCCAGCTCTGCAGTCTCGCGGAAGACACGGGTGTGCTCATGACCTACATGCTCAATTACTGCACCATGGTACTTCTCACATGCACCGACAGAACGGCGAAGCTGGAAGAACAGCACAGTGTCTGCGCCGTGAGCTACTGCTTGATAGCTCCACAAGCGCATTACGCCCGGACGCTTCAAGGAGTTGTACGGCTGCCAGTTCTGCTGGCTTGGTGTCTGCTCCATCAGCATGAACGGTTGTCCGCTCTTGAGTCCACGCATCAGATCATGCGACATTGCAGTAAAGCTAACCGGAGTATCTAATGCAGGATAGTTATCCCAAGAAATTACATCCAGATGTTCAGCCCATTCGAAGTAGTTCAGCCCTGGATAGAAGCCCATCAGGTTCGTAGTGATCTGTACATTCGGACAATGCTTTTTAATCGCATTGTATTCAAGCAAATAGCATTCCAGATGAGCATCATTCATAAATCTGCGGAAATCAAGGGAGAGGCCCTGGAAGTTCGTATTATTGCCATCCCATTCTTCACTCAGCTCGCTAGGGAGAACAATCTCATCCCAGTCGTAGAATGTATGTCCCCAGAAACGAGTATTCCACACCTTGTTTACCACATCAAGGGAGCCGTAACGCTTCTTCAACCATACACGGAAAGCAGCCGCAGATTGTTCTGAGTAATCATAGTTGCTGATCTCATTGTTGATATGCCAAGCAACTAGTGCTGGGTGATCTTTGTAGCGCTCTGCTAGCTTGCTTGCTAGACGTTCAGCAAATTCACGATAGATAGGGCTATTCATATTAGAATTATGGCGTCCGCCGAATTTACGCTTTCTACCCTTCACATCGACTTGAGTAACTTCCGGGTATTTGCGTGCCATCCAAGCCGGATGCGCAGCTGTGGATGTTGCAAGACAGACATACGTACCACTCTTATATAGACGATCCATTTGGGCATCGAGGAAAGAGAAATCATACGTATCTTCATCGGGTTGAAGCATAGCCCAAGAGAATACATTTATCGTCGCAACATCAATGCCAGCCAGTTTAAACATACGCTCATCTTCGGCCCATGTCGGGGCGTCCCACTGCTCAGGGTTATAGTCACCACCGTACCAAATCTTCGGCAATTTATCGTTGATCATGTGTAGCACATCCTTTATAGTATAATTATATATTTATTGTAAACGGTTAATCACTCCCTTTAAATATAAAATTTTTGACCATCAGTATAATAATATAGAACTAAAGGAGGTGGGTGCTATGACAGCAGCCGCGCACCGCAGAATTGTATTCGCCCCCGAGGGGGGACAGCATTTGCCGGTCTCGCTAGACAGCATGGGCCACTACCCGGATCAGGAGAAAATCGTGCGCCCCGATGGCTACCATACGTATCACTGGATTCAGACTTCGCAGGGCGAAGGGGTTATTCATTTTGACAATAAGACGATCGCCCTGACAGAAGGCAGCGGCGTCCTGTTACTCCCTCATATTCCCCATAGCTACGAAGGGGTTACCGATAGCTGGCACACCTATTATTTGACATTCAGCGGTAATTCTATCCGGCAAATTCTGGAGACACTCGGAATGGAGGATAACGCCTTTTACCGCTGGGAGAGTGAAGCGCCACTCTCGTACATGCTGGAAGAGATGTTGGACCGTCATGACGCGGGTGGTGACATGTTTGGCCTCGAGGCTTCCAGTGACGCCTACCGTTTTCTCCTGACTCTGAGCAAATACGGACAGCTTCATAACAACACCACCATTTCGCGCAATCTCGACAAGTTACAGCCTCTGCTAAAGTGGATGGACATCCACTATGGCAACCCGGATATCGGACTACTCGAGCTGTCCACCCAGCTTGGAGTGTCCGGTCGTTACCTTAACAGCCTGTTCCTCCAGACCTTTGGACTGTCGCCTTATGCCTATTTTGTCCGGCTGCGCATGCGCAAGAGCAAGGAGATGCTCCTTAGTGAGCGCCAGCTGACTGTCAAAACCATCTCGCAGCGGGTCGGCTTCCGCGATGTCAGCCATTTTGTAGCTACCTTCCGTAAGCAGTCTGGCACGACGCCGGACCAATTCCGCAAGCTGCACTAGAAGTGCGCGAGCGCTATATTTCATACTATTTTAAAGACTCCGCGCCATCACCCGCCTTTGCCGTAATCACTGTTTATTATATAATTTCATAATCGATCACCTTACTATAATCAGCGCCAGCCAGTATGACTTCGTCAACCGCCGGAACCAACAAACACATGGAAGCCAGCGGACCGTATAGCCGCTATTTGCGCATGAGATCAATTTTGGAAGTTAAACAGACATGTTGCTTCTGCTTTATCTACTTGCAGTAATGTTTTTCGAAGGCTCTTTCTTTTGTTCGCCCGCACTAAGGTACTTCTTCTCCCCTTCCTTTATTCGATCGGTTCGAGGAACTAACAGCCTCGACCTTAAATTGTCATGGTGGCCACTACTCAAAACCCTCTTATGACCCACCCTGAAGAAGACTACATTAACGCAATTTCGTTTTAAATTCATGAAATATAAGAAGGCTGTCGAGATGTTCTCGACAGCCCGAGCTACCCTAAGGGACAACTTTTTTTTGGGGGATTTAGTTTCTTCAATAAGAAACAGAAACTACAGTTTATCTAAATAATTCCATATTGAAGTTATAGAAACTGTCTGAAATTGATGATAAACCATTAACCTGGTTTAGAGTAAGTCTCCCCTATAAAACTTTATCAAAGTGCCTCAGGGCAAACAGTTCAATTGTGTACCGCAATAGGATTGCAACCAGCGAATACTTTAGTACATTATTAAGCGACATTGTAAATTGACTATCTAAGAATGTGGTGATGACAATCCCAACACAAAGTGCAATGCCAATCGTATAGCTGTATATCAATACAATTTTATTCGCCTTATTCTGAACCAACTGCCACCGCTCATCATTTTTGTATTTGGTTGCTTTTACAGCTTTGAAGCTTAGAAGGGAAAAAGTGCATATCCCCAATATTATCAGCACTGCCAACAATAAAAATTGATTGTTCATTCTTCTTCATCCTCCCCGATTACAAATACCTCATTAATCGATACATTAAATGCCTTCGCAATTTTGAAAGCTAATTCTAATGAAGGCGTGTACTTATATTTCTCAATGGATATAACTGCTTGTCGTGAAATTCCAACATGTTCTGCCAGATCAGCTTGTGTCCAGTCACGTTCAGCTCTCAAAACTTTAATACGATTTTTCACCAATGTAACATCCTCCTTTCTTTATGTAATCAGTAGGTTACATAAATATTGTAATCAGTCGATTACAATTTGTCAATAAAAGGATTTAATCCCAAAAATAAAAAAGCAAAAAGATTCTTTCCTTGCAGAAAGAATCCGTCGCTTTTCCGATTAGGACGTGTCTGAAAACTAAAGAATTTTGTGGTATGATTTGAAAAAAACGATTGGAGCATTAATTATGATTCAAGACGGTATGAATTAAGCGATGAACAATGGGAACAAATTAAGGATATGTTTCCTCCATATACAACAGGACGTCCGTCAAAATCAAGTAACCGCACCATGTTTAATGCCATGCTTTGGATCGCTCGTAGTGGTACCGCTTGGCGTGATTTACCAGAAGAATATTATGGCTCATGGAAAACGGCTTAAAGTCGTTTCTGTAAATGGAGAGATTCGGAATTACTTGTCGCCATCTTTCAAGCGCTTCACGTAGAACCTGATTTTGAAAACTTGAGCATTGATTCTACATCGGTTAGAGCACATCAACATAGCGCCGGTGCTAAAAAAACGCAGAAGGACACGAAGTAAATCAGCACATCGGCGTCAGTCGTGGTGGAAAGACAACCAAACTTCATACCGTAGTCGATGGGTTAGGAAATCCCCTTGCCTTTCTTCTGACGGGTGGTTAAGTCTATGATTGCGTTCTAGCGATCGAATTGTTTCAGGAACTTAATGTTACAAGAAGCAGTATTCTTGGTGATAAAGCCTATGGCTCAGAAGTTATTCGGAGATGGATTACGGATAAACAGGCATCCTATGTTATTCCACCTAAAGCAATTCGTCGAAATCCATGGAAAGTGGATTGGTATTTGTACAAGGAACGCCACTTAGTGGAGTGCTTTTTCAATAAAATCAAACACTTTCGCCGCGTGGCTACTCGTTACGACAAGCTAGCCAAGTCATTTTTGTCGTTCGTATACGTGGCCGCCATTTTCAAATTGACTCAGTGATGAGTTTTCAGACACGTCCTAGAATAAGCTGATCAGAAATTTAATCTTTTATTCACTGTGAAATGGGTGATGGATGATCCGTAATCACTTCATAAGTATCAGATACGTTAGGCAAGCCATAACCATATGATCTGTCTTTCCCCGGATCACCGAGATCTAGGCAGGTGGATGCTAAATCATTCTCTATAATTTCCAGGGTTGGGCGTTCTCCGGTTATCTTTTGATAATATGCATAGTAGTCTGCTATTGCTGCACTAACTGCCGGCGCAGCAAAGCTAGTCCCCGCACTGAACATATAACCTTGGGGAATGCCGATGCTTCCAAGCATATTATCAAGATCTGTTGGATAAGAAGTATAGATCAGTTTGGTAATATCCAGATATCCTTCATCTATTACGTAATCCCCTCCGGGAGCAGCAAACTGAATATTTGAGCCAATGTTACTATAAGATGCAAGTACATTCTCTGCAGACAAGGCGCTAACTGAGAAGACACCTGAAATACTTCCCGGTAAATGCCGCAGCCCTTCTTGTTCATATTTCAAATAAGCAGACACATAACTTTGTCAGCGAAGATAAAGAAGTTCGATTTCAGGAGTTTCTGGGAGCAACGTTTAATTCCCAGGAAAGCTATTTGAAAATTTATGACGAGTATCCTGTTGCAGCACGGGTGGCCACAATCCGGACTATACGGAAAGAACAAGGAACATGGTCCGCTTCCGCAAATGAATCTGGCCCTTCTCTTTGGCGAGCAGTCCAATCTGCCCTTTTACTACCGAAAGTTGCCTGGAAACATTTCGGACGTGCAGACCCTTAAGAATCTGCTTGCCAAACTGGATTTATTCACCAAAAAAATCAAGCTGGTCATGGATCGCGGCTTCTATGGTGAAGCGAACATCAATGCCATATATCAGCAGCATTTGAAATTTCTCATTGGCGTGAAAGTGACGCTCAAATACGTGCAAGCCGAGTTGGAGACGGCCAAGCCGCAGCTACAAAAATGGGAGAACTTTCATCCCGATTACAACTTATATGCGCACTCGGCTACGATCACTTGGAAGTATTCACAGCCGCGCCTTATAAAGGCGATGTGATTGAAGGGGAGCGCCGCTCTTATTTGCACCTGTATTTCAACAAAGAGAAAGAATCCGAAGACGCCAATCAATTGAACCGACTGCTCACAAAACTGAAAACAGAACTGGAGGGCGGAAAACGCGAGCCTGCACATGAAAAAGTATATGCCAAGTACTTTGAAGTCACGTCTACACCTAAACGGGGCATCTCCATCAAGCCTAAGCAGGAGCTACCAAGAACTACGGGTACTTCGCAATGCTTAGCAATGAGATCAAAGACCCAATCCGAGCACTCGCCGTGTATCGCAACAAGGATGTGATTGAAAAAGACTTTGGCAACTTGGAAGAACGCCTGAATTTCCGTCGCATGGAGGTTTCCTCCGAACGAAGTCTGGATGGTAAACTGTTTGTAGAGTTCATCGCACTCATCTATTTATCCTATATTAAGAAAGTGATGCTGGAGAACAACTATTCCAGCGCTATACGATGCACAGACTGCTCGATGAACTCGATGTGATCGAGTGTTATGAACGCCCCGGGCACGATCTACAATTCGGTGAAATCACTAAACGCCAGATTGAACTTTACGATCCGCTGGGTGCTCCTTCGCCTACCTCGTTATAATTTGATCGGTAATTTAGGATATTTAATTAAGCCTTCTCGCAAGGGAAGCTGGTTGGCGTCTTCTTAATTTTCCTGGCCTTGATTATATATAGTAGCAAACTTAAGAAACCTCAGCAGCCCAAGTCACGCTTGAACCCCGGCAGATGAACATCTTGTAAGAAGGTGGTATGATAAAATACAAGTAGTAGCATCCTTGAAGGAGACTTCCTGAGTTGATGTACTTAATCATCCAGACCGGCAAGATATTCATTTGTCTTCTGTACTGTATGCCATGAGTGACCCGATCCGCTTGTATCTGGTGAATGTTATTCATAGAACCGGAGAACGCAGTTGCGGGGATATCGCCGTTCTCGTTCTGAAGTTCACGCTGTCCCACCATATCCGCACGCTGCGGGAATACGGTGTGGTACTGTCCTTGTACAAGGCACACAACGCTTCTGCACCCTCCGTACCAAAGATCTCAACGTCCGGGTCTCCTAGCTTCCAGGATGGAAGCCTATACGAAATCCGGCGAGGCAGAGCGGTTGCTAGCCACTACTAATTCGTCTTGTCGCAATCGTACAATCATTTATCGAAAAAGGGCATTACCAGCGCCGGATATGGCTGTGGTAATGCCCCTTGTCATTTGACTCTGGCCCGTCTTCAGCCTGCCTTACGGATCACTATAAAGCAGGTGCTGTCCGGCTCTCACCCTGTTCATAACAACTACCCGTTCTTGCAGCGCCTCCGTGTATCCCTCCTGCAAGTAATGACGGAACACCTCAATGTTGGCCGCGTCTCCCAAGGTCCATTCAATAAACGCTACATAGGCTGATGGTGTGAAATAGCCAACTTTCTCCTGAATCTCATGAACGTAGGCCTCGGCGCCCCAGGTATAGGTGTACAAAATTCCATGACATCATTCACAGACATAAGCACCGCGCGATCAGCCAGACGTTCGAACTCTATTACGCGTCCCTGAAAATTCTTAGCATACCGCTCCAGCCACAGCATTTCGTCTGCCTCCAGAAAATGTACCCGCCGCCAGGTCCGATATCCAGCACCTTCCTGCCGGTTACATACTTCAGAATCACGGCCTTGTAATCGCCCGTCCCGTTCATTTGGCTTAGATAGACATCCTCATTATGAAAACGGTCGAAGGCATCCCGACGCAGCTCGAACAAATCGAATAACATGAGAACCGCCCGCTCGTAAAGCGGGACTTCTCGGCTTCGATACAGAACTCGATCAGCTTTTCCGCTGCCGGAGAGAAGCTGAACTCAAAGAACATAGTATGCATAAAATGCGATTTTTGGTGCAGCCGGTGGCTTAAATGCGGATTTCCGAAGTCCGCAGCATTCTCCGTTAGCTCCGTCCATCTCAGGGAGGAGAGGTATTTTTCAATGATACGCTTCTTGTAGACATTGATCTTCTTAACACCTTTATGGTCGTAATCGATGCTGTTCATTACCGGCTCAAGCTGATATGCTTCAGCAGGCTGGCCTCTCCGCTGCCCTCTGCACCCTCGGCTGCGAGCAGCATAATCTTCGCGAACTGCTCCAACGAAAACGTCTGCAGCGCAGATTCCACATACTAGAAGGTATTGTGCCGCAGCTTCTCTAAGCTTTTGGGTGTGAAGCCTTCCTCTCCCAGCCTGCGCTATTCATCATCGAAGTCCTCGCCGCGAATCTGCTGGCCGATCAGCCCATGTGTCTCGATCAACCGGTGGATCAGAACACTTCTGTCGGGCTGATGATCCCATCTACCATATGCACCATTGTCCGATGTATGGCGTGAAGAGTGGCCGCCTCACTCTGCGGTCCCCAAGACACTTTAGCAACCCATGACCGACTCTCTAGCTCACGCTGATACAACTGCGCAGAACCGACGTTATGGACAAAGTAATTAATACCCTCCTCCTACCACTGCTTACGTTGCCGCATCGTCCCTCCCTTGGCCGTCTCCGACCAGACAAGAACCTCTTCGACCAGTTCCTTAATCCAGTATGAGGCAGACATCCTATCCAGCAATATCAGACTCCGCTCGACATATAGCAGCACTGGATTATGGTTCCGCAGCTCCCGCAGCGAATCCACCCTCTCGAGATTCACAAGCTGTTCTTCCGCCTCGGCAATATACCTCAACCAGACGTTATTCTCCAGTGCATCCGACAGGCCTTGACGGTACGATTCAATAGCTTCCAGCGATTTCAGCATAATTGCCTCCCCATTCCAACATGATGGAATTATTCTATCACACAATCCGTGCAGAAAAAGATGGGACGAACGTCATGAAGTCCAAGCTGATTAAGAGTAAAGAGGACTACTCACTAACTGGAATCGCTCCCGCTAATCACAGGAATCCGCTTCAAAACAAACTAAATCAAAGATTTAACAAGAGTTTTTCAGACTGTTGAAAAAGCCATTACTCAACACGACACCGCGTTAATTTGATATAATATAAAATTGGTTATCCCCGAAGAAAAGGTGTTACCGATTCTGAATGAGTTCAATTACATCGATGTCGCTCGAAAGTTCACCGTCTATTCCCTGTTTCTTTTCTTGGCGGAGGCTGCATTCCAAGGATGGGATGGCTATCGAGACGGGGAGCAGCGTATGCATGGCGTTGGACTCCAGAAAGTCGATCATTCGACCCTCTCCAAAAAGCCAAAGACGTTCCTTTTGAATGTTTCAAACAATTGTTACATCTCTTGACTCAGCAATGCAACCGGGAAACGAAACGCTGCCTTGGTATCCCAACGGAATTACTGATCGTCGATTCCACGCAGATCACCGTGGGCCTAGGACGACTCACTTGGGCGCCCTTAAAAGGCGGAAAAGCAGGAGTTAAGCTCCATGTTGCCCTCACCGGAGACGAAGGTGCCTTGCACCAAGTGACCGAGACGCTTGGGACAGAACATGATATCCATAGCGCTACCGACTTGGTAGACCCCAGATTTATTTTTGTCGCCGATCGGGCCTATAGCAAGCACGAGGTATTCGACCGTTACCAGGAGGAAAAAAAGGGGCAATCTTTTGTGATTCGAATCCGTGAGAATACTCACTTTCATGACCCGGTTCCAAGGGAGCGGAAAACTTCTTTTGACGGAACGATTACACAGGATTTAGCCTGCCAGTTAGGCAGGCTGAAGTCCCTGACCCGGAATCAGTTTTGAGTGGTGGTTCTGACCGATCCGAAAGGGAAACCCGTCCTTTTAGCTACCAACCTGAATTGGCATTCGGCTTAAAGCATCGCTGAAATCTATAAAAAACGCTGGCAAATCGAAGTGTTTTTCCGCTGGATTAAACAGCATCTTAACATCCCGAAGTTGTTCGGAACCACGCCGAACGCGGTATATGGCCAGTTGTATGTGGCCTTACTTGTTTATGTTTTGCTTAAATTCCTGTTTGATCAAGGCCAAGAAGTCGTGCATTGTCGTGCATTGGATCGCAAAATTAACATTTGCGGATTTCGCACGATTATTAAGTGCACAAACATCGCCGTCGGAGTGGATCATTTATTTATCTAGTTTATGGATTTAAACTCATAATTTAGCTAATCAACAGGCGTAGAACTATTCCCGTTATCTATACTTAACTTGGCCAAACACTCCCGAAAAACAACAAACAGCAAACGCCCATGTCACACATGGTAGCTTGCTGTTGCTGTTTCGATGCCCGCATCCCGGGCATTTAGGTGCCGAAGCGCTGGCGATACCCGCACTTTCGGCATAGTTCCTCCACGGCTTCCCTGCGGGAGAAGCCGTAGAACAGATTGTTGGCGCGCTCGCCTTCAACAATCTGAGAGAATGGAGTCTCGTGCAGATTGCCGAGATTGATCACCCCTTCACCGTCGAGACAGCAAGGAACGACGGTACCATCCACCAGCACAGCGGCCTGAGACCGCAGCGCATGGCAGAAGCCCTTGCCGTCATCCTCCGGCTCGTGGAGGGCGGGCCACCTGAACTCGTGATCCTGGTTCAGGTAGATGCGCGGCGCGATTTTGACGCCGCTGCCGGGCATAACCTTCTCTTCGATTTTGAAATCGAGATCGAAAGCTTCCTCAAGCAGCACCAGTGTCTCCCGGTTACGCTCACGGGCGAGATTAGTCATATTATCCTCGGCCAGATTCCACAACCGGAAGGAGATGAGTACTCCCTGCTCTGCTGCCTGCTTGGCAAATGCGATAATTTCCGACACATAGCCCTCGCGGTTCTCCGAGCCTTCATGCCCGTCGAAACTATGCAGCGAGAAATTCATCTGCCGCAGTGCAGGTTTGCCCAGAATCTTCGGCCCGGCTTTATGAATCAGCGTTCCGTTAGTCGTAATATTGACCTTGAATCCTTTGGTATCCGCGATGTCCAGCAGTTCTGCGACACGGGGGTGTAGCAGCGGCTCACCTTTGACATGCAAATAAATATGGTTGGTATGCGGTTTGATCTCGTCGAGAATCTTGGTGAACGTGTCCGGTTTCATGAAATTCTTCTGCCGGGCCGTTTGCGGGCAAAAGCTGCAGGCGAGGTTGCAGACACTTGTAATTTCAATATATACCTTCTTAAATGTCTTCAAGCCTGGCCCTCCGTTTCTTTCATAGATCTGAGGTATACCGGAGTCCGATCTGTGCTCTGGCTTCCTCCATAATTTCAGACACAGCCAGCGAATTGGCATGACTGTTGATACTGCTCTCCCGCTCACCATTCTTGAGCAGTTGGATGAATTCCTCAACTTCATAATACATGGATTCAAACACCTGCGGCTGGGTCAATTCTTCTACCGTTCCGTCGCGGTAATGGACCTTCACCTGATAAGGCTGATTAATTTTATCAATAACCATCGTGCCGTTCTCACCTTGAATCTCAGCAGGGAGATAGGAATCGGCAATCTTCGAATGCATGACGACAGCATCCATATCGTCATAACGCATAACAATACTTCCTTCCCCATCCACACCTGAAGACAGCAGTACTCCCACCGCCTGCACTGACTCCGGTTTACCGAACAACGCTACCATCGGATACAGACAATAAATACCCAGATCCATAAGAGATCCATTGGAATAGATAGGATTGAATGCGTTCAGCACCGTCCCTTGACGGAAAGCGTCATATCTCGACGAGTATTGACAATAGCTTGCAAAATAACGGCGAATACGCCCGAGTTTATACAAATTATCCTTAACAATTCTAAAATTCGGCATAAAGGTCGATTTCATCGCTTCCATGAATAGCACGTTGTTACTGCGCGCCGCTTCGATAATTGCCCGAAGCTCTGCACTGTTGGAAGCAGCAGGCTTCTCGCACAGGACGTGCTTGCCGTGATTGAGACAGATGACAGCCTGCTCCGCATGCATGGAGTTAGGACTGGCAATGTACACCGCATCTACTTCTTTGCTGGAGACCATCTCCTCTAGATCAGTGTAAATCGTGGCTCCCGCATATTTGGCAGCGAATGCCTGGCCTTTCTCCTGTGTACGAGAATACACCGCTGTCAGAAGAAATTCCTCATTCTCCAAGCCGGCTTGAACAAAGCGGTCTGTAATCCAGTTGGTCCCTATGACCCCAAATCGAATTGTCATGATGTGATCCCGTCCTTTTTTATTCTACTGACTCTATATGCTATTTTCTCACTCCATGATAGGTCTGTCTACTTTTCCGGGCATTTTTCCGACAAATTTTACGCTTATTTGACCTGCAATTCACACAGTACGTGCCGCCGCACGAAAGAATGGACTCCGCATCCACTGATACGAAGCCCATTCTGATTTTTACTCTAATTCATCTTATTCGTAAAAGGCCTGGAGCTCACGGATAATAACTTCCTTGTCATGCTCAACCACCGTTTGATGCTGTGACATTTCGAAAAGCGCAGCGATAGGTGCCGGGAACTCCTGCTTAATGTCGATCAATTGAATCGCTTCATCGAACTTCGCCGGATGGGCCGTCGCAAAAGTAATGGTAGTCTCCCCAGCCCCGTTAAACGCCTCATATGCTGCAATACCACAAGCCGTGTGCGGATCGAGCAGATAGTCATACTCCTGCTTGTACTTGCCAATCGTATCAAGACACTGCTGATTCTTCGCGCCAAGCGCATCAAAATCGGATTGCACCTGTGCCAAAAGCTCACCGTCTACCGTGATTTTGCCTTCACTTTGCAGCTTGGACATATAACCGGACAGTTTCTCTGCATCCTCGCCTAACAGATAATACAGATAGCGCTCGAAATTGCTCGCCACCTGAATATCCATGGAAGGGCTGTAGGTGCTCTTGAAGTTCCCCGGTTTGTACTCCCCTGTATTCACGAATCGCTCCAGAATGTTGTTCTCATTCGTTGCGATAATTAACTTGTTGATTGGCAAGCCCATTTGCTTCGCCAGGTACCCGGAGAAAATATTCCCGAAGTTACCGGATGGCACGCTGATGTTAATCTTCTTCTCAGCACTGCCTTCCACTTGCAGATAAGCATAGAAGTAATATACGGTTTGGGCCAGAATGCGCACAAAGTTAATGGAGTTGATCGCCCGCAGGTGATAGCGGCCCTTGAAGTCCAGATCAGCGAACAGATCCTTGATGACTTTCTGGCAATCGTCGAAGTTGCCATGTACGGACAAATTCAGCACATTGCTGTCATCCACTGTCGTCATTTGCAGCTCCTGGACTTTACTTACTTTGCCGTGCGGGTGCAGGATGCAAATCTTGATGCCTTCCTTGCCACGTACGCCTTGGATCGCTGCCGCACCAGTATCGCCCGAAGTGGCTCCGAGGATATGGATAATCTCACCACGCTTGCGCGAAATATAGGAGTACAGCTCCCCCATGAATTGCAGCGCCACGTCCTTGAACGCAAAGGTAGGACCGTGGAACAGCTCCAGCACATACAGGGAATCATTCACCTGATGCAGCGGAGTTACCTCCGGCGAACGGAAAGTGGAGTAGCTGGTTGCTACCAGTTCTTTTAAATCCTCATATGGGATCTCTTCGTTCGTGTAAAGGGAAAAGATCTTCAGGAACAGCTCCTGATAGCTGAGGCTTCTCCATTCTTCCAGCGTAGCCGCCGAAACAGCCGGAATCCGCTCGGGAACCATCAGTCCGCCGTCGTCCCCAAGTCCCATCAAGACTGTATCAATAAAGCCCTTAGGCTCCACATGGCCTCTTGTGCTTATATACTTCATGTTCATCCTCCTGAACCCCTATTTATTTACCCTATATAGTAACACGTTTACGCGCTAAAGTCCGTTATTTTTGTATTCTAATTGTTGAAAATAGGCTTGTGCATCACCTTTAGCGGAATGCTTTGTTCTGAAGTTCCTTCCAAACAGTCTTGTTGCTGTACTGCCGATCGGTACTGACATCCTTGCCGAACCAATCTGGCGCCTGAAAGCTTTCTGCTTCCTCCAGCGAATCGAATTCAACCTCCAGTACCGAAAGCTCCAGTTGGGTGTACACATCTATCTCTACCGTAACCCCGTTCCAGAGGGCGGTAATACGCTCCTTGACCAGTGGAATTGCCCGGACAGCTTCAACCATCTGGGTGTACAAGCCTTCCGAGATGCGGTATTCAATCTCTTCACGCTGAATGCCTTTACCATCCTTGAACGTATGGGTGTAAAACACCTCTCCCGTGTCCAAATCCGTAATCTTGCGCACTCTCAGCTCCTGACCTCCGTCAATCGCCAGATACGTCTGGTCGATGCTATGCCGGGTCACAATCTTCAGTTCTCCTTGCTCAATCCGTTGCTCCGGGTATTCCTGTAGCAGAAATTTACGTTCAATCTCCTGGCCCATGATGTCTCTCTCCTTCTGTCTTTAACTACTCTATATTATTAATCATCATAGGGGTGAGGCATACGCAAGTCAATCCGCAGAAGCGCATCAATAAAAATACCTGTATGGTTCAGCAGATTTCCCGTTACCCCTCTTTTTTTGTTAGAATAGAAGGGTCGGCGCGTTGTTTACAGCGTCAGTCAAGGAAACGGAGGCAAGTACCTGTGGATTATATTATTCTGGACATCGAATTCAACGGCCGCAAGTTTGCGAGCGAGCATCCTATGGAGGTCATTGAGATTGGAGCTGTCCGGCTAGACTCTTCATTGCAGTATAAGGATGAATTCTCATCCCTGATTAAACCTATATATTTCTCAACCCTTAACTCTTTCATTAAGAAAAAAACAGGCATTCCTCAAGAGGATATTGATGTTGCAGCTCGCTTTCCCAAAGTCATTACTGCATTCACTGAGTGGCTTGACCTAAGCACCGACGGAGTGTTGCTGCTCACTTGGGGCGGCGAGGATATGAAACGGATTATTCAGGACATCCGCATGCACAAAATGGACGATGCCTACTGGATGGCTGCCACCTACTACGACCTGCTGAAGGGCGTGCTACGCGCCCGGGGCTTAAACAACGATATTAGTGTCGAGGGCGCGATGACGCTGCTCGGTCTGGAAGCTTCCGGTTCTGCACACCGAGCGCTGGATGATGCCCGGATGACGTCAGAGATTTTCCGTGCTATATTTAGCGAATTGGACTTGGAACGGGCACAGCATTACGTGGACACCTTCTCCAACGCAAGAGAGCGCAAGACTGTCAAAATCGCCATCAAGGCGATGACCGCGCAAAAGGTCGTCCCGACTTGGGAGCTCGTGGAGGAGCATTACTTCTCGGACAAGGCTACTCTTGCCGACCCCCGCAAGCTGGCGGAGCTGAAGGCGTTTTTCGAGGCGCAGGTAGGAAGCGTTAAGAAGTAGTTCCTTCTGGTATTCTATTTTTCTGATCTTCTGATTAAGCAACCAACAATAAGAACAGCGGCAGTTTCCTTACAGTGATTCCATTCGGTGATCCTGCGGGATAGCCGCTGTTTTGCATTTCCCCTCATTATTCAGGCTATGAATGATTCATGGCATCAATCATTTCCTCATTCGTAAACTTCCCTGTGAAAAACCGTTTGACATTGCCGTTACGTCAAGGTGTACATTAATTTCAAGCTTAAGCTGACGAAATACAAAGGGTGTTCGAAGCGGCCGCTGGACAGCCAAAAGAGCAAAGTTTTGGAGGGATTACTACGGAATACACAGTGCAGAAGCTAGGGACACTCGCCGGAATCAGTACAAGAACATTGCGGTATTATGATGAGTTCGGAATTCTGAAGCCGGCTAGAATCAATTCTTCCGGATACCGCATATATGGTCAGGCCGAGGTGGACCGGCTGCAGCAGATTCTTTTTTACCGGGAGCTGGGCCTAAGCCTTGACCGGATTAAAGAGCTGGTGACAGCACCGTCCTTCGACGGGGCCAGAGCATTGCAGGAACACCGCGACAAGCTGCTGCAAAAAAGAGAACAACTTGACCTGTTAATTGCCAACGTCGAGAAGACCCTCGCTCAAACAGAAGGGAGAATAATCATGAATAATGAGGAAAAATTCGAAGGCTTCAAGCAAAAGCTAGTTGAGGACAACGAGCAAACCTACGGGCAGGAAGCTCGTGCGAAATATGGTGATGAGGCCATTGACCACTCCAACCAGAAACTGAAGGGCATGTCCGAGGAACAGTACACCGCCATTCAACAGCTGGAAAAAGACATGTTCGAGGTATTGGAAGAAGCTATGGAGCAAGGTGATCCAGCCAGTGCGTCCGCTCAGAAAGCAGCCGATCTGCACCGCCAGTGGCTATACTTCTACTGGAACACTTATTCCAAGGAGGCCCATGCCGGAGTCGCGCAAATGTATGTGGATGATGAACGTTTCACCGCTTACTATGACAAGCACCGGCCTGGTCTGGCCTCTTTCCTGCGGGATGCCGTACACATCTACACAGGTACAGAGCAAGCGTAATCACAGACTTCGTTGAACACCAAGAGCGGCACCGGGATATCCCGGTGCCGCTCTTGGTGCTGCTTAGCCTGCGTCCATATCTGTTACCGTCTGGGCACATCAGACTTTCTATAGTCCTTCCTGAATACACACGGCTCCATGCACTCTGGTACCCATCAGCCAGCAGCATATTCACCCGCCGCCTACAGACTGTGGTGCAACCTAATATGGAGCGTCATCCTGTGAACCTGGGCAGGCACATTTACCTGTCGCCTACAAACTCCGATGAAGCAGGTTCAGCGCGTTGCGCAGCTCCGCGACCGCGATCTGCCCCGGCGCCGATGACTTGCGGGCCGCACCGAAGGTCACGGCTGAACCGAACACTTCACCGGCCAGACGGCTGATCACGCCAGAACCAGCCATAGACATGGTAATGATAGGCCGGTCTGCGTACTCCGTCTTCATCTCGTGGGTAGCTTCCAGCAAGGTCAGCACATCGGCTGGCGATTGCGGCATCACCGCAATCTTAGGCAGATCGCCTCCCAGTGCCTGGGCTTTGCGAAGGCGGGAGATGATTTCCGCTTTTGGCGGTGTAGCGTGAAAATCATGATTTGAGAGGATCACGAACACTCCGCTGGCATGCGCAGCTTCTACAAGCGCCTTCACATCATCTTCCTCGTTGAATAACTCGACATCAATGATGTCAGCCAGTCCGCTTGCTGCAACTGCCGAATTAAGCTTCACATACTCTTCGCGGCTAATCTGCTTCTCGCCGCCTTCCCGTGCACTACGAAAGGTGAAGATCAATGGCATCTCGGGGATAACCGATCGGATGGCCGTCAGTGCTTCCTGAACGGCTGCGGTATCCTCTACCCCTTCATAAAAGTCCACACGCCACTCCGCCAGATCCGGGGCCAGCAGCTTCAGTGCCTCGGCCTCCTGCTTTAGCTCATCCACCGTCACCCCGACAAGCGGAACACAAATCTTGGGTACACCTTCGCCGATGGCTACATTTTTCACTGTCAGTATGTTACTCATTTGTTCAGCTCCTTGTGTATCCAAATCTATTCCTGCACCTCGGCTCCGGAGGCAGCCTGCAGAAATTTCTCTACCTCGGTCAGCCTCGGCAGAGAAGGAATCGCCCCTGGCTTGCCTACAGCCAAGGCGCCTACCGCATTGGCGAAGCTTACCGCTTCCGTGAGTGCCTTCCCACGGGTCACTTGCAACGCCAATGCCCCGTTGAAAGAATCGCCGGCGGCCACAGTGTCCACCGCCTGCACCGGGAATCCGGGAACATGCTCTGTTCCCGCTTCATTGACAATGAGTGCCCCTTTGGAACCAAGGGTCACAATTACGTTCTGCACGCCCTTCGCCAGCAACAGGCGGGCGGCTTCACCCGCGGTGTCCACACTGTCCACCGCAACCCCGGACAAGACGCCCGCCTCTGTCTCATTGGGCGTCAAGTAAGTCACGTGGCTGAGCAGCTCATCGCTCAGCGGCCGTGCCGGGGCGGGATTCAAGATCACTGGAATCCCGTGGGTATGGGCGATGGCCGCGGCGCGCTCGCTCATGGCCATATCCATCTCAAGCTGCATGACGACGATCTCCGCTTGGCGGATGACATCCTCCAGCGCTTCAATGTCTGCTGCAGTCAGTTCAATATTCGCACCGGGAACGACGATAATCCGGTTCTCCCCATCTTCCTCCAGCACGATAGAGGCGACCCCTGTCGCTTCCCCCTTACTGACGGAGATATGCTCTATATTCACTTGCTCCTGTCTCATAATCTCCCGCATTTCGTTGCCGAAGCCATCCTGTCCGACTCGACCAATCATGGTCACTTCTCCACCGAGGCGAGCTGCGGCAGCGGCCTGATTGGCCCCTTTGCCACCAGGAGACAGACTGAAGCTTTGTCCAAATAACGTCTCTCCGGGTCCCGGAGCGCGTCCTGTACGAACAACCATATCCATATTCAAACTTCCAATTACCACGATACCCAAGCTAGACACCACCATTATTGTTCTTATTCTGGCTCAAAACAAAATCAGCGGTTGACGCTTCATTAAACCGCTATGGATGCGGAGGGTTCTTCCGATCCTCCGCTTTAACGCCAGCGTAATGTCAACCTCTGATTTTAGATAGAGCCCTTATTCTTTATTCCTTTATCTTATGGCCTACATCCCAGTTAATCAAATAATTCTGTACATTCCGGTACAACTTTTCTTTGGTCCGCTTCTGTTAAAAAGACAGGATCATGATTACTCTATCGCTAAAAGGGGAACATAATAAAGAGCCCTCCGCTGATAAATTCACTGCGGAGCGACTTCACAACAAGTTGTTTATTCCATTCCTAATTGGGAGGTTTAGCAGTGAACGAGAAGAAATTGCCGGTCGTCGCCTATTTCTCTATGGAGTACGGCCTTCATTCCGATTTCAAGCTGTACGCAGGCGGACTCGGTATTCTGGCCGGTGACTATATTAAAGGCGCTAAAGATATAGATGCTCCCCTCATTCCTATCGGTCTGAAGTGGAAGCAAGGCTATACGGATCAAAAGATAGGTGGAGACGGTAAACCCTACGACGCTTATCACAATTATGTCTATGATTTTCTTGAAGATACTGGCGTTAAGGTGACGGTCAATATACGGAAGATTGATGTGGTATGCAAAGTGTGGAAAACCGATCATTTTGGCAACAATTCGTTATATCTGCTGGACACAGATGTCCCGGAAAACAAGGATGCTTGGATTACAGGACAGCTCTATGGCTGGTTTGACGAGGAACGAATCGCTCAAGAGATGGTGCTTGGGATTGGCGGGGTAAAGGCATTGCGTGCCCTTGGCATAGCGGTCGATGTCTATCATTTCAATGAAGGCCATGCAGCCTTGGCTGCTACCGAGCTAATTCGCGAAAAAATGTCCGGAGGACACACCTTTGAGGAAGCCTGGAGAGCCACCCGGGAAGAGGTGGTATTCACTACTCACACCCCGATCAAAGAAGGCAACGAAGCTCATCCGCTGGACCGGCTTGAATATATGTGCGGCTTCAATGGCTTGACCCGTAATCAGATGGAACGGATCGGCGGCGAGCCTTTTAACATGACGGTAGCCGGGTTGCGGCTTGCGCGGATTTCAAACGGAGTAGCGGAGCTCCATGCTGCGACGGCCAATAAAATGTGGAAGACCGTCGCAGGCAGATCGGAGATTATCTCCATTACCAATGCCATTCATACCCCGACCTGGGTGGATGAACGTATCATCAAAGCTTATAAAACTGATGGCGATTTGTGGGCTGTTCACCAGGAGCTCAAGGGCGAGCTAATCGATTTTATTGCTGAACGCTCCGGGATCACCCTGAATCCTGATGATCTGCTGATCGGGTTCTCACGCCGTGCTGCTCCCTACAAGCGCAGTGATCTCATCTTCTCCAAGCCCAAGCTAATTGAGCCGTACCTGGAGAGCGGACGCATTCAGATCGTTTTCTCTGGTAAAGCCCATCCGCTGGATGATGTCGGTAAGCAAATTATTAGCAACCTGGTGGGGATGATGAAGAAGTATCCGAAAAGCGTGGTTTTCCTCGAAAACTACGACATGACTATTGGCGCAAAATTAACCCGCGGCTCCGACATCTGGCTCAACAATCCGCGAAGGCCGCTGGAGGCCAGCGGAACCTCAGGAATGAAAGCTGCTATGAATGGGGTACTGAATTGCTCCATCTTAGATGGCTGGTGGCCTGAGGCCTGCATTGACGGCGAAAATGGCTGGAAGATCGGCGATACCTTCGAGACCGGTGACCTGGAATTTCAAAATCAGCATGACAGCGATGCGTTGTATGATACCCTTCTGAACAAAGTTGTTCCGACCTTCTGTGAGAATCGTAGCAAATGGGTGCAGATGATGAAGAAAAGCATAGAGACTACGATTACTGCCTTCGCGACCAAACGTATGCTGGAAGAATACTACAACAAAATGTATATCAAATAAGCTGCTATATAAGACGAACTTAAGATTTTCACTTAAGGCTAGGTCGTCACTACGGTGAATGTTTGGACTTCCGATCGCTGTTGTATCCAGATTTCTTCTTTTTAAGCCGCTGTTAGCGGTTAAAATCTGGATACAAGTCTGTGCTTCCGATGCGAGCTTTCCTGCGGAAAGCTTTAGGCGAGCGCTATCGCTCCTACAGTTCCAAACCTTCCCTTCGTTCCTTCTCGCTATTTGTTACTTTCTTTTATTCATCTTATATAGGCACCAAGCTACACCTAACACCGTTACACTTCCCAGTCTTCCGGCTTTTTCCCGTCCACAGACAGTGGGCGGGTTTTTGGCATATTCATACGGACTACGCTATTCCGCCCCCCTGCTTTGGCCGCGTACAGTGCCTCATCTGCAAGCTTCATCAGCTCCGCAAACTGACCATTATTACGGATTCTGCCCGTGGCCGTTCCCAGACTACCTGTCACAAATTCGCCCGTGCTGGAAAACTCGTGGCGGATCTTCATTCCGCTGATTTGATCACGGATTGTTTCCGCAATTTCCGCAATCTCTTCCTTTCCGGTATGAAAAGCGGCAAATACGAACTCTTCTCCGCCTAACCGTGCAGCGATATCCTCAGGCCCTCTGGACGCCGCGTGGATGACCCCGGCAATGCTTTTGATCACCTCATCGCCTTCGGCATGACCGTAATTGTCATTGAACTGCTTGAAATAATCAATATCCAGCATGATCAGAGAAACCTCTGTATCCGGAGTATCCTGACTGCTAAGCATCGTTTGTACCTGCTGATCAAAGGCACGGCGGTTGGGAATCCCTGTTAGATCATCAACGAGTGACAGCTTCAACAGCTCTTCGTTCGCCCGCTCCAGTTCCCGGTGTACCCTCAGGTTCTCTTGTATCTCCTGCTCCAGCCTCTCGTTGCTTTGCCCTAGCAAGACCTTACTATAGAAATTGCGGCAGTAGGTCACATACAGAATCCGGGAAGCAATCCATGTGAAGAATACGAAAATGCCCAGATTCACATAATGGCCGACCAGCACCTCACCTGAAGCTTGAAAGAACGGCAAGCCCGCAGCCAGCCCCAATGTCGATACCCCATATAACAGCAGAATGGTCTTATTATTAAAGTAGAAAATAACCGAGATACTCATCAGATTCACGACAAAAGCCATCAACTGGCCATAAAGCCGCTGATCCGCCAAAGTGACCATACTTCCCCACACCACGAATATAATAGAGTAAATAAGAAAGGCCCCTTGAAATCTCCGGAATTTCTCAGATGAATACGTCTTGTCAGGATCATATTTTCTAGCAGCAAGCAAAAAACAGATATTCATAACAATCATCACCATATACATAACAAAATAAAAGCTGAAGTGAAAGCTCTCATGTGCGTTGGAGAGAGAGGCCGTTACATCGGCAACCGTGAGCGCGGCTTCCAGACCGATGATGATTCTAGTGAATAACAATCCTCGCGCAATATTTTCCTCAAACATTTGATTCTGCAGCTGCTTCTTTTCCTCGGCAGTCAACTCGAAAGGTAGCCTGATCAACCTACTCAGCATGTTAATCTCCCTTTGCCGGAGAAGAACCCCCGGTAATCTACTAGTTACGGCTTTATTATCCTTTATCTTCTAATGGAAGTACATCCTAAATACATATTCTATATAAACTGTGTACCTTCCCCCTCACTCTATTTATAAATATTACTTATTTAAAATTATTATAAAAAAGGATTGCATTTTCCCTGAATCTTGTTAATATAGAACTTATACTAAATCTAAAATCAAATCCCATGAGGTGATCTATTTATGAGCTCCAACCCTAATAACCTTACGACTAGCTGGGGTGCGCCTGTAGGCGACAACCAGAATTCCATGACCGCCGGCTCCCGAGGCCCTAGCCTATTGCAGGATGTCCACCTGCTAGAGAAGCTCGCGCATTTTAACCGGGAACGGATTCCCGAGCGTGTCGTGCATGCCAAAGGAGCCGGAGCCCATGGATATTTCGAAGTCACACAAGATTTATCGCAATATACGAAAGCTAACTTCCTGTCCGGGGTAGGTAAGCGTACACCGATGTTCATCCGTTTTTCCACCGTCGCTGGTGAATCTGGCTCGTCCGATACGGTCCGCGATCCGCGCGGTTTTGCCGTGAAGTTCTATACTGAAGAAGGAAACTACGACCTTGTCGGCAACAATACACCTGTCTTTTTCATTCGCGATGCCATTAAATTCCCGGACTTTATTCATACACAGAAGCGTCACCCGCAGACTCATTTGAAGAACCCGAACGCCGTCTGGGATTTCTGGTCACTGTCACCGGAGTCACTGCACCAAGTCACCATTTTGATGTCCGACCGTGGCCTTCCCGCTACACTCAGACATATGCACGGCTTCGGAAGCCATACCTTCAAATGGGTGAATGCAGAAGGTGCCGTTGTCTGGGTGAAATATCATTTCAAAACAGAGCAAGGCGTGAAGAACCTGGATGTTAAGCTGGCTGCTCAACTCGCTGCTGAGAACCCGGATTACCATACCGAAGATCTATTCAATGCCATTGCGGCCGGTGACTTCCCTGCTTGGAGACTGTATGTGCAAATTATGCCGGAGAAGGATGCTGATACCTACCGCTTCGATCCGTTCGACGTGACCAAGGTCTGGTCACAGAAGGACTATCCCCTGATTGAAGTGGGCCGCATGGTGCTGGACCGCAATCCGGAGAACTATTTTGCAGAGGTAGAGCAGGCGACCTTCTCCCCCGGCTCGTTCGTGCCCGGCATTGAAGCTTCCCCTGATAAAATGCTGCAGGGCCGCCTGTTCGCTTATGCCGATGCTCATCGTTACCGGGTAGGCGCCAACCACAACAGTCTGCCGATCAACCAGCCCAAGGCAGAAGTGCGAAATTATCAGCGCGATGGAGCGATGAACCACGGCACCAATGCTGGAGGTTCCGTCTATTACGAGCCTAACAGCTATGGTGGCCCTACTGAATCACCAGCAGCCAAACCAGCCCCATTCGAGGTCTCCGGTCAGGCAGACAGCGTTGCTTACGACCATAATGATCATTACACCCAGCCCGGTGATTTGTACCGTCTGCTCAGCGAAGAGGAACGTATCCGTCTCGTTGAGAACATTGTCGGTGCCATGACCCCGGTGGACCGGGAAGATATCAAGCTGCGGCAGATCGGTCATTTCTATAAAGCGGACCCTGAATTCGGACAGCGAATTGCTGCAGGATTAGGCTTAACGGTGCCTGATAGCGTGTAAGATGATCCTCTTGTTATAGAAGCAGCTTTATATAGAAGAGAACAAAGAACAATGGAGTTCCCCTATCACTCTAATTGTGATTCTCCAATCCCCCCTTAGCCCTTATTTATATAAGAAAAAAGGACCTCAACCGCCACTCTGCAGTGGGGTTTGAGGTCCTTTCATGTGTTACTAGTGGATGAATCCAAAATAAATAACTACTAGCAAAATTGCAATGGTTGATATTGCAGAAAGGCAAGTAAAAAAGAGGCTCCAGCTATTGTTTCTCATTCGTCTTGTATACGATTAGGATCGTTGATCTCTGGTGTTCTGCACCGTCGCGTGAAGACTTGACTACAGATCCGTAACATACATTCACTACCTGTTCTTCTTGCAGCCCCGCTAAAAATTCATTCGCTTTGTTCTCCGCATAAGAATTGTCCGTATCCACGAACTCCTTGACTTGAATCATCCTAATCTCTCCTTTATAATGATATTCTTTTCCATTTTCTCAGCTTCTACCTGAGCCCCCAGAATGCACATGACGCATCACTCCTAAGGTAACATTTAATGTAAACTATTCACAAACATAGAGTAAGGCACTCCGCAGCTACACGCAGAATGCCTTTACTTGAGCTAAGCTTAGCATTCCCCCTGCAAAGAGTCAACGGGATGGATTGGATTTACAGTTGGCAGCTGTTATACTGTGGTGAAGGCCCCGAATGATGCGGGGTCTCTATTCGTATAGACTAATGCAGGAGGGATTCAGTATGGCGAGGATTTATATTTTATCTACAAGAAACGTGATGCTTAGAGGGGGCGAAATCTACTATGAACCATAGTCTTCTCTATCAGGGCTCACGGGCGCAACTCGTTGGGCAGCTTTTGTATTTTGACGAGGAAAAGCTTGGCTTTCTGAATCAGTATTTCCCTGAACGAAGCAAGCAAAGAATCACGGCCGAAGCGCTTTTGTCCCGCTATTGTGCCACATTGGAGCAGTTACTCGCCGATTTTAGCGAAGAACGGCTGAACTCTATGGTTCTGATTGGCAGCGAGCTGACTCTGCGGTATCTTGATGATGGTGAAACCGATATCTACACCATCGTATTCCCCAATCTGGCAGAGCCCAGTGACAGCAAGGTCTCCATACTTTCGCCTGTTGGTATGCAGCTATTGCTGGCAGAAGTGGGTAGCACACAACGGCTGGAAGTCCCTTCGGGTGAAATGGACGTCGTCATTGAGAGTATTAAATTTGTAAACAGCGGCGAAGTTGGACAGTTCATTTGAGCCCTTTTCCAGATGGATTGGCCTCAAGAACATAAATTAGACGTTAACAAGTGGCCTCTTTGCTGTCCCGGACAGGAAGAGGCCATTTTGGACTACACCATATGTAATAACTAAAGATTCACTGACCTGAATCCAACTCATAATCAAAAAAACAACTCGCTAAAGTCCTTGTCTTCAACCACTCTGTTCAGTAGTTCTGCTCCCGCCTTCGTATTGTTCACCAAAGCTTCCACCAGTTGTTTTTGTTCAGTGGTGAGAAGTATGTAATCGGCCGGAAACTTGCGGCATTTTAACAACATACCCAGCAGGGCATCGGTGGTGCGAGTGCTAAGCTCAATGATCTCCTGAATGGCTTTGCGCGTCGCTTCTACTATGCTGACATGCCTGCATATTCTAGCAGCCTCCGTAGTAGCTTGCTCAGCGACTTTTTTATTGTTTCTATACCTGAGAAGTCCAGCATTCAGAATAGCACCGCAACCTGTAGGCCTAGCTAGTCCCAATAATGGGGGACCTGTAGTGGTATTCCCTTCTCTCCCGGTATCCTGTGTCCCACTCCTAGGCCAAGGTAGCTCTGCATGGGTTGAGCCTACACTGCTAAGCGTAGTTCCAGAAGAAATTGTACCGAACGTAGTGGCAATGGCCAGCTCCGCTGTTGACCCAATAGAAGCGCCCCCCCTGCCGACCACAATATCCATGGCTGGCAGCCCGCCAGAGATCTGACTTGCTTTGCTAATCTTCATCTCCAGTTCCAGTGTTTTCAGCAGACCACAGAACTTTTTAGCCTCGATCTTGATTACTTTTAACTCTGTATTCAGTACCGCTGGTTTGTTGCTCATAGTATTGATGAAATCCCATGCTTCATTGATCATCGTCTGGAGTTTCCTTCGTTTGTCCAGCAGCCGCTTCGTATCCTTGATAAAGTCTTGCTTCTGCACTTCATAGGTGGCTTGTACCCTCTTCAGATTCCCAATGGCTTCTTCTCGTTGACCTTTGTTGAACACCGGTACGCCCCCTCATGAGCAAGAATAGATGTAATTAAGCATTCTCTCTATGGATGAAGTATACCTAAAATTTGGATATTGGTCACTACCTATACAGGCTCCTCCATTGCTCCAGTTGCAGCTTCAACTGCTCTCTTGCAGACGACGGCTCCAGAATCTCGACATTGGGTCCATATTGGAGAATCCATTTCATAAATTCCTTCTCGTTGTTGAGAGTAACCTCAAAGAGTAAACTGCCATCCTGCTCATCCCTCATCCGCGGATGTACGAATAGCTCCTCCTCTTTGATATAACGGGCCACCTCCGGAGAAAAACGAACTTTGAAGTTCGTATTTTTGTTCCCCCGGTCAATCGACCACGTATTTTTCAAATATTGCTTAATGTTGAAGCCGCCTTTGTCAAAATACTCTGCCGTAATCTCCACCTGCTGAAATCGGCTAATTCGGAAGGTACGAATGTCCTTCTTCAGATGACAATGGCCGATAAGATAAAAGCGCTGATCGCGCGGAATCAAATAATAAGGGTCAATTTCCCGCTCTGTTATGGTATTACGGCTCTGCGAATGATATACAGCACGAATGCTTCGCTGCTCCAGAATCGCCTCAATAATAGGCTGTAGAAAACTTTTGCTCTCCTTGCGGTAAGCTGGCGTCCCCATCTGAATAATATCAGCAATATTTTCAAGGATACCGTTCTGTCTGGACTTCTCCTTCAAATGCGTTCCCATCACCTTAGCGTAACCAGTATGAAAACCCTGCGGGATATTATCCTGATTCAGGATAGAAGGCAGTAGGGAAAACGCCAGCGCCTCCTCTTCGGAGAAGTCCAGCGGGTACAAGAAGAACTTGCCCATAAATTTATAGCCTGTTCCCCTTCCTTCGTTGGTTATAGGTGCGATGAGACTCAGCAACTCCAGATCACGGTAGATTGTCCGGATGTTCACATCACATTTAAGGGCCAGATCGGAGGCAGTGATTCCCGGGTTGCACTGGACGGCATTGATAATTTTGAAAATACGAATTACTTTGTCTGTCATTATGTATGCATTGCTCCTTTGTTGCTATGTTACACAGCCATCAATCTGCAAATTGAATCTATAGCAGCATCAACAGTCTTTACGCTGCCCACGTATATCCGTTCCATTGCATAATAAAAAACACGGAGAGCAAAAGCCTCCGTGTTCGGATGAAGCTATGTTTTGCCAAACCATTATTTCAACCTGAGTCCTTCGGCCAGCTTGCCCACTGATTGTTTAATCCGGGCTGCCCGTGTCTCTGGGCACTTCACTCCCTCGATCCAAGCGACATACTCTTTCTGGTAAGAATATCGCGGGGACTAAACAAAAAGAGACACCCGCCCGGAATGGGCAAGTGCCTCTTATTATAAGCGGGTGATGGGAATCGAACCCACGCTATCAGCTTGGAAGGCTGAAGTTCTACCATTGAACTACACCCGCATAGATATAAAATCGGGATGACACGATTTGAACATGCGACCCCCTGGTCCCAAACCAGGTGCTCTACCAAGCTGAGCTACATCCCGACAATCAGTTGTGTTAATAAAAATGGCGCGCCCTGAGAGATTCGAACTCCCGGCCTTTTGATTCGTAGTCAAACGCTCTATCCAGCTGAGCTAAGGGCGCAAAATATTTGGAGCGGACGACGGGAATCGAACCCGCGACCCTCGCCTTGGCAAGGCGATGCTCTACCGCTGAGCCACGTCCGCAAACCATGGTGCGCGTGAAGGGACTTGAACCCCCACGTCGTGAAACGCCAGATCCTAAGTCTGGTGCGTCTGCCATTCCGCCACACGCGCACACTTTAAATAAATGGTGAGCCATGAAGGACTCGAACCTTCGACACCCTGATTAAAAGTCAGGTGCTCTACCAACTGAGCTAATGGCTCATAAATGGCTGGGGATATAGGATTTGAACCTATGCGTGACGGAGTCAAAGTCCGTTGCCTTACCGCTTGGCTAATCCCCAACGTTCATGAATGGTAATTAAAGATGTAAAGAATGGCGGAACCGACGGGATTCGAACCCGCGATCTCCTGCGTGACAGGCAGGCATGTTAGGCCAACTACACCACGGTTCCAAATTGGTTGCGGGGGCAGGATTTGAACCTGCGGCCTTCGGGTTATGAGCCCGACGAGCTACCGGGCTGCTCCACCCCGCGTCATTAAAAGCATATCTGATTCTCTCCCGAAGGAGGTTACATGGTGGAGGCTGAGGGGATCGAACCCCCGACCCTCTGCTTGTAAGGCAGATGCTCTCCCAGCTGAGCTAAGCCTCCATAAATATGACCCGTAGGGGATTCGAACCCCTGTTACCTCCGTGAAAGGGAGGTGTCTTAACCCCTTGACCAACGGGCCATGCTACAAAACCAATCAATAAAGCATCACATCGCTCGTCCACTAAGAAAGAAAACTGCGAACGGAGAGAGAGGGATTCGAACCCTCGAGACGCTTGTGGCGCCTACACGATTTCCAATCGTGCTCCTTCGGCCAAACTCGGACACCTCTCCAAATGGCTCCCCGAACAGGACTCGAACCTGTGACAACTCGATTAACAGTCGAGTGCTCTACCAACTGAGCTATCAGGGAAAATGGTGGGCCTTAGTGGACTCGAACCACCGACCTCACCCTTATCAGGGGTGCGCTCTAACCAGCTGAGCTAAAGGCCCTTTTTACTACATATGTAAGCAATGCGGCAAAAAAATAACCACAGGCTTTGTGGTTGTCCGCTTGGCGACGTCCTACTCTCCCAGGACCCTTCGGTCCAAGTACCATCGGCGCTGGAGGGCTTAACGGTCGTGTTCGGGATGGGTACGCGTGGAACCCCTCCGC
>NZ_JBHVPB010000012.1:0-192788 GCF_042887565.1 Paenibacillus sp. NPDC057934
CCACGCGTACCCATCCCGAACACGACCGTTAAGCCCTCCAGCGCCGATGGTACTTGGACCGAAGGGTCCTGGGAGAGTAGGACGCCGCCAAGCACATAAGTCCTTGTTGATAACTCAACAAGGATTTTTTTGTTGTCTAAAGATTTAATTTTTAGAAAAATTCATACAAAATCTGTACAAAAGTCTGTGGGTAAAGACAGGAAAAGTGTAAACTATTTAAAGTTACCCACATGTGGATAAGAGCATTTAAGTGTTTTTAAGTACTTTTTGGATGAGTACTCCCCAGATTATGTGGATAGGCAGGGGGATATGTGGATACTGCCTACAAAATCAGATAGATATTTTATATGAAAGAAGGATACCTATGGATAACTCTAACAAACTTGTGTGGATAGAGAAGCAGATTGTACATGCTAGCGATACGGACTATCGTTCTAATGCCAAGTTGTCCTTTATTCTGGATATGATGCAGCGTGCAGCAGATTCTGCGGTAAGCGGGTTAGGGGTTAGTTTGGAGAAATTGCTGGAAGCAGGGATGGCCTGGATGCTAATCACCCTGGATATTGATTTTCGATCCATGCCACGGCCGAATGACTCGCTATCCATTCGAACCTGGAGCAAGGGAACCAAAGGTGCTTTATGGCAGCGGGATTACCGGATTTTTGATAGCAGTGAGAATGAGATTGCGAGTGCGCGGTCCATTTGGGCTCTGGTTGATATCGAAAAACGTAAAATTCTCCGACCTTCAGCACTACCTGTTCCAGTGGAGCACTATGTAGGTGACTCAGTAGGAGAGATCCCGAGCAAAGTAGAGATTCCTGATGAGTTACCTATGCAGGAAGCCTACCGTTATCAAGTGAAATACAGTGGATTGGACAATAACGGGCATTTGAATAATGCCAGATACGGTGATTTATGTTGTGATGCGCTGTCTTTGGACGAATGGGATGGAAGAACGATTAAACGTTTCAGAATTACCTATTTGCAGGAGGCAACTTATGGACAAGAGATAACCATTTCTCGCTCTTCATTGTCAACGAAAGGAACGTTTGTTCAGGGGCATTCTGGAGATAAGATCTTATTCACTGCTTGTTTGATATTTGAAAGCGAAGAAAAATAGCCTGAAGTCAGAGCTTTTTTAAAAGGAAAGACCTAGTCTGATATAGATATGTTCCTTTGTAAATAAGAAAGATGTATACCCTTGCAGTAAATCCAGCCTGGCGTTATTCGCTCTCTTTCATTTAATGCTATAATAATTCCGTATGGAAAGGAGAGAGTTATGAAGGTACTGGTATTGGCGGAGAAGCCGTCTGTGGCGCGGGAAATCGCGCGGGTTATGGGATGTAAGGAGAAGCAAAAAAGTTATATTGAAGGACCTAAATATATAGTGACCTGGGCTTTGGGACATTTGGTTGGCCTGGCGGAGCCTGAGGATTACAACAATAAATTTGCGACCTGGGCTTTGGAGGATCTGCCGATCCTGCCCGAGAAGGCGAAGCTTAAGGTGCTACGGGAGACGAGCCAACAGTACAAGGCGGTACAGCATCTGATGAAACGCCAGGATGTTGGGGAACTGATTGTTGCTACTGACGCTGCGCGTGAAGGGGAGCTGTTGGCGCGTTGGATTATGAACATGGCTGGTTGGAAAAAGCCGTTCCGGCGCCTTTGGATCTCTTCGCAGACGGATAAGGCGATCAAGGAAGGGTTTGCTGCGCTGCGGCCAGGCAAGGATTTTGACCGGTTATATGAATCGGCACGTTGCCGGGCAGAAGCCGACTGGATGATTGGGCTGAATGTAACGCGGGCATTGACCTGCAAGTTCGGTGCACCACTATCGGCGGGACGGGTGCAAACACCATCACTCGGAATGATCATGGATCGGGAAAATGAAATTACCAGCTTCCGTTCGCAGGATTTTGAGACCTTGTCTGCTGATTTTGGGCATTTTCAGGCTGGCTGGCGGGCTAATGGCGGAGATGGACGGATATTTGATAAGGACAAGACAAAGGCCTTAAGCGAGAAGCTGACCGGACGGAACGGACGGATTACGAAGGTACAAAAAAGTGAAAAGAGCGAACCGCATCCACTCGCTTATGATCTGACGGAGCTGCAACGTGACGCAAACCGGAAGTTTGGCTTCTCAGCAAAGCAGACATCTAGTGTACTGCAACGTCTATATGAGCAACACAAGTTGGTGACATATCCGCGTACGGATAGCCGCTACCTCTCCTCTGATATGACGGGAACACTGAAGGAGCGTCTAGACAGTGTGGCTGTCGGACCTTATGCGACGTTGGCTCGTCCGTTGCTACGCAAACCACTGCCAATCACGAAACGGATTGTAGATGACAGCAAGGTGAGCGATCACCATGCGATTATTCCTACAGAGCAGACGGTACTGCTTAACGGGTTAAGCACGGAGGAACGAAAGCTGTACGATCTGATCGTACGGCGCTTTATTAGTCTGTTTTATCCACCGGCACGCTACGATGCTGTAGCAGTGACTGTACAGGTGGAGGGTGAGAGCTTCCACGTCAAAGGCACCACGGTAAAAGATGCCGGCTGGCGTGAGGTTTACGGCGGCGATATGAGTAACGACGACGAAGATGAGAATGCGGCGGATGAACCAGCCGCAAGCGGTGTTAAGCTGCCGGAGCTGCGCGAAGGCGAGACGGTTACGGTCCGGCGCTGCATGGTCAAAGCCGGACGGACTCAGCCGCCGAAACGGCACACGGAGGCGTCACTATTGACGCAAATGGAGAAGCACGGGCTGGGCACCCCAGCCACACGCGCCGACATTATCGAAAAGCTGGTCAGCTCGGATACGATCGAGCGCCAAGGGAATCAGCTGCATCCGACCGGAAAAGGAAAGCAGCTCATCGGGCTGGTATCGCCACAGCTGCGCACCCCGGATCTCACCGCCCGTTGGGAAGCGGAACTGGAGAAGATCGCCCGCGGTCAAGGCCGTCCTGAACCGTTCCTGCAAGGTATTCGCAGCATGGCACAGGAGCTTGTGTCCGGCGTGAAGACGAGTACAGCGGAATACAAGCCGCATAATGTCTCCAGCAGTCATTGCCCGGAATGCGGAACAAGACTCCTGGAGAAGAAAAGCAAACGGGGCAAGATGCTGATCTGTCCGGCAGACAGCTGTGGCTACACCCGTTCAGGAGAGAAGCGCTTGTCTAACCGCCGCTGTCCACAGTGTCATAAGAAAATGGAACTGAAAGAAGGCAAGGCGGGACTATACGTGCAATGTCTCGGCTGTGGTATTACAGAGACGATGGATAAAGACCACAAACATGTCAACAAGCGTGAGCAGCAGAAGCTGGTACAGCATTACAGCAAGCAGGAGAGCATCGGTTCAAACCTGGGTGAGCTGTTAAAGGCTGCACTGGAAGGTAAGAAAGGAAGCGAGTAGGGCCGCGTAACTTCGGATAGAAGGAGCGACGAGGTCAGTAATAGTAGCAAGTAGGGGATTTTGTTGTTTAAAATCTCGGGGGTAGCTAAAGGCTTCGCTACAGAGGGGGAAGCTGAAGGTCCAAATGTTATGAATCTAACGCTATGAATTGGTAAATTCCTGTTGGGGCATGGTAAGGGTCATTTCAGGTTAATTAATTTTTAAGTTCAGCTTATAAATAGGAAAGAAAGCAAATTACGAACAAAGCTGCTTGAATCAGAGCAGAAGGCAGAAGAAGGACTCGGTGCTGGTTGCCGAGTCTTTTTTTGTATGGTGCCTACAGAAGCTACTTATAATAAGGATAAACCATATATAAATTTGACGTTAACGTTAACATTATATATAATATAAGAGTAGTCAAAATAATCAAAAGCAATGCACTTATAGATTGGAGCAGGAGGCTGTTATGGGCTGGTTAAAGATTGAACAGGTCGCGCAGGAGACTGGGCTAACCAAACGAACCATCCGTTATTACGAAGAGATGGGACTACTGGCATCACCGCAGCGGAGCGAAAAGGGGACACGGCTATATACCGAAGAGGATATTGAGAGTCTCCGCAGGATTATGGATGCGAAGGAGGTTCTGGGCATCTCACTGGTGGATTTGCAACAGTTTGTAGTTTTTCATGATTTGCTGGAGAGCTATCGTAGCCATTACAAAGGGAGAGACGAAGTACCGGGCCGGAAGGAGAAGCTGATAGAACTGGAGCAAAAGCTAGGTGAACAGTTGGAAGCTCTGGACCGCAAGCTGGAAAAGATGACCTCCTTCCGCGCAGAGCTGGAGGATATGAGGCAGCGATCCAGGGAAGTACTGGAGCAACTGGGGTCACAGGAGAGTTGAGCCCATCCTAAGCCGAAAAAGAAGACATCATTCCGCGTAGAGCTGGAGGATATGAGGAAGCGATTCAGGGAAGTAATGGAGCGACTGGGATCACAGGAGAGTTGAGTCCCATCCTAAGCTGGAAAAGATGACATCATTCCGTGCGGAGCTGGAGGATATGAGAAAGCGATCCATAGATGTTCTGGGGCAATGGATGGGATTTAGGGATAGATATCAGGATCTAGACAGCTTGAGATCTACATTTGGAGGGAAAGAAAATGGGAATAAATTCGGAAGGTTTGCAGCGCAATGCCGGAAGATTGACTCAGCCACGGGCGGTTTGGGCCGTGGCTTTTGCTTGCGTAATTTCTTTTATGGGACTTGGGTTGGTGGACCCGATCTTGCCGGCCATCGGAAAGCAGTTGCATGCTACGCCGAGTCAGGTATCACTGCTGTTCTCCAGCTATAATCTAGTGACAGGCATCGCGATGTTGGTTACTGGTTTCATTTCCAGCCGGATCGGGATGAAATGGACGATGATGACGGGAACGGCATTGATTGTCTTATTCGCACTGATGGGTGGGATGTCGGGTAGCATTGAACAGCTTGTAGGCTTCAGAGCAGGCTGGGGGCTCGGCAATGCGTTGTTCATTGCCACGGCACTCTCGGCGATTGTAGGCCTGTCGGTGCGTGGCTCGGCCAAGGCGGTTATTTTATATGAAGCGGCCCTGGGGCTGGGGATTTCGGTCGGACCGCTACTGGGCGGTGAGCTCGGTTCGATTTCGTGGCGCGGGCCGTTCTTTGGAGTTGGTGCACTGATGGCAATTGCTTTTATATCCATAGGGTTGTTAATGCCGAGGGTTCCAAAACAGAAAAGCCGGGCTTCCCTGGCAGATCCTTTTAAGGCACTTAGACATCCGGGCTTACTAGTGCTGGCAATTACCGCGTTCTTATATAACTTCGGGTTCTTCACACTGATGGCGTACACGCCGTTTGTAATGAATTTGGATGAGCATGGTTTGGGTTATGTGTTCTTTGGCTGGGGCTTGCTGTTGGCCTTCACTTCGGTCTTTGTGGCCCCGCGTCTGCAAAAAAGGTTCGGGTCGATCCGCTCCATGTCTGCAGCTCTGCTGCTCTTTGCCCTTACACTGCTGGTCATGGGGATCTGGACCTCTTCACAAATTACGATGATTCTGGCAGTAATCATTGCAGGAGCTTTCCTCGGAACTAATAACACGCTTATAACAACGGCTGTTATGGAGGCGGCACCTGTAGAACGGTCCACGGCATCGGCTGCGTACAGTTTCGTACGTTTCATCGGCGGTGCATTAGCACCTTGGCTGGCCGGCAAGCTGGCGGAATGGTACAACCCGCATGTTCCTTTTTACGTTGGTGCATTATTTGTTGTAGTGGCGGTAGCTATCGTCATATTCGGACGCAATTATCTGACAAATGTGGATATGGCATCTGCCGGACACTGAGAGATTTGCTGTCGATAGAGTTTGATTAGCCCCATAATTTTCCAAACTGAAACCCGTGAGGGATGTGTTTTACTTAAGGGCCGAAGATGAACCCTGTGAAACACCAAGCCTTCGGACTATGAAGGATGGAGCAGGTGATGGTATGTCCGATCGGCAACAGGCAGATCAACTTGCATCGACAGGAACCTCACAGAGAGGTCGGAACAGCCGATTTTTCTTTTTGATTATTGTCTATTTTTATTGGATGATCAGTGGTTATATTGTCGATCATTGGGGCTGGGTGACCCGTTCCTGATCGGCGGTATTGTAGCTATCTTGGCCTACTCTTCGCGCTACGTTCGCCGGAGCAAAGGCTGGAACGAAGCGAGGGCGCTATACAGGCCAAGGATTTGGCACTTGTCATTCAAGGAGCTGCTGCTGGGCTAGTCGGCCTCAGGCGTTGAACTTTCTAAACGGGCTACGGCTATGTTTTTTTACCAGGCGGTGTATGCTGCAGGGATGTCGGCCGGATCGTTTGTAGCTGGCTGGATGAGCTCGACGTATGGTCTTGCAGGCGGTTTTTGGCTAGGAGGAATTGCAGCTATCTTGGCGGCAGTGCTGTCCTTGGTCTGGATCGAGGGGAAAGTGCCCGCGAAGAAGGTTTTGCGCTGAGAGATGGCTGGTAGAATGTTAGAACGTAAGAGCTGAATGCAGAGTAGAGGAACAGGGACGTAAGTATACCAGAATTTTCGGAACTCCAGAACTCCAGAACTCCAGAACTCCAGAACTCCAGAACTCTAGAACGGTAGAAGCATGAGAACTCAGAATGCTAGAACATGGAATGGTCGAAACATGAGGACATGGAAACCCGGGACACCGGAACGTCAGAACGCTGGTGCGGATTATTGGTTTTTTGTGAAAAGGGTAATATAATAAGAGGTAGATAGGTTGCAAGGAGGAGGGGCCGGAAAGAATGGTCAAATTGGTCATGTTGTGGTTTGTGGTGATTAATCTTATCGGGTACGTGGTCATGTCCGAGGACAAGAACAAAGCTCGTAAAAGGCGGGATCGGGTGCCGGAAAAGACCCTGTTTCTGCTGGCGGCCATGGGCGGAGCGCTAGGTGTGCTGATCGCAATGTACCGCAAACGCCACAAGACGCGACATCTGTCCTTTAGGATCGGAATTCCGCTGCTGTTGCTTCTGAATGCCCTGCTCTACAGCTATTTTCTAAGATGATGGCATTATGGGTCTCATGATTGCTATACAAAACAGAAAAAGAGGTGGCGTACATGTTATTCTCTAAAATTTTGCTCGCCTATGACGGTTCTAAGGCTTCCAATCAAGCATTGGAGCGCGCAATTGAACTGGCCAAGGTCACACCAGGTTCATCCCTGCATGTCGTACATGCGTTTGATTTCCCGCGCTTTTTCATCGGGGAAGCTCTCGCGCCTCTGCCGGCTTCAGTGAACAAGGAATATTATGATCTCGCGGTGCAGACAACAGAAGAAGTAAAGGGACGTCTTGAGGCGGAAGAACTGAATGCCCAAGTAGAGCTGCTGCAGGGTGCACCTGCGGAGGTCATTCTGAATTATGCCAAGGAGAACGGTGTGGATGTGATTGTTATCGGCAGTCGTGGACTTGGTGGGATACGTGAATTCGTTCTTGGAAGTGTCAGCCATAATGTCGTGCAGAGTGCGCGTATTCCAGTGCTGGTTGTCAAATAAATAGATTGCAGGGGAGGCCGCTGACGGCTTTCCCCTTTTTTGCGTAGAGCCCGTCCAGGCCGTCAAGAGACCACAAACCTGAAGGTTGAGACTATCCATTCCTGTTATCCTTTGTAAGAAAATATATCTGTTTTGCAGAACAATAGCCCTTTATTACGAAAAGAATGATACTCAAAAGCGAACGTTTCATCTTTTGTATTTTACAATGTTCGTGTTTAAGTTGACATGATGTGTAGGGCGTTGTTAAACTAAAGCTATGAACAGCTCGTATAAAGCCGGGGATATGGCCCGGAAGTTTCTACCCGGGAACCGTAAATTACCGGACTACGAGGAGATGTGATGAAGGATAGCAGCAGCACCCGGTCTGTATAACTGGCCGATGTTGTATGTGCTTTTCCCGCACCGGATGAAACGTCATTCAGGGACAGCGGGACCCGCCCTCATGTATTTCCTTGGCAGTCCGATCCTCCCGCAGCAAAATGCGTCTGGAAATCGGGCTTTTTTTTTCGGAATTGTGGAAAACTAGGTGTATCCATCATATTGTTACGGAAGGCAGGGTCAAATCATGTCTGTGCAAGTCGGTGTCATCATGGGCAGTACATCGGATTGGGAAACGATGGAGCACGCCTGTGCAGTGCTTGACGAACTGGAAATATCCTATGAGAAAAAGGTAGTGTCCGCGCATCGTACGCCGGACCTGATGTTCCAATATGCAGAGGAAGCAGTGGGGCGTGGCCTCCGCGTCATTATTGCAGGCGCAGGCGGAGCAGCGCATCTGCCGGGGATGGTGGCAGCGAAAACTGTACTGCCAGTCATCGGTGTGCCTGTGCAATCCAAGGCGCTAAACGGCTTGGATTCGCTGCTCTCGATCGTGCAGATGCCAGGCGGAATTCCGGTGGCGACAGTAGCGATCGGCCGTGCCGGAGCCGTGAATGCGGGCCTCCTGGCCGCGCAAATCATCGGCGCGTTCGATCCTGTGGTACAGGATCGAGTGCAGCTGCGGCGGGATGCCATTACCGCCGGAGTGCTGGAAAGCAGCGACAGCTTATGAGGCCGGAGGCACAGAAGCTGCCCGCTGCGGATGTGGCGGGCGGCGCGGGTTACGGCGGTGCCGCTCGTGGGCCGCTGGATGCTACAGCAGCGGGTAGTTCCAGTTCGGTAGCGGACGGTGGAACGGGGACGTCCGGATCGGTAGAGGCCGGTGGAGCTAGTTCGGTAGCGGACAGCGGAACAAACGCCGGAACAAACGCCGGAACAGGAACGTTTGGAGCGGCAGTAGCTAGCGGAACAGGGACGTCCGGATCGGCAGCGCCCCGGACACTGCTGCCGGGCGCGACCATTGGCGTGCTCGGCGGCGGCCAGCTTGGCCGCATGCTGGCGCTGGCCGGCAGCGCCATGGGCTACCGCTTCGTGGCGCTGGACCCTGCGCCGGATGCGCCCTGCGGGCAAGTGACGCCGCAGATTACAGCGGCGTACAACGACCGGGACGCGGCGCGTGAGCTGGCGCGCCGCTCCGATGTCATCACGTACGAGTTCGAGAACGTCGACGCAGGCGTAGCCGCGCTGCTGACGGAAGAATCGTACGTGCCACAGGGCAGTACGCTGCTGTATACGACACAGCACCGCCTACGTGAAAAAGCTGCGATCGAGGCTGCCGGCGTGCCGGTCGCCCCGTACCGCAAGGTGGGCAGCCTGGCCGAGCTTGAGGCCGCGGCTGCCGAACTCGGACTGCCCTGTGTGCTGAAGACAGCCACAGGGGGCTATGACGGCAAGGGACAAGCCGTCATCCGCGAGGCGGCCGAGCTCGAAGCGGCGTTCCGGCAGGTAGCGCCGGGAGCCGCAGTCACTGGAGCGCCCGCCGCTGAAGCGGGCGAATGGGCCGCAGCAGCCGTGCCGGAGCTGGTGCTGGAGAAATTCGTTGCTTTTCAATGCGAAATCTCCGTGGTTGCCGCCCGCAGCGCGTCTGGCGAGGTGAAGAGCTTCCCGCCTGCGGAGAATATCCACGTGAACAACGTCCTGCATCTCTCTATTGTGCCTGCAAGGGTACCAGAAGAGATTCAGCGCAGAGCCTGCGAGTTGGCGGAGAGATTGATCACCGGATTGAATGCTGTAGGCCTGCTAGCCGTGGAAATGTTTGTTACGGAAGATGGTGAGCTGTTCGTCAATGAGCTAGCACCAAGACCGCATAATTCCGGGCATTACACCATGGACGCCTGTGCGACCTCGCAGTTCGAACAGCATGTGCGGGCGATCACCAATCTACCGCTGGGAGACACGACGCTGCTGACCCCGGTGGTCATGGTCAATGTGCTCGGACAGCACCTGGAAGGTGCGGTAAGTACGGTTAGCGCTTATGATGAAATAGCGGGTAAGCTGGGTGTTATCCCCAAGCTTCATATATATGGCAAGACAGAGAGCAAAAATGGTCGTAAAATGGGCCATATCAACCTGCTTTGCAAGGACACCGGAGACGGGCTGTCCTGGGTAGAGCAATCTAACCTTTGGAGGAAATAAAAGATATGATCGAACGTTACAGCAGACCGGAAATGCGGGCCATTTGGACCGAAGAGAATAAATTCGCTGCATGGCTGGAAGTAGAATTGTGCGCGTGTGAAGCATGGGCCGAACTCGGCGTAATCCCGCATGAAGATGCGGCGAAGCTGCGTAAGGATGCCAAATTCGATATCGAACGCATTAATGAGATTGAGCTGGAAACCCGCCATGATGTGATCGCTTTTACCCGTGCTGTATCGGAGAGCCTTGGTGCGGAACGTAAATGGGTACATTACGGCCTGACTTCTACAGATGTCGTTGATACTGCGCTGGGATATCTTTTGCGCCAGGCTAATGAGATTCTGGAGAAGGACATTATTAACTTTATTGAGATTTTGAAAGACAAGGCGATTGCCTATAAAGATACCCCGATGATGGGCCGTACACATGGTGTACATGCCGAGCCAACTACTTTTGGTCTCAAAATGGCGCTTTGGTATGAGGAAATGAAACGGAACCTGGAGCGTTTCCGCCGCGCTGCTGATGGTGTGCAGTTCGGTAAAATCTCCGGTGCGGTTGGCACGTATGCCAACATCGACCCGTTTGTGGAAGAGTTTGTCTGTCGCAAGCTGGGCACTAGCCCGGCGCCAATCTCCACACAGACCCTGCAACGTGATCGTCATGCCGAGTACATGGCTGCACTGGCATTGGTTGCGACTTCGCTAGACAAGTTCGCCACTGAAATCCGCGCTTTGCAAAAGAGTGAAATCCGCGAGGTGGAAGAAGCTTTTGCCAAGGGACAAAAAGGCTCGTCGGCGATGCCGCACAAACGCAACCCAATCGGCTGCGAAAATATTTCCGGCCTGTCACGTGTGATCCGCGGTCATATGGTTACTGCTTATGAGAACGTGCCGCTCTGGCATGAGCGTGATATCTCCCACTCTTCTGTGGAGCGGATCATCCTGCCAGATGCGACCATGTTGCTGAACTACATGCTGAATCGTTTCGGAAACATCGTGAAGAACCTGACCGTCTTCCCGGAAAACATGAAGCGTAACATGAATCGCACCTTCGGTGTACCGTTCTCCGGCCGCATCCTGACGAAGCTGATCGACAAAGGCCTTAGCCGCGAGCAGGCATATGATACCGTACAACCACGCGCGATGCAGGCTTGGGAAGAGCAGACGCAGTTCCGCGATATCGTGGAAGCTACACCTGAGATTACGAATGTGCTCAGCCCGGAAGAAATTGAAGATGCCTTCAACCCTTCATGGCACTTGAAGCATGTGGATACCATTTTCCGCAAGCTGGAGCTTATTTAATCAAATAGAAGTTATATGGATCCAACTGCCAAGCAGCGGTAGGACGTACGTAGTGCGTAAGGTTTTATCTATGAGTAGCGGTGGAACTGACGTAGGATTTCATGGTTTGCTTGTTAAGTAGCAGTGTAGCGGACGCATTGCTAAGGTTTTGACTACCGAGTAGCAGTCCGATGAACGTAGGACTGGCGAGTAGCGGTGGAAATGACGTAGGACTTTATGGGTTACTTGTTAAGGCTGTTAGCATTAGCTTGATTTGCAATTAACGGCAATATTGTACCTTAGATCTCCTGTTTAGGGCTAAAAAGGGGATATAAGAGCATTTTTGTACCTTATTTTTAAGGATAAACCCTCCAAGAGGGGAATTTGGAAGATTTAAGGTACAAAAATGCCTTTAATCTGAAATTGCCCCCTGGTCGCTACAAATTAAGGTACAAAAATGCCGTTATTTATGCGTCGATCCTGCTTTGATTGCCGACACGGTGGCATTGATCACATTGAAGTCCAAACTAGAGTTCGAATTGAAGCGTAATCTTCTTCGCAGTGATACACATACCGGATTTTTGCGGGCGTGATTGGTGAATGGCGTAAGTAGGCTAAATATGATAAATAGCGTACATGGTCGTAAATAGCGTACATGGCCGTAAATGGTGTAAATAGCGAAATACCGTAAAACCGTAAAACCGTAAAACCGTAAAACCGTAAAACCGTAAAACCGTAAAACCGTAAAACCGTAAAACCGTAAATGCTAGTTACAAGAAGCAACGTAGCAGGAGATACTCTTTTTGCAAAGTTACTCTCTTCGCAAAATTACAAGCTTCACAAAGTTATAGAAGATCATTCGTTCATAGGGAGGAAAGATCATGACATCACCGGCGATATCCACAGCCGTGGAACTCATTAATGCGCCGCTGCTCTATAAAGGGAAGGTTCGTGAGCTGTACGATTTGGGGGACAACGTATTGATCGTCGTCACGGACCGCATCTCCGCGTTCGACTATGTGCTGGATCCGGCAGTGCCGGAGAAAGGTAATGTGCTTAACCGGCTGAGTGCTTTCTGGTTCGGCCAGACAAAGAGCTTGATCGAGAACCATGTGGTGCATATCGACGTGGATCAGCTTGGCGATATCGTCAAGGATCGGGAGGCTTTGCGCAACCGTGTTATGGTGGCCCGCAAGGCGGAACGTATCGACATCGAATGCGTGGTTCGGGGTTGCATCACCGGCGGTGGCTGGAGACAGTACCAGGAGACCGGAAAGGTCAACGGTATTGAGCTACCTACAGGTTTGCGCAAGAATGCGCTACTGGCGGAGCCGATTTTTACCCCGGCAGCCAAAAATGATGTCGGCCATGACGAGGACATTCCCTTCGAGAAGATGCAGGAACTGATCGGGGCAGAGCTGGCGCTGGAGCTGAAGGAGAAGAGCCTGAAGCTGTTCTCTTTTGCCAGAGAATATTGCGCCGAGCGGGGCATCATTCTCGCGGATTGCAAATTCGAGTTTGGCCTGCTGGATGGCAAGGTGATTCTGATCGACGAGATTTTTACACCGGATGCTTCACGCTTCTGGGCTAAGGACAATTACTTGCTTGATATTGAGATTGACAGTATGGATAAGGAGCCGGTACGTTCGTACCTCGCTTCCTCTTCCTGGGACAAAAATAGCACGCCTGACCCGCTTCCAAGTGAAGTGGTAGAGGAAACCACCCGCCGTTATCTGGATATTTATCATCGTCTTACCGGCAAGTCTCTATAGATGCTCTACGGTATGCCCACAAACTTTTAGGAGGAACTACAAGCGTATGTTAAAAGCAACGGTCTATGTCACCATTAAGAAAAGTGTGCTCGATCCCCAAGGGGTAGCAGTTCAGGGTGCGCTGCACTCAGTTGGCTTTCAGGAAGTAGAAAGTTTGCGTATCGGTAAATATATGGAGCTGACTTTGGATACAAATGACCGCGCTGAAGCGGAAGTACGCCTTAAAGATATGTGTGAAAAGCTGCTTGCCAACACGGTGATCGAGGATTACCGCTACGAATTGGAGGACTAAAAGTCATGAAATTTGCGGTACTTGTCTTTCCGGGCTCCAATTGTGATATTGACTGCTATAAAGCGGTAGAAGAAAGCCTCGGTGAACCGGTTGATTATGTGTGGCATACGGCGACGGACCTGTCGGCATATGATTGCATTCTCGTTCCAGGCGGCTTCTCTTATGGGGATTACCTGCGTTGCGGCGCCATTTCCAGATTTGCTCCTGTAATGGCTGAAGTGGCTAAAGCTGCTGAGCAAGGCAAATTCGTACTGGGTATCTGCAATGGATTCCAGATTCTTACTGAAGCTGGGCTATTGCCGGGCGCACTGCGCCGCAACGAGTCGATGAAGTTCCGCTGTCATGATACGGTGCTTAAGGTGGTTAACAATGGGACACCATTTACCGTGGATTATGCCGAAGGCGAAGAGATTGTTGTTCCAATCGCGCACGGCGAAGGCAACTATTACTGTGATGAAGAGACACTTGAGCAGTTGAAAGCGAACGATCAGATCGTATTCACATACAGCGACAATCCTAACGGTTCCGTGGCTGACATTGCAGGTGTTAGCAATATAGCAGGCAACGTGGTTGGCATGATGCCTCACCCTGAGCGCGCAGTCAACAGCCTGCTGGGCTCGGAAGATGGTAAACGGATGTTCACATCAATCTTGAAGACCTGGAGGGATCGTCATGGCGCAGCAAGTATCCGCTAAGGAACCGACCGCAGAACAGATCAAAGAGCAGAAAATTTACAGTCAATTCGGCGTGTCGGACAGCGAGTATGAGCTAATTACGTCCTTCATGGGCCGTTTGCCGAACTACACGGAAATCGGTGTATTCAGCGTAATGTGGTCCGAGCACTGTGCGTACAAGAACTCCAAACCGCTGCTCCGTCGTTTTCCGGTGACTGGACCGCGTGTCCTGATGGGACCGGGCGAAGGCGCGGGTATCGTAGATATCGGTGACAATCAGGCTGTTGTTTTCAAAATTGAAAGCCACAACCACCCTTCCGCGGTAGAACCTTACCAAGGTGCGGCAACAGGTGTGGGTGGTATCATTCGTGATATTTTCTCCATGGGTGCAAGGCCAGTAGCATTGATGAACTCCCTTCGTTTCGGAAAACTCGAAAGCGACCGGGTAAAATATTTGTTCGAGCATGTAGTATCTGGAATTGCAGGCTATGGTAACTGTATCGGCATTCCGACCGTCGGCGGCGAAATTATGTTCGACGACAGCTATGATGGTAACCCGCTCGTTAATGCAATGTGCGTTGGCTTGATCGACCATGATAAAATCCAGCGCGGTGTCGCTAAAGGTGTGGGTAACCCTGTCTTTTACGTAGGGCCTCCTACAGGCCGGGACGGCATTCACGGCGCAACCTTTGCTTCCGTCGAACTGAGTGAGGAATCTGAAGCTAAACGTACAGCTGTACAAGTAGGCGATCCGTTCATGGAGAAGCTGGTTATGGAATCCTGTCTGGAATTGATCGACAGCGGTATCGTACTCGGTATTCAAGATATGGGCGCGGCCGGTCTGACCTGCTCCAGTGCGGAAATGGCTAGTAAAGCAGGCAACGGTCTGGAGTTGTATTTGGATCAGGTGCCACAGCGTGAAGAAGGCATGACGCCTTATGAAATGATGCTGTCGGAATCCCAGGAGCGGATGCTGTTCGTAGTTGAGCCTAAGGATGAGGCGCAGGCCCAGGAGATTTTTGACCGTTGGGGCGTAATCTGCCGCAAAGTAGGTAAGGTTACGGATGACGGACGCCTGAAGCTGTACCATCACGGCGAAGTAGTTGGTGACATGCCAGTAACGGCGTTGGTAGATGAGTGTCCTGTGTATGACAAGCCATCTACAGTGCCTGCTTATTATGAAGAAAATGCAGCAGTAGATACGCTGCGTTATGAAGAAGTGACTGATCTGGGCGGCGCACTCCGCAGCATTCTTGGATCGCCAACCGTAGCAAGTAAAGCATGGGTGTATAACCAATACGACTACATGGTACGTACTAGTACAGCGGTTCGTCCTGGTTCGGATGCGGCAGTAGTGACAATTCAAGGTACACGCAAAGGTCTGGCGATGACAACGGACTGTAACGGCCGTTATGTCTATCTTGATCCTGAAGTAGGCGGACGTATTGCTGTCAGCGAAGCAGCGCGCAACATTGTTTGCTCCGGGGCAGAGCCGCTGGCCATTACAGATAATCTGAACTTCGGCAGTCCGGAGAAACCGGATATTTTCTGGCAGATGGAACGTGCCGTTGATGGTATGGCCGAAGCTTGCCGTGTGCTCGATACGCCGGTTATCGGCGGAAACGTCAGCTTGTACAACGAAAATGCTTCTGGTGCGATCTACCCGACACCTGTTGTTGGTATGGTGGGTCTGGTTGCGGATACTGACCATATTACGACCCAAGCGTTCAAGCAGGAAGGCGATGCGATCTTGTTGCTAGGTACGACCAAAGCAGAGCTTGGCGGCAGTGAGTTCCAATATGCGGTGCACGGTGTAACTGAAGGCCGTCCTCCGGAGCTGGATCTGGCAACCGAACGTAAATTGCTCGATAGCGTACTTGGCGCTATTCGCGGCGGACTCGTGCGTTCGGCGCATGACTTGTCCGAAGGCGGCCTGGCTGCTGCGCTGGCTGAGAGCTGTATTAGCGGTGGCATCGGTGCCAACGTGAACCTGTCAGCGAATGGACTTCGCCGTGATGTGGCGTTGTTCAGCGAGAGCCAATCACGGATTATTTTGACAGCAGCACCGGATCGGGCTGAAGAGCTGAAAGCTGCGATTGCTGCGGCTGGAGTTCCTGTAGAAGTCATCGGAACCGTTGGCGGAGACAGATTGCGTGTGAACTTGGACGACGTAGCCGCGCTTGATGAGCCGGTACCTGCGCTGAAGTCCGTTTGGGAGGATGCCATTCCATGTCTTATGAAATAAAGACCGGGAAAGAGCAGACGGAACCTATTCTGTGGACCGGCGACTTTTACAATGAAGGAACGGGCTCGGGAGATATTTTTGATACGTTAAAAGAAGAATGCGGCGTTTTCGGAGTCTTCGGACACCCGGAAGCTGCATCCATGTCCTATTACGGTCTGCATGCCTTGCAGCACCGTGGGGAAGAGAGCGCGGGCATTTGCGTGGCAGACGGACGCGATTTTAACTATCACCGCGGCATGGGATTGGTTAAAGAAGTATTCGACAAAGACAGAATTGCCTCGTTGGTTGGCGACATGTCCATCGGGCATGTCCGTTATTCCACCAGCGGTGACAGCCGATTGACCAACGCGCAGCCGCTTGTGTTCAAGTACCGTGACGGCGATCTGGCGATTGCCACGAACGGTAACATTGTTAACGAGCCACTGATCCGGCGTCAGTTGGAGCAAAGCGGATCAATCTTCCAGACCACGAGCGATACAGAGGTGCTTGCGCATCTTATTGCGCGCTCACCGAAGGATTTTGTCGAAGCGGCTAAGGATGCGCTGGAACAGCTTGTCGGCGGGTTTGCTTTTCTGCTGATGACCAACGACAAACTGCTTGTAGCTTCCGATTCGCACGGCTTGCGTCCGCTGGTGATGGGGCGTGTCGGTGAAGCTTATGTATTCGCTTCGGAGTCCTGCGCCTTGGAAACAATCGGTGCGCAGTTCGTTCGCGATATCGAGCCGGGAGAGCTGCTCGTACTTGATAAAGACGGTCTTCGCGAAGACCGCTTCACGGAGCCGAAGCGTAAGGCACTGTGCGCGATGGAGTACATTTACTTCGCGCGTCCAGATAGCGATCTGAACGGCTCGAACCTGCACGCTGCACGCAAGCGGATGGGCAGCCGGATGGCGCTGGAAGCTTTTGTTGATGCGGATATCGTCACCGGCGTGCCGGATTCCAGTATCTCGGCCGCTATCGGTTATGCTGAGCAAACGGGTATTCCGTATGAGCTTGGGCTGATCAAGAACAAGTACACGGGCCGCACATTTATACAGCCTAGCCAGGAACTGCGTGAGCAAGGCGTTAAGATGAAGCTGAGCGCCGTGCGCCGTGTCGTTGAAGGCCAGCGTGTCGTTATGATTGACGACTCTATCGTACGCGGCACGACCTCGCGCCGTATCGTCAATCTGCTGCGCGAAGCCGGAGCTGTTGAGGTACACGTGCGGATCACGTCGCCGCCGTTCAAGAATCCTTGCTTCTACGGCATTGATACGCCGGACCGCCGTGAACTCATAGCGTCGTATAAGACGATTGAGGAAATGTGTGAAGAGATCAACGCAGATTCCCTTGCGTTCCTCTCACCCGACGGGCTGATCAGTTCTATAGGTGGATATAATAGCAACGACTATAAAGGCGGGTTGTGCCTGTCCTGTTTTGATAATGATTACCCGACGCAGGTAGATTTCGGCGGGGCGGAGAAAGATGGATGCTCCTGCTAGGGTTGTCCATCCCCCTAAATCCCCCTTGCTAAGGGGGACCCCGGAGGGCGCTGCCCTCCGGCCACCCGAAAGCTTGGTGGTAGGTGTTTGGTTTTAACTTGCTAAGGGTGCTGTGGTGCGGATGCCCGCATTGTCCCTGTTTGCCTCCGGCAAATACGGGACAAGCTCTACGGCGTTCCGCCCCCTGGCGGCATGCTGCACGCCGGGGGATGGTTGGCGGCTTGGTTTCGCTCCAAGCGCCGAAGGGCTTGAAAAGCTAATCCCTGTTTGCTGCGCAAATGCGGTGCGCTTTTCTCGCCTAGTGAGGTGCTTGGCTTCGCCAAAGCACCGAGGGCTTGAAAAGCTATTCCCTGTTTGCTACGCAAATGCGGTATGCGCTTTTCTCGCCTAGTGAGGTGCTGGCTTCGCCAGAGCACCGAACCCTTGCTGCTGTGCAAGGTGCGTACTGCGGCTTGCGGCAGGGGTGGCCCGGTGGTTTGGAAGTCATGGAGAGGAATTTTGGAGCTGTAGAAGCGTAGCGTTCGCCTTTATGATTGGATTTCTACCGCGAATAGCGGTTTAAATCAGGAAATCCAATCATAACAGCGATCGGAAGTCCAAACATTCATCGGAATGACGCCTGAAAACCACCTCCTTCCCTGCCGCCCCGCAAACGCACACTAAATTATAAAGATGAGGTGTCCAATAGTGTCGGAAGCTTACAAGAACGCCGGAGTGGATATTGCGGCTGGCAATGAAGCGGTAGAACGCATGAAAAAGCACGTAAAACGCACGTTCCGTCCCGAGGTTATGACTGAGCTAGGCGGATTTGGCGCGCTTTTCGGCCTCAATAAAGATAAGTATGAGGAGCCAGTTCTGGTATCGGGAACAGATGGTGTAGGTACGAAGCTGAAAATCGCGTTCGCGGCGGATCGCCATGACACCATTGGTATTGATGCAGTGGCCATGTGCGTGAACGATATCGTGGTACAAGGCGCGGAGCCACTGTTCTTCCTCGATTATCTGGCCTGCGACAAGGTAGTACCTGAGAAGATTGAAGCTATCGTGGCAGGTATTGCAGAGGGCTGTCATCAAGCGGGTTGTGCCCTGATTGGCGGCGAGACAGCGGAAATGCCAGGTATGTACTCGGCTGGCGAGTATGACATCGCAGGCTTTACAGTTGGTATCGCCGACAAAGCCAAGCTGGTTACCGGAGCAACCATCGCGCCTGGAGATACAGTTATTGGACTGGCGTCGAGCGGAGTACACAGTAATGGATTCTCGCTGGTACGTAAGCTTTTGCTGGAAGAGGACGGATACGCGCTGGATGAGACGGTTGATGAACTGGGAGCACCGCTTGTAGATGTGCTGCTGGCACCGACCAAGATCTATGTGAAGCCTTTGCTATCGCTGCTTGAACAGCTTCCGGTGAAAGGGATGGCACATATTACTGGCGGTGGATTCATCGAGAACATTCCGCGTGTGCTGCCAGACGGTGTGAATGTGGAGATTAACTACGGTTCGTGGCCGATTCTGCCGATCTTCAACCTGCTGCAAAGCAAAGGGGACGTAACCAACCGTGATATGTTCACCACATTTAACATGGGTGTTGGTTTGGTCCTGGTTGTTGACGCTGCGAATGGTGAGCGGGCGCTTGAGCTGCTCAAAGCAAGCGGAGAAGAAGCTTACATCATCGGAACTGTGACCGAAGGAGAGCGCATCGTTACTTTTACGGGAGCTGAAGTATAATGCAATTGAACCGGATCGCCGTGTTTGCTTCAGGTCAGGGCAGCAACTTCGCTGCGCTGGCTGAAGCGCAAAAAGCAGGCAAGCTTGGCAGCGGGAGCATTGAACTGCTTGTCTCCGACAAGCCGGAATCAGGGGCGGCACAACGGGCAGTGGAGGAGGGTATTCCGACACTGCTCTTGCGTCCGAAAGATTTTGCCAGCCGGGAGCTGTACGAAGCAGAGATTGTAGCCGAACTTCAGCGCAGAGACATCGGGCTGATTGTGCTGGCCGGATATATGCGGCTTATTACCCCCGTTCTGCTTACGCCATATGCAGAGCGGATTATCAATATTCATCCTTCGCTGCTGCCGGCATTTGCCGGAATAGACGCGATTGGTCAGGCCCTGGATTACGGTGTGAAGCTGACGGGTGTGACGGTGCACTACGTCGATGGAGGCATGGATACCGGCCCGGTTATTGCCCAGCGGACGGTCGCTGTGGAGGATAACGATACGGCGGAGACTCTCGCAGAGCGGATTCATCAGGTAGAACATAGCTTGTATGCCGATGTAGTCGCTGCTTTTGCTGACGGACGAATCGAACTGGTGGGCAGAAAGACGATTATTCACGAAAAGTGAGTTTTTCGGACGCTGCAGTAGTTGCAGCAGCGGTTGCAACTTAGGACAAACTGAAAAGTAACATTGTGGAAAAAGGTTTGACGAATAGCGAAACAGTTCAGAGAAGTCTGCAGACAACAGTTGTGGGTAGGCGAATATACCCGCAACATCACGCCGAATACTCTATGCTCAAACCCTAGGTTCAACCTGAATGTATGACACCAAGCAACATATTGAGCTTACAGCGGCATTGTATGATATTTCTCGGGAAATATTGCACAAACGGCGAGTGATGTCGCATGGTCGGGGATGTAGGCTGATGGTTTAACAGGAATTCCTCCCGTTAATGCGCCTCATTTCTGTGATATGGACGATTTAAATGGAAAAACTCCCGTTAATAGGCTGGTTTGGGCAGCATTCGATGAAATCGGACGAAATAACAGGAGATTTTCCCGATAAATTGTCCGAAAAGGTGTGGATGGCTATATTAACAGGAAGAAATCCTTTTAATTGGTAGGTGGCCAGCGATTGAAGCTGTTATAACGACTGTTGTAGCTACTACTATTGAAGCTATGGTTATTGCGTGCGGTTAGCTGAGATCGTTCACCGTTGTAGCTATTGCTAATGGTAGCGACTCCAACGCTTGTGACATCGTAGCGGTGCTGCTGTTGGTGTAGCGAATAGCTAGTGCCGCAGCCATACAGCTATAGATTGATGCCATAGCGAGTACCTTAAAGCAACCGTCTCGACTGACACAAGCTAGCCATTGCCGCTATCGTTACTGACCGTTGCTAACTTGATAGTTACTCAAGTAACATCAGCCCGGTTCAGAAAGGCTTTTGTCTTGCCGGAAGCTGGCACAGCCAGCCTCAGCAGACTTTCATTCCCCATCAAGACAGCTATTCTCAGGTATTCAGATTCACTCCGTTTAGATTTTGGTCCCTTATTCTTTTCGTTTATCTTGGCTATTACGGCTTTATAAATTGCACGGAACATCCGGAGGAGGACTATTCAAAGTGAGTATCAAAAGAGCGCTGGTCAGCGTATCGGATAAACAGGGTATCGTGGATTTTTGCCGCGAGTTGTCTGCATTGGGCGTAGAAATCATCTCCACAGGTGGAACTAGCACACTTCTGGCTAAAGAAGGCGTGCCGGTCATCGGTATCTCCGATGTGACAGGATTCCCCGAAATTATGGACGGACGTGTCAAAACACTTCATCCAGCCGTACACAGCGGCCTGCTAGCTGTTCGCGACAATGACGAGCACACACGGCAAATGAGTGAGCTTGGTCTGGATTACATCGACCTCGTCGTGGTGAATCTGTATCCGTTCGCGGAGACGATTGCCAAGCCGGACGTAACATATGAGGACGCCATCGAGAACATTGATATCGGCGGGCCGACGATGCTGCGTTCTGCGGCGAAGAACCATGCTTTTGTCAGTGTGGTCGTGGATGCCAGCGACTATGCGGCGGTGCTTGAAGAGGTCCGTGCAGGTGGAGATACGACACTTGAGACTCGCAAACGTCTCGCGGCAAAAGTGTTCCGTCATACGGCGGCTTATGATGCCCTGATTTCCGATTATTTGTCAAATGTAACCGGTGATCCGCTGCCGGAGCGCTACACGGTAACTTACGAGAAGATCCAGGATCTGCGTTATGGCGAGAATCCGCACCAGAAGGCTGCTTTCTATCGCAAGCCATTGGCTTCACTGGATACGCTGACAGCGGCCGAGCAGTTGCACGGCAAAGAGCTGTCCTACAATAACATTAACGATGCCAACGCTGCGTTGCAAATCGTCAAGGAATTTGAAGAGCCGGCTGTCGTGGCGGTTAAGCATATGAACCCTTGCGGAGTGGGCGTAGGTGAGAGCGTATATGAGGCTTATCAAAAGGCCTACAACGCTGATCCAACCTCCATCTTTGGCGGTATTGTGGCCGCGAACCGTATTATTGATGCAGACACGGCTAATCTGCTGAAGGATATCTTCCTGGAGATTATTTTGGCGCCTGGCTTTACGGATGAAGCGCTCGAAATTCTGACCAAGAAGAAGAATATCCGTCTGCTGAAAATCGGTAATCTCAGTGCGGCGGCTGCGCGGACGAGTAGCTTTGTCGTGACCTCCATCGACGGTGGTATGGTGGTTCAGGAGAGTGACGTACACTCTATTAATCCAGATGAGTTGCAGGTCGTTACGGACCGTAAGCCTACGGAAGAAGAACTGAAGCAATTGCTGTTCGGGTGGAAAGTTGTTAAGCATGTGAAATCCAACGCCATCGTGCTGGCGGCTGATGATATGACGGTCGGTGTAGGCGCAGGCCAAATGAACCGTGTCGGTGCGGCGAAGATCGCGATTGAGCAAGCCGGAGAGAAATCCAAAGGCGCTATCTTGGCTTCCGATGCCTTTTTCCCAATGGGAGATACCCTGGAAATGGCTGCAAAAGCAGGAATTACGGCGGTTATTCAACCGGGCGGCTCCATCAAGGACGAAGAGTCCATCAAGGTTGCTAATGAGTATGGCATCGCTATGGTCTTCACTGGCGTCCGTCACTTCAAACACTAGAGCTGGCTTGGGAGGATTTCATTGTTATGGATATTTTAGTGGTTGGCGGCGGCGGCCGAGAGCATGCGATTATATGGAGCCTGTCCAAGAGCCCACGCGTCGGTAAAATCTATTGCGCCCCCGGCAATGCCGGGATTGCGCAGCTGGCGGAATGCGTGCCGATCGGCGTATTTGAGTTCGATCGGCTGACGGCTTTTGCGAAGGAGCAGGAGGTTGGTCTGGTCGTCATCGGGCCGGATGACCCGCTGGCTGGAGGGATTGTCGACGCTTTTGAAGCAGAAGGCATTCCGGTCTTCGGTCCGCGCCGCAATGCGGCAGAGATTGAAGGCAGCAAGACCTTCATGAAGGATCTGCTGCACAAGTACAATATTCCGACAGCGGCGTATGAGAAATTTGACGATTATGAAGCAGCTGCGGCCTATCTGCAAAAGCAGCCACTGCCGATAGTTATCAAGGCAGACGGACTGGCAGCGGGGAAAGGTGTAACTGTAGCCTACTCCAGAGAAGAAGCGGACAAGGCGCTGGCAGATATTATGGTCAGCAAAGTATTTGGTGAAGCAGGCGCTCAAGTTGTCATCGAGGAGTTCTTGGCTGGGCAGGAGATGTCCATTCTGGCCTTTGTGGACGGGGAGACGGTACGGCCGATGGCTGCCGCCCAGGATCACAAGCCGGTGTTCGATGGCGATAAGGGTCCTAATACAGGGGGAATGGGTACCTATTCCCCACTGCCGCATATTGATGAGGCCATTATCCGCGAAGCGGTGGAGAGTATCATTGAGCCTACGGCGAAAGCCATGGTAGCGGAAGGACGCCCATTCAGCGGGGTACTATTCGCAGGGCTGATGATTTCTCCGGACGGTAAGCCGAAGACGATCGAGTTCAATGCTCGCTTCGGTGATCCAGAGACCCAGGTGGTTCTGCCAAGGCTCAAGAGTGATTTGCTCGAAATCTTCCTGGCGGTAGTGGAAGGACGTCTGGCAGATATAGAGATTGAGTGGAGCGAGGAAGCAGCGGTATGTGTAGTGCTGGCTTCAGGCGGCTACCCGGGCTCTTATCCAAAGGGCGAAGTGATTACCGGCCTGGAAGAGGACGGGAAAGGTCTGGTCTTCCATGCGGGAACGGCCCGCGGCGAGGATGGAAGCTGGTTGACTAACGGAGGCCGTGTCCTGGGCGTCGTAGGACTGGGCGCGGATATTCGCGAGGCTCGCGAGGCGGCTTATGCCCGTGCCGAAGGGATCGTTTTTCCCGGAAAGCAAAGCCGCAGCGACATTGCGATGAAGGCGCTCGTCTAAGGAAAAAGGACTGTATCTAGCATTTTTTTGCGCTTTAAGTCCCAAAAAAGGACTGACAAGTCATAGAAAAAGTGCTATAATACAACACGTACGGGGGAAAATGTGCGGATATATACAGATAAAGGGGCCTTTCCGATCATGGAAAGGCCTTTTTTAAACATCAGCTTGTGCAAATTATGCTGTGCCGTTTTCTGGGGGTGCTTGAAATGTCATCTTACAGCACATATGATATAAAGGTTCCGTGCCGGAAACGACATACTATGGCATGCAGCAGTGCGCCTGAAGGCGTACATTCAGTCACAGATTTAAGGGGGAATTAGTTTTGAGTAAGGTTGGAAGAAATGACTTGTGCCCGTGCGGCAGCGGGAAGAAATATAAGAAGTGCTGTCTCGGTAAGGAGCAGGATGCAGTCGAATCCATACTGCGGCTCGTAACAACGGAACAAGCCGCGGCGCAGGAGATTTCGGCAGTTGCCCTGCAAACAGAACAACCGGCAGCAGCACAGCCCGCAGCACGCCCGGAGAACAAGCTTACCCTGGCCAAGCTTAGAAAAATGGTATCCCGTGACCTAAAATGGGAGCATCCGTCCCATGAGCAATTGGGGTTGCATCTCATAGAGAGCATGAGAAATGAATTCGACAAGGAGCTTATTCAAGAGGCGCTTGTCCTGTGGAATGGCTATTCTCGTCAGACCAAACCTGCGGTCAAGAAGATGGGTTCCTTCTGTGCAGCGATAGAATATTTGCTGTCTGAAGAGTACGGCTTCCTTCTCACCCAAGCGGAGCTGGCGATTAAATATGAGGTTACTGCGGCAACGATCTCACGTAAAGTGAAGGAAATGCTGAATTATATTGAAGAGTACGGTATGGGCGAAGCGCCTGACACATTGGCTGAACTGAGCAGCCTGGAGAGTCCGAAGGAGAAGGAACAGGCGCTACTGGCAAAAGTGATGGAAACCCCGTCGGCCAAACGCCGGGTACAGCTTGCACGTACGATTCTGGAAATTTATCCTGACAGTGCGGACGCTTATCTTGTTCTGGCTGAGGAATCTGAGGATGAGGAAGAGGCTCGTGCTTTTCTAAAAGCTGGGATGGCTGCCGGAGCACGCGAACTGGGCGAAGACTTTTTCAAGGAGAATAAAGGTTATTTCTGGGGGCTTGTAGAGACCCGGCCTTATATCCGTATCTGTAAGAGTTATGCTGATTCCTCTTGGTTCGGCGGAAATGCCGAAGAAGCGGTTAAGACGCTGGAGCACGTGCTGGAGCTGAATCCGGACGACAACACTGGTGCCCGTTATTTGTTGGTAGCAGCCTACCTCTACAACAATAAGCTGGGTAAGGCGGAGCAGATTCTTAAGCTATATGGTAAAAATGATGCCGCTGCTTCCTATGCCTATGGCCGTATGTTGCTGGAGTACAAGAAGAACGGGCTGACTGCCCAGCTAAAAATGTTGTACCGTGTTGCCCGTAATGTGAACAAGCATGTGCCAGAATATCTGCTGGGCACCAAGCGGCTGCCGCATAATCTCCCAGACTATGTTGGGAGAGGCGATGCCAATGAGGCGATCGAATATGTCATCGTGAATTCACGCCTTTGGACAAGCGTGCCGGATCTGCTGAAGTGGATGTTGAAGCAATAGTGTAAGAATGATCGCTGAGCTGCCCATGCTGGCGTTCAGCAACGTATAAGAAGAGGTGTCACGCAAGTCATGAACAGATGACTGCGGGACACCTCTTGTTGTGTTTTGTCCAAGAAAAACTGGCCTTGAAAAAAGTCTGAGGGAATAGTATGTTACAAGAAGCAAAACGATTAGACAGAGACAGTGAGGCGAGGAGAGTCATGAGAGAAGACGAAGACCGGATCTTAGGGATGGAAGATATTGTACGAGCACATCACGTGCTGCGAGAGGTCATTGTTCGTACGCCGTTGCAGCGTGATGCGGTACTGTCTGCCAAATATGATTGCGATGTGTACTTGAAGCGGGAGGATCTGCAAATTGTCCGCTCTTTCAAAATACGCGGGGCTTATAATATGATTCGTAGCCTGTCCCCAGAGGACAGAGAGAAAGGCATTGTCTGCGCCAGTGCAGGCAACCACGCCCAAGGTGTAGCTTACTCCTGCAAGGCGCTTGGAATTAAAGGCAAGGTCTATATGCCAAGCACCACACCAAGCCAGAAGGTGAAGCAGGTTCGTCGCTTTGGCGGGGAGTTCGTAGAGGTCATTCTGAAGGGGGATACCTTTGATGATGCCTATGATGAAGCTTTACAGGCCTGCATCGATTACGGGATGACGCTGATCCATCCGTTCGACGAGCCGAGAATTATTGCTGGTAACGGTACAATTGCTATGGAGGTTATGGAAAGTCTGGACAAGCCTGCCGACTTTATTTTCGTGACTATTGGCGGTGGTGGCCTAGCTGCTGGTGTCTCAACCTACGTCAAAACCGTTAGTCCCTCTACGAAGGTCATTGGCGTTGAGCCACTTGGTGCGGCTTCTATGAGTGAAGCCTTTAAGCAGGGAAAAGTGGTCACCCTGGATCACATCAACAAGTTCGTAGATGGTGCGGCTGTTAAGCGTGTAGGCGGATTGACGTTCGATATCTGTTCACGTTCCCTGGATGATGTTGTTATGGTGCCTGAAGGTAAGGCTTGTACGACGATTCTGGAATTATATAATGAAAATGCCATTGTTGTGGAGCCAGCAGGCTCCCTGCCTATCGCTGCGCTTGATCAGTATCGGGATCAAATCCGTGGCAAGACGGTGGTTTGTATCGTTAGCGGCGGCAATAATGATATTGACCGGATGCAGGAGATCAAGGAGCGGTCACTGATCCATGAAGGTCTCAAGCATTATTTCATGGTGAATTTCCCGCAGCGGGCCGGCGCACTCCGTGAATTCCTGGCAGAGGTGCTGGGTCCGGAAGACGATATCACTCGTTTTGAGTATACGAAGAAACATGACAAGGAGAACGGGCCTGCGCTGGTTGGCATTGAGCTGTCCAGTAAGGAATCATATGCCCCGCTGATCGAACGGATGCAGCAGAAGGGCATGGATTACACAGAAATCAACAAGGATATGAATTTGTTTAATATGTTAATTTAATTGGATACGGCTGAGACAGCTGTATAGATCATAAAAGGCCCGTCCCATTTTTGAATTGGGACGGGCCTTATTGTTTGATGTTGTTGTATACACGCTAAGTTAGAGGGACTTCCTTGGATCTGTACTGCTCTACCTTGTCGTCGAGCAGATAGCCGTTCTCTTTTAGCAGCTTCATGAAGCCTTCGAGCTTCTGCAAGAAGGGGCTATTATCAGGGTTCTTGGCCGATAACAGTCCGGCATAGGCCTTCTGTGCCTCCAGATCCATTTCGAGATTATCGTAATGGAATAGGGGCGTATTGTTCAGGCCGTAAAATGTGCTGGCGATGTACTTCGCGTATAGCTGCTTCGCCGCCGTAATCCGGTTTGACTTCGGATAGCTCTTGGTGAACTGCTCTGCCGCCAGAGCGCGGGCGGCTACCTCGGTCCAGGCAATGACCAGTCCGTTGTCCTTGGCAGAAGGCAGATCCGACTCCGCAGCCATCATCGTTAGATAATCGCTGATGTCGTTCGTGACATATACCTTGTATTTGCGATAGGCTCCATAATCAATTACAGGGAAGTAAGTACCTTCTGCCGTCTCCAGCTTATAGCCGCTCTCTCCAGCGGTCTCCAGCAATGTTCGCAGGGCAGGGTCTTTAATACTTTCAGCCAGCTTGACCATACTTACCTGAGATTTATATACGGTAGCTAACTGACGCTGCACATCACTTCTGCTGAACTTGTTCTCCCATGCCCCAAGAGCGGCCTTATGCAGGTTCTCAAGCTGCAAAGTCATCATTGTGGCCCGGTAAGAAGTCACTGCATACAAGTTGCTGTTCAAATATTTAATCGCCTGGGGAAGCTTGGACGATGACGAGAGCAGAGGCTGGGCAGCTTTGTATATAGCTTCTGAATGACTGTTGTCTGCGGCTGTTGTGGAAGTCTTGCTGGTGCTTTCCTGAGTGCCTGATCCGCTCCCCGCTGCATATGTAGATGCGGTGGGTATAGCTTGTATACCGATGGTAAGCGCAAGAACAGCTGCTAACAAATAGGGCTTCTTGTTCATATGTGCTTCCTCCTGTCTATTTGGAATGGAGTAAAAGACTTATTTTTTCAAGAACAGCACTTTCAAGCCGATCGCTCCGGCAGCGAAAATAATCAGGCTGATCCAAGGGGAAATCGAAAAGACGGGTAGCAACGTATCCAGGTACGTTCCGACAAATATCACTACAGCAGCTATTGCAATATAGATGCTCAGTCCCTTGAGGTCAAAACCCTTTGTCTGCGGTGTGTCGCTGTCAGACAAGGCAGCCATCCACTTCATAAACAATTCTATGACGACAATGGAGCCAATCCCTACAGCAATAAGGGTAAAGAGGCTGATCTGACTGAATATCCCCGATGAGCCGGTAGTCCATTGAAACAACAGGCCGAATGCGCCTAATACGCCGAAGAGGCAGGTCAGGGCCGCCCATGGAATCATTAGGTAGTAGTTCAGCTTACTTCTGGTGGGAGCCGCGGGTACACTCTCCACGATTTCTCTGAAATAGTCCTCGGGGTGTTCCCCGAAAATTTGTTTGGCGTTCCTGCCCTTGTTTTGTCCTTGAAGTAGCAGCTTGGCCGCTTCCAGGAGCAGTTCCTCTGCACGAAGAGCATCAACCCGGCTGGCCCGCATCGCGAGAATCATATCCTCAAAATACGAGCGGTTGAACGGTGTCATCTGCTCGCGAAGTGCGTTGTTTTCCTTAATCATATCTTTGACTTTCATCGGGTGGATATTACCTCCAATATCGTAAATCATGAGTACCTTAGCCTAAAGTATACGTTTGACAAGCGGGTCAGTGCAAGGAAATGCATTCCGGACTGTGATGCATAATCCTTATCAAAGCGTGAACACTGATAAGGTAATAGATCTGAACAAATATAGCACTTGGAAGGGCAGGCGAGGTTATGGAGCATGAGGATCAGAAGGAGCAGGACAGATTCATGGGCGATGGCTTCGAGCCTGAACCGACCCACGGCATGGTTGATTGGGGTGGCTCCGATGGCTTCAGTCTCTGGGACGCTGCGACGGAAACCCCTGATAACTGGATGAAGGATTGGGAAGGCAGACAGGAAACGCATGACATGTTCCACGACAGCTACGACTGACGAGCCCTTTCAGCAATGCTGGCCTCTTTTGTTCCCGGTGAACAAAAGAGGTCTTTTCCTTTTCTATTGACAATAATGTTGGATACCGTATAATAAGAATATAATTCATACTAAATTTATCGGAATTACAAAATATATCAGATACAGATATGTATTTTAGAAGGAGGACACGGCAATGGAACGCGCAATTGTAATCCGGCATAACCGGGAGGAACTAACCGCAAGCATTCATTATCCGACAAAAGAAAAAGGGACTACCGGGCGTTGCAAGGACCGGGTTCCTTTGGCGGTGATTTGCCATGGATTCGTAGGTAACCGGATTGGGGTGGACCGGATTTTTGTCAAAGCTGCCCGGGAACTGGCTCAGGACGGTTACATGGTTATCCGCTTTGACTATGCTGGCTGCGGCGAGAGCAGCGGGAATTACGGCAGCGAGGATATGGAGTCCATGATCGCCCAGACTCGTGCCGTACTGGATTACGGAATTAGTTCCGCAGATGTAGACCCACAGCGGGTAACGCTGATCGGACACAGTCTTGGCGGGGCGGTAGCCCTCTTAACGGGAATCCGTGATCGCCGGGTTAAGAACCTTGTCCTGTGGTCAGCGGTTGGCTACCCGTTCAATGACATTGTGAAGATCGTGGGCCGGGATGCGTATGATCAAGCGGTGAAGACTGGTTCGGCTGATCATGCCGGCTATTCCTTTACCCCTGTATATTTTAACTCCCTGGCGGCGTTCCAACCGTTCCAAGAGGCCGGCAAATTCAGCGGTGATGTGCTGGTCGTTCATGGAACTTCGGATGATGTTATTCCGGTAGACTACGCTTTTCTTTACCAAAAGCTATTCTGGACACGGCCGGAGGGCCGGTGCGATAAAGAAATTATTTTTCAGGGGGATCATACCTTCTCCACTGGCCCGGCGCAGGAGCAATTGCTTAAGCGGACTCGGGAATGGATGAACGAGCAGGAGCATCTGCAGGAGGAATGGCAGAACTGGATGATATAGAAAGCTCTTCTCTACTCGCCAAATAGGGGAAGAAGGGGTAAAATAAAGATGCAGGCCATATACTGGGTTAGGAGGTTGGCATCCTATGAAATTCCCCGCATTTTTTATCGCGCATGGTTCCCCGTTGCTTGCCCAGGAGGATAACGAATATACCCGGTTTCTGGAGCGACTCGGCCGTGATTTAGGAAAACCCCGCGCTATCGTTGTATTCACGGCGCATTGGGATAGTCCGGAACAGCTATTGACTGTGGATACTCAGCATGAGGCGAAGCACGACTTCTACGGATTTCCTGAGGAAATGTACTCGCTGACCTATCCGGCTCCGGGTGATCCTGAGCTGAGCCGTGAGATCTCGGAGTTGTTCAAGGCACAGAACCTGCCGCATCAGCCAGTGCTTGGCCGTGGACTGGATCATGGCGTATGGGTGATCCTGAAGAAGTTGTTTCCGCAGGCTGACATACCTGTAGTTGCGTTATCGGTAGACTCTCTGCGTTCCCCTAAGGAGCAATACAACATCGGACGCATGCTGGCCCCGCTGCGAGAGCAGGGTGTACTCATTATCGGCAGTGGCGGATTGGTGCATAACCTGAGATTGCTGAGAGAAGATGATCAGCCCGAAGCATGGGCGCAGGAATTCGATGCATGGGTCGCTAAAGGCCTCCAGTCTTGGGATCTCCCAGAGCTGTTCGCCTATGAGAAGAAAGCTCCTCATGCCCGAGAAGCTGTCCCCACCTATGGAAAAGAGCATTTTGTGCCTCTTTTTTATGTAATGGGAACCGCAGATGAGGGCAGACAGGCACAGCTAATGATCCAGGCTTATCAATACGGAACCCTTAGCCTGAATTGCTGGATGCTGGACTAGAATTGAATTGAATTGAATATATAACCTTGAGAATAAATGAATACAGGGTGCAGTCGGATTTTGCCGGCTGCACCCTTTTTGAATACTTTATAAATCCAAGTCAAACCAAGACAAAATGGACAGGCTGTGATTAAATGGAAGAAACGCTTGAAAGAGAGGAACTACCGCCTTATGATATTGAACCGTGCTTCTTCCCGTTTGCTGTGCAGTCTTCTTCTTGCTGGGGGGCTGTTGTCCGCTTGTGGAACCGAGGCTGCTCTGAATCAGCCGGTAGCAACTACTGAGTCTATCCCCGAGCCAACGGTGTCCAGTGAGCCTTCGCCATCTCCGGTACCTGTCGGAGGGCCAGTATCCGGCTTGACGGGACTGCAGGTCCCGGAGGAAACCGCGCTGCCGCGGCCCTTATCCATAATGATCAACAATGCACCAGCCGCCCGTCCACAATCGGGGGTAAGCGAGGCGGATATCTTGTATGAGGTGCTGGCTGAGGGTGGGATTACACGCTTGATCGGTGTGTTTCAGAGTCATACTGGTGTTGTTAAAATCGGCCCGATCCGCAGCATCCGGCCTTATCTTATTGATATCGGGGAGAGCCACGGGGGTGTGACCGTGCATGCGGGAGGTAGTCCTGACGCTTATGCTATTCTGCAGAGACAGAAGAAGGAAGACCTCGACGAAATCGGAAGGGCCGGGGCTTATTTCTGGCGGGACAAGGAGCGCAAAGCGCCGCATAATCTCTACAGCAACACTGCAAAGCTTAGGGAAGGGTCGGAAAAACTAGGATATGCGCAGGATACGCCAGTGCCTGGCTATCTTTTCAACAACTCTGATGCCCTGCCAACCGGAGGACAAGCCGCGCTTGAATTCAACGTGAATTTTCTACTGAAGAGCTATGATGTCGGGTATAAATATAATGCCGAGCGGGCGACATACCAGAGATGGGTGAACGGCAAGCCTCATCTGGATCTGAATAATGACCACCCTTTGGAAGCTGCGAATGTTGTCGTAATGGGGAGTGACCATAAGGTGCTGGATGATGTCGGCAGGCTTCAGGTCGATGTGGAGCTCGGAGGAGAGGCGCTGCTGTTCCAGCGAGGAGAAGTCATTCAAGGCCGCTGGTCGCGTAAGCCCGGTGATATCATTCGTTTTGTGAAGGACGGTAAGGAAGCCCTGATGTATCCAGGTGTCACACATATTCTGATTGCGCCCAATGCGCCGTCTTTCAGCAGTCATATTGTGTACCCGGAGGCAGAGAAAACAGCTTAGGGAATAAGTTGATTCGTGCAGGCGAACAGTAAGGGTATGCCTCAGCCACTAGGCAGGAAAGTTCAAGCTGCTTTAAAAAGCGCATAACAGGGCGATTTATCAATCCAGTATGTCCCATTATTTCCGTGAATGTAGAAATATTATATCTATTCATCGAATTTGTTATCACACTGTAAAAAAGTTGTCGTTTTTTACTTCTATCCCTTCCACTGTTATGTTAAGATAACAGAGTTGTCATTCATTTTCATGCTTTTTCATATGGATGACTTCGCGTTTAGACCGTTATTTTATGTAATTTATGTAAAGGGGTTTAAAATGATGAAGTTGAGAAAAAAGGACATATTCTTTGAAACGCTGGAAAACATGGCGGATACCATTGTCCAAGCTGCGGATTATTTTGCTCAAAATATTACTAATCTTCAGAATAACGTGGAGAGCTTTGCCGCAGAGATGAAGAAGTACGAATCGCAGTGTGATACTTACACGCACACCGTTATCAAAGAATTGAACAAAACGTTCATTACGCCTCTAGAACGCGACGACATTATGGACCTGATCACGAGCATGGACGATGTCATTGACGGTCTGGAAGCTTCAGCCTCACGTTTCTATATGTATAACTTGCTCGACGCGGATGAATATATTGTGCAATTTGCAGAAATTCTCCGTCAAAGCGCCTATGAAATTCAAAAAGCGGTTCACCTGCTGTCCCAGAAAAAGCTGCTGGCAATCCGTGAATATACCATTCGCCTGAACGATCTCGAGAACCAAGGCGATGAAGTGTTGCGTACTTGCACAAAAGTCCTGTTCGAAAAAGTGAAGGACCCGATTGAGCTAATCAAGCGCAAAGAGCTGTACGAACGGCTGGAGACGACGACCGATAAATGCGAGGACGTCGCCAACAAGCTGGAATCGATCATCATGCGTAACTCATAATAAGGGGCCTTCAAATATATGGATACATCATTATTGGTGCTTGGCGTCGTTGTATTTCTCGCGCTTGCGTTCGACTTTATCAACGGTTTCCACGATACGGCCAACGCAATCGCTACCTCTGTATCAACACGGGCGCTCCCGCCGCGTACAGCGATCATTTTAGCAGCTTCCATGAACTTCATCGGCGCCCTGATGTTTACCGGTGTCGCTAAGAAGATTGGCGGAAGTATCACGGACCCTACCCTGCTGGATAACGGGATTCAGGTCGTTATTGCCACACTTATCGCCGCGATTATCTGGAATTTGGTGACCTGGTGGTTTGGGATTCCGTCCTCCTCGTCCCATGCGCTAATCGGCGCTTTGGCTGGTGCAGTGTATATTGGAGCCGGTTCGGATCACATCAAATGGAACGGTTTTATCGAAATCGTGGAGGGCCTTATCTTCTCGCCACTGATTGCTTTTGTGATCGGTTATATTGTAATGACGATCCTCAAGTGGATCTTCGCCAAGCGTAGTCCGCATACCGTCAACAAAGGATTCCGGACGATGCAGATTATTACGGCTGCGCTGCAATCCTTCACACACGGTACGAATGATGCGCAAAAGGCGATGGGAATTATTACTTTTGCCCTAGTGACCTCAGGTCACTTAGACTCCATGGAAGTGCCACTCTGGGTTAAAATCGCTGCAGCGACAGCGATGGCGCTCGGAACCTCTGTGGGCGGCTGGAAGATTATCAAGACGATGGGCTCGAAGATTTTCAAAATCGAACCGATCAACGGTTTCGCAGCCGATATTTCAGCGGCTTCCGTTATTTTCTCGGCAACACTGCTGCATTTGCCTGTAAGTACCACTCACGCCATTACTTCGGCTATTCTCGGGGTTGGATCGGCCAAGCGTTTCTCCGCTGTAAAATGGGGTGTAGCTGGACGGATCGTAGTTACGTGGTTCATCACAATTCCTATCAGCGCAGTGCTGGCAGGACTGATCTTCAAAATCTTCTTCTAAAATCATAAGCAAGTGTTCATATAAGAGCCTGGTCGATATTGGTCGATTGGGCTCTTCTTTTTTGTAGTTGGGAGGAAGGCCATGAATGCGGTACAATGAAAAGAGAGGCCTGAGGACAGAACGGAGGATTTCATCATATGATACGTACGATGGCGGTGACCCATCAGGGCGAAGTGCTGACAGGGTTGCTGCTGCAAGAGATCCAAATGGCGGATTACGCCTGGATCTGGGTTGATTTTGCAACGCCTAGGGCAGAGGAGACGGCACTTCTAGATACTTATTTTCACTTTCATCCACTGGCGATTGAAGATTGTATGCATGTGCTGCAGCGCCCGAAGCTGGACTATTACGAGAATGCGCAGTTCTTCGTGCTGCATGCGTTAAATGAGCGCACATTGGAAGCAGAAGAGGTTGACCTGTTCCTCAGCAAAAACTTTCTGGTCTCCTATCATCATCAGGAGAAGACGGAGATGAATGAAGCCTGGGAGCAGGTGAAGCAGGAAATTCATAGCCGCAAAGGCTGGTCGGGCGGTCCCATGGCTGCAGCGTATACAGTGATGGACAAGCTGGTGGATAAATATTTTCCAAGTCTATATAGCATCGAGGACGAACTAGCGGATCTGGAGAGTATGGGCAGCAAGGAGTCGGTAGAGGAGTTAATGAGCCAGGTATTCGATGTCCGTGGGCGTCTATTGAAGCTGCGTCGGACCATTGTGCCCATGCGTGACCTGATGTATCGGATACTCAATTCACAGCATGTACAGAGCAATGGGGAGGAACGGATTTATTTTGGCGACATCTATGACCACCTGCTGAAGCTGACTGATATGATCGAGGTGGACCGTGAAATGACCGCTGATCTCCGGGATAGTTATATCTCGCTGAACTCCAACCGGATGAACTCTATTATGAAAACACTGACGGTCATCACTACTATCTTCATGCCGCTGACGCTGATCGCCGGGATTTATGGGATGAATTTCAAGATCATGCCCGAGTTGGAATGGAACTTCGGCTATTTCGCCGTCCTGCTGCTCATGGTAGTTCTTACTGTGGGGATGATCGCTTGGTTTAAGCGGAGTGGCTGGTTTAAATAGGTTATATAAGACGAACATAAGATTCTAACGTATGGCTCGGTCGTCACTTCGGTGGAATGTTTGGACTTACGGTCGCTGTTGTATCCAGATTTCTTTTTTATACGCCGCTTTTAGCGGATGAAATCTGGATACAGCTTAGACTTCCGATGCGAGCTTTCCTCCGGAAAGCTTTCAGGCGAACGCTTCGCTCCTACAGTTCCAAACTTCCCCCTTCGTTCCTCTTCACCTTTTGCACTTTCTTCTGTTCACCTTATATAGTTGGAGCAAATACAAAAGGCAGCAGCGTAAATGTTTTGAGACATTTACGCTGCTGCCTTATTTTGATAAAGTGTCGGAACTTGGCGAAACGGGTGGTACCCAATAGGCAAGGAGCTAAAGAGGCAGGGTTGCCGTAGAGATAGCGCAGAGAGTATAGAGGGTCAGAGACCAGCGATCACAGAAACCACAGAAACCACAGAAACCACAGAAACCACAGAAACCACAGAAACCACAGAAACCACAGAAACCACAGAAACCACAGAAACCATAAGGATTCAAGGTGGTTAATACTACGCAGCGAGCTGCCTGCGCCAGTCAACGATCAGTTATATCTGCTATTTACGACGGCGTTTGCGGGAGGGAGAGGAAGTGGCACGTTTGCTAGTGGAACGGGAAGATTTTTTACGGTTGCGGGAGGAAGACGACTTTTTTCTACGGCGGTTGGGTCTGTACAGAGCAGCATCCTCTTCAGCGGCTAGCGCTCCGGAGGACCCTTTTCCCTTGCCAAAAGACCCCATAACCAGCTTCACCATCGGGGCCATCTGCTGAAAGCTCGACATTACCTTCTGGACCTTGCCCATCGAATTCACGATTCCTTCAATGCCACCCATCCGGTCGACAAAGCCTTTGATCTGCTCCATGTTGGCCAGATTCCCCAGATTGCCCAGGTTGCCAAGCCCGCCGAGAAGTCCCCCTGCTTTGGTAGTGACCGCCTCGGCTGCTGGAGCCAGTGCCGCATCTGCAACCTCTGCTGCATCCAAACTGGGTAAGAACCCGGTGTCTCCTAGCTCTGGAGTCTGTACGTAGGGACTGATTCCAGGGTAGGTTGATGTATTCAGCGGATCAGCCAGCGAACGGTGACTCCGGCGGGAATGATTATAGTAATGCTCAGGCATAATATCACATTCCTTCGTTAGTGGTTTGCTATAATGTATGTCATGGGCGAACATAAGGTATAGACGAATGCCCGGATTACCGGGATAGGAGCGGAAAAGGGCGTATGCCTATATCACGGGTGTGGAAATGAAAAAACCGTGTCTACGCTTGATTTTGGGCGCTTTTGTAGTACTATAGGGATGGCGGTTTAACATCAGGGATGAAAAGGAGAGAGGGCCAGTTCCAAAAAAACATGTACACCTGGGGTGGACAATTGTCCGTCGATTTCGTTCTTTACAGCGTGAAACCGTTAATGCTTGAAAAAAGCGCTCCAGTACAATATAGTTAAAGGCAGAAGTCACAATAGGGGATGATTAATTAATGCAGCTGAAGAAGCTAAACGATAAAAGTGTGGATCAATTATTCGAGGCTATTTTAACTTTAAAAAATATGGAAGAGTGCTACATATTCTTTGACGATCTGTGCACGGTGAACGAGATTCAATCGCTGTCGCAGCGTCTTGAAGTAGCCCGCATGCTGGGCAAAGGCTCTACCTACAACCAGATTGAAGCAGAAACAGGAGCGAGCACAGCGACCATTTCGCGTGTCAAACGCTGCCTGAACTACGGCAATGATGGATATAAAATGACATTGGAACGTTTGGGACGCTAATTCGTGAGACCGGGCGTACTAATGATCAGTCACGGTTCACGCGACGATGCCTGGGTATCTATCGTGGATGAAGCCGTAAACGGTGTATCGCTGCGGGAAGACCTTCCCGTGGCGGTTTCTTTTTTGGAGCTGGTGCAAGGTCGTCTCATTCAAGACGGAATCAACGAACTGGAACAGGCAGGGGTCACGGATATCATGGTGGTACCCTTGTTTGTGTCGTCTGGAAGTACACATATTGATGAGATAGCGTATGCACTGGGAGCGAAGCCGGAGCCTGAACGAGAGACCGATCTGGAATGTTTCCAAGTGAGCGCCAAGGTTCACTTCGGCTATCCTGTAGATGATGACCCGGATATTGCCCTCATGATCTGGGACAAAATTCGCGAGCTCTCCAAGCAACCAGAGCAGGAAACGATCCTGCTGGTAGGGCATGGGAGTATGCATGACGGCTTCCGGCAGCGCTGGGAGCGGAGCATTGGTTCCCTGGCTCAACGTGTAGCCCAGATAAGCGGCGTTGCGGCGGCGGATTATGCGCTGCTGAACCCGGATAGTGTACGCAGCAAAGCGATGTATTGGCAGCAGCAGGGACACGAGGTGCTGGTGGCGCCGCTTTTTCTAAGCGAAGGCTACTTTACGAAGCGCGTGATTCCACAGCGGCTTGAGGGCGTAGGTTATCGCTACTCTGGACGCACGCTACTCCCACACCCCCTTTTTCCAAGATGGATTCAGCGGCAGGTGGAGGATTGGTTAGCGTCTGTGCGGGACTGTTCAGGGGAATAATGGGGCTGGGAGCGTTGGTGCTAGGTGTAGAACTGCTGATTGAGTGGCTCTAGCTCGCTAAATGGTGGTGAAAAGGCCTCTCGTTGCATACACATGTAAGATAGATATAATGAGGCTAATAAAAGGTACAGCTTGTATATCCGCTTATTTCGCAGCTGTGCTGTGGCTAGCATTTATAATGGAACTTCAGTTTTTCGAAAAATGCGGCAAGTGTATATGTATATAATAGGTTCTTCAGATGACGAGAGGTTTGTATTTGCTTTAGAGAAAATTTATGTTCGACGGTCGCCGACATTGATTGTAGGGCATTGAATTGGGTATAATCAGTTAGGTTATCTATTAAAAAAACAGGTGGCGTTCCGGTAATGAAAACTGCGAGATTGATTTATAATCCCACTTCTGGACGGGAAGAAATGAAGAAGAGACTCGCCGATATTCTGGACCGGCTGGATGTGGGCGGAATTGAAGCCTCCTGCCATGCAACGACAGGAGAAGGCGATGCAACAGCAGCTGCAGCAGACGCGGTTGAACGCGGCTATGATCTGATTATTGCAGCCGGCGGCGACGGCACGCTGAATGAAGTGATTAATGGTATGGCAGAGAAGCCTAATATTCCTCCGCTTGGCGTACTGCCACTAGGAACGACTAACGATTTTGCACGGGCGATGGGCATCCCAAAGAACTGGGAAGAATCCGTGGCTATGATTATCCGCCAGCAGTCGCGGCTGATTGATCTCGGTAAAGCCAATGATCGTTATTTCATCAATATCGCCGGCGGCGGAAGCCTGACCGAGCTGACATACGAAGTACCCAGCAGGCTGAAGACAATGATGGGCCAGCTTGCTTACTATTTAAAAGGTATTGAGAAGATGGCGAGTCTGTCTCCACAGGAGCTGATCATCCGCGCCAATGGCCAGAGCGTCATTCATGACGAGTTCATGCTCTTCCTGATCGCCAATACCAACTCGGTAGGCGGCTTCGAGAAGCTTGCTCCAGATGCCCGCATCGACGATGGTTTGTTTGACGTTATAGCGGTGAAGAAATGCAACCTAGCCGAGTTTATCCGCTTGGTCAGTCTGACCATTCGTGGCGAGCACTTGCAAGATAGACGGGTCGTTTACTTCCGCACCGATGCCATGGAAGTCACCTCCCCGGGGCATGTTCAACTCAATCTGGACGGCGAGCTAGGCGGTAGCTTGCCCGGACACTTCCGCATCCTGCCGCAGCATCTGCGGATTTTTGCGCAGAATAACTGAGGTAGCTAAGTGGAGTGGGAGCGGGCTATAGGCTATAGGCTATAGAGGGATTCCACTCGCTGTATCACTTAGCACTAACTCGAAGCTCAAAGCTCGAAGTTCAAAGCATTTATCTCGTTGTTGCCACAACCTTCATTAATGCCCACTCTTGCGCAGCCTGAGGGTTTGTTGATGAAATAGTGTGCATAACGTAGGTCGACTCTAAGAGCCGTTATGAGTTACGTGTGGATCTATACTTATAGTAACTATTCTAGTCGAGCTGAACGTATCGAATGGCCAAGTATGTGTAATAGTAGGCTGAATCGTTTGCAAATGGCTAACTATAAAAATTTAAACTGAGTGTTGTTAATGAACTACGCGCATGTTGGTGGAATGAGCATATGTTTATGGACTAAATGTGCGATGGCAAACTGAATGTTGCTGATGGAATACGCGTATGTTGTCTAAATGAATGTACGCTAATGGTAAAATGTTTGGTCGAACAAAACTAATACTCAACATCTGTGTGCTTCATACATCTAGAGTAGGTGAATAACGGGATTTATTCCCGTTAAAACCCTGCAAACTACTGTTTTCTGAGAAATAGCTGGAATAACTCCAGTTATTTCTGTACACATACCCGATTTCACAAGTTATACTCAATAATAACGGGAGCTTTTCCTGTTGTTATCTTCTCATATAAAGTTTAACGGAGCATTAACTGGAGGAATTCCAGTTGAAATTAATTTTACATGGCAGTGTATTGCCTCATCATGGGGCCGTCTTGCTCTAATCCATTTTGTATAACAGATATTTAGCGTCATTAATAATGAAGAACATGAAAGAAGTGAATGTGAACTAATGAGTAGACACCGCAGCGGCCGCAATACAAGCCGCCGGGACGGCACGGCCCAAGTGGCCGGACTGCCTGTGAACAAGAATGACGAGGTTATGCTCGATATCATCGGCATGACCCATGAAGGTGAAGGGGTAGGCCGCGTAGAGGGCTTTACCCTTTTTGTGCAGGGAGCTTTGCCCGGTGAGAAGGTTCGGGCAAAGGTGCTCAAAACCAAGAAGCAGTATGGCTACGCCAAGCTGCTGAAGATTGAACAAGCGAGCGGCGATCGCATCGCCCCGCCTTGCGAGATCTATGACATGTGCGGCGGCTGCCAGCTGCAGCACATGGATTACGCCGCTCAGTTGGCCTGGAAGCGCCAACTGGTGGTGGACAACCTGGAGCGGATTGGCAAGCTGCGGGTGGCTGGAGGGCGGAGCGAAGACGCTCATACTGGTGGCATTATCGTTCGTCCTACCCTGGGGATGGACGAGCCTTGGCGCTACCGCAACAAAGCCCAAGTGCCAATTGGCGACTCTGAGGGCGGCCTAGTTGGCGGTTTTTACGCTCGCGGTAGCCACCGGATTATCGACATGGAGACTTGTCTGATTCAGCATGATGAGAATGACAATGTTGTCCGTCAAGTTAAAGAAATCGGCCGTCGACTAGGGATTACAGCCTATGATGAAGAGACTGGCAAAGGTCTGCTTCGGCATGTGGTGGTAAGAGTGGCTTTTATCACCGGCGAAATGATGGTTGTTCTCGTCACTAATGGCGATCGCATTCCTCGTAAGGACGAGTGGATCGCAGAAATTCGCCGCGAACTGCCAGCTGTTACGAGCATATGCCAGAACGTAAACACCCGGCAGACGAATGTGATTTTTGGAGACGTAACCCGCACCCTGTGGGGCAGTGACGTCATTTACGACTATATCGGGGACGTGAAATTTGCCATCTCCGCACGCTCTTTTTACCAAGTTAACCCGGCGCAGACAGAGGTTCTATACGGCAAAACCGTAGAATACGCCGGACTGACCGGTAACGAGACTGTCATCGACGCCTACTGCGGCATCGGCACTATCTCCTTGTTCCTGGCTCAGCACGCCAAGCAGGTCTACGGTGTAGAGATTGTTCCTGAAGCTATCGAGGATGCGCGGGCTAATGCTCGCCTGAACGACATGAACAATGTAGTGTTCGAGGTAGGTGCGTCAGAAGATGTAATCCCGAACTGGAAAGAACAGGGCATCACGCCAGACGTCATCGTCGTCGATCCGCCGCGTAAAGGCTGCGACGTTCGGCTGCTGGAAACTATCATTGCGATGAAGCCAGAGAAAGTGGTGTATGTTTCGTGTAACCCTTCCACTTTGGCACGGGATCTCCGCGTGTTGGAGGATGGCGGGTATCATACGGTGGAAGTGCAGCCGGTGGATATGTTCCCGCATACGGTGCATGTGGAGTGTTGCTCACTGTTGGTCAGGAAAGACTAATAGTTGAGGCGTATTGGCGTATACAGCAACGGAGCGGGTAAAGTCCCACTAACCATATTTTCGATAAGGGCGGCTATAGACAGTCGTCCTTTCTTGTACCCCACCCCAGTGCCTGACGAAAAAGATATTGTGTCTCAGCAGAAGTTAAGGCTTTTCATACCAGCCTGAAATTTTACAAATACTCTTTTGTACGCACAAAGAAGCCCTAACATATTTCCGAATCTGTTGCTTTTTGTTGCCGTGGTGAAGTTTGCCCTTATATGTTCAGTAAAAAAATTACGAGACTCGATTGTACACACATACCTTAAAATCAAGCATTCGTTTCTTACAGCCTCAGCATAATTAAGTACATACGAAATTTTATAAAACGCTCGTGATTTACAGAAGATGGGAAGGTAAATGAAATGGAATGTCGAATTTAGTAATCTAAACAAGAATAGTTGTATTACTAAAAACGAAGGAAGAGAAAACGTGGAGATACTAGTTGACTATTATAAATTAAAAGATTCATCAGTTGACGATATTGATAATGCTAATTATCTTGATGAGCCTGATTCTAATATTAACCAATTTATGCAAGATCTAATCTACGCAACTCCTGCCTGTTATTTAATATCGGGATATAGGGGGGCAGGAAAATCTTCATTTATAAATAAATTAGATGGTATCATAAAACAAACAAACTCAAAAATGTGCTTTGTGAAGGTGAATATCCCCAAATACGAAGGCTATAATATCTTATTAAGAAAACTAATAAGATCAATATATATATCTATTGTTGATAAAAAAATGAATCTTAATAAAGAGGTTAAAGAGTTTTTAGAAACACTCTATTTAAAAACTTTCAACCAAGTGCAAGAAACAAAAAAAATAAGTACAAAAAGAGAAATTGCATCAACAACAACGATTGAATTTGATATTTTAAATTTTTTTAAGAAATTGTTTTCATCTTCTATAGTGGGTTTAGGATTATTGATAGTATATAAATTGTTTGATTTCGTATTTGAATTTAACTCAGCCGTTCAAAACGTTATTATAATATTTGTATCCATTTTTGTGCTGATCATTGGATCTATCAAGACATTTAATTTAAAGAAAGAAAATAAGTATAGTGACACTGATAGTAATGATATAGAAACGAAGACAATGTATGATGATGAAATCGCCGATCTTAGACTACAGGAATTACTGAATATGTTACAGCAGGAACAAGATCTGAAGTTAGTTTTTGTTTTTGATGAGCTTGATAAGCTGACTCCTGAAAAGGCGGACTCTTTAATTAGTGAAATAAAACCACTTTTATTATCAGGCAATGCGACGTATATATTAGTTACAGGACAAGATTTATATTATAATTATCAGTCCTCTCAATATAAGGATGATTCTATCCTGTCGAGCATTATTTCTAAAACACTACATATTTCTTTATTATCAACATTTGAACTTGCAGAAATTTTTAATAGTATTTTCAAAAACAAAAATACATTAAATAGTTCCCTAGTTTTAAAATATTTGGATTCCATTATTTTGCGCTCTAATCGAATACCGAGAAGATTTATTAAACTTATCAAGCAGGATATTATATGGAAGAATGATGAGAGTTTCTTAATAATTGACGCAAGGAAACAAGGTTATTTTGAAACTGATTCAAAGTTACTCGATATACTTCTTGAAGTAGAAAACAATTATATTTCACCGCAAGAATTCTCAGATGGGTTAAAAGATTTTTTTGTTATCCAACTTCATTTATGGATACAAAAAATGATGACTTTTGGAAAAACACCATTCACTGTAGACAATATTTATAATTATGAGAGAGATTATAAACAAGAAAATGTGCAAATCTTCAAGATTAATTTAGATATGTTAATTTTGATACTATTAGGTTTAATGGTCAGGGTTCGTTTACTTTCTTGTTCTCCTGTAGCTATTGAGAATAAGGAGATTAATCAATATGTATGGATAGAGGAAGTTGAGGTTAAATCTGATTCTTCTATCGAAACGGAGATTAATCCCGTTAATCACTCCCTCACAAATTCAATGGAGATCAATTATTTACAACAAGTTCTAACTCAAATATTATCCAACGAGTATGGTGGTGGCTCTAATTTCACAATCAAAGAGGCAATAATTTTTTTACTTGAAGAAAGAGTATTGGAACGCACCCCGAATATTATGAAGTTAACTTCGGAAGAATTTTGGGATTCACAAAATTCACAAGAAAGCAGTAATAAAAATAAATTCTTGACGCCAGTCATAGCTGTGGAAGTTATTACCTCTTTTGTTGGGTATATAGCTAAAAAGTATCTTTCAGAACATTATGATGTAGTCAGCAATATTAGTAATACTGGGTTTGATATTATTGCTCAATCTAATTCTAAAGACAAGTTGAATTTACTTATTGAAGTGAAGAATTATACTAAATTAAACCGACGAAATATTTCCGAGTTTTATGATCAGGCTAAAAAGCAATTAACTCTTCACAATAATAACTCTAGATTTAATGAAGAGTTCAAGGTCTTAATCTTTATTTTTGTGAAGAATGATCTTAACAGTAAGCAAAAATTAATTTCCCATTTTAAACAATTAGTAGATAAAGACTCTTTAGGGGACACATTTGAATTATTTATAGACTTTTTTGAACCACAACAGGTGAACGAATGGTTTGAAAATTTTACTCACAGAAATAATTGAAATACACGATAGTTTTAATTAGAAGTGACAAGAGAAATGCAACCTACTGAACATTATTTATTAGCGAATACTGCCACATCAAGGTTGTCCATTTTACGCAACCCACACATGTGGAGTCAGTTGCGTTGTTGGTAAGGAAGTAGTCGTGAACATCTTTTAAAGTTCTCCCAAGGCTTATAAAGTTCACCTAAAGCCTAAATAGTCGTCTCACCAGCCGAGCGAAACTCAGGTACCCACTCCTGTTTTCCTCGGCTTCTTTTGTCGTTGGAGCGGGTCGTATGACCCATCAATGCCTTGATAAATCAAGTTTTCCTCCGATTTCCACCCAAAGCACTTCCTCTAACTCCGTTCATTTCCCATGTTATTCCCCTGCTTTTTCAACTCGACTTTATTTGCCCGTGTTGAAACAGGGGAGTGGGGTGAGAGGCGTCCAAGCCAACTAAGGCAAGCCTTTGCGACAATTTGATGGGTGGCGTGAGAAGACTATTTGGATATTGCACAGCAGTAATTTAAAGCCACATTTACCTGCAGAACCCAAGCTTTATCGGCTTGGGTTCTTAATCTTTGTATCATTGGTAGTAGTAAGGCGGAGAATTGAACTAAGTGTTGGAGCAGCTATGCTACTAAAGAATCATATCCGATAAAAGCATTTATAAAACGACATCGATAACCGATACAAGTAAGAACAAAACACTTTCGAAAAGTGTTCTGTTCTTTACTATGATCATAGAAGGGAGAGACCTCAAATGAATAAAATAAAAGTGAAGCTAGCCATATTTCTGATTATTCTGCTAGGTTCGACCTCATTTCAATCTATCCAAGCAGCTCCTACAGTTGTTGAGAAGTTTGAGGTCGTAGATCATTGGTTTCCTAATGTGCGAATGTACCCTATCATTGTTTTAGCTGAAAATAATAACGGAGTTTATGAACGAAGGCCGAACGGAGCAGGTCTACCTGATGGTATTTTAGCTTATTGCTTTGACAGGTCGAGAGCATATCCACTTACGAAGTATCTTTCTGGTTATCGTGAAGGTGAAGAGTTCTTTTCACCACTTAAAGAAATTAACAACTACTCCATTAAAGGAAAGGTGATTAATGGGGATATGTTAAGAGCGATCCTGCTCAATGGTTTTCCAATGAAGAGTGTTGCAGACTTAGAAGCGGCCACTGGTATTACAGGTTTGGATGAAGACATGACTCTTTGGGCTACGCAATTTGCCATTTGGCATTACACTAATGGAGCGACTTTGAATAACTGGCGTAACCAGCATTATCCACCAACGCAAGCGGGAGAGGATTTGTTTAATTACTACATCAGTTTAGCGCCTATAGGGCCAACGTATACAGAAACGGATGTGGATGTATTTGATCAGCAATTATCATTTGATGCGAATGATAATCTTGTTGTATCGGTATCCTATAAAGCAACAGAAAAGAACTATGATGGAACTGTCATTTTACCATCAGTCCAGCTTGATCGTGCTACGGAGGCTAGATATCCAAATGCGACTGTAGTTGAATCAACATACAACAATGTAAGTCTTGATAGTAGAACAACCACGATTACAATCGCAAACGGCGATTATGATAATACGGCTTCGAATGTAGATATTGGACTCCAATTTATGCTGCGTCAATCTGTCAACGACGTGTTCATCACTTCGTCAGTGAGTTATGTCAATGATACTCAAGATTTAGGTGCGGTCGCAGTCAATGTATTGGATTTGCAAAGAAATGTGCTATTGAACTTTAAACTTCCCGTGCCGACAACGCCAACAGCAACGCCAGCACCAACAGCAACAGCAACAGCAACGCCAGCACCAACAGCAGCATCAACAGCAGCACCAACAGCAACAGCAGCACCAACAGCAACAGCAACACCAACAGCAACGCCAGCACCAATAGCAACACCAACGGCAACAGCAACGCCAGCACCAACAGCAACGCCAACAGAAGAACCAAAACGGATAGAAGAGCCAACGGCAACGCCGAAGCTGACTCCAACAGAAGAACCAAAACGGATAGAAGAGCCAACGGCAACGCCGAAGCTGACTCCAACAGAAGAACCAGAACGGGGAGAAGAGCCAACGGCAACGCCGACGCTGACTCCAACAGTAGAATCAGAATGGGTAGAAGAGCCAACGGCAACAGCAACGCCGACTCCAACAGAAAAACCAGAACGGGTAGAAGAACCAACACCAACGCCACTTGAACCGACAGACGTAAATGAAAAAATAACCGTCCTTCCTAAAACGGGTGAAGAAAGTAAAACTTTATTTTATATTGTAGGAGCGGTATTTATTGTCGCCGGTTTGTGGCTATTCAGAAGAGATAGCGTGGGTAGAGGTTGAGTAAATGATTTGCTTTGAAAAATGGCTGAAAGCTGCTCGAAAGAGGGCTGACCCTCCAGAGACACTCATTCTGCTGATTTGCCCTACTCTACTATGTCGGAACAGATTATTACGGGGATGGCTTCTCTCTCAAGGATCATCGCGACCTTGCTCGTCTGCTGGCGAATAACAAAAGCAAGGCGATGGGGCTACACAGCAAGGGAGAATAGCGTTCAAGAAGAGAACAGGTTCTAGTGGTCAGGTAAAAAATCGTTGTTTGCCACCTTGCATACTGTGCTCATTGCGGTTAAGGCCTGAAATATAAAAATGACCGAGACGGTTGTCAGTCAAGGCGAAGTCAATAAATGTATTATGCAGCGAAGTCAGGAGCTTTACAGAGTTACAGATTGATGACGAGTAAGCTCTACGAGAAGTGCTTCAGTACTTGATTGAACACATAGAGAATGAGTTGTGATTATGGAGTTATTATCAGCTATAAGAAAGTCACGTAATAATAAGTCGGGCTCAGGCGAATGAAGCGCTTGGGCCTTTTTTTTGAACCAGTGCAAAGCTCTAAAAGGGAGCGATGGCAGCATCTTGACGTGGAGGATTTCAGCGGCCAGCACGATTCGGGAACCTGCTTTTGCCGAGTATTCTTTTTTGGACCTGTTCATGCGAATAAACGTTTTTGTATAGTGAAGCGAAGTGGGCAGTGGATGGCAAGCTGGAGAATGATCCCCATTTTCTTAACCCGATCAGATACAATCAGATTGACGCTTCACAGTACGATGTTCATCTTTTTACACAGACTTTAATCCGTAAATTGGAATGAACAAGCCCTAAAGATCATTTTTAAGAATGCTTTAACGGCAAGCGTTGGCGTGTTTTAGTATGAAGCACCATAGCCGGATATCATCCCGTATACGGTGCATCTGGAGGTGGCTGTCTTTTAATAAAAACAAATAAATAATGGATTACTGCTTAAGTAAACTTCAGATATGGTATGCTTTGGAATTAAGGCATTTGTTGCAGAATTATATCATGTAGCCTCTTTGACATAGTGACGATTCTGTCTGCATATTTGTATCGCAAGAAAGAGTATTATTTATTGGCGATGCTGTAGGAGTGGATTATTATAATAATCGCTACAGCTATGAGTCAGGCAAAAGTTATAATCGAGAGGGGGATAAAAAAACATGAAAGAACCATCTGAACAGCTCATTGAAATGCTTGGCCAACCGTATAATCCCAAAAGTGTTCAAGCCTTGCTGCAGTCCTTCGGCGTCAAACGAATGCCAAGTCCAAATAGCTTTTTCAACGACGATATCATCTGGTCTGTAAAATCATCGATACGTATAGATCTTTATCGCGCGCCAAAAATAAATGATTTGACCGGGCTCCAATACACCAATCAAGATGGATGGATTATGGGTGCCATACATTTTCTTGCGCCCAGGTCAGATGATAGAATTAAAGCCCCGTTTCCCGGATACCTTCCCTCAGGAATCACGATGAGCTCAACCCCAGATGAGTCAATAGAGGCATATGGCCAACCTGGGCTGGATGAAGAATGTGAGTGGCCTGGATTTTCCGGGCGAATCTTGGCATGGCGCAAGCCGGGCATCAATATCGCAATTGAATATGAGGACAGTGAGAATGGTGTCCAGATGAGAAGCTACCAAGCCTGTCTAATTGGCTGTATAGGGGCTTGGCGGAATGATAATCCGGAGGTTTTTGCTCCCTGATCGTTGATTCCCCCGCAACTTCATGGGAAGAATAATGGGTATCTGTTACAGAATGGCTCCTCCCACTGCTTTTCAGTAAGTAAAAGTTAACTAATATGAAGCTAGGAAACGAAGGGACACAGGGGATACCCGAGTGTCTCTTTACTATCTGGGGCTGTTCTCAGAATAAGAATGGAATCCTATGTATTAACAGGAGTTTGTACACTCATTAGAACCAATTGTGATAAGATTACATCATTAGCGTTAACATATACCTTCGTTTGATCTGCGTTGCTTAAACATGCTATAAGTGAAGAACCAGGGGTATGAATAGTTATATATATTATTGCGGGATAAAGATTTATCTTGGCAGCTAGAGAGGGTTTAAGATAATGAATAATTTTTGGCGTGAATTACCACGGCCTTTTTTTATACTGGCGCCCATGGAAGATGTGACGGATGTTGTGTTTCGCCATGTTGTCAGTGAAGCAGCCCAGCCGGATGTGTTTTTTACGGAGTTTGCGAATACTGAGAGTTACTGTCACCCGGAGGGGAACCATGCTGTGCGCGGGCGTTTGACGTTTACAGAGGATGAACAGCCCATCGTAGCTCATATCTGGGGAGACAAGCCGGAATTCTTCCGTCAAATGAGTATCGGTATGGCGAAAGAAGGCTTCAAAGGCATAGATATTAACATGGGTTGTCCTGTAGCGAATGTAGCAGAGAACGGGAAGGGAAGCGGCCTGATCTGCCGTCCCGAGCTTGCTGCGGAGATTATCCAAGCAGCTAAAGCCGGCGGACTGCCCGTCAGCGTAAAAACAAGGCTCGGGTTCAGTGAGGTAGACGAATGGCGCGGCTGGTTAACCCATATTTTGAAGCAGGATATTGTGAATCTGTCCATTCATCTGCGCACAAGAGAGGAAATGAGCAAAGTAGATGCCCATTGGGAACTGATCCCGGAGATTAAGAAGCTTCGTGATGAGGTAGCACCAAATACACTTCTGACCATTAACGGGGATATCCCTGACCGTCAGACCGGTCTTAAGCTCGCTGAAGAGTACGGTGTGGATGGTATTATGATCGGGCGTGGTATTTTTCAGAATCCGTTTGCTTTTGAGAAGGAGCCGAAGGAGCACAGTAGTGAGGAACTGCTGGATCTGTTGCGGCTGCATCTGGATCTCCATGATCAATATTCGGGCCTTGTGTCACGTTCGTTCAGACCTCTTCAACGGTTCTTCAAAATCTATGTCCGCGGATTCCGCGGGGCAAGTGAATTAAGAAATACCTTGATGAACACCAAGTCAACAAGTGAAGTGCGTGCGCTGCTGAGTGAATTTGCAAGCAAAGCGCAGGATGCGGCGGAGGAACAAGAAGATTAAGCTACCTAAATGGTAGAAATCCGTGTGGAAATAGAAAAAAGACGTAAACAAATGAGGATCGGATGAATGGAGAGGGGGACAACCCGAAGCCATCCAGCCTTTCCTCTGTTTTTTATATGGAGGGGATCACATGTCCTGGAGCAAATTGAAGCAACAACTGGAGGGCTTTCTTAGTCCTGCGTTAGATGGAAGAGTAGAATACCGCGCACCGGGCTACCGTTACCTGCCTGATAAATCAGGGATTTGTTATATTACCGTAGATAAAAAGAACATCCTCAACATGAACGATAAAACGAACCCTATAAGGTGGTATCAAACAGAGCTGGAAATTAAGAATGATCCGGACATTCAAATTCCTATCACCAGTGACGAAATTGAAGCGGTCAGAAAAGATACCAAGGGGCCAGTGCCGGAAGACCGCCTAATAGTAATTGCCAGAGGTAGAAAAAGCTCAGAACATGCAAAAGAGCTTTTGTCAGCACAGGCTGCATTGAGCAAGTCCAATTTTACTGTTGTGGCTAATAAATTCCTAACTACTCCTATAGAGGAGAGTTTGGAGAGCAGTGAGATTCTATTGAATGTGTTGGCTTTGGTGGACAAAAGAGTTGGGAAAAAGCGGATTTTGGGTATGGCTGAGAAGGTGGAGTTGAAGCATCCGGTTGTGCAGTATTTTTATGAGCTGCGGCGTGATACATTGTGAAGTAATTATTTTTATGACTGCCGTCATTGTGGTCTGAGAGCTTCCAGGCCACGATCTCGTTATTAAATAGGCCCTGAATGGCCGACAAGTAATAAAATCGTGTACCGTCTGAGAGATAGATAATGTCGGTGACCAGCTTTTGCTGGACCAACGGCATGAAACTGGCGCTTCAGTCGATTGGGATAGACGATAGAAGGCGTGTAACTGGAGGATTTTCGCTTCTTTCGGATGATGGACAAAAGCGATAATTCCTTCATGAAACGCCATGCTTTTTTATGATTGACGAGATACCCTCCTTCCTTTAAAGTAGTCTTCATCCTGGGATAGGCTTGTGTCACCTCTTTCTTGAACGCTTCCGTATAAGTTTGATAGGTTTGTCCCTTTTTCGCATGAGAAAATTCCCTCCAAAGTGTACTTTAACCTCATGATATCATGTGGCCTTTTTGGAGTGTCTACTTGAAGGGGATAATACCAAAGTCAGGAACGAGGGCAACCTTTTCATTAATTAAAGTATCGGCATGGCTGACATAAAGTATTGAGAACTGTTGCTTAAAATACCTTCATGTCCCTAAAAAAATTGTGTGCTATAATTTTATAGCATAGTAAGGAGAGGATATGAATTGACAATAAAAGTGAATAAACTGGATAAAAAGGATTATATAATAATATTTCTTAAAAATTTCGAAGAATTTTGTAATATTTTTAAGAAAAGCCATATAAAGTATGAATATTCTTATTATTTTGATTTAAAAAGTGAGGATACAGAGTTCTTAGATGGAATAACCGGATTAAAAGATTATACTCCAGCAGAAAAAATGTTAGTTTTTCATTGTTACTTAGAGCTGGCCTCCTCATTATTATTTTTAAAAGCAATTAAGAATACGGAAATTTCTTTTGTACAGAAGATTAATAGCGAGTTAGCCTGTATTCCATTGGAATTTGCAGAGAGTATTTACCAAGAAATAGGAGATATTTTACCGAACGAAGCATCAAGTATATTAGAAAATCTATACCCTGCTCTTGTAAATAGTGTCTCGCGTAAAAGTTCAGGAATGGAGTACACACAACAATCAATTGTTAATTTTATGTTGGATGAAGTGGGATATATTTCGGATATTTTTGATAAGAAAGTATTGGATCCTAGCTGTGGATCAGGTGCTTTTTTAATTCCTATTGTAGCAAGGACTATATTAAGATATCAGGAGTTGAACTATTCTTCATCTACAATTATTAGAGCTCTTACTGAGCAAAAAATGATTGTCGGTGTTGATATCAATCCTGGGAATGTTCATTTATCAAAATTGAGATATCTGTTAGAACTAAAAGGATTAATGGATAATATAGAAGAGCATGTATTATTAGATTGTTATAAAAAAATTCCTGTTTATGTTGGGAATACTCTAACTACTCTATCTATTTTAGATGAGGTACCTGAGTATTTAATTGAGGGAAGTTATGATTTTGTAGTTGGAAATCCACCGTATATTAGATTGCAGAGATTACCAAAAGAATTTAGAGAGGATATAAAACATAATTTTGTGAGCGCAGTAGGCAGATTCGATTTGTATGTATGTTTTATTGAAAAGGCAATTCAGCTACTGAAACAAGAAGGGAAAATTGCTTACATTACAAGTAATAAATTCTTAACTACAAATTATGGAAGTGGAATTCGTAACTATCTCTCGAAAAATCTAAAAATAGAATCCCTTATAGATCTAAATGATACTAAGTATTTTGAAGCTGCAGTTTTACCAATTATAATTGTCGGTGAAAAAAAAGAGGTGAGTTCAAGCTATCAGTTTCCTTATATGAGCTTGAAAATAAATAATCATACTGAAAAACAGGGTGCTTTTATAAAAGATATCTTTGCAGAAATGACAAGAATTAAGAAGGTAGGTATTCCAGTTTCAGAAAGGTATACTATCAATAATAGCTTCAACAACATAAATGTTGAATTATCCTTCTCAAATGTAGAAAGTCCGAGAAAGGATGATTATTGGAATTTCGCATCAAAAAGTGATGAAACTCTTAAAAATTATCTAATGCAAATAGATCATTACGAATTAAAAGATATAGCTGATGTTTGTGTAGGAATAAAGACGACTGCTGATAGTGTCTTTGTCCATCCAATGACTAAAACATTTGTAGAGACTAAACAATTTGAAAATGAGCTTATTTACCCTCTACTGCAAAGCTTTAATATATCGAAATGGACAATAGATTGGGAACCTCAAAATCCAAAAGATAGGTACATCCTTTACCCGCATACAGCAAGAAACGGGAAAACAGTTGGAGTGGAAATAGACCAATATCCTAACTGCAAAGAGTATTTATTTGAAAATCGAGAACAATTAGAGGGCAGGTCCTATCTATCAGAATCTAAGAGCCGTAAATGGTATGAATGCTGGGTACCGCAGAAGCTAGATAAATTTTTAAAGCCTAAAATTGTTACAAAAGATATTGCTGAGAAGAATAGTTTCGCATTAGATATAGATGGTTACTTATGTCAAGGAAACACTTTTTTCATTAATATTAAAGATTCTTATCTTTCAAATAATGTATTTCCACCGGAAAGGCTGAATTTGTATTTGTTAGGTATTTTGAACTCAAATATTCTCGAATTTTTTCAGAAAACTATAAGTGGTTCTTTATATTCAAAAAAGGTTCGATATACTACTTCAAATTTAAATAGATGGATTATTCCTAAAATAGATAAAAACAACTTGGACACAGTTAATGAAATTATTGATATTGTGGAAGCTATTTTAAAACCAAATGGTAATAATATTGACTTAGAAGTTCTTCTCAATGAGGAAGTCAGCAAACTCTTTAAACTAACGGAACTCCAAAGAATACAGATTGCAGAATTTTTAATGATTAATAGTTAAAAGGGAACCGTTGGGGTATAGCTCAACGGTTCCCTTTTTATTAAATTCGCACTAACTCTCCATTTTCAATCGTAGTTACTTGCCCAATATTGCTTGTATAGAGCACCGATTCAGAAACATTTCTTTGACATTTATAGCTTTTCTCAGGAACAAAGTGATAATATTTTGGCAAGTCTTTTCCATACATTAAAATAATTCCTTCAATAATATTATCCTTGTTTACTAAAGCGAAAAGATATCTTACCATTTCGGCGGTATAGGGTAAGTCTCGAAGTGATACTTCTAGTGGTGAGAATTCTCCAAGGTCTACCGTTTGTTTTTTTTGAACTTTAACCTCCAATAACTGGTTTCTTATATCTGGAAACATTCCTTCCAGACTTGCTCCCAAATTGACCTTGTAACCTAAAGATGTAAGGGCTAGATACTCAAGGGATTGACCAGTTACCTTTGTTGCAGTTTCGTCTATCTTCCTGCCAAGCAATGCAGTCGATAATATCTCGCCTAAATCATTTATAGAATATAAAGTATTATTATTGGGAAGTCTCTTAAACAATTCGGTATCTGTACTAGCAGAGATTTGATTTGAAACTGTATTTTTGCTATTTAAATTGTCTAAAAGCTCATCCCCAATCCTTAACCGTGTAGGAGATTCATAGATTTCTCGTCTAACATTTGCATTAATTATCATCTGATGCTTGACAGTCGGTTTTCCAAATGGGCCAAACATGCCAGCTATCTCTGTTGGTGTTGCGATTGTTATACTCTCAATTATTTGAGTATTTCTATTAACCCAAACAATAGCAATTTTAATTTCGTCATAGGTAAAAAGTACACTGCCATCGCCACGAAAAACCAAAGGGTTATTTGGTATTGATGGATTATAATTCCATGGTTGCAGATTATACGATTTTGACCCATAAGGTGGGGTTGCGAGATATGAAATTAAAAGATGTCTTGATATTTTCGGAGTCCCTTTTTTATCCACTATGTATGATTCATTGTCTTTCCTTAGCTTTTTATCAAAGCACAAGCCTAATGAATGAGCTACCATCTTTCTCATATTTGAACCATCGGTTTTAGGTTTACCAGTTAAGATGAATTTCTCTCCAATGAGATGCCTGAGTCGTGGAGCAAGCTCCTGGACTGTATAAACATCATCTTTATTTTCGGGTAAATTTCCAGCATACTCCAGCATTATTGGATTACCTCTTTCTTATGTTCTAGTACTAAAGTGATACTAATAAAGGGGGTTATTCCTTCTGATGTGAGAAAGACGGTTGATGGTTACGTAGCAGTAATTAATGATTATGAACAATGACGAGATGCCCTTCCTAATCCAGAAACTTCTATTTCTCACCCTTGTCTAAACTCATAGCAGCGATCACTTCCCGGACCACACGAGTGAGCGCTGCTATTTCTTCTACGCTTTTGCTGCTTAGCAATGTAATATGTTCGTCCAGCACCTTGCGGCGTTCTGTCGCATCCTCAAAGCGAAAGAACTCTATAGCGGGAACCTCAAACGCTGCAATGATCTTCTCCAGTGTCTCTAACGAGATGTTTCGATCTCCTCGTTCTACACCGCCTATGTAGCTGTAGTGAAGCGAAGCTGCTTCGGCAAGATGTTCTTGTGTCCATCCTTTTGCTTTTCTAAGCTCGCGAATGCGATTGCCGACGCTTTCTGGTAAATTCATGGGATCACCTCTACATTAAGGTTAGAAGAGGGAAGTTAACCGTTACAGACCATTAAATGAAAAAAGATAATGAATAAAACTTTACTTATAAGTACTTTTTATGTTGTGCCTCTAAAAGATAAAATATACAATGATAGTACAAATGGATAAAAAGCGAGATTTACAGTTTCATCTCTCCATGCTTGGCCTTTCGAGAGAATAGGAATTGGGAACAGTTCCACAATCCGAAGGATTTGGCGATTTCGTACCAGTGTGTTCTTGAAATAGCTACACATATGTGATGTTCTCGAAGAGGACCACCACAAATTTTTGAATGAAGACCGTCGAACATGAAGCTAATGTTCCTGACGGTCCTTTTTATGTTCATCTAAATTATAGGATCCCAGAATTCTTTATTTCCAATGAATTTGAGTCTCATCTACTAAAAAACGACAAAAATCTACAACTTTTGACCTAACTGTCCGATATTTAGCATAGAGGGCTTAGTAAGGTCTGTGCGTTATGAGTTGTGGTTATCCGAGCCGAATTTGGCAAACGCCAATGAAAAAACCGCCATTTCGGGCGGTCTACTGGCTCATGAATATTTATGTTAATTCCGGAGCATCAAGGTAAGCATGTGCGTCTTCAACAGTATCGAAGAACTTGATGAATCCTCCAAACATTCTTTTCATTTGCATTCTATAAATGGAGCTAGTTGTAACAGAGGCCCAACTCTTTTCCGTTGAAAGTCCGTACTGTACGACAAGTTCATTTGAGGTGGATAGTTCTTGCGCTACATCTTGGGAGAGGACTTTGGCTTCGGATAAATCACCAATGGCGGTAAATCCAGGTTTTGTTTTTTTAAGGTTTTCGGTAAGTTCATCGACATATTGTTGAACATTATCCTTGGTAACCGAATAGATTTTGAGATAAAGCCTGTTCTTTTTTTCATCGTAATTGATTGTGAACATTATGTATTCCTCCTGATTGTCTTAAAATCAACTTAACTAAAGTATAGGTTATGAAAGATTAATCAATCCACGGACTATAAGTCACATAGATTGAATTTCTCCAAAAGTATTTCAAGAATACATAATCAAATCTTTATTTTACATATAGTAGAGCCTGTTGGAGGTTGTTGTATGGATATACTTGCTGAGTTTGGAAACAGGGTTAAGGAACTGCGGTTGCGTAGCGGAATCTCGCAAGAACTGCTGGCGCATCGCTCCGAACTGGATCGAACATATATAAGTGGGGTGGAACGTGGTATGCGTAACATCAGCTTAGTTAATATCGAGAAGATTGCAAACGGGTTGAGCGTCCCAATGAATTACTTGTTTTCAAGTGAGCGGTTTCCAAGCAACCCTGTTTTTTTAAAGAAAGATGTTGAAGTCCCAATTTCGGAACGATTCAAGTATCATTTGGACTGTGACCAAAAGTTACTTACTATCCAGATACAAGGATTACTGACCGGCGCAAATGTGGATTATGTATCGAAAATATGGAAAGGCATTGTCTCTAACTTTGCGGAGGGAGAATTAAGTGTTTTCGTTGATCACAGAGACATGAAAGCATCGGACGGGGAGCCTGTTGTTTTTTTTCCTGAAGTCATTGAGAAAGCGGTTCTGCTTCAACAGAGTGTGATCGCACGCAGCAAAAAGGCTATAGTATTATGTAATTCGGAATTCATGGTACATCAATTGAATTATATGACAACTAGAAGTGGGGTAGGGCATAAGACTAATCCCTTGTACGGCAAGGATAAGGAAATGTTAGGCCAGGCATATGAATTATTAGATGTTAACGGGAATGAGTTAATTAAACCTATGCAATAAACCGCCCGTGATGAACATATGCTCTTCCATGAATCCCTCGCCTTATAGCGACCGTGACGGAGCTACAAATCGTTCCAGTATCTGAGGATGAAGCACTAGTTCAAAATAAACTATCTGTCAAAGAATATTTACCGAACCCTCACTCATTGTAAGGGTTCTTTTAGCTATGTCCACGAGGTCAATTTCATAGGTTTGTTAAAAATTAAATTGAAAAAAATACAGATTCGGCAGGGTCCAATTATATGTAGGCCCACTTATATACTAAATATATGAATGAGTCAAAAAAATATATTATATCTATGATTAAAGACTGATTACAATAATAACAATACTTTACAGAGTATCTGATGAGAACGGAAGGGTGTTTGCATGAATAGAAAAGAGCGCGAAGGTGCTTCGCACGAAAGAGTGACAGATCGGCAGCTTCAGGATCAGTTGAACTATTATCGAGAACGAGCTCCGGAGTATGACGACTGGTGGCACCGTCGTGGCACATTTAATCATGGAGACGAAGTCAACCGGGTCTGGTTTGCTGAGATCAGCATGGTTAAGGATGCTTTTAAATCTGAGCACTTTGAAGGTGACTTTCTTGAACTTGCGGTGGGGACGGGTACTTGGAGTTGTCTGTTCTTAGAAGAAGCCCGGACACTGACAGTTGTAGACGGCTCCGAAGAAATGCTTTCGCATAATCCGGTAGTAGCTGAACCTAATGTGAGGACGATCATTGCTGACCTTTTCAGTTGGTCTCCTGATCAGCTGTATGATTCAGTTGCATTTACTTTTTGGATATCGCATTTACCAAGAGAAAGACTGAGGGACTTTTTCACCATGGTATCACGTTGTTTGAAGACCGGAGGAAAGATATTCTTTATCGATGACCGAGAAGTATCAGGAACCTGTGAGTCTCATGTAATGGGGGCATCTGGACAAACGATGGTTCGGAAACTTAACAATGGTGATCATGCCACTATAGTAAAGAATTTCTTTGGCGACAAGGAGATTGAGAAAATTGCAGCTGATGTGGGAATTGAACTGCATGTGCATTGTACCCCTACGTACTTCCAGTATGGACTAGGGTCCAAGACTGTTTAAAGCAGCACATTTCGCCAACAGAAACAGATATAATAATCAATTTGAATTGGCTGATTGTTGACTAAATAAGTAGCTTTAAATTGGAAAACACCTGTTTTTAAAATAGGTGTTTTTAATATTTTCACTAAGGATATCGGCTATCTGTTCAATCAAAAGCGGATAGTCTAAACTCTCTAGCCAGTCGTAATACTTTCACCATGTTCCTTTAGGTCGAAATGAGCGATTATAGAACTGCAAGACGCATCGGTTCTTATTCGGACGGACGTAACGAGGCGGGGATATCCATATATCCCGCAGTGCCGTACATGGTATGTTACGGTATCCTGTACGATCCGGCTCGGTAAGAATTCACCATTTGGGGTTCGATTCCCCAATCGCCTAGGGAGCGATTCTGGTAGAATACTCGACTTTCAATCGAGCAAAAAAATTGAGCAACAGAAAGACCAGTGGATAGAATCCCTAGCGGCTAGTATGAGCGCACTGTAGGCTGGCTTTGTAATCTGTGGATACCGCTGGAACGAACTCCGGGGAATTCGATTGGATGGAGGAGAAGGAAGGACGACTGAAGTGTAGTCAGCCTTCTTCCCAAAACCCTTGGAAATCACTCGCAGATCGTCCAGCTAAAACGAGATTCCGTCAAAACCACAGTGGGATTTAATCCAATGGTCGAAATATTAAGGGGGAAAAGAATATGTTGAAAAAAGTAATCATTCAAGCGGACCAGCGTGGTTTGCTCTTTCATAAAGGAAGTTATGTTAAAAAACTCATGCCGGGAACGTACAACTATTTCTCGTGGTCGCAAAGCACAGTTGTGGTAATGAATATCGCGAAACCGTTCGATGTAGAGAACAAAGACTTGCAGTTATTCCTTCACGATGAGGATCTCGCGCGAGAACTCAATATTGTACGAGTGCAAGACCACGAGTATGTCCTGCGTTACGAGGACGGGCAATTCGTACAACTGCTTAAGCCGGGTATCTATGCTTTTTGGAACATACTTAGAAAACATACCTTTATACATACAGATACCAGACAAGCTGAGCTATCTGCCGAGGTAGATCGTTCCATTTTATCGAAGCTTACAGCCCATGTGCAGGCCTTCGAAATCGGGAGTAACGAATCTGGATTTTTATTCTATGATCACGTTCAGCAACGAGAGATTTCTCCCGGAAAGTATTACTTCTGGAAAGGCCCAGTGTTGGTTATGGTCAAGAAGATTGATCTGAGACAACAGCAAATGGATCTTATCGGCCAGGAAATCATGACAGAGGACAAAGTTACACTACGGTTGAACTTCGTTTGCCAATACAAGATTGTAAACCCGCTGCACGCTTTGGAAATGAAATCGTTTGACGAGCAAATTCATGTCCAGCTTCAGCTCATGCTGCGGGAGTATGTTGGGACGCTTAAATTAGACGACCTTTTGAAAAGGAAAGAGGATGTTGCGTCGTTCATCTTGTCTCGTATGCATGAGAAGGGTGAAGAGTTCGGCGTACAGTTCCTGGGTGCGGGAGTTAAGGATGTTATTTTGCCAGGAGAAATGAAAGAGATCTTAAACACGGTCCTAATGGCGGAAAAGAAGGCCCAGGCCAATCTAATCACACGCCGGGAAGAGACAGCATCTACTCGTAGCCTGCTGAATACCGCGAAGCTAATGGACGAGAACCAGACGTTGTTCCGGTTGAAAGAGCTGGAGTTTTTAGAGAAAATATGCGAAAAGGTCGGTTCCGTCTCTTTAACGGGCGGTGGAGATCTGCTTGAGCGGCTGAGTTCGCTTATTGGGGAGAGAAAGATGGGGAGCAAATAGGGAACAGCAAATTGCTTTACCGTCTCCAAGAGAGGGCACCTTTTTTACAGAGCTTGGACCAGTTCGAGCGGATTGATATACTCATAATAGTTCATCAATTTGAGGTGATTATATATGCTGTTTGTTCAAGTTAGTAGTTTCATCACACCTGGCCTGTAAGGGATGAAGTTAATTCCCTTGGCTCTTTTGCAGGCTGGGCCTTTTACCAAGGGGCGTGATGGAATGAAAAACAAATCTAGTTATCGGAATCGAGCATATTATCGGCATCATCGAAAAAGAGTGATCCAACGAAAGAGTAAGCTCGCTAAGCGGTTCGGATGGCGTGTGAAGTTTGCAGGGGAGTTTGCTAAGGGGAAGATTCATTGTTCTTGTTTTTATTGCAGAGTAAAGACTAAGGAAATGGGGCTGCCTAAGTCTGATCTTGTAAGGTTTGAACGTATGGATGAATTTTAATGTTGAGGGAAAAATGAATTGATTTTTTAGATATGTATCCATGGCCGTAGAAGCAGTGTCTACGGCCGTTTACATTCACAGAAGTAAAAAGAAGATACGGCAACAAACGAGAGTCTTAAGAGTCGCTGTTTTCACTAATGAATAGTATGGTCGAGGGATTAGTAAGTTTTGCGGATTTTATTCAATGTAACGAAAGATACAACATTGGAAGCGATCAGGACTAGAGCAACTAATAATTTGTACATTTGAAATGAATATTGTATAAAAAAGTCGGAGAAGATTAGGAGACTAATAAGTAAGCAAATGATTGAAAACGAAAGCCTTGCTGAGGAGCCCCGTATCATCTCACCGCGTTCATCCATTCCTTCTTCTTTCGAAAATCTTTTTTCATAATAAAGATTATAGACGGTGACAATGAAAGCAACGACCCAAACGGCTACTTCTAACCATTTCATTCTGATTCCTCCTCATATTCCTCAAACTGAAATACTTCTGTGATTTCAACGTCAAATAATTTGGCGATCTTAAATGCAAGGATTAAGGATGGGTTGTATTTATTTGCTTCGATTGAAGCGATAGTTTGTCTGCTGACACCTAAACGATCAGCAAGCTCTTGTTGTGACCATTTTTGGGTGGCTCTTAAGAGGTATACGTTATTTTGAAGCTCTCCATTAATATCCATATTTCCCCTCCTTGCTAGTATTGTAATGTATTTATATCAATATGTAAATTATTTTTATCATAATGTAATATATTTTATCCATTTATATGTTTCGTATTTGTGATATTCAGGTCCGTTCATTCATGGAAGATGTAAGATTTAAGAATCACCATTAAGCAAAATAAGTAAAGAGGGGTCATCGCCCCTCTTTTTGTTAAATCAAATTACGGATTTATTCTGTCAATCGAACCAATTCCGTGAAGTATTTCAATCCCTCATTATCAATATCACTGCGCCCATAGGCATCCAAAAACAAATCTCTATACTGATCGGTCTTCAGATTATAGTTGAGAGTCCATATTCCCCAATATAAGTCGTAGTGTCTGTCGCCAACCCCGCCATATCCCAGATCTATAAACCCCTTGAGCGAAAAGTGATCCATGATGATATTCGGCAAGCAGTAGTCTCCATGAATGATCACATTGTCTGCGGGAGAGTAATTGAACGTATTCAAGAGACTGCATTCGCTCCCCTTAACATACGCCTCATTTAAAATTTCCTTCGTTCTATGGTTGTAAGGACATCCCTCAGTAGGCAGTGAATGCAGCATTCTTAGATATTCCGCGAACACGGTTACTAATCCGCTGGGGTTCTCTAGGTGATGTGCGGCTGCTCCATCCTCACCTTTTACCGCTTCTGTAAGCAGATAATCATAATCTGAATCCGATTCATAGGCTATGGCAGTAGGTGCGACATGATGGTTATGTAAAAAAGAGGTCATTTTATATTCGCGTTCAAGCGAGTCTCGTTCGCTTATTTTCAGAAAAGCACGTTCATTGCCCGAAACAAACAGTGTTTTTGCATTTTCGGAAGAGCTGCTGTCATAAATGGTTGCTCCTTTTAAATATTGCCTGATGGCTGTGGGGACGGTCTCAATATCAAAGGAAATCTCCGTACGTTTCATATTTTAACGCTCCGTTCTAAACTTATACTTTATCAATCCCATAAATCGCTTGCTCAGCGCCGTATCTCATGACTTTACGATCTAATTTCATGCCTACTCTTTCTAAAAGCTTGCAAGAAGAATGGTTAGCCGTTTGAGTCTCAGCAATAACTCTGCTTAAGTTCAATTCATTGAATGCATAAGCGAGGACTTGGTTAACGGCTTCTTTGGTGTACCCATGTCCCCAGGAATGGGGGAGGAGCTCATAGGAGATCTCAGTATCTTGACCGTCAATATGTTGTTCCAAAGAAACTAAACCTATAAACTCATCATTGTGCTTCAGTCGAATGGTCCAATAATGTGACTCTGTTTCAGAACGTTGTAATGTATCTATAAATTTACTTAATGCATGCTCCTCGGGGATTACTCCACCTAAGTATGTTCTGACTTGTTCGTTCCCATAAAGACTTTTAACAGCTTGATAGTCGCTTTGTTGTAATCTCGTTAAGCTACATCTAGGTGTCTCCAAGTAAGGTCCCCCCTTAAAGTAAACGACGAATGTAAGAGATTAAGCCAATGAATCAATCGGCTCATTAATGATTGTTGATTCCTTCCATATTTAAACGTTAAAGTAATGATACCATAAGATAATTGTGGAGTTAGTGATAAAGAATGGTTATAAAATAAAGATTCATAGGTAGAAATTACAATGTGAGGCGTTGCCAATAGATCTTCGGAGGTACAATTCATTGACACCTATTTCTTCACAAGAAATTCCATATGAAGTGATAAAAGAGTCCAAAAAGAGAGTGAAGGGAAACAACAAACTTGGCTGCTAATGGAGCATCTGCAGGGGGGAACGATAGAGTATAACAAGCCGGATTTTTCAGCTATAATCAAAAATTACCGCCCCCTAAGGTGACAGCAGAGTATAATGCGGTTAATGGAAGTTGAAGTGAAAAAGGAATTTAGGAAGTGAAGGTAAATGTTAAATCAAGCTGCAGAAAAAAGCTTAAGCAAGTTAATGACCAAGATTCTCCGTCATGCTCCTGGGGAGTTTGGTGTAATTCTGGATTCTGGAGATGGATCGTGTCCGCTGAGTGTTTTATTGGAGGCAATTCAAGCCCAGTCTAAGTGGTCGGGGGTTACTTTAGCGGATATTGAGCAGGTGGTTCGTCAATCGGACAAACAGCGTTTTGAAATTAAGGATGACCGGATCAGAGCAAGATATGGTCATAGTCACGATAAAATTCAGTATGCCCCCGGTGAGCCTCCGGTGCTGCTCTATCATGGTACGAATCAGAAGGCTCTGCCTGCAATTCTGCAAGAAGGGCTGAGCCCAATGAGCAGGCAGTATGTTCATTTATCGGAAGGGACTCATTTTGCAACATTGGCCGGGAGTCGCAGGGGCGCGTTAGTTATACTTAAAGTGGATACTAAGCGTGCACAGCAGTTAGGTATCAACTTCTATTATGCAGGAAATGAAGTCTGGTTGGCAGAGTACGTGCCGCCTGTGTGCTGCTCGGCCTTAGAATCTGATGAACAAGAGGTGCGACAATCATGAATCAACCTATCATCGATATCGGCGTCAATCTGATGCATCGTTCGTTTCACCAAGATCGTGAGCAAGTGGTGGAGAGAGCAGTCGCTAAGGGCGTTAGTCCGCTTATTATTACCGGAACAAGTCTTAGGAACAGCGGGGAAGCGGCCCGTTATGCTGGTCGTTACCCGGGGAAGCTCTATGCTACAGCGGGTGTGCATCCGCATGATGCCAAGAGCTGCAATGAGGATACGATTGCGAAGTTAAAGGAATTAGCGGCACTTCCGCAAGTGGCAGCGATAGGTGAATGCGGTCTGGATTATAATCGTGATTTCTCCCCGCGGGATGTGCAGCGAAAATGGTTCAGGGAGCAGGTTAATCTGGCTGTTGAACTGGACATGCCGTTGTTCCTTCACGAACGGGAAGCGGCTGCAGATTTTAAGGACATTCTTAAGGAACAGGCAATCCCCAAAGCTGTTGTCCATTGCTTTACCGGAACCCAAGCAGAGCTTATCGCGTATCTGGAGATGGGTCTCTATATTGGTATAACTGGCTGGATTTGTGACGAACGAAGAGGGAAACATTTGAAGGAACTGGTGAAGCTGATTCCGCTGGACCGGTTGATGATCGAGACGGACGCACCATTTTTGACCCCGCGTGATTTAAAAGAAAAGCCGGTGGATGGGCGGAACGAGCCAGCCTACCTGCCTCATATTTTGGAGGCTGCAGCGCGTTGCATTGGTCAATCGGTGGAAGAGGTTGCCAAGGTAACGACAGAGACAGCCAGAGCGTTTTTTAATTTGAAGAGATAGAGGACGGTCTAATATGGTTTATGCAACGCTAGTGATGCAGTCAATCCAACAAGTAAATCTTGTTGGATTTTTTGTTGGACATAATCTTGTAAACCATATAGTAAGGCAACAAATCCTAACGAATTGTTTGATATACGACGGAAGGGCAATGTTGTTGGTTGATAAACAATAATGCAGACTGATATCATGACAAGTGTATTATAAATAACGGTTGTTGTTTAAGGAGGAGCGAAAATGAGTACGAATTATAAACCCTTAGCTCAAGTCCCTAGCGTTTTTCATAAAAAAATCGGTGGTATTGTCGTTACGGTACTATCAGATGGGAATTTGGAATTTCCATTGGACGCTTTCTTTGAACTAGAAAAAGATGAACCCATTCAAATATTGAGAGAACACCTTCAAGCAGTGCCTCCACACATGAATACAAATGGATTTATTATTAATAACAATGGACATATTACTTTAGTGGACACGGGGTTTGGATCAAGTTTTGGGCCAACGGCAGGCCATCTAATCAATAATCTAATAGCTGCTGGCTACTCAACAAATGATGTCGATACCGTACTTCTGACTCATATGCATCCAGATCATGTGAATGGTTTGTTGTTGGCAGATGGAACCAGAGCTTTTCCTAACGCCAAAGTCATTGTACATGAGAAGGAATACGAATTTTGGATGAGTGAAAATGTTGAGGATCGTTTCCAGGACGATTTAGGAAAAATGAGTGTCCAAATGGCTCGATCAGCGCTCGCTCCGTATAAAGGTGATATTGTGACTTTTTCCGATTCAGTTGGTATTCCTGGGATAACCCCAATAGAGGCCCATGGACACACACCTGGTCATACCGCATATCTAATAGATTCTGAAGGAGATAGATTGCTAATTTGGGGGGATATCATTCAGAATGCAACCATCCAGATGTCACAGCCAGAATTGAAGTTCGCTATGGATATTGATGCTGACCAAGCGTCAAGAACTCGTATTAAATTGCTCGACTTTGCATCAGAGGAAAGAATCCGGGTAACAGGCATGCATATGGATTTCCCTGCATTCGGGTACGTCAAAAAAGAAGGTAATCGTTATATTTATGTATCCGAGCAATGGAGAGCTAATGACCTATGAGAAAACCTACGATTTTGAAATAATATTTCCTCGCTGTTATAAATTAAAACACCTGTCAATACTGGGCATTAAGAGTCCGGTATTAACAGGTGTTTTGAGTTGTTGGAACAATCGAGCAGAATTTACAAGTAAATTAAGCCTCGGGGGAAAACGGTCATGCGGGCGATTTAGCTATGTTGAGGTTTAGTTTCAACCCATGCAACCTTGAGATCTCTTTTCTTGAAGAACCAGGCATTATTGATTTTGACGAACTCATCGAAATATCGGATCGTTGCTACCATCAAATTTTTGTTATCTCCATCAACTGTTAAATGATGAGCGAAACAATAGGTTGTCCCAGTTGCAGTATCGCCAGACAAGGTGATCTTACTTTGACCATTAAAATGCATGGTGGAGGTATAGGTGTTCAGATTGTCAAACACAGGGAACAAATCTTGTCTACTATTAATGACTTGATCTGGTTCTGCCTGACGCTCATCCATAAATACTCTAAACAGCGTATCTTCAGTGAATAGAGCCATTTGACCTTCAGCGTCTCTCGTATCTGCACAGAATGCATAAGCATCTACAAGATCGCGGATTGCATCACGGTCAGCAATTTCTTCAAGGGATAGTTTTTTTACAGTTGTCATTTTTTCCACACCTTTTCCTTCATATTTTTGTATCTGTTCGTTCTACATATATTTTGCTTGTTGCATAACTTCTATCCTCATAGTAACCGAGCTGAAGTTTTAAAGCTTTGTCGTACAGGTCATTTTTGTTGTCAATTCGGCTCAATCGAACGAGCATTGGATTGTCTGGATGTCTTTGTGTTATCTTGTACTCAGATAAGGAGTGAGGTGAATGGGGTCAGTAATTAGAAAGGCTGTGAAGATGCCTCAGAGTATAGCTAGCGTTAGCATGCTGAAGTTGAAAGGATTATCGGTCATGGGGGCATGCGGCTATTCAGATATCAAGACCGGAAGGATGTATCTGCAGGACCATGTTTTATTGGTTGTTCTGGAAGGGGTCTACATCGTCCGATACGGTGAGCAGAAATATATGGTAAGGAAAAATGAAATGTTGCTTTTGCATAAAGGCATCGCCGTTGAGTATGAGAAGTATGGGGAAGCGGATTCAAGGCATGTCTTGGATTATGTGATGTTCTTTCTGAAAGATGAATTGCTTCACGAGTTTATGAAAATATCCAGTTTTCCTTCTTCCGAGTCTGTAGCGCCTGCTTCGACTGCTGTTCATTCGGTGAATGAGCGCCTGTTAAGCTATGTTGCATCAATCAAGCCCTATTTTGAAAAGCCTGAGACCATTCAAGACGAATTAATTAAGCTGAAAATGCTGGAGCTTCTATTTGATATATTAGATGCGGACAAAGGATTATTGAACCAAATTCTGCAGCTGAGACAGCAACGCCCTACAAGCATTGTAGAGGTGGTAGAGAAGAATCTGTTTAACCCCGTATCGCTTCAGGATCTGGCCTATTTGTCCGGAAGGAGCTTATCGACCTTCAAACGGGAATTTCGGAAGATCTATAATGAGCCTGCAATTCAATGGATCCGTAACCGTCGGTTAGAGAAGGCCAAGGAACTATTAACTCATTCGGGAATATCCATAACGGAAGTCTGTTACGCGACAGGATTTGAAAATGTCTCGCATTTCTCAAAAGTCTGGAAGAAGAAGTATGGGATACCCCCATCCGCAATGAGGCAGCGTAACTTTGCCGGAATTTCTTTTGTAGAGGGATAATATTAAGGTGCATTCGAATAGAACAATGCTGTTCAATGATCGGTTGAAGGAAGCTCAGGTTGCGCGAACAATACGATGGGTTTCTTAAAGGCACGGAATTGCCCTTCCGTGTCTTTTTGCTTTTCTATAATGGATTCCAACTCAACTTTGCGCTTATTAATTCCTTGCTGCCTAGGTTGGCGTGAATTGAAGGAATAATGGCGTGAAATGCCGTTAAAATCGCATGTGATAAAGAATATAATTCTTAACACAAGGTTAAGTTGAATCTATAGATGTGATCAAGACAAATTGCATCTGTGGAATAATAGGAGGATTAGACATGAATAGGAAAGTAGCGCTAATTACAGGAGCATCTAGTGGAACAGGAAGAGAATTTGCTCGAATTCACGCAGCAAAAGGCGGGGATCTTGTTATCATTGCGAGAAGAGAAGATAAGTTAAATGAACTCAAGCAAGAATTAGAGAAGAGATATAATATTAAGGTAAAAGTTATTGCTAAGGATTTAAATTTGCTTCAAGCACCTGTTGAGATTTATAACGAGGTAAAAAAGGCAGGAATACAGGTGGATTACCTCATAAATAATGCCGGATTTGGAGGACGTGGTTATTTCCACGAGCGTCCAATGGAATCAGATTTACAGATGATTCAAGTTAATATCGTAGCGCTGACTAGTTTAACGAGATTGTTTTTGCCTGACTTTGTAAAAAGAAATAGTGGGAAAATAATGAATGTATCGTCAACAGCATCACTTATGGCTGGGCCATTGCAAGCAGTTTATTATGCATCGAAAGCTTATGTTACGTCCTTTAGCAATGCAATAGCGCAAGAATTACATGGTACAAACATTACAGTGACAGCATTATTACCTGGAGGAATGGAAACAGAATTTGCTCAAGCAGCTGATTTGGTGAATACACCTTTGTTTGCTAAGACAGTAAGTCCATATGTTGTAGCAAAAAAAGGATATGATTCCATGTTAGAGGGGAAATTAAATGTCATCTCAGGGGTTTCAGCTTCTCAAAGAGTTATGATCGGAATGACACCGTTAATTCCTAAAAAGGTAATGTTGAAACAAATATATCAAATGCAGCAAAAAAAATAGTCTTTCATTTAAGCAGGAACGGATAATTAGGGAGGGGTACATGTCTAATAATAGAGTTTTAATGAACAGGAAATTTGCAGACCTAATAGAAAATGCCGGTATATCAATTACAGAGGCACTGAAAAAATCCGACCTGCCTGAAGATTTATTTAATCGTCAAATATCTTCATTAACAGTTATTGAATATATAAGATTTATGGAAGCCCTCAAAGAGCTGTCAATTGATGAGTGCACACCAATAAAGATTGGTACATTAGAAAGTGTGGAAACATTTTCTCCACCTGTTTTTGCAGCTTATTGCAGTAAGAATATGCTAATTTGTATGAAAAGAATAGCAACATATAAAAAACTTATAGGCCCGTTAGTCTTTGTAATTAACGAAAATATGAATGACATAACATTAGAGATGAGTTTTGAAAATGAAGAATATGAAACACCAGAGTTTTTAATTGCGGCAGAAATGGTGTTTTTAGTACAACTGATGAGAAATGCTACAAAAACTCATATTGTACCAAAAGAAGTGATGACACAGCATAAGCTAGATCATGATCATTATGATAGATTCTTTGGAGTAAGACCTACAACAGGATCAAGAAATATGCTGACGATATCCAAGCAAGATGCACTTCGTCCTTTTATAAGCCAAAATGATGCCATATGGGAATATTTCGAGCCAGAATTAAGAAGACGACTTAATGAATTGGATATAGATGACACTTATGCCGCTAGAGTTAGAAGTGCACTCATAGAGCTTTTACCGGCAGGAGAAGGAAATATAGATGATGTGTCATCAAAATTAGGCTGGAGCAAAAGAACACTGCAAAGAAAATTAAAGGAAGAAAACACATCATTTCAGAAACAGTTAAACCATACAAGAGAACTACTTGCAAGGCATTATTTGAAAAATTCGGATATGATCTCTGATGAGATAGCTTACCTCTTAGGGTATCAAGATTTAAATTCATTCGTAAGAGCATTTCATATATGGACGGGCATGACAATAAGCGAATATAAAAGAAAATAAATAAGGCTAGCCTTTTGGCATGACTTCGGATTGAATCGTCTGCTTATTCATTTCCATTACGTGTAACCCCTGCCTCTGGTAAATTAAGCATAAAATCAGTATAATAATTATACATCTGTCATTCCACAAGTTGGATTGGTTGTACAACCATCTTAGGGAGTGTACAGATATTTTCTATATTCTGGGCCAGTTTCACAATCTATGCTGAATTTAGAGCGCTTGAGGAAGGATGAGGTCTATGTATACATTTGATAGTCAATTACCTAAAACAACAACTTATTGGAAAGAAAATGGGATTTTTTATATTAAACATACAAGCTTTCGTGTAACCATTGAAGAAGCATATGCAATTTCGGAATTATTAAAAGCATCTGCTGGAGATCAAGACACAAAGGCAATTGTGATCGACAATCGTGAAGCTAGCGGAGTTTGGACACCAGAAGTTAATAAAGTTTGGGATGATACTACTGTTGGAATTAGTGATGGAAAACCAAAGAAGTTTGTTACATTAACGAATAGTGTCACAGCTGCAATGCAGATTAATCGGATTTCTAGAAGAACTGGTAATGAAAATATGTCTAAAGCGTTTTACAGTGATTTTAATGACGAGGTGAAGGCATTTATAAACGCAGAGTAGAAATCCCCACCTGAAATCTACGCACCCTTACATACACGTGAAAAATAAACGGTCTTCATCCATCGAGGATGAAGACCGTTTTTAAGTGGAGAATTATTTATAAGTTCCTTCGAAAACGACTTCGCTAAGCAATTTTCGGCCACTCGGGACCTCTCTCTCCTGAATCGGAGCAGGTAAACTACTTTTATCTCCTTGATAGCCAATGGCAATGACGGCATGAAGATCGTACTGCTCAGGCAAATTCAAGGCTGCTTTGGCTTGCTGGCGGTCGAATCCGCCAATGGCGTGCGTAGCAAGTCCTTTCAGCGTTGCTTCAAGTGCCAAATAGCCCCAAGCAGTTCCTGCATCAAATGCATGCGCTCCATTAGGATCGCCGTTCTCACGTTTGGTATCGGAAGCTACGAGAACGAGCACTGGCGCTGTGGACGCCCAAAGCTGGTTGAACTCGCCCAAGAACTGATGAAATACAGCCAATTGTTCCTCCGTCTTAGCCACTACAAACCTCCATGGCTGATCATTATATGAGGAAGGTGCCCAATGAGCGGCCGCCAAAACCGCATTTAAATCTTCTTCGGATACTTTGCGATCCTCAAATGCACGCGGCGACCAGCGGTTCAAAAACAATGACGATACACCGTTCTCATTGCTGCGGTAAGGCTGAACCTCTGCAGAAACCTCTTCTAAAATACGAGTTGAGCTCATTTATAACACACCTTTCCAATGGGTTTTGTTTAATTTGTTTTATTGTAACATGTTAAAATTGGCATGGCAAAAGATTTCTATTCATGGTCTAAAGTCATTCTAAGTTCGTCTTATATAGCGAAGGTTTTTTATATCATTTATACTGATAAGACCAATTTACTTCTTAGGAGTTGTTTAACGAATCATGATAAAGAAAGAAGTCGCGCATATACGTAAGCAATTTAAGCTGGATCACGATTTAATGAGTATTTACGATATTCTCAACGTGTATATTATGAAGGAAAGCAACGAAATCTATCATTGGGAGCGCCAACCGTTTGGACTCGTGGATCGAGAGAAGCAGGAGCTATACATGGGCAATTTTAAAAAGCTGCTGACCGGCGAATTGGATCAGAAGTTGTTCGAATTGAAGTTTCAAGCGGAAGCGGAGGAGCCGACGCAGGTAATGCTTCACCAAGCTTTAGTGACAGGTGATCCGGAAGAATGGCAGGACTTGATGCTGCTGCTGGTGGACAGAATGATGGCGGATACCCATTATGAACGGGATACGGTGGTCACTTTCGTTCGTGGACAATATTACCGGCCGACTAAAGATAGAAACGATGAAGCTGAGGAAAGCGAGAAGAACGAAATGTTCGCGCATCCGTTCATTTTATGTAGCGTGAATTCCACGGAGAAGCAACGGAAAGCTCTCTTATTTGATTATGTGGAGAAGGAATATAAATACAATGTCATTGTAGATCCGATCGTCAAATTAAGTACGCCGGAGCAGGGCTTCTTTTATCCGAGCGTGACGGACAATTATTCCGATGTGAACCGCATTCTGTATTGTACGGGAAAATCGAACTTTCCAGATCCGCATTTCATCGAGCAGGTCTTGAATGCCGAAAGATCTGTGACGGCACTGGAGGAGAGAGCTATTTTCGAAGATATCGTGAAGGAAGTGGCAGGGGAACAAATTGACGCAACCACCCTCGCACAGGTGTATGAGGAAATCTATCAGGTCATCGAGACAAATGAAGACCAGGAAGAACCTCCACGGCTCGATTATAAAGATCTGGAACGCGTCCTAACGGTAAGCGGCGTAGAGAATGTGACTTCGGAGAAAGTGGAACGGGCGTTTGAAACGATCGTCGACAATAAGCATTATGAGATGAAGGCGAGCAGCGTGATGCCGAAATTCACTACCAAATCGATTAAGATTGATACAAAGGTAGCCACGATTTCAATCAGTCCACAGGATTTAAAGTATGTGAAGCAGGTGAATTATCAGGGGAGACGCTGTATCTTGATTGAGGTTGATGAAGATGCCGTGATTGAAGGGTTTACGCTCACTACAGAGACGCTTTAGCCTCAGTTAAAAGGGCTGTTACCGGATCTTGAAGATTCGGTAACAGCCCTTCTTTTATTGAATTCATTTAAGATGACAGGTCTTTAAGCCTTCGCATGAGTGCTAAAACCGGAATTAATGTCATCCGTACCACTCACTTCATCCAGTGAAGCGTCCTTCTGTTTATTGAACATTTCGAGGACAGCAGGCGTTGCCGGGAAGATGAAGCTGAACAATACAATGGTAATGCCCGACAGAACCACACCGGAAATGCCCGGCATCATCCAGAGTTCCGTCACTAGACCAAAGAATCCAGTGGATTCGGTAGTCCATCCAGGTATCCCGGTGAAGGAAGTGATGATGTAGTAAAGCAGGCCGACGGTGATGCTCGCCCACACGGCAATGGTGGAGACTCTCCGCCAGAATGGACCTAGAACGAGCGGCCAGAAGACCGTAACGAAGATGATATCCCACGCGAGGTAAGCCAGATTAATGATCTGTTGAAAGTTAATCGCCAGGATGAAGCCGATAACGGCACTAACTGCAATTCCGATCCGCGAGACGCGAAGCAGCTTCTTTGGTTCAGGGTTTGTATTGATGAAATCCAGATAAATGTTCTTGGTGAACACCCCGGAGGAAGCGACGAAGCAAGCGGCTAGCGTCGACATTCCCATGGCAGCCAGCGCAGTCAGGAAGATCGCGGAGACTAGCGGCGGGAAGTAACCTTGTGCGAATGCCAGCATGAGATTCTCCGGATTCTGGCTACCTGGGTAAATAAATTTAAAGGCTTCGCCTAGCATGCCAGGAATCCAGCTAATTAAAATTACAATGACTCCGGAGATGATCATCCCCCGCTGGGCAATCTTCGGGTTCTTGGCTCCAGCTACCCGCTGTCCTAAGTCAGCCGCAGGAATATCGCCGAAGGCTAGGACTAGATACAAGCTCCAGAATGTAGCGCCGCCTTTATTGAATAGTGTACTCACGTTCCACCAATCAGGATGGAAGATGTTGTCGTGGTACGAGTAAATAACTGCGATGGTAATCCCCAGAATTCCCACGATGGAGAGAAGTCCTTGAATGACTTCCGTATAGGCAACTGCCCATAGTCCGCCAATGATGGAATATAGCGCCGTCAGAAGCACGAACAACAGGGCAGCCGGGATGAAAGGAAGATGGAAGATCGCTTGGATGATGTAGGTTCCTCCGACTGTCAGGGCTCCTGCATTAAAGAAGCCGAAAGCGACGGTCATTACAGTTCCTGAGTAAGCCCCCAGCTTCTTACTGGCATAGCGTAGGCCGTAATAGTCGGCAATGGTCCAGCCCTTCAATCTGCGTAGTGGCCGGGTCCAGATGAAGGCGCCAAGTACCATACATGTTCCAAGTCCGGCCATCGTTGCTGTTCCTTCGAAGCCGCCGGTGGTGTAACCAGAGCCGATAGCGGCGAAAAAGAACGGTGCGGCTAGCATGGCAGCGAGGAGACTGCCGGCTACCACGTAGAGCGGCATGCTCCAGCCTGCGACGAGCAGGTCTTCTGCGGTTTTGATTTTTTGGTACCCTTTGAAGCCGATGTAATAAATAAATATCAAGTAAATGAGAAATACAATAATAGCTGTCATGTTGTGCTCCTCCAGTGATTACCATGAGATGACTTGAGAGAATTAGTTCATTACACTGCCGCCATTGGCACCGAGCACTTGCCCTGTGTAGAAATTGGCATCATCGGAAGCAAGGAACAGAACGGATTTGGCGATTTCCTGTGGTTGTGCCAGACGCTTCAGCGGATATTTGGCCGCTTCTTCCTCTTCATAGCCTTCACCGAAGTCAGCGAGGATGTCGGTCAGTGTTCCACCTGGAGCTACGGAGTTCACGTTAATGTGCGGGGCAAGTTCCCGTGCCAAAGCTTTGGTGAAAGAAGTAATACCGCCTTTAGCTGCAGAATAATGCGTGAATTCTTCACAACCGAGACTCGCTAAGTCAGAGGAGATGTTGATGATTTTGCCGGCCTTATTGTCCCACATGCGGCGTGCAGCTTCCCTAGCATTATAGAAAGTTCCATATAAATGTACTTTAATCATCCGGTCCCACTGCTCATCGGTCATGTCACGGACCGTTACGGCCTGGGCAATCCCCGCATTGTTCACGAGTATATCCAGTGTGCCAAACAACTTGTCGAATGCCTCGAACATCTCATGTACTTGGGTGGAATCACTGACATCAGCGTGATGAATCTCGGCTTTAACGCCATAGGACTCGGCTTCTTTTTTCACTTCAAGTGCTTCCTGGTCATCGCCAATATAATTGATCATCACGTTCGTCCCGGCCTTGGCGAATTCGAGTGCCACCGCCTTTCCAATTCCTTTGCTTGCGCCTGTAATCAGCGCGTGCTTTCCTTTTAGTCCTGCATAACTCATCTGTGATCGCTCCTGTCTATTTAAGTTAAACTTTGAATTGTTGAATTAATTCCTGAAGTGACTGCGAAGTAAGGCTTAAAGATTCGGTAGCTTGGGCTACTTCCTGGATGAATTGCAGCTGGAGCTCGGAGGAGCTGGAGACTTGGTCGGAGCTCTTGGCAATCTCACCCGAGACATTTCTAAGCTCTGTCATCGAAGCGGTAACCTCTTCAGAAGAGGCGGAAATTTGCTGAGAAGACGCGGAGATTTCTTGCATTTGCATAGATACATTCTTGGTGGATTCGAGAATCTGATTGAAGGACTGAGATGCTTCTTTCATCAGTTCAAGACCTCTATGCACTTCCTCTTGTCCCTCTTGGGCTATGACCTGTGACTGCGTGGTACTCTGTGTAATACTTCCCAAATGTTCAGCAATTGTATTTGCAGAGCGGCCTGTTCTTTCAGCGAGCTTCCTGATTTCGGTGGCAACGACTGCAAATCCTCTACCATGTTCACCCGCACGCGCAGCTTCAATGGAAGCATTGAGCGACAGCAGGTTCGTCTGTTCTGCCACATCGGTAATCAGATTTGTCATTTCGTTAATCTCAATAATTTGGGAATTGAGTACTTGAATCACATCGGCAATGCGGGTAACGGATTCTGTAATATTATGCATCTGATTCTGCAGCCTATCTAAGGAGTCATATCCGTTCTGAGCACTAGCGGCCATTTGTTCAGATTCCTCTGAAGCGGAAGACGTGGATTCGGCAATACGCTGGATGCCTATCGCAGTCTCCTCCAGTACAGTTACAGTTTCTTCCGTAATTTTAGAATTCATCAGAGTCTTCTCAGCGATTTCTGTCATATCACTGTTCACTTTTACAGAGTAGGATTCAGTTTCTTGGGAACTAGCGGTGAGCTGCTGAGAGGAGGTAGCTACATGCTCTGAAGAGTCCTGGATATTCAAGATCAGAGTGCGCAGGCTATGTTGCATTTTGACAACTGCCGTATTAAGCTGACCTATCTCATCGTTTGAGTCGTAGCTCAGCGGACTGCTGCTTAGGTCTCCTTCGGCGATACGGTTAGACACATTTACAATAGATTTCAACGGCTTGAGTATCTTATTGATAGCGGCATAGATTACAAGAGCTATAATGATCAGACCAATAATTGTAATGAATAGCTGTTGATTTCGAGCCTGGTTGGATAGCTGATTGATGTAGTCAGCAGAATAGTCTATACCGATTACAGCAATAACTTTTCCATCCTGCTTAATGGGAGAGAATACGGTTCTCCATGTGCCGAACGGATCTTTGAATATATCAGTGACTTCGGATTTTCCGGTGGAGTACACCTTCTTAGCAGCATCTAAGTGGATGGGAGCAAGGTCCGCGAACAAAGCACCGGGCTTGTAGATATCATTCAAATTGGAAGTGTACGCTTGAGTGGTCACTTGATCATCCTTCAAGCTCCAAATATAACTCCAACTCATCACACCTTGATCTTTCTGTATTTGGTCAAGCTGTTTCTGTAGACTTGTGAAGTCAGGATTTCCTTCTCCGTTCTTGCTGAGTAGCTGACTAACCTGATCCGGATTAACCTGCATGCCGGTCAAGGTCCCTACACTAAGAAGCTCACTCTTCAAGTCATTCGATAGGTTGGTTTTAAGAATATTCAAGCTGAAATAGGTGACTCCGGCAAAAATTAAGACAACCATGACAATTACAATCATGGATACCTTATACTTTAAAGATAAATTCCTAACTTTTTCCACGATTTCCTCTCCTTTTAAATGATTCTCTCTCTTATGTATCGTTTCTCTTTTAGTTATCGACATTATTCTTCCTAATAATTAGAAAGGAAGGTCTAAACGTTGAAAATATCCCAGTATTCTTCTTGGAAGGAGAAAACAATAAGTATATTTAAATTCTCCCTTACAATAGACGGCAAACCTTTATGAGGGAGGCGATCTATGCCTACGAAGATTAAATATGATACGATAAGATATATTGAAATTCCCCGTGGGGGTAAGAAAAGGGAGCATCATGAGAATCATTATTTCGCCTGCCAAGAAGATGAAGAGGGACACGGATTTCTTGGATTGCCGCCAGATGCCGCAATTTATAAGCGAGTCACAGACTCTTTTGGCCTTATTACAAAAATTGAATTATGAAGAAGCCAAATCACTATGGAAATGCAATGATGCCATCGCCACACTGAATGTGGAGCGGATTCGGGATATGGATGTAACACGGAATCTTACACCGGCTATCTTTTCTTATGAGGGTATCCAGTACCAGTACATGGCACCTGGGGTACTTCAAATGGAGGAGCTTGATTATCTTCAGCAGCATTTACGGATATTGTCCGGGTTCTACGGAATCGTCCAGCCTTTTGATGGGGTTGTACCATACAGGCTGGAGATGCAGGCTAAGCTTAGCGGACCTGGATTCAGCTCAATCTACGACTTCTGGAACAGGAAGCTGGCGGATCAGCTATTTTCGGAGAGTGACATTATTCTGAATCTGGCCTCTAAGGAATACAGCAAGTGCATCTCCCCGTATGTTGGCGGAAACGTTCAAATGGTTAGCTGTGTCTTCGGACAGGAAATCGGTGGTAAGGTGGTTGAGAGAGCGACCCTGGTCAAGATGGCTAGGGGTGAAATGGTCCGCTTCATGGCGGAGCGGCAAATCACCTGTGTGGAGGATATCAAAGGCTTCGACGGGTTTGACTTTAGCTTTGATGATAAGCTGTCGGATGAGAATACGTATGTGTTTATACAAAAAAAGAATGAATAGAGTAAGGAGTACATTATGGGTAATCTTGGAGGCGGCTCTACAACCAGCTTCAGGGTTACCTTTATTTATAAAGGAAATGTATGGAAGAATAGAGAATAAAGTTTGGATGGAATAAGAACAGGTGTATTAGGAGGACTTATGATTTTCAAAAGAGATCCATTGGACAAACCGAGCTTACTTAAAGAATTGGATTCACTAGGCTATTCTGAAAGACTTAAAAAAGTAGCGGAATTAGGCCGTGATCATCTTGGATCTGCCCAGTACTCTCAATTACTGTCCTCATTGCTGGAGGATGGTGTGTATGAAGCGCGTCTAGCGTTAATCGGTGCCATTGCAACACAGGATACCGCTATTGTTCTATCAGGACTGCGTCATCCCATGGCAAGTATCAGAAATACGGCTGCGGGTCTTTTGGCAAAGGTAGCATCTGATGCTGATATTGTACGTGAGCTTCCCCATTTGTCACATGATTGCCGCCGCAAGCTACTGCACAGTATTTCACAGATTAACCGTCAGGAATTGGCGGAACGCTTATTGCCTGTGGTGTACGCCCGGTGGGGCGCGGAGGAGGCAGCAATTGTCCTGCAGGCCTGTAATACGGCAACGGTTAGACAATGGCTTGCTGATATTGGGTATGCCATCAAAGACTGGAAAAGATTATCCAGCAGGCATCTTGGCGTAGTTGCGGAATACTTTGTAACCACTCTAGAGAGTACGCCGCCGAGGGAAAAGGGAGCTGTCTGGTGGAGGTTCTCATCCGCTATGGAGCTCCTATGCAATCGGAAGGCAGATTTGGTATTGGGTTGTGCGATGAAGCATGGACCCGTGGGCAGTATACATCCTGCGTTAAAAGAACAACTTGGCACGCTCGTACGCCAAAATCCTAACGAGGTGTATCAGTTGCTGACTCAGACGGAGTCGCGGAGTGATCTGACTACTTATGGTGTTCCTGAAGGGGTTCTAAAAAGGAAAAAATATTTATCCATTGATCAATGGATTGACATAGCGAAATTACTCGCAGATCACCCTATACATTTAGCGAAGCTGCTTCGTAATATGGCACCTTCTAACCGCAAAGTCATTTTTGATGCCGTATATGAGGAAGATAAACGCCAAGAACGTATTTTTCCGGAAAGCTTACTCTATGTATTACCGCATGCCTTGCGTGACAAGGAAGCCACCCGAATGCTGGGCCTTCGTGAAATCAAGGATGACCCGGATCGAACCATCAGAATTACGGCTTGCCGATCCATTGTTCATTCAAGAGTGGGGCTTGAACAAGCAACACGGGTATCCAGCGCAGATCAACGCGGCACGGCGCTTATGCAGTTGATCAGAAGTACAGTTCTATCGAGACAGGGTATGAATGAGACTTTGGTGTACCTGGGCCGGATTCGAAATGAGCAGGACCCTGTTCGGGGATATGTGTTTAAAGAGCTTTCGGAAAGTCCTGCGTCTGTGTTCACGGATGACCATGTCCAAGAGCTTACTTTGCTAGTTGATAGTGTTATAGATGCCAGAGATACTTCCTATGGTACGAAGTTTTCCGTTCAACAACTGGCCTTTGCTATTCTGCGGCATAATGTGATGCATCCTCACGGTGAGCTGTTTAAGTTCTCTATGAATACGATCCAGAAACTGGCCAAGCAGGATGGGCAGCTTTCACTCCCATCACTCGAGAAGAATTTCCCCCGGGGAGTAGAAGAGATTATCTTCGAAGAAATGTATACATTAGCTGTACAAGCCAACGGGAGAGAAGACTACAATCTGGTGCTTAGCCTGGCTAGCTCATTCGGTAAAAGAGGTTATGGCATCATAAAACTTCAGAATCTGTTAAAGGAAGCAACGAGAGCAAAGGCAGATTCTACAGCTATACAAGCGGCCAGACATTGGCTCGCGCCACATCCAACGCGTGATGCCAGAGTTAAGGAATTATTGGCTTTGGATAAATCGTATATTACGATCCATGAAGTGTTCCAGCATCTGCATCTGAAGCGTCAAGAATGGCTGGATCCTTTTATTTCGGGGGCTGTTATTAAGGGCAAGTTCCTATCAGGTAAAACGATCTACCCTGTGCCGGCTACGGACGGATTCTATAAGTGGCTGCCGCGTCAGCAACAAGCATTAAGCTCCTTATTAGAAAAAATTGCGTTTGATGCCAAGCGCAACCTTTGGGAACGAGCAAGAGTGATTAAGATCATGGCAAGTATGCCTGATCTTGGCCCGGATAGGTTACTTGAGCTTGTACAGGATAAGGAGATAACTGTAGTAGAGGCTGCGCTGCATGCCCTTTCACTCATGGAAGAACCGGAGAAGGCACTTCCCATTCTAATGGAGAATCTGGATGGGGATCGGGCCCGTGTTGCCATGTACTCGATACCTAGATGCATCCGCAGAGTGAATCCGGTACTGCTGGTTTCTATGCTTAGGGAGCTGTTAGATCGGGATAAGCTCAAAATCACAGTAAGAAAAGAGGCCGTCCGGTTACTGGGAGCATATAGAAGCGAGGATAGCATTCCGCTATTGATGAACGAGTTCGAGAAACCAAACGCACACAAGGATGTAATCATAGCGATAGGGCATGCTGCGAAACAGCTTTTAGATGATGAACGTGCTTGGGATATTTTAAGCGCAATGGCTTCTTCATCAGTAAGTGACATCGCAGGAAGCTTATTATCTCAACAGCCTAATGCTCTTCCACTAGACTATAGAGCGCGCTATCTAGGATTAATCATTGAAATTTCAAGGCACCAGGATGCGTTTATTGGCAGATATGCTTTTATTTCTATGATGCGGTGGACCAATGGTAATGAAGGGGTTATTGCAGCTGCCACCGCTCGGGCTATTACGGAGTTAGAAGATAGCACCCGATGGGAATTTGCTATGAACACGCTGGTAGAAACCTGCCGCGATGGTGAGGTCAATGAGGTTGTAATTGATGTTTGTCAGCGACTGGCAGGTATGGCGATAAATAATGAATGGAATGCAACTACCAGAAGAGATTTGCCTCATCGACAGCGTCTCCTAAAATTGGTCGATCAGTTGGTATCTTATCCAAATATCACACGAATGCACTTAATACCTTTGTACACGGGTCTGATTGACTGTCTAGCAGTTGATGAGACTTTACAGCAAGCTGTGATGAAATTGTATATAGCGGCAATAGACTGGAATGAGGTAGAGGAATCTGCTGCTTATCTGAATTCTATGATTAACTGTATCTCAGATCAGCCCCAGCTATTAAGTGATGCCTATAAGCAGGTCGCGTATAATTTAGAAGAGAGTATAGGATACTGGAGTCCGGAGACTTTATTGGCAATTGTAGATGTGCTAGGGTCTGAAGGTAGGTACGAGTCTCAGTATATTGGACTTTCGCTGCTTGAAGTTGCCGGAAGTGCTCTATTATGGAGTCCAGAGTCTGCAGAGCGTTTGAGGTTGTACAGAAATCACCCGAACATCGCGGTTCGTTCACTTGCGCTAAATGTTTGGACAGCGATAGATTGACCATCGAGAATGGAACTATCTTTTTCCAGGAAAATAGTAAGCACCAAAAAAGCTCAGGCTGCAAATTAAGCCTGAGCTTTTTGGTGCTTGTTCAATTAAGCTCCTATCTTTAAGTTCCCATCTTCAATTATGCTTCTATCTTCTGCGCCGTATAGAGCCGGTGATAGAGTCCCTGCTTTGCGATCAGCTCATCGTGTGAGCCGCTTTCTGCAATGCCTTTGCCCGACACATACATAATGCGGTCGCAGTTTTTTACCGTAGAGAGACGGTGCGCGATAATGAACGAGGTACGTCCCTTGAGCAGTTCGTTCAGGCCCTTCTGAAGCAAGCGCTCCGTCTTCGCGTCGATGGATGAAGTAGCTTCATCCAGAATGAGAATACGCGGATCAGCGAGCAGTGTTCTTGCGAACGAAATGAGCTGCCGCTGTCCCTGAGAGAGCTTGGAGCCGCGCTCGTTAACTTCTGTCATATAGCCTTGCTCAAATTCCCGGATGAATTCATCCGCGCAAACGGCCTTTGCCGCGGCGATCACTTCTTCTTCGGTGGCATCCAGTTTACCGTAACGGATATTGTCTAGAATGGTACCGGAGAATATGAAGCTGTCCTGCAGCATGATCCCCATTTGGCTACGAAGGGACTTCAGTGTGATCTGCGAGATATCCTCGCCATCAATAAGAATCTTGCCACCGGAAAGGTTATAAAAGCGCGAGATCAGATTGACGACCGTTGTTTTGCCTGCACCCGTAGGTCCTACTAGAGCGATGCTTTCTCCCGTTTTGACCGAGAAGGAAATATTCTCAAGGATGTTGAGCCCTGGGTCATAGGCGAAGGTCACATTGTCGAAAGTGACATGACCTGCTACAGGCGGTAGTGTCTTCGCATCCGGGATGTCACTGACGGTAACCGGCTCATCCAGCGTTTCGAAGATACGTTCTAAGTAGGCAACGGCGTTGATGAAGTTATTGTACAGGTTGGAGAGATTCAGAATGGGCTGCCAGAAACGGGCAGCGTAGCTGCTCATCGCCAGAATGACACCAAGCGTCATGTCTTGGGGACTAAGTGTCAACAAACCCACAAGGAAAATCAATGATGTAATAATGGTGGATAAGTTATCGACTGCGAATGGAATCAGCATGTTATAACGCAGAGCCTTCATCCATTCCGTACGGAAATTTCCGGCCAGACGCGTGAAGATTCCCTCATTGCGCTGTTCCCTGGAGAACATCTGAGTTACACCAATACCACTGATACTCTCTTGTAGATAGGCGTTCAGATTGGAGCTTTTATTGGACACTGCCTGCCATGCCCGGCGCTGCCGGGTTTTGATCAGCAGCATGATACCAAAGAACACAGGCAATCCTGCCAAGATGACAAACGATAGCCGTACATCGACGGCGAACATGAAGGCAGCGATAAAGAGCAAGTTCACGATTTCCAGAATGAAGTTGATAATACCGTTCGACAACACATCTGAAACCGAATTGACGTAATTCACGACCCGTATGAGGATCTTGCCCTGCGGCCGATCGTCGTAATATTTGAAGGGTAATTCCTGCAGGTGCTTAAACAAATCGGTACGGATATCGAAAATGATATCCTGCCCGACACTTGTCATGATGCGTGATCGGATGGTAGCCAGATAAACGCTGACCACGATGGTCACAAGCGTCAGGGCAGACCAGCCGAGCAGCGCAAGTTTGTTTTTTGCCGGAATGGTCACGTCGACGACATGCTGCATGATCAGCGGAGCCGAGAGTGAGATGCCTGCTGAAAGAGCGCTGAGTACAAATGCTACAATCATAGGTGTTTTCTTCCGTTTGATATATACCATCGCACGCCGGAAGTGTTTTATGTTGAACGGCGATTCCAAATTTTCATCGACGTCGAATTTATTCCGTACCACTTTCGCTCACCTGCCTTCCAATACCCTCGTTCTGCAGTTTAAATACATCGTAATAGTAGCCTCGTTTTGCCAGCAGTTCGGCGTGGGTACCTTCTTCAATCAGCTTTCCACCATCCACAATGAGGATGCGGTCAGCCTGGGAAGTAGTAGACACTCGCTGCGCGATAATAATCTTCGTACAAGGATAATCGAGTTCGCGCAGACTTTTCTGAATGTGTTCCTCCGTCTCCAGATCGACAGCAGAAGTCGTATCATCCAGAATCAGGATTGGACGGCGAACCGCCAAGGCCCGTGCCAGTGCAATGCGCTGCTTTTGCCCCCCGGACAATCCCACTCCGCGTTCCCCAACAACGGTATCATAACCTTCAGGCATCTTGGTAATGAAGTCGTGTGCGGCTGCGAGTTCGGCATAACCTTTTGCATCTTCTTCCGGAAGATCAGGATCGCCATAGGCAATATTTCCGTCGATGGTATCGGAGAACAAAAGTACATCTTGGGTCGCCATTCCGATATTATCGCGGAGTTCATCCAGCTCCAGCTCTCGAACATCGATGTCGTCTACCAGCACACGTCCTTCGAATACATCGTAGAAGCGAGGGATCAAGTTGATGATTGTTGTTTTGCCTGATCCCGTCGAGCCCATGATCGCAATAGTTTCACCTGGTTCAACGGTAAAGCTAATATCGTCCAGCACGAGAGCGCTATCATATTTGAAGCGGACATGATCGAACATAATGCGGCCTTCATAACGGTGTTTCTCTATAGACGTGTGCTCGTTTACAATATTGGGCTTAGCATAATAGACATCGACGATTTTGGACAAGCTTGCGAAAAAGCGCTGAATATCGTTGATAATAATGCCGATGTTGCGCATAGGGTTAGATACGGCCCATATGAGCGAAGAAAAGGCTGTGAATTCTCCAAAGGTGATCCGGCCATCCATAAGGAAGAATCCACCGGCTAGCATAAGGACTACGTTGAAGCCTTGAGCGAAGGATTCCAGATAAGGAAAATAATCAAGCCATACGAGGGCGGCCTTTTTGTTCGCCGTGGAATAATTGACATTCTTCTCCGTGAATTTTTGGATCTCGAACTCCTCGCGGGCAAAAGCTTTGACTACACGGTTGCCTGAAATATTCTCCTGAGTAGTCGTGTTAAGCTGGGACAGTCGCTCGCGCAGGTCGATATACATGGGACGGACGCGTTTGGCGAATATATAAGCCACGATAAAGATTGGCGGTGACAGGATCAGCATCCACAGCGTCAGCTGCGTATCTATTGTGAAAAAATAGATAACAGCAGCAATGAAGATCGTTAACGATTCGATGATCGTCTTGAAAATCCATGCCATGGAGTGTCTGACCATGTCCAGATCGCCAGTCATCTTGGTCATAAGATCGCCTGTGCGGTTATGGTCGTAATATTCCCTGTCTTGCCCCTGGATCTTGTTGTACAGATAAACACGGATGTTGTACATCATATTTTGCGAGGACTTTTCATACTGCATGGTCGTAAAATAAGCGAGCCCTGTACGCAGTAGAGAAAATCCAATCATGCCCAGGCAGAGCATAATCAATAGTTGCCGTTCTTGTGTAAGATTCTGCAGCGCGTTGTCACCAGCTATAAACGTATCGACAATGCGTTGACTGATGTATGGGTTCACGATCATGAGACTTGAGCCCACCACCGAGAGGCAGAGCGCCATAATATAACGCGTCCGGTTTCCCTTTAAGTTCTGCCATAGCCATTTAAGCTCGAACATCTGATCACCTGTTTCTGATTGTTCTCTCACCCTTACCTGAAAAGAGTGGCTAAATCAAAGTGATTATAACATTATCAAACGCCTAAGTATCGATTGCGGAAATATTTTTCTTGTTACAATCGATGGAACTTTTTCAGAAGATCGTTTGTTCCTTGGTTTATAAGGTGATGCTAAAATGACCGAGTTTTTTTCTATAACGAGCATTGGATAGATGGTGAAGAGACGGGGCTTGGTTCGGCTAGAGATAGGAGGATGAGGAATGGGCTTTGTTACAGTAAAAGGGGAGTACAAACGTTACAAGATGGGCGAGAATATGATTGTCGCCAACGACGGGATTGATTTTGAGATTAATAAGGGGGAATTTGCGGTCATTGTCGGTCCAAGTGGGGCGGGCAAATCGACCGTGCTTAATATTCTTGGCGGGATGGATTCCGCTGACGAGGGCCAGGTCATGGTGGACGGTACGGATATTGCCAAGTATAGTGCCAAGGAGCTGACAGGCTACCGCCGCATAGATGTGGGTTTTGTATTTCAGTTCTACAATTTGGTACCTAATCTTACTACGCTGGAGAATGTCGAGCTTGCGTCCCAGATTTCCCCGCGTGCCTTGGATGCACGCAAGGTACTGGAGGATGTGGGACTGGGGGCGCGGCTTGATAATTTCCCGGCTCAGTTGTCCGGCGGTGAGCAGCAGCGTGTCGCCATTGCCAGAGCGTTGGCCAAACAGCCGAAGCTGCTGCTCTGCGATGAACCCACAGGCGCGCTTGACTACAACACTGGCAAGCAGGTGCTGAAGCTGTTGCAGGATACTTGCCGCAACACGGGGACCACGGTCATCGTAATCACGCATAATCTGGCAATTACACCGATGGCAGACAGGATCATTGAGATCAACAACGCTAAGGTAAGGAAAATGGTTACCAATCCTTCGCCGGTATCCGTTGACGATATCGAATGGTAGGGAGAAGACACTGATGAAAAAACACGCGTTGTGGAGTGATATTTTTCGTGAAATTTGGCGCACCAAGGCCCGTTTTATTTCGATTTTTGCCATCATTATGCTGGGCGTCAGTTTTTTTGCCGGGGTCAAGGCGACCGGGCCGAATATGCTGGATACAGCCGAAACTTTTTACCGGGAGCTGCGACTGATGGATTTGAAGGTGCAGACTACCTACGGCCTGACGAAAGACAACATAAAGCTGCTGAGTCATGTGCCAAGGGTTGAGGTGATCCAGCCAGGTTACAGCGCGGATGTGTTCACTGGCGACAAAGCTTTGGTACTTAAAGTCTACTCATATAGCAGCGAGAAAACATTAAATCAGTACGATATTATTAAAGGACATCTTCCCAAGCATTCGGGAGAAATTGTACTAGATGACCGGCTTGATGGTAAGTATAGGCTAGGGGACAAGATTACGTTCACGGGAAACGGTAAGGATGCCGAACTGTCGAACAGCTTCGGGGTATTGGATTATACCGTAGTGGGTTTTGTCCGAAGCTCCCAGTTTATCGAAAAGAAGAACCGGGGAACCAGCGGGATCGGCAAAGGTAAGGTAGATGCGTTTGCAGCCATCCCGGAGTCAGACTTCAAGCTGCCGGTGTATACAGAAGCGTATCTGTCCTTCACAGATACCTCCGCGGTGAAGGCTTATACGCCGGAGTATAGGGCGTTGATGAAGCAGCATACCAAAGCTGTAGAACAGACGCTATCCGGCGTGCCTAAAGCGCGAGTTGCGGAGATGCGGGTGGAAGGTGAGCGGAAGCTTGCAGAACTGGCGCTGCCCAAGATCTACGTCACTGACCGAAACGATAATCCGGGGTATGCCGAATATAAAGACAATGCTGACCGGTTGTCGGCGATTGCGAGCGCGTTTCCGGTATTCTTTTTCTTGATTGCAGCACTGGTCAGCCTCACAACCATGACGCGTATGGTAGAGGAGCAGCGGTTACAGATTGGCACGCTTAAAGCGATTGGGTATAGCAACCGTGACATTATAGCTAAATTTCTGGTCTATGGCACGCTTGCCAGTCTGGCCGCTTCGGTTGCGGGGCTCGCCTTAGGTTTTACCCTGTTCCCGACCATTATTTATAATGCATATAGTTCGCTCTATAACCTCCCGGATATTATTAAAAGGTTCTACCCTACGTATTCCATCATCTCCATCCTTGTGGCGTTAATATGCACTACTTTGACGGCCTGGATTGCTTCCCGGGTGGTACTACGCAGTAATGCTTCCATATTAATGCGTCCGAAAGCGCCGAAGAACGGGCAGCGGATTGTACTGGAGCGATTATCCTTTATCTGGAAACGACTGAGCTTTGTCCAAAAGGTAACCGCTAGGAATCTGTTCCGCTACAAGCAGCGGATGTTCATGACTGTGTTCGGTGTGGCCGGCTGTACGGCGCTGATCCTGACTGGATTTGGTCTCAAGGACTCGCTCGGCAGCATCTCAGGACGGCAATTCGGGGCGATTATGAAATATGATGTCCTTGTAGCTCTGCATGCAGATGTGTCCCCTGATGTAGTGGATGCCCATAAGAAGCTGATCACTGACGAATCTGCCATAACCGGTACGCTTGAAGTGGCGCAGGAAACGATGACCGCGCGGGCCAAGGGTATAAATGATCAGGATGTGAACCTGTTCATACCTGTATCCGTTGATTCTCTGGCACAATTCGTGGAGCTGAGGGACAGATGGAGTGGAGAAGGACGGAAGCTTACAGACAAGGGTGCTATAGTCTCGGAAAAGCTGGCTAAACTGTATGGACTTGAGCCTGGTGACTACTTGAACGTGTTGGACAAGGAGAACGAAACATTCAAAATACAGGTCGCCGGGATCACAGAGAACTATGTGATGCACTATGTGTATATGACCCCGGCGTATTATTCTTCCGTATTCGGGAAAGAGCCTGTGTTTAACACAGAGCTGCTTAACTACACTTTGAAGGATAAAGCCTCAGAGGATACATTCGGCGAAAAGCTAACGGATAGTGAGCGTGTTGCTGCCGTTAGCTTCTCCAGCAGTTTAGGCAATGCCTTCGACGACATCATGAAAAGTATGAATGTTGTGACCTGGGTGCTCATTGTGTCGGCTGCGGCACTTGCTTTTGTCGTCCTCTACAGTTTGACCAATATCAATGTGTCCGAGCGGTTCCGGGAGCTGTCTACAATCAAGGTGCTGGGTTTTTATGATAAGGAAGTAACGATGTACATTTACCGGGAAAATATTTTGCTAAGTGTAATCGGCATTGTGGCTGGATCAGGACTCGGCATTATGCTACACAGCTTCGTGCTGAAGACGGCCGAGCTAGATGCGACGCTGTTCGTCCCGATCATCAAGTGGCCCAGTTATATTTATGCCGCATTGTTAACGCTGTTGTTCTCGGGCATAATCATGGCTTTCATGCATGTCAAGCTCAAGCGGATTCATATGATTGAGGCGTTGAAGTCGGTGGAATAGAACAGTCCATGCCTTCCGTTCCGGCAATCCATTTTAATCTGAAGAAGAGGAGGAGGCTACTGCGGCAGCCGATGCAGCCGTAGCCCCGGCAATTGCAGCCTGTTGTGCAATCACAATATTGGTAATGCTGGTGGAGAGCATCGTGGTTATAATGCCGTTTCGTACATCATCTACATATTTGAAGGCTAGGAGCGCAGCTGACAGCAGCAGCAATTCCTGTTTGCTGATGGACCAATTGCCGAGGCCTTTTTGAGTACGTAAAAATTCGTAGGTCTCCGAGACGTCGGTAACAATGTCCTCACTGTTGCAGGGAAGCAAAGACAGCACGCCAAGCGAGGAGAGGGTATATTCCTTGTCCAGACGAAGTCCGTGTGCACGGAAGTCATCACGTAAAGTAAGAACACGGGCCGCTGCTTCTGGGGCATCTCCTCCAAGAATCAGCACTTGTGTCAGAGCTTGCACGCTATTTCCCGATCTAAACTCAGGTTTCAGCGCAGCATAGAGCTGCTCCATACGATCGATACCTTTTTCAACGTCGATATCGGAAAGACCGAGCATAGCAGCAAAGATATAATCATCCTGTCCGGTAAGGAAGCGGTGCTTTGCTTTCATACTACCGTAAAATAGTTTTGCACGTTCTACCGTACGGGGATATTGATCCGATGTCGCATGGGCAGCGATTTGATAGGCGGAAATAACGAGATAATCAGAGGCTCTGAATTTGTCTTCCTTCATTAACTCATATACGGTCAGTGTGTTTGTAAGTTGTTTTTCTTGATCAGCAGAAAGAGAGAGCAGAGCAGCTATGCTGATAATTGAGTTACCCCTGAATGCAGAGAACCACCCGGTATTCTCCTTAATAAGTTCATAGCTCGCGCGGATCGCTTCATCATCGGCAATTTTGTTCTCTGCCGTGTATAGTAATGCGGCCAAACGGTTAACCATTACATTTTGCCAGGCAAACGCTTTTTTCAACTTCAGCGCGTTTTCTGCGAACAATTCAAGCTTTGCTGTGTACTGCTCCTTCATTAGATACACTCCTCACCTGTACTATGTTGTATTTCATACACACTTCCAAGATTCGTGGATGTATATTCATTTTACGCTATGAAAGCGAGAGAAATGATTTACAAAAAAATTGCAAGCGACTATGATATTTCTATGCGTACTAATTTCCTTTTTTATCTATTTCATGGGGTCAGAGGGGACAAATGGAGGTTTAAATGAAGATTCATGACAAAGTCATATCCATTATTTTTGTGCTGATTATGGCGGGTATGGCTATATTCTGGGCAGATTCAAACCATAGTTGGACAGTGCTGGGCACCCTTGCCACAGTTGCCTGTTTCGCACTATTCGTATTATTGGGTCTGCGCACGATACCTGTTCTATCAGAATATATGCTGACTAGCAAGCAAGCGGAAGAGATACAAGTCCACAGAATCGAATCCGAGAGAAAACAGACGTGGTTGAAGATTATTGGCTGGATGTTAATTAGCCGTGCGCTTCTCCTGATCATTGGTTATGTTTTTCTGATCATACAGAATGGTTATTCGGGCGGTCTCTTCAGTAAGGTGATGGAGACATGGCATATATCGGGGATCGATGCTGCTTCCTATCTTGGGATTGCGGAGAACGGGTATGTGACAGAGGGAGATGCTAAATTTCACCTCGTGTTTTTCCCCTTTTTACCCAATCTGATAAAAGTGGTCGAGATATTTACTGGGAGTTATCTTGCGGCAGGATTTGTTATCTCTATCCTCAGCTCGATCGTTGCGGCTCTATTTGCTTATGAACTTGCCCGAATAGACATGTCGCGAAGAAATGCTCTACGAGTTGTGAAGTATATTTTTATATTTCCAGCGGCATTCTTTTTCCTCATTCCTATGACGGAATCGCTATTTTTGGCACTCTCCCTGATGTGTATTTATTTTGTGCGAAAAAAGAAGTGGCTTATAGGATGCTTGTGCGGGGCACTGGCCGCGTATACGCGTTCTCCAGGAATACTTCTGGCAGTACCGGTCGCTATTGAATTCACTCGGGAGTTGCTGGGTACATATAAAACCTTGAATAGAAGAGCGTGGATAAGCAGATTTGTTCGTGCGTTTGCAGGCCTCTTCACCATATCACTGGGGTTGCTAGTCTATCTTTATATAAATTATGAGGTTGCGGGAAATGCCTTTCAGTACAGCATCTATCAAAAAGAGCACTGGTTCCAGAAGCTCTATCTATTCTTCGATACCGTAAGATATCAGATGGAATATGCTGTGCGTACTTTTATTGAGGGAGATAGCCGTAATTTTCTTGGATTATGGTTACCCAATTTGCTGACTATATTCTCCACTCTAATCGTAATATATATGGCTGCGAAGAAGCTAAATCCCGCGTATACTGCATATTTTATCGTGTATTTTGCGTTCGTAGTCGCTCCTACTTGGTTGTTGTCCGCCCCGCGTTACTTTATCGTTGTGTTCCCACTGGCTTTTGCAGTCGTGGCGCTCACAGAAGAGAAGGCTAAGGATGCTGCGCTTACGGCCATATCTGTTATCGGTGGTTTGTTATATCTCGCATTATTTGTGGCGGGGTATCCTATATATTAATAGCTTCAAAGCGGCGATCTGCTGCCGGTATTCTACCGGTGACAGGTCTTTAATTTGAATTACTAAGCACTGCAAGTTATACTTTGATGAGAAATAAGTCACACTTATATCATGTAGGTCCGTTCTGCAAAGGTATGGATCTTATTTCTTATAGGTATATTCGGCTATACATTCAGTCAGAGATGGAGGCGCAACATTGCAGCTAATTAATCAGTCCGAAATACAACAAAGACTCGACCGGTTTAAAGATCAAGATCTGTATATCCATCTTGAGTTGACCATGGGGGCATACGCAGCCCATTTAGATAGCTCTAAGCATTCGGCATCTACTTTCATCACTAATGCTGTTATTCAATATTCTCATGGGTCGATTTCAGGAGAAGGACCTTATCGTATCGGTCTGAAAATGTCGCAAGGTTGGGTGTACTCAGAAGGTTTAACTCACTATGAAGAGAGTGAGACAGATAGATTAATCATGGCAGGGCACGACAGCCAAGGCAAGCTTATCGTATCTTTACAATTAAGCCGGGAGCCTTTCTAATGCATGAGGAGATGAAGAATTCAGTGGAAAGACATATTCTTGTTATATTGCCACATCCGGACGACGAGGCCTTCGGTGTAGCAGGAACCCTGGCGAAGCATATTCAGCATGGAACCCAGGTAACTTATGCGTGCCTGACATTAGGTGAGATGGGGCGAAATATGGGGATCCCACCGTTTGCTAATCGGGTAACCCTGCCAAGCATACGCAAAAAAGAGCTTGAAGCATCTTGTGAGGCCATTGGGATACAGGATCTAAGAATGCTTGGTTTCCATGACAAGATGATTGAATTTGAGGATCAAGACTTGTTGGATAAGCAGATTGATGATCTTTTAAAAGAGCTTAACCCTTCGTTAGTCGTTACGTTCTACCCGGGTTATAGCGTTCACCCCGATCATGATGCCACTGGAGCCGCAGTTATTCGTACGATTGAAAGACTACCTAAGGCAGAGAGACCTCCTGTTCACTGTGTGGCCTTTGCCCGGAACACGGAGCAAGAGATTGGCAAACCTAATGTTATCATTGATGTCAAAGATTTTCTGAAGCCTAAAATGGCATCCATTCAAGCGCATAAATCTCAATTCCAAGCCGCTGAGTTAGTAGGCAGCAAAGAATTGAATGATGAAGAGATAGGGGCGCGTTTTGGAACAGAGCATTTCTGGATTTATCCTTTTAAATAAGGAAGTCAAAACATATAGCAAGTTCACTCGACCAATCGCCGGAAGTTCATCGGTGATTGGTTTTTTAATTTCTATTTTCATTATTTTAAATTCTTATTGGAAAAGTAGGTTTTTCATATTGAATATCTGAAATTTGCATGATATTATCTAAATGCAATAATACATTACCTATATTTGATATTATTTAGAAGGAGGAGAGTATACATGTCTAATAAGAAGAAATTGCAGTTTGATTCAAATCCAAGACGAGTAAGAGTGGAGTTTGAAGGGATCACGATTGCGGATAGCAAGAATGTGATCACGGTTCATGAGAGAGGGCATCTTCCGGTTTATTATTTTCCCGAGAGTGATGTTCGTAAGGATCTGTTCGTAGAATCGGAGCATTATTCCCATTGCCCATGGAAAGGTGCGGCATCGTACTGGAGTATTAAGGTTGGGGATCGGATTTCAGAAAATGCAGTGTGGAGCTATCAGAATCCCATTCCCGAGAGTGAGCCGATCAAAGGATATGTTTCCTTCTATTGGAATCAAGTAGATGCCTGGTTCGAAGAAGATGAAGAAATCTTTGTTCATCCGCGTGATCCCTACAAGAGAGTAGATGCGCTGCAGAGCTCTCGGCATATCCAGGTAGTGATTGATGGTGTAACGGTAGCGGATAGCAAACGTCCGATCATTGTGTTTGAGACAGGTGTCCCTGTTCGGTATTATTTGCCGAAGGAAGATGTGAAGCAGGAGTTCCTGCAGGCGACCGACTTGGAAACGAGATGCCCTTATAAAGGAAAGGCTTCTTATTGGTCCGCTGAAGTGAATGGTATCGTTCATGAGAATATTGTGTGGAGTTATCTCCATCCAATTCCTGAAATCCCTAAGATTAAGGAATATCTCTCCTTCTATAATGAACGTGTAGAGATTTATGTTGACGGTGAGAAAGAAGGCGAGACTTCTTGGTATCGTTCCGCATTGGATTTTTTTAATGCCAATGAGATTAAACCTACGCTTGTGGAAAGCAATTAATTTCATAAGGATAACTGCATAGTAGTCTAATATGGCTGACCTGATCACAGGAGGTCTTTTTTTATGCCCTATAACATAAATGATTCCTTGATTTGAAAATTTTAATCCGATGTGTTTACTTGTTTTTAAGGATTGACAAAAAATAATACGTAATATAATATTGCATTAAAGTATTACATTACAGTATTGAATTATCGGATGTTAATAATATAAGAGACTAACCTAACAAATGGAGGTCTCATTTCCCTAGAAGCTATATGAGGGAAATGTGATCTTTTTTTATATTTAAAACCAACTAAATTTATGAATTAAGTTGGTATATTTTTGAAAAAGGAAGAGTGATTGATATGGGTGTTGGCGTAGCCGCAGTACAGTTCAAGCAAGTGACCAAAAATTATGGTTCAGGTAATGTGTTGGAGAATTTTGATCTAACCATACCTAGTGGTCAAATCGTTACTATTATCGGACCGTCAGGTTGCGGAAAGACAACGCTGCTTAAAATGATCAATCGCTTGATAGAACCAGAGTCTGGTTCTGTGTTGGTAGAAGGGCAGGAGGTCAGCACGCTTAATCCAGTGGAGTTGCGACGGAATATTGGTTATGTCATTCAACAGATCGGACTATTTCCCCATATGACTATTGAACAGAATATCTCGATCGTTCCGAGGCTTAAGGGTGAGAAGAAGAAGGACTTGGTTGAGCGTACAGAAGAACTTCTGCAACTGATTGGTCTTGATCCAAAGCAATATCGCAGCCGTTACCCGCATGAGCTAAGTGGTGGACAACAGCAGCGTATCGGTGTAGCTCGTGCACTTGCTTCCAACCCTTCTATTATTCTTATGGATGAACCTTTCAGCGCATTAGACCCCATTAGTAGAGTACAGCTGCAGAAGGAGCTTATTAAGCTGAATGAGAAAGTGCAGAAGACCATCGTGTTCGTAACACATGATATTGATGAGGCACTTAAAATAGCCGACCAGGTAATTTTGCTGAAGGATGGTTTTATTATTCAGACTGGAACGCCTGAGAATTTACTGGAAGCACCGGCTTCTGACTTCGTGCGTGAATTTCTCGGCGCAGAGCGGTTTGAACAATACTCAATTTGATCTTGATTATGAATGAAGGGCGTGGTTATGGGTGAATCAATTTTGGAATACCTTGCAGGCAGATTGGCCTATGATTTTGCAGAAAATGGGGGAGCATATCAATCTGTCACTGATTTCGGTTCTGATTGCTTGCCTAATTGCAGTACCGACCGGAATTATTCTTACTGCCTATAAACGTGTAGCAAATACAGTCATAACAACGGTATCTGTGATTCAGACCATTCCCAGTCTCGCCTTATTCGGATTTATGATTCCGTTTCTGGGTATTGGAACAAAGCCAGCGATTATCGCTTTAACGTTGTATGCGTTACTTCCGATTCTTCAGAACACCTATGTAGGTATTGGCGGGGTGAATCAGGCGTTAATTGAAGCTGGTACGGGAATGGGAATGACCAGATGGCAGATTCTGTGGATGGTTCAACTTCCTATTGCGCGCAGCGTTATTATGGCCGGTGTAAGGCTAGTTGCGGTGCAGACGATCAGTATGGCTACTATTGCTACTTACATTGCTGCCGGAGGACTGGGCGATATTATTACTAGAGGGATAGCGATGATCAATACGGTAACTATTATGGAGGGTGCAATTCCGGTATCGTTACTCGTTATTGTCGTTAATTTATTGTTGCTAGGACTGAATAAGCTGCTTACGCCAAAAGGCCTGCGTCAATATACCAGAAATTAATATTTAATAGCGAAGGAATGGCTGGATAGTCAAGGACTGGTGTAATTAACAGAAGCATAAAGGACGGTGTATAGAGATGAGTAATAACAAACGTCAAATGGCGCTGGGAGCGATGATGTTCTTTCCAGCAGGTGAGCATATCTCCAGTTGGAGACATCCAGAATCGGATGCGGCCGGTCTGCTTGATTTTAATTACTACAAGCATATTGTGCAGACTGCTGAACGCGGGAAATTTGATATGTTCTTCTATGCAGATGAATTATATGTCTGGGACAGATTTCAGTCAGGGATCACTGCGGCAAACAGCATTCGCCCTGAGCCATTCACACTACTTTCTGCGTTATCCGTTGTCACAGAGCGAATTGGTCTTGCGGCAACCATATCAACGACATATAACGAGCCGTATCATATCGCCCGTAAACTAGCCACGCTGGATTACTTAAGCAACGGACGTTCAGGATGGAATATTGTTACTTCGCAGACCGATGAAGAAGCCCGCAACTTTGGCAAAGATAAGCACTTGGAGCATGAGAATCGTTATGGAAGAGCTGGTGAGTTCGTCGATGTCACCCAAGGGCTGTGGGACAGCTGGGAAGATGATGCCATCGTGCTGGATAAGGCGTCAGGTATTTTTGCGGATAAAGATAAGCTCCATAATTTGAATTATAAGACTGATGAATTTCAAGTCCGGGGTCCGTTGAATGTATCCAGGCCTCCGCAAGGTTATCCTGTACTGATTCAAGCAGGGGCTTCGGAAGCGGGTAAGGAACTGGCAGCCGCATCAGCAGAAGTTGTATTTGCACCTGGAACAGCCTTTGGACCGTTTGGAACGGTTGAGGATGGAATTGAGTTATACGAGGATATCAAGTCAAGGCTGACTAAATATGGCAGATCACGTGATGATCTGAAGATTCTGCCGGGCTTTATGCCTGTTATTGGACGGACGGAGGAAGAAGCAGCTCAGCGGTTGGCGATTGTGGAGGATCTCACGCCTGAGAAGCTGGGACTCGATCTGCTCTCTCATTACTTGGGGCATGATGTATCCGTGTATCCACTAGATGAGCCATTGCCGTTCACACCAAAGCTGGAGGGCTTTAATCAGAGTAAGAGCAGTCTGGCCAAAATCATTCAATTGCTGGAGCGGGAGACTCTGACTATTCGTCAGCTCTATAAACGTCTGAACTCGCGCGGAGTAGCCGGAACACCTTCACAGATTGCTGACCAGATGGAAGAATGGTTTGTTCGCGGTGCAGCAGATGGCTTTAATATTATGTTCCCGCATTTGCCTGGCGGACTGGATGACTTTGTGGATCTTGTTGTTCCTGAATTGCAGCGGCGCGGAATCTTCCGCGAAGATTATGAAGGTACGACCCTTCGTGATCATCTGGGACTACGCCGCCCAGCTAATCGTTATAGTGTGATCGCTACACGTTAATCTTATATTGAAGTCAATATTATGCGGATAGATAAGACGAATAAAAAAGATAACAAAGAGCGAGAAGGAACGAAGGGGAAGGTTTGGAACTGTAGGAGCGCAGCGTTCGCCTGAAAGCTTTCCGCAGGAAAGCTCGCATCGGAAGCACAGGCAGTTCCCAGATTTCAACCGCTAAAGGCGGTTTATAAAGAAGAAAACTGGGAACAAGAGCGACCGGAAGTCCAAACATTCCACCGCAGTGACGACCAAGCCTTAAGTTCGGATCTTAAGTTCGTCTTATTATAGAAGACAATATAACGAATAGATGGGAGATGGATTAGATGGCGCATTATGACCCGCAATGGAATCTAAATGATGAATTTGATGGCGATTGGCAGCTTAGAGCCGAAGTGAGTCCGAAATGGATTCGTGTAAAAATAGGCGAGACATTCGTGGCCGATAGCAGACGTGTGCTGATCGTTACGGAGACCGGAAAGCTCCCGGTGTACTATTTTCCCAAGGAGGATGTCCGGACTGAATTCCTTCAAGAATCTGCTCATCGCAGAGAGGATCTTCACAAAGGGGAAGCTGTCTATTGGAATATTGGAGTCGATGATACGCTTGCAGAGAACGCTGTCTGGAGTCATCTGAATCCGCCCGGGTCCAGTGCGGTTATTGCAGGATACATTACTTTTATCTGGAAAAATAAAGAGATTAGATGGTTTGAAGAAGAGGAAGAAGTTATTAACCATGCCAGAGATCCTTATTCGAGACTCGATGCTATTCCGAGTTCCAGACATATAAAAGTAATCGTAGGTGGCAAGGTTGTCGCAGATAGTCAAGATCCGGTGATCCTGTTTGAGACAGGACTGACGCCGCGGTTTTATTTGCCTAAAGAGGATATTAACTTTGATTATCTAGTGCCGTCAGATACAGTAACAACCTGCCCTTATAAAGGCTCTGCTACGTATCATTCATTCAATAGCGATGGAGTGATTGCTGACAATGTGGTGTGGAACTATCAGGAGCCACTGCCTGAGGTTCATGAGATAGCGGGCAGATATAGCTTTTATAATGAAGAAGTTGATGCGATCTACATAGATGGAGAGAAATGGTCCCTACAGGAGAAAGACCGTTTGCCTTACAAATCAATCGCTCATAAGCAATGACATGTCTTCTTCAGTTAATGTAGGGGAGTGCATCTAATGTCGAGTTATAGATCGGCTATTGTTGGGCTTTTCGGGGTATCTCTATGTTGGGGATTAAGCTATATCATGAGTGCGTATTTGATAAATTATTTCTCTTCTTCATTTCTATCCTTTGTACGCATGGCTTTGACCTGGCTGCTTGTCCTGTTGTTGCTGTATCGCCCCGGGAAATTAAGATGGCCAACCCGGCGGGAATGGCTGCTTTTGACGGCTAGTTCGTTGTTTGGCACTTTGATTCAACAGCCACTCTATTTCTCAGGTCTCAAGCTGTCCTCAGCGGCCAATGCTTCCTTGATCTATGCGGTAGCCCCATTGGTAGCCATCTTCATGGAGCGTCTATTGTATAAGGTTTCATTGACAGCGGGAAAATTAGTTGGAGGTCTGCTTGGTGTTGTGGGTGTTGTTATTATTATCAGTTTTGGCGGAGGGAAGTTCAGTCTATCATTAGGTGATTTGTATTTGGTATTGGCGATGCTGGGGATGACGATCAGTATGATGTTCACGCCACTGATCGTGAAGACGATGTCACTGACAGCAACTAATATTATTTCTGGCGGATTAGGCGTTGTTCTAATGTCTCCTATGGTAGCTATAGAGTCGTATAGTGGTGGTTTGATAGCAACAAATGACGGCTACATCTGGTTAATGCTACTTCCGTTAGCCTTGATTACCGCAACCTCGGGGATATGGTGGACAAGGGGTGTAGCAGTCACTGGGCCTGGGACAGCTTCCATGTTCATGAATATCCCACCGTTTATCTCGCTTATCCTGGGGTATTTCTTGTTGGGAGATGAGATCTACGTCACTCAATTGCTGGGTGGAGCGCTGATTCTAATTGGAGTGTTTATCTCTAATCGCAATGCTTCCAAAAATATTGTGGCGGTGAATGAGACAACGAGTGCAACTTAAACTACAACAGAAGTTAACTTATACTACTGCTTAAATGAATCGAAAGCCCTTCCTTAGCGTCTTGGTCAAGATCCCATTTAGTTTTCGTTATAACCGTTCTTCGTTATAAAATGGATGAATGCCTCCATTCTTCTTTGTGCTTCAACGATAATACTTCGTATATCATAAAGATAGAGAGACTCTACCTTGAGATGGTAAAGGAAGTGTCTATAGAGGCATTGTCATTACAATTGCCTTGACGTGACATGCTGATTCGGGTGCCAACCATTGACAGCATGTTGTGCACGCATGGGACGTGTACTGGGATCCTTGGTCGCTGTGAACGATCAACCCGGTCACGTCCTTATGTTTGTTGAACGATTTACAAAAAAAATCCAGAACCAATAAACTGTAATTACTGCGACTCAGATAGTAAGCAACAATGTCGTTACTGTAGAGATCTTTGATAGCAGAGAGATGAATTTTTTCGTTACCTAAGCGGTATTGAATCACCATCCGTTACCTACTTTGGTCTTGTGGATTTGAAATCTTATTTCAATAGATTCTTCGAAATCGGTCCATCGCTTACGGCAACCTCGTGGTTCGTACGATAAGTTCGTTCCCGCGATGATAGACTCATTCTTAGTTGCCGTATGAGGCGTAACACCTACTTGTGATTGACGGTAAACCCGTACCTGCGCCAGAGTTCATCTTGGATACAATGGTAGCCTACGGTCTTGTCGCGCCCCTCATGAATAATCTGGATCTGTAAAATGAGTTCATGATCTGGATACAGTTTCTTGCCCTTAAGGTAGACTTAATATCTACTTCGGCTAAGTTTTAAATTTTCGCATAATTCTTTTATAGGTCTGTGGCTCTGAAGTTATATCTATAATTTGGTGTTTGGTGTGTAATCCTCGTAATTTATGATTTGTAATCACTTTTTAAGACATCTACCTCTAACTGCAACCATCGAATTTGTCGATCTTGCTCCGTACCTTTCCGAGAGGGGGTTCGTCGTCAAAGGCTGCATACCCACCATGTCGATCTTGTCTCACCCATCGTTTAACTCGGTCTTAGTCATGCGCTCCAAAATGCTCTGTAATCTGACAATAACTCCAGTCTTCTGCAAGATGAAGCAACGTGTCCACTTTTAATTATGACAGGTAATACTTAAACATTCATTCCTTTATTGATAGTAAAAGAACTACCTAGAGATTATTAAGATAAACCAAGGGATTATTCCAATGCCTATTCTAAGGGGTGTACTTCACATTTTTTAAAAGATGTTTTGATTTGTTTCACATTGTGGGGGCAATATCTCATAATAGGTGCTTCTTTATTATTTTGGCGAAAAATAGGAAAAAAGTGCTCATACTTGGTATAATAGTCCTATTCATTGATTTTTGAGTGAAAGGGGTGTAGTGGCCATCTCAGATAAATGGGTACAGCATTATGAAGAAGCGTTATTTTATGAGAATCGTGGATACATAGAGAAGGCACAAGAACATTATGATTATCTTTATGCTAATCAATCGTCACTTCAAGTCGATAAGTTAGAGCGAATGTGCTCCTTTTACGTGAAGCGTAATACTTTTGACCGGGCGTACTTGCTTGCGAAACTAGGCATACAGCAAGGAGGGTCTTTGACTACATTACTTCCGCTGTTTTTATCTTCCTTTGAACTAGGAAAGGGTGAAATAGGCGATCTTGATGCGCTCATGTATGTACATGGTATCGAATATTTTGTAGCCGAAATGGCACAAATTGCGACTCTGTATATTAAGAGAGAGGCTAGAGAGAAGGCGTATGCGTATCTCTTACGGTGTTCTCCTGCGATGGATCGTCTATTTATTGAACAGCCGAATGAATCGCCTTCGTATATAATCTTTTATTTGTTATTGACTTCCCTTGAATATGAGCACGAGAACTATAACCAAGCACGCTTTCATTTAAGAAAACTTCTATATTTAGAATCCGGATTTTTATCGTCGCTTGAATCGATCATGTATTGGTCTATTGTACTTGATGAAGTAGAAGAGTGGGTAAAACGAATAGACTTTGAAGAGATCTATGCTCAATTAAAGGGTGAAGGTCTTGAAATCATCCGATTCTTTGCTGATTTGATGAAGGGAGAGTGGAAAGAATCAACTATTGAGGCGATTAAAAATCAAATCTATGCGTCAGAGGCGTTGGAACATAAACGTAGAATGTGTATACGCTTAATCCATAAGGTACAGAAAAGAGAGGATTGGTTAGAAGGCATTCAGGAGGATTTAAGTCAATATCCACATGATCTACTAACGATGATGCTTTATGGATCATTCCTGGAGACACATAAGCCAAATGAAAGCATAGCTTATGCTGAAAAACGCTATGGTTTGCATTCTGATAAAGCTGAGAGCATTCATGCTTATTGGAAGCAAGTCAAAGAAAAACGTATTACACGCTCCACACTTCCGCCAAATACCAAGATTACTTTTTTGGGTGGGGGAGAGAAGATTGGTGGAATGTCTATCTTGGTAACGATTAATGGGAATTCGATTCTCTTAGATGCAGGGATGCACGTGCGAGAGTCTAACTATCATCCGGATTACACGCCAATGTTAGAGCAAGGTATTGGATTTGAGGACATTGATGCTTTATTCATTACACATGCACATCTTGACCATACTGGTGCAGTTCCTTATATGTACAAGCAAAATCCTAATTTGTCTATGTATGCTACAGAAGCTACACGGCGTTTAATGAAAATCTTATTGCTCGATTCGGTAAAAGAGCAAGGCAATCAAACTAATGGATTTAACGAAGACGATGTGAGAATGACGGTCATGGGGATTACAGCAGTAACGGAAAATCAAACTTTCATTGTTCCTTCAAAAGAAGGTCAATGGATAGTCACGTATTATCCTTCTGGTCATATCTTAGGTGCATGTGCAATTCATATTGAACGAGATGGGCTTTGTATCCTATTTACAGGGGATTACTCGATTGACCCGCAACATTCGGTGAGCCCCTTATCTTTTCCGCCTGATTTAATAGTGGATGTGTTAATTACGGAATCTACATACGGATTTCTTCCTACAAATGCAAGTATTAATCGTGCAAAGCAAGAATGTATGTTCATGACTTCCTTAGTTGAAACCTTAAAACAAGGGGGGAATATCTTAATTCCTGCCTTTTCCGTAGGAAGAAGTCAAGAGATTTTAATGATTATTCGCAAATACTTTAAAGATGAACATTTTCTTCCGTTCGATCTCTATATTGATGGTCGAGTAGTTGATGTTTGTGAAGTCTATGAAGATATCTTTGTTTCTCAAGGCGAAGGAAAGATCCTGTTGGGAGAAGAAGTCCTTGTTGCTAATAAGATCTATTCAAATAATAAAGGAAGTACTTTTGACTTCCATGATTTCTATGAAGATTATTTGAGTAAAGGTGGAAACTGCATTATTTCAAGTTCAGGGATGTTGAAAGATTTTAGCTCATCAGCCCGTTATGCTGAAAAAATGATTGATCATCCGCAGAATTCGATTGTCTTTACAGGATATATGGATGAAGAATCACCGGGACATCATATTATAGAGCAAGATCGTAGACAAGATGATGCAATGGTTATGATTAATGGCAAGAGTAAAATACTCAAGGCCAAGGTCGATACCTTCCGTTTATCCGCTCATGCTAGTCGAGAACAAATTCTGAAAGTCATTATAGATACTAAACCCAAGTATGTATTTTTGGTTCATGGTGAACATCAGAAGTCATATAAAGAAATTCATACAATGGTGAACGGCCATGTGATTTATCCGACATTACTTGACTTACTAAGACACTTATCAACAGATATAAACGTAACCCCTGTCTTTAATGGACAAAGTTACCTTATCGAATCTTAGGAGGTATTATGGATACTAAAGAACGTTTAATTGATTTAATATTAAGGTGTTATGGGCAATCAAACGATCGCATTGATGAACAACTGATCATCCAGTTTAAAGAAGAAGAGCGAGAACAGATCAAATATATCGGCGTTCCAATGCAAAAACGAAATGATTTTTACTGGCGGTTATATGCCTTAACGGAGCGCGTCTTTTTTGAACAATCTGATATTACGGATGAAGAACAATTGGCTTTAATTGTTGCCCAAGAGTGGAACAAGCATGAAAGAGAACCTCAATTGACGAGTGAAGTATGTCGATTGTTTATCCAACGAAGCAATTTGAAAATTAGCAGCAAACGTAAAGCACTAGAATCTCTTAGTCGTGGGGACATAGAAAGTTCTAAAGCCTTTCAAAGTCAATCTAAGTTCTTCTCTGAATTGCTGTGTCGTTATGTCATATGTCATGCCAAGCTCAGCAATGAGTTGGAACTATGCGAACTAGTTGACGAGATTACCGCTTGGTTTTTTCCAGAAGGTCAACGAGAAACGGCAAGATCCGCTATGCGTAGCATAGGGTTTCTTACAAGTAAAAAACCTATGGGTCGCATAAGGGCATATCAAAAATTTGTAGGGCCAGAACGTCTTGTGTTCCAAGCGGGGATAACTGAAATCTTGATTGAACATAAGGGCCATCATACAATCTCGAGTCGGTTAGAATCCTTTATTAAACTTTTAGAGAATAAAGATGAAGATACCACCCAAGATCAAAGTATCCAATTGTCTGCAGACGCATGTGTTGCTGTTTCTTCTGTGATTGTAGATAAACGATCGGATACTATTGTTGTGTCTCCAGATTCTCTTAGAGGAGAAGAAAATTCTTTAGATTCTTTAAAGGTATTATTGGCTCAAGCCTTAGGTGTGATTACGGGTTTAGAGCAACTGCAAGTGCAACGGACTGAAGAGGCGAATGACTTAGCAAAAATAACTGTGGAAGATAATCATCAAACGTCTAGCATGACAAATGAACAGGATATCTTACGTGTTGCCGAAGAAGAAATCGAACGATTAAAGCAAGCATTGGAGCAGGAAAAATTAAAAACGCGATATGCAGAAGAAAAGACTCTTGTTCAATTGATTACGGATTTAGGTGGAAAAGGAAAATATCTACTGTCTGATTTATTAGAAGAAAGCTTAGGCATCAAGCCAAGCAATCCGGTAGTTAGTACGGGACGATTAATTAATTTATTTTCTATATTAGATCGAGCGATCGGATTAGAAAGATATAGTGATGGGCGTGAACTAAATGAACCTTTCAGCATCTTTCGAAATGAACTTACAAAAACGTTTGAAGTGAATGCACCAATTCAATCGCAAGAAGATAGAATTACGGTCAAGATTATTAAATACGGATGGATGCTGGACAACAAAGTGGTTGTATCTCCATTAGTATCTGAAATTACAACTGAACAGGAGAGAAGTTGAAATGGAAAGACATATTGGAATTGACTTAGGGACAACAAATTCAACGATTAGTGTAGCCCACCTAACAACCAAAGGGGACGTAGAAACTACAACCCTAGAGGTAATTCAAACGAATGAACAAGGAACTGCACTGGTTACTGACTATACACTTCCCTCCATTTTATATTTTAATGATGAAAATCATCGCTATGTAGGTAAATATGCTAAACGGATGAATGGTTTTTTCCCACAATCGGTGATTAAGAACGTCAAACGCTTCATGGGAAGAGACGAGGGATGGGTAATTGGGGGCAAAAGTATTCGCCCAGAAGAAGTGTCGGCATCCATATTGTCTACACTACGTGCAACTGCAAAGGATCATTATATCAATGAAGAAATTGAAAGTGTAGTTATTACTATTCCAGCCAATTTTGACTTCCAACAACAACAGGCTACGAAAAATGCAGCTATTTTAAGTGGATTCAATGCAGATAAGATTCATATGATTCCTGAGCCTACAGCAGCTTTGATTGATTTCTTGAATGAAGAAGACAAAGTGGACATAGATTCACGACGTATTGATTTCAGATCCGGGAAAAAAAATCTAATGGTCTTTGACTTAGGAGGCGGAACCTGCGACGTTTCTATCTTACAAGTTGAAACGAATAAACTAGGGAAGTTGAACATTCAAGAAGTTTCTATTTCACAATACACCGAGCTTGGGGGTACGGATTTCGACACAGCAGCAGTAGTTTCATTGTTGAGGATGTTTGCTCAACAAACTGGGTTGACGACAAAAAAAATACAGGCGCAATATGGTAAAGAAGTGGTTGCTCAGTTGCTAGCTAATCTGTACGACATTGCGGAAAATGCCAAAATGAAATTCAGCACGACCATTGAATCTCGTTTGCGTACTGAAAGCAAAGATTATTTTGTGGAAAAGGATAGTTATGATTCAATTGTCTTTCTGGAAGCCATTGATTCGAACTTACCTGATGAGTTTGCATCTAATTTTAGTTTTACAAAAAAAGAATACGATGAAATGATTCGTAGTTTACTGTATGCCGACGAAGGTTCAAGCAAAAACATAGAAGCACCAATTTTAAATGCATTGGAAAGTAGTATCATAGGTAAACTATCACTGGAAGATATCGACGCAGTGTTTCTAGTTGGAGGTATGACCTTCTATCCAACGGTACAAGAACGCATCTATGATATTTTTAAGCGTCGAATTAAACCAATTCGTTCCATGAATCCTATGAAATCTGTCAGTCGTGGAGCTGCAATTTATCACTATCGCATCCATGATATTTCGTTAAAGAATAACGATGAATATGTGTCACCAGAAGTCGCCCCCTCTCTTGTTCGTGATCAAGGCTTAATAGGTAATACTGTACCCAGCAATATTTTTGTAGATGTGATTAGTGGCGATCCTGTGATATTGCTACAAAAAGGAACCAAGTTGCCTTTTGAACGCCAAATCGAAGATTCATTCATCGTAATGGGTTCGGAAGAGCACAAAGAAGTATTAGGGATGCAACTAGATTTGTTCTCTGCTCCATTTGCGAAGTCGATTCATACACGAAAGTTAAAATCTGCTAAAATCAATTTCAAACAGCCAGTGAAAACAGGGTCGAAGTTAGTTTTGAAAGTGAGTTGCAATGAAGAACGGGAAGTATCTGTCAAGGCTTGGTTAAAAGACGATGAAACCGAAATGTTAGATGTGAATATTGGATCGCATGAGTTTACACAAGAAGAAATTGAATCTTTCCAAAAAAACCATGTATCTTTAAATACATTACAAGAATAGGAGGAGATACTTATGGCGATTTTTGATCGTATGTCGGGGGATATTCTCGAAAAATTACGCGAAATGAGTTTAGAATCTCAAATTGGAAACAACCATGAAAAATCAGTCCTTAGCAAGCGAGAAGAAGAGGAACTAAAAGCGGAAATTCTTAGGCAAATAGAAAAGGAAGAGGAAGAAGAGGAATTCAACCTAGACGTTTATTCTTCTGCTGTTTTACTTGATGGAAACGAAGGGATAGTGGAAGTTGAATATTACGGTTCTGTTGGTTATGTTGATATTGCTTTTACTTCTTTGGATGAGAATATTAGTGAAGCTGAGTATCAAAGAATGTTGAAGGCAATCGAGTCGATTGCCTTCGATACAAACGAATTGCAATGGAGAGAAGCCGTCAAAGAAATTGAATCTTTTGGTGAACGAGCAGTCATGATTCTTTTTAGTGAATGCCGCAAGTTCAACTTGTCAAATGAGAAACAATCCACCATGATCGTACAACTCCTTAATAGACTGACTAACCGTAGTTTGAAAGGTAGACGAATTATCAAGGGCATCCTAGAATATGCGAATATTCAACAACACGTGAAACTAGCTATTCTAGCAGCAGGAACGATTCGGGATTATGAGGCAGTGCAAGGATTGCTTTCCCGCATGGTTGATCCGGATTATTTCACCTTTGCTTTCCAGGCTCTACTCAATCTTGCACCTAAAGATCAATTAACAGCTGTCTTAGAAGGAATGAACAAACTAGATATGCGACGTGCCGATTTGATTGAATTTGCGTTCATACATGCACGTGAGTTTGTGAAATTTGGTCCACAAGCGGTGAAAACCATTTTTACGATGTATACAACATTGGAGAATAAGCAGCTTGGGCGAGTCTATATTCGCGCGATTCAATCCTTTAAGGAAGATGCAATTCCTTATCTTAGAGAAGTCTTTACGGATGTGAAGGATGAAAACATGTTGTTTGTGGTTTGCAAAACGTTGGGTTCATTACATATGCAAAGTTCTACTCAAATCTTGCTTAATGCACTAGATGAGCATCCGGAACAAGAACGTGCAATTATTCATGGTTTAAGTTTTGCAAGATCACCAGAAGTTGCTCCAAAGTTATTAACTTGGATGAAAGAAACCAAGGATATTGGGATTCGTAATGACTGTATGATGGCGTTGGCATTCACAGGTGATCGCAGTGATCAAACTAAAAACGCGATAAGACTATACTTTTCTGACCGTTCAGGGCCGGATTACCTTGTGGCTATGAATTGTTTAGCGATTATGGGTGACAATCAAATCATGGACCACTATATTAAAAAATTGGTTCATGGAACAGAAAAAGAACAATATACAATTCAAAAACACATAGGGAAACTTCCATCCATCCAACAAGTGAAGTTAGCAGAAGCGATTCTTAACTATCAGGATCAAGAGGCCCTATTAATTGTTATGGGATTACAAAGATTTAATGTATTGGAAACTAAAATCGGAGCTCTTTTAGAGCGAAAGTTAAAGGGGACAACAAATCTTACTTTGCGTATCGAAATTTACAAACTGATTGGTAAACATGTGAACAAGCGGAAAGAACTCAAGTCGCAAGGTTTTCTGTATGAGGCGATGAAAAACGAAACGCATCCACGTATTTTGAGTGAGCTAGAACAGATTATTAGTAACATGAAACGAAATGAAGGACATTTGTCCATTCAGAGAGGGGAATAACTCATGGGAGCAGCCAAAAAATCAATGAAACGCTATGCCTATGTACCAATTGCTATTTATAAAGGTGTAGATGATGAATATTTAGACCAAGTTCTTGTCAGAATGATTGGAGAGCGAAGAGTTCGGACGATACTTGAAAATAATGCCACTGCACTGAAATCGCTCAAAATTACGAAAACAAAGCTTGTTAAGGGACAAGTGGATTTGAAACCAAGGCTTATGGAGATAGGTTCCTTATTAAAGGAGAATTATGCGTTATTTAATTACTGTGCAAACTTCTTAAATGATATCTTTTTAGAGAAAATAAAAGAGGAGATTGAAAAGCATGATCCCAATGAGGGCGCTCTTTTCGACACTTTTGTGAAATTGATTGAAGATTCACACGAAAATTACTATTTGATTCTTCTCTTTTGTAGGCATTATAAGAATGGAATACATAAAGATCTAATCAATAATGTGGTTGATTATTGGGGACATATAGATCGCGAAGATGACGATGAAACTGAAAAAAATAAAAATATTGAACTAATAGAACCACATGAAGAGAAAATAGAGAATGATAAACTTATTCAAGAGAGCAATAATTTGACGAAAGAACAACTTAGAAAGGTAGTTGAACAATTAGAATCCTTCGATTCTTCGCCTAGATATGATCGATTTGAGGATGTGGCTCTTTTAGTCGGTCAGATGTCAAAATGGATGCAGACCCTAAATCTTCGCATTAAAGTGGCAAGTGAAAAAAACATTTCTCGAGAAGTCGATTATGAGGAAAACTTACTAGAATTGAAGCAGTTAGAGGGGGAAATTGAAGCTCAATCAAAAGAATTGTTAGATTTACAAAAACAAAACAAAAGACAATTGGCCTCGTATAGCACCGAAAATAATAAGTTGAAAAAATTGAATATTCAAATCCAAGAAAAATTGGAAAATCAATTACGTGAGCATGGCAAGAGTACGCAGTTGATTGGGGAAATTCGAAAAGAAAAATCTAATATCATTGCAGAAATGAAAATTATTGAATTAAAACTCACTAAATATGAGAAAGAAAAAATTACGTTAGAACAAACATTGAGAACTGAGATGAAAAAAGAGTACGATCAGATTATCTCTTTAAAATTAAATGAGAAAGCACTAGAGTATAATGCGCTACAGCAGACCTTAGATGAACAAATAAATAATAATAGGGATCTGGAGAAAGAGAAAACTGAACTCCTGGTCACTCTTAGCCAAATGGAGAAAGAAAACTGCGAACTCCTTGCAACACTCAAAGAATTGAAACAGATAAAATCTCAAATTAATGTGGAAAAATTAACGCATGTTGTAGAGGAACAAGAAGATAATATTGCATTGGACACCTTAATGGATTTTGTGAATTTCAATAATCAACCGCATAACCAACAAAGCTAGGATAATATCGAGCCGTAGCGACCTCAGTTTAGCAAATAAAGTGTTCGCAGCTCGGTGTAGATCCAATAGATGTAGATTGTGGTTCATTTCTTTAGCTTGATGATAGTGTAAGGACTGTGCTAACAACTAGAATTGAGGCGTATAAAGATCTACTTACACACCAGATTAGTTCAATTGAGACTGTAGGTAGGAGAAACGTATAGGACGGCATATAAAAAGGCAGTATTAATCGCGGGACATATTATGTGTTTTTTTAAAAATTACTTTATTATTCATTACAACAGTGCAATCTTAGTGAGATCCTATCCGAAAACTGTAATTAGTGACTTTCATTCAATAGAAGTTGTGAGTTAAAGTTTTGTGATATTCTGGTGATAAACTTTATTCACAACCACCTGGAAATTTCTTTATATAACCTTATATATGCATTTAAATCCAGTCAAATTAGTGTTTAAACTGATTATACAATCTCTATCCAACTCGCGATGAACCAAGTATACGATGTATCTGGAATATCAAAAGAGCCACAATTACCTTAAAGTCAAAACACTAATAATTCGTTCCTATTTGAATGCGGGCGACCCGCCAGAGCGCACAGGTACACAAGAGCAAAAGAATACTGATTGGATATTCTTCTGTACCAGAGTTTTGAAATTTGCTAGCCGATCATAAACAATTTGCATAACTAGAATAAATGGGAACCATCAGAAACCACAGATTAAATGGGTCGGGAGGTTCTTTTCTATTGTGTGGAATATTCTGAAGATGAACAGTGATAATTATTACTAATGCTATAATAAGTCAGGGTCAACATGATCTAGAGTTGCTGCAGATAGAATGAGAAGTAGCGGCAGGAATGATGATAGATGAAGCGCTATCACGGCGAGTGGATTTGATGTGTTTGATACCCTTGAAATTAAGTTTCGGAAGACAGAGGCTATGATGACTAGGAATTGGCGGTTAAAACTGGTTTGAGTTAGGTCTTTTATGGTAGTGATGGTTATCGATGTCTTGGTAGTTGCTGCTGGACGCCGTTTTGCTACGTTCTAGAACTGCCATGATATATCTACGGTTTAGCTTATGAAGGTATTTGTCCAAATAGAGGGAGATAACGAACTGTACATTCTTCACTTCGATATAACTTTAGAAGCCGAGGCCTTGTCCTCTCGCTCGAGGTTGCAAGTGGAGAGGCAAAATAGTTTGTTTCTTATTCGGGAAGAGGCTAGTCTATGGAAATACTCTGAATTAGCAGGTTTTGCAGCGCTGTATTGAAGATATGGAAATTCGGTAGTGCGCTGGAACGATTGTGGACCTCGGCATTGGTTTAGGTATGACCAGCTACCTGCTCTAGGATGACCTTCCCAACCGCCGGATAATGATGTTGATTTGGTAAACATCGAATAAAAACTTATATGCAGCAGCATATTTACAAAATATAATAATTGACGAACTGTCAGAAATATCAGGGGTCAGCCATTATTATTATATGCGTACTTTCAAGTAGTCTTTTGGCATCAGCGAGATGGATTGTTTATTTCTGATTTGAATCGAGAGGGCCAAGCATGTGCCGATGGATCACTATTGGACCGAGGTTTACCGGAGAAAATACGAGTCCGATGTGATAACCAAGCTCAGACATGATTACGCATCAACAATGAAGCGCTTCACCTTGGTGGATTGGATTACATTATAGGCATTGATCAATTTGTACCTAAATATGAGTAAATAAAATTAGGACTGGTTGCTCCGGCCTTTTGTCTCCTGGGTGACCCATGTCTGACGGGAGCATCTACAGATGCTGAAGGAATTTACGAATATTTCAGCAGAAATGAAGGTATAGCTTGAGGATTATGATCGTAAAGAAGAGATCATTAAAGAGCAATTAGGAAGCGTTGTGCAGAACGACAGCATTGTTATCATCCATATTCATCAGGATAAATATCATGTGATAAGCCATTACAGGTGTGCTTTATCGGGACCTTCAGCTTATACCGCTGCCTGGAGCTGCACATATAGATCTATAAGGCGATAAGCATTAGTCAGTTGGCTGGTCTTAGAGCTGACCGTATCCACTTATGTTCACTCATTTGAACAAATCTCAGGCTCAGTGGAACAGATAAAACAGCTTTAATTGAAATAATCTGAGCAGGAGAGATACCCATTCCAGCTCGACTATTTTTTCCCTCTTTGGGACCAATCCCATTCCTACTATGCTCAAAGGGAAAGTTTAGGGTACAAGCGTTACAGCTTCAAATAATTCGAACTTGTGATTACTATATGTGCAACTCCAAAAATGCCGGATGGAATCAGAACGATATAGTTTTTCATCCAAAGCCCAACAAAAAAGAAGTACAACGGCGGCATGGCTGCAATCCCGATGATGAGTAGCCACGGAGTCACCACTCCATTGAAGTAGAAAATCCATGCGATATAATAGCCGATCAAGAACAGAAGGGCCAATCCGATATAGAGGGTGCTGTTTCTCCCGCCGCTTTTGTTCATCAGCAAGATCAATAAAGCAACTGTCATAATTCCAAAGACTTGCTCTGTTACATTCAATATTGGATAGGCAGAGCTGTTCTTCGTCAGCACATTATTAGCGGGCGGTGACAGCATCCATACAATATTGGGGAGTAGCTGCAATGCGTATAATAAGAGGCCTGTTAGAGAAAATCCGAGGACATAATTTTTCATCTTTTTCCCACCTTCATGTTTTATAAAAGCCCTGGAAGTAGGAGTCGATTGTTGATGAGATTTTAACATGGGAGAAGCCAAGAAGACGTCCTTAAATCGCACACTGGGGCGTTTTTTGTGTTTTAGTTGTATGGAAGTTTGAAGGTTTGAAGGTTAGCTGCGGAGTAGAGTTATTTCGTATACGGCGATATGCTGGTTCTGGAAAGTAGCAGCACCTTTGATGAATAGAATTTTTAATTAGTTTGGAGTTTACATATAATTATATATGTGTATTTTTACTTTAAAGGGCGATCTATGGTATATTGGAGGTACAAAATACGTACAATGCAAAGAGAGCCGTGCTTCAACACGACTCCCAATGCAATAGCCGCTTTTAAGGGCGGTGGGCTTTTAACAAACAGGACACGACAAGTAGACCGCATACCTTTGTTGGGGGGCGGTCTACTTGCGTTTATCGGACAGTAGCGCTACGATAAGCGAACCGAAGGTTAGCATAAGCATCATTGCTTCAAACACTGTCACAAGGCATCCCTCCCTTCTATGGAGAGGTAGCGGACCGACCCTTTAAGCCTATTCTATTACTCAAACAGTATAGCCTATATTTATTGTATAAAAGTGAATTTTTGAATAAATATGGATATTGTTACTTGATAGGTAGGCTTTATCCATTTCGAAGTTTTTCCACATCATTTCCCCAAGCATATTTCCTATGATTTTTTTCCGCCATTACTATTCCTCCCTATATTTATCCTGCTTTCCTACCGATACAGTTTATATCAAGATTAGTATTAAATTTGTTCATATTATTATTTTGTGTTAATTAATGGAAATTTATAATGTGGATTTATACTACAAATTTAAAATGATTTAACTGGGGGGAAATAGCGATGAGTGTTGATCAAGGAATCATGTTTACAGCTATGGAACAATCACTTGCGATGATTGCTTTTGATACCTACGGGAAAGTGCTATGGGCGAACCCTATTTTCGCAGAAGTGATGGAACACACAGTGGATGCTTTGCCGGGAATGCAGCATAGTAATTTTTGTCCTACTGAATTTGCAAAGAGCCGGGAATATGCAGACTTTTGGGATAATCTACGTAATGGAGTAGCCTTTCATGATAAGGTACAGCGGGTGACACGAAGTGGAAGAGTACTCTGGCTGGAGGCTTTCTATACACCGGTATTAGATGAAGAAGGACGCGTGCAAAATGTGGTCAAAATCGCTACAGATATCACGGCCCGCCAACAGGTGCTGGTGGATAGTTCAAGTGAATTTATGTCGGTTGTTACGGCGATGACTGCACGGACGAACGAAGTGCATCATGCTTCAAGAGGCATCGTTAATGATATTGAAATCCTTAATAAAGAGTCGCAGGTTGTGAAAAACAACGTGGAAACGATAAGTTCTGTAGCTTCTTTAGTCAAAGAGATTGCCACTCAATCTCATATGCTTGGACTGAATGCGGCAATTGAGGCGGCCCGGGCGAACGAATATGGCCGTGGTTTTGCTGTAATTGCTGAGGAAGTTCGCAAGATGGCGAATACCAGTAAGAATTCAGCGAACGAAATTTCTAATCAGCTCGATGAGATTCTGAAATCATTATCTGTTATGATGAATATGGTAAATAATGTGACTGAGAAGATAGAGAATAACTCAGACTCTATTAACCAACTTAAAGATTCCTATGACCATATTGTTCAGACTGCTGAGAAGCTCTCAGCTATCGTCTGATGATTAATAATACATAAGTAAGAGTGCTAGGAGGTAATTCTATGAAACCAAAAGTAGTCCTCATTGAAGGTTTACCCGGCTCCGGCAAAACAACAACGGCCAGACTCGTTCATGAAATTGTTACGGAGATGAATGTGAAGTCTCAGCTTTTTTTGGAGGGGAATTTGGATCATCCGGCAGATTATGATGGTGTGGCCTTCTTTGAGAATCACCAATGGGATGAATTATTAAGCACCAATGAAGAGTATAGAGCGTTACTGAGCCGTCATAGGATTCAGCAGGGTGACGATGGCGTTTTCCTGGAATATCGCAAGTTAAAGAATACATACGGATCTGACTTTCCAGACGTGTTATTGAACACCGTGTTCCGAAATGATGTGTACGAATTGCCACTGGAATCACATAAGCAGCTGATTGCAAAGCGATGGGAGTCTTTTGCGGAAAATGTTCTGGCTGGATCGGATACCTTTGTGTTTGATTGCTGTTTTATTCAAAACCCTGTGACGATGGGGATGATTAAGTATGGTGCCGAGAAAGAAGATGTTATAAGTTATGTTACGGAACTAAGTGCCATTGTAGAGTGTCTGAATCCATTGCTGATTTACGTGGAGCAGGATGACCTGGAGCATTCGTTCCGTAAAGCTGTTCAGGAAAGACCGATAGAATGGTCGGAAGGATTTATTGAATATTATACAAACCAAGGTTTTGGGCTGAAGAACGGATATAAGGAATTGGAAGGAACGCTACAGGTTCTAACGGCAAGGCGTGAATGGGAAGAAGAAATATTTAATAGATTACCTATCGCCAAGTACAAGGTGAACAACTCTGCGTATGTAATAGATGAATACAAGCAAGTGCTGACGGGGATTATATCGGAATATTTTAGATAATGGACACAGATTGAATTTTTTCGCGGTCGCGCAAGAGAGCTCTTCCCTGCATTTAAGGTGTGGGGGAAGGGCTATTTTAGTGTCAGCTACGTCCCTGACCTTCACGATTTGAGGGATTGCTGCCTAGGCAACAACCCCTGCCAATCAGTTTTATCTGACTGCCTTAAGGACCCCAAAGCATGGAATTACTTCCCCTTGGACTTGCCCAAGAACAGACTCCAAATTACACCACACAAAGCTAAAGCGAAGGCAACCAGAAAGGTATCGTGAAATCCGTTCATCTGGGCGGAGGTTGGATCTTGCCCCAGGCTGATGTTTTTGGAAATATTGGAGCTTAGCAGACTGGTCATAATGGCTACGGCAAAAGAAACGAATACTTGCTGACCGGTTGAGGTTAGTGGTGTTACCCGGCTAATTAATTCCTTCGGAGCCGATTGAAGAATATGATTGTTGAGCGTCATGGTACCTAGGCCTTGTCCCAGTCCCAGTACAGCAAAATAACTCATCATCACATAAATACTTGTATCTGTGCGCAGTCCTGACAAGAGGTACAGGGCTGTGGACAAGATCAATAAACCGGAGAAGACCACAGGTCGGGCCCCGTATTTATCGAAGGCTTTTCCCCCGATGATCATCGCGGTAAACGACATGACAGCTTGGGGAATGACCATAAGACCGGACTCGAAAGAGGAGAAACCCCTAACTTGCTGTAAAAATAGCGGAATCATCAGAATGGAACCGAATAAGGCAATCTGGTTGACCCAACTCAGTACGATCCCCTTTGTAAACTCGATAGAACGAAACGAACGCAATTCCAGCAAGGGTTCTTGTTGCTTCAACTCCACAATAATAAACAATGCAAGGGCGATAAGGCTTCCCAGCAGAGCAACAATGGTGTACATGTCGTTCCAGCCCTCTGTCCCTCCTCTATGAATGGTATAAATAAGCCCGGCAAAAGCCAGTGGCGATAATAGTAGCCCCCCGATATCCAGCTTCGCGTTTTCTTTTTTCTCGGAAGCGGGAAGATATTTCACTCCAAGGATCAGCGCAATAATGCCTAGCGGTAGATTAATCAGGAAAATCCAGTGCCAATTCATAAATTCAATCAGCCAGCCGGAGAGTACAGGTCCAAGAATAGGGGCAACGAACATCGGCAGACCGAGAAGGCCCATGATCGAGCCTCTTTTGTCAGGGGGAGCGATTTTGAAAGACATAGCCATACCAATGGGGAAGACCATGCCGCCGCCTAAGCCTTGAATGATACGGAAAAGGATCAATTGAGCAGGGGATTGCGCAATGGCGCACAAGACAGAGCCTAACGTAAATAAGGAGAGACAGATTAGAAAAGTCCGTTTGGCCGTGAATTTATCGGATGACCAGCCAGCGAGCGGAATCACAACCGATAAAGCCAAAGTATATCCTGTGATGGCCCACTGAATGGTTTTGAGACTCGTGTCAAAATAGTTCTGTAGCTGAGGAATAGCTACGTTCATAATCGTGGTGTCCAGCATAAGCAGTAGCATTCCGGCGATCAGCGCAAAGATGACTGGAAGTACAGCCTTTACTGAAAATTCCGATTCCACTGGAGAGGCAGTACCTTTTTGAAGCGGAGCATTCATGGTGAATACACATCCTTTTTGATTTTATTTAACACTGTTAGTTTAATCTAACGATGTTAAATAAAATAGCATATAAAATTGTGATTGTAAACATTAATCTAACCGTGTTAGACATCCATTTTGTTTTTTCGTATGATGAAAGCAAGAGAGTGAGAGGAGTGGGACCATTATGAGAGTGAAGAGAGAACAGCGACCGCAGATTACGGAAGAAAGCATCATTACAGCGGCATGGGCGTTACTGGGTAGTATTGGTATTGAGGAATTCAGCATGCGGAAATTGGCGGATGAGCTGAATATTCAGGCTCCTTCTCTATATTGGTATTTCAAAAACAAGCAGAGCATCTTTCAAGCGCTTGCCAACGAAGTTGCCAAGGAAGCGTTGGTTTCGGCGACGCTAGAAGGCCCGTGGCAGGAACAGCTTACACATTTTGCAACGTGTATCAAGAACACTTTAAATAAATATCCTTGTTCCGCCCAGCTATGGATGAGGACCGTTCCTATGGACCCGGATTACTTGGCCGTAATCAACACATTGCTGAAAATCATTGACCCTCTGCTTATTGAGGAGAGTGATAAATTTGCTTTGGCGGCCTGTTTACTCAATTACGTGATTTCTTTTGAACTAGACAAGTATGAGCAGCGGAAGGTGGATCTGTCGATGCTGGGAGAGGGTCAGGAAGGGGCGCAAGTCTTATTCAGACAATCGCTGGAGCAGCTTCCGGAGGAGAAGACTCAGGTGATCAAGCGGATGTATGAGAACGGTCTTTTCAAGGAATTGGGCTCGGATCGTATGTTTAACACTGGACTTCGACTAATTGTTTCGGGTATTGAACGGTTAGCACATGAGGGATAATGAGCAAGATAGAATGGACCATGTCGTTCAATATATCAAGGAGAACAGCCATAAAAAGCTCAATCTGGAGCTATTAGCGGGTGTGTCACATTTGTCGAAGTATCATTTTACAAGAATCTTTACAGCCAGAGTCGGTATGACTCCGGTGGCATTTGTGAATAGAGAACGCTTACATAAAGCTGTTCAGTTGCTGGCTGAGGGCAGCCGTAAGACGATTCTGGAAATCTCAATTCAGTGTGGGTTTGAGTCGGTATCGGCGTTCAATGCACTCTTCAAGAAGCATTATGGACTGACGCCAAGCGAAGTTCAGAGCCGTGCCAGGAAAAATAGCAATTTTTCAGCAATCCTTAGCAATAAGCAAGAAGAATTACCTCCTGTGGGATTATACAATAACTGTAACACTAGTAATCCACTCCTCAGAAGGGTTTGGGATAACATGATCACTACTCGAGAATTGCCGGGATATGAGGTGGCGTATGTTAGACATAGCGGGAGCTACCTGGATACGCGGGATGCATGGGATAAGCTGGCGCATTGGGCAAGTCAGCAAGGACTGACACCCAGGCAGCACTCTTTTATCGGCATATCTAGGGATGATTTGAATTTCACAGATGAAATGGCCTGCCGGTACGATGCCTGTGTCACATTGCCCAGCGGATTTCAGCAGCACGGGCATGCCCCGCACATCCAATTCCAGACATTGTCGGGTGGACTGTATGCTGTGTATCCCTACCACGATACTGTAGAAAGGTTCGTGCTGGCTTATCAAAATGTGTTCAGCCTTTGGCTGCCCAACAGTCAGTATGAGGCCGACGATCGTCCCTGTCTGGAACTCTGTCTGAATGATCCTGCGCAGGACCCGGAAGGGAAAGTGAAGGTTGATTTATATGTTCCGATTAAACATAGATGAAATAAAAAGGTGAATAAAAGAAAGTAACAAAAGCGAAAAGGAACGAAGGGGGAGGTTTGGAACTGTAGGAGCGCAGCGTTCGTCTAAAAGCTTTCCATAGGAAAGCTCGCATCGGAAGCATAGGCTGTTCTCAGATTTCAACCGCTAGAAGTGGTTATTAAAGAAGAAATCTGGGAACAACAACGACCAAAAGTCCAAATATTCCACCGTAGTGACGATGGAGCCTTACGTCCATATCTTAAATTCGTCTAACACAGAAAAACATTGAAAAGGGTGACGGAATGAACCTTGAGGCGGTTTTTGGGGAGTTTCCCGTGCTGAAGTCCGATGGATTGACATTAAAAAAGATAGAAGAACTCCACGTGGACGATGTTTTTGGAATCTACAGCAATGATAAGGTGTTTGAATACTGCGGCATCCTCCCCAAGCATAACAAAAACACGGTGAGCAACATGATCGGGCATTTTGCCAGAGATTTTCACAAGCGATCAAAGATCAAGTGGGGGATCTTCGCTAATGCGGAGCCTGAGCGCTTGCTGGGAATTATTGAAGCCTTCGATTTTAATCAGAAGGTGAATAGGGTGACGATTGGTTACTTTTTGGATGAGGCCCATTGGGGCAAGGGTATTGCCAGTGCTGCTGTGAAAATATTGCTTCATTTCCTGTTTGTCGATGTCAACGTGAACAGAATTCAGGCAGAAGTGATGCCCCGAAATGATTCATCCAAGAAGGTCTTGGTGAAGAGAGGCTTCGTGAAAGAGGGTAAGCTTAGACAGGCGAGTCTTTGGGCGGGTAAAGGGATTGTGGATTTGGAGATTTATAGTATTTTAAAAGAAGATTATGTTGCAATATAAATCTTAACAAAAAGCGAGGAGGAATGAAGGGAAGTGTCTGAGGAGAATATAGGATAATTTACCTAGTATAGCTCACTAGTATTTTAGGTAAAGATAAAGAGCAATGCCTAATTATTATTTCAATGAAATTTGGACACCTTTAAATTTAGTTGGCATTCGGTTGTTTCGGGATGACGAAATGCGTTTATGGATCAAGGTATGGAACAAGAAAAGACGCCGGTTCCGAACAGACTAGTTCACGATAATAATAATAGAACAAGAAAAGCAGTCCTAATCTACTTAGGGCTGCTTTTTGCTGTCTTCGCTAAGCGACAATTACATCCATTATATGAGAGGGAGTTCCTATATCAAGAGCTCTAGTTTATGTTTAAACACTATTTGATCTGTTATAATATGATATATTACGTTGACTTTAGGCGATTAGGTATTACGTACCAGCGTCGATTCCTTATCTATATATTCGCAACAAGAGCCGGAGGAATTTATATTGATTGTAAGTACAAAAATTCATATCCCTCAAGGGCGTAACACTTTGGTGTCTCGTTCAAGGCTGATAAGTAAGCTTAATGAAGGAATGAACGCCAAGTTAACGCATATTTCAGCACAGGCGGGTTACGGAAAAACGACAGCTTTAAGTGAGTGGGTAAAACAAAGCAGCAACAGGGTTGCATGGGTTTCACTGGATAAGCAGGATAATGACTGGATTCGGTTCTGGAGATATTTTCTGGCCTCCATTCAGGAGAATATTCCTGGTTTTGGGCAAGCGATCGGGAATGTGATTAACAACGGACCTGCGGGGACACTGGAGCCGGCAATGTCAGTGTTATTAAATGAGCTAGATCACCTTTCCCATGAGCTTGTGATTATTTTAGATGATTATCATGTTATTGAGCTGCCTTCGATTCACCAGTCCTTGACCTATCTAATAGAGCATTTGCCTTCACATATTCATCTCTTTATAGCCAGTCGGACCGATCTGATGATTTCTACCGCCAGGCTACTGGCCAAAGGGGAGCTGCACCAGGTGCTCATGCAGGATTTGCGGTTTCAACTGGAGGAGGGACTTGCTTTTTTTCGGGAAACAACCGAACTAATGCTGACCAAAGAGCAGGTAACGGAGTTGCACGATCAGACGGAGGGATGGATCAGCGGCTTACAACTCGCAGCGATCTCTCTCAAGTGTAGTGATAATATTGCTAAGACCATTCAGCAATTTAGCGGTCAACAGCATCATATTTCTGATTATTTGCTGGAAGAGGTCTTTCACCATCTTGCTGAGCCTATTCAGTCTTTTCTATTGGAAACTTCGATCTTGAGTCGGATGAATGCTTCTTTGTGCCAGGCCGTAACGGGCCACCTGAATGGTCAAAAGCAACTGGAGAGACTGGAGCAGCTGAATTTATTCGTAATCGCGTTAGACGATCAACGAAATTGGTACAGGTATCATCATTTGCTTTCTGATTTTCTGCAGCAAATATTATTCAACACCCAGCCGGACAAATGGATTGAAGTGCACACTCGCGCGGCGAAGTGGCTCGAAGATCACGGATTTGAAGAAGAGGCCGTCGAGCATTACATAGAGGGTAAGCAAGCCAAGGATGCCGTGAGATTGATTGAGAAGAACCTGTATACGCTGGTACAGTCGAAGAGTGTATTCTTGATTCGCTGGGTATCTGTGTTGCCAGAGGACTCTTTTGCAGATAAACCGATGATCGAACTCTTCTATATATCCGTATTATTGGGTGTTGGAGAATGGCAAGCAGCGTTCAAAAGAGTAGAGGTAGCCACGAGCCGCTTTCAAGCCCTGCGGGACAGCATGGATGAGAGTGAATGGAAGCAGATCATGGGCAATATCTACTTTTGGTGCTCGGTGACCGCTTATCTGCGCAAGGATCTGGAGCGAACCTCGGCGTACTTCGAGTTGGTAGAACAATATATACCGGAGGGCAGCTTTTTTCAAACGATGGGCCGTAATCGCTATCAAGGGTATGAATTGTTCGATGATCATTTGAGCTTTATCAACGATCTTCATGCAGCGGATGCCTTCCTATTAAAATGGATTTCAATCTGGGGCCATAAAAAAGAGTACCCCTTTGTAGGTTACTTATATGCTTCGTACAGTAAATTACTGTATGAATGGAATCGCTTGGATGAGGCGGAAGAGTACATAAATCAGGTTCTAGGCCGTAAGGATATGGAGCCGTTCGCCCGTAAGTTGATTCAGATTGCCATTAGTGCTTCCAGGATTCAACAAGCCAAAGGAAATTCCCAGCGGGCCGCTGAACTGCTCATCCAGTTGAAGCGGCAGATCAGTTCCCCTGACTATGATTTATTTATGTTAAGAATTGAAGCAGAGCAAGCCGGTTTATCTCTTCAGCGAGGCTCGCTGGAAGAGGCACTGGACTGGGAACAGAGATGTGGGTTAACGCCTACGGATGAGGTCTCCATGAATCGGATCGCAGAATATCTTACTTTGGCCAGGGTCATTGCAATGGATGGACGGACGGATGAAGCGCTGCAGCTCTTGGAGGCATTGCAACATTTACTAGTTAGAGAAGATAGGCTCCGCGATCAGATCAAGGTAATTATTATGAAGAGTGTCATGCTTCAAAGCTCGGATCAAACGGAGGCAGCTCTCTTTCAACTGGAGACTGCATTGCACCTGGCTGAACCAGAGGGATACATCCGTAGCTTTGTGGATGAAGGACCGCTCATGGCAGAAATGCTAACTACTTATTTGAAGATACAGCAAGGGAATTCACTTGAAAGCGACAGTCTCGTTTCCTTGTCTTACGTTAAGAAGTTGCTGCAATCCATGAATGTCAATCTGGAAGAGGAACTACCCTCTAAAGACCTCCTGACAGAGCAGGAAACGAAGGTACTGCAATTGATAGCCAAAGGATTGTCGAATAAGCAAATCGCCGGCAGCCTGAGTGTCACCGTGGAAACGATAAAGTTTCATATTAAAAATATATACAGAAAACTTGGCGTCAACAATCGGGTACAAGCGCTGCATCAAATTAAAGAACTCGTGTGAATGATATGAAACCATAGTTTTTAAGGCTATCAGTAAAAGGAATCTGTCTCCGAATGAGGAGGCGGGTTCCTTTTTTTGTTGGAATAAACCGACAGAGATGAAGCTTTATCGTAAAATCCCCCCCAAACGGGTAGTTATTTTGCAGGAAGAATAAAGATATAGTAGGGATAGCGTTGTTGAATAAAGTCGAAATTGTGTCTTTTATTGACAAAGAGCAATGAACACATAGTAGGGGAGAGATCAGATTGAAAAGATTCAGTAATTATATGAGATTATTCATTTGCTTCACCATTGTCGTATCCATGATGCCACTACAGTGGGCTGGAGCGGCTTCGGCTGCGGGATTGCCGTACGCTGTGGATATTGCAAGATCAGATGGGCACAGCTTGGTCTTAAAGAGCGACGGGACAGTATGGTCGTGGGGATACAATGGGGATGGTCAGCTAGGAGACGGAACATATGAAAATAGAACTACACCCGTACAGGTTCAAGACAGCCGTGGAGAAGCCCTAAGCGGCATTATTAAGATTGCTACAGGTAATAGTTATAGTCTGGCGCTTAAAAGTGATGGAACGGTATGGTCATGGGGGGATAACGAGGGGGACTTAGACTTTTCGTTTAGCGTAACCACAGAGAATGATAAGAATTCCGCCGTACAGGTCCAAGACAGCGAAGGAATACCTTTAAGAGACATTACGATGATCTCAGCGGGACAGAGCCACAGCCTGGCGTTAAAAAGTGACGGAACGGTATGGTCGTGGGGAGCCAATTGGAATGGTCAACTAGGGGACGGTACATCAGAGGAGTATAGAAACAACCCGGTAGAGGTTGTAGATGGCGAAGGTATACCTTTAAGTGGCATTACGATGATCTCAGCGGGAGAAAGCCACAGCCTTGCACTGAAAAGTGACGGAACGGTATGGTCGTGGGGAGCCAATTGGAATGGTCAGCTAGGAGATGGAACAGTTATTAGCAAGAACACCCCTGTTGAAGTTCAAGGCAACAACGGGACAGATTTTAACGATATCACGATGATTTCAGCAGGAGCGAACCACAGCTTGGCGTTGAAAAGTGACGGAACGGTCTGGGCGTGGGGAGCCAATTGGAGTGGTCAGCTAGGAGACGGAACACAGGGAAATAACAAGAGCAACCCCGTTCAGGTTCAAGACAGCGAGGGAATAGCTTTGAGCGGCATCACCAAGATTTCAGCGGGCTATAATCACAGCTTGGCGCTTAGTGAAAATGATGGTGCAGTTTGGGCATGGGGATCCAATAATGAGGCAGAACTAGGAAATGGTACAAGAACATCAAGTAACGTTGCAGTACTAACGGGATTGACAGGGGCGACTTCGATTGCGGCAGGAAATACAAGCAGCCTGGCATTGAAGCAAGATGGTTCGGTCTGGACGTGGGGGACAAGTGAATATCATGGTGACGGCATGACATTTAGCAAAAACCTCCCAGTACAAGCGACAGTGACCGACTCTGTCTACACGGTAGCAGGCGGGTCTGAGCACAGTCTTGCAGTCACAAAGGATGGCACGGTCTGGTCGTGGGGCGATAATGCTATCGGTCAATTAGGAGATGGCACGAATGAGATGCGCGACACAGCGGTACAGACATCTGTGACGGGGGCTGTCTATGAAGTTGCAGCCGGTGACAATTACAGTCTGGCACTGATGAATGACGGAACAATATGGGGATGGGGAACCAATTGGGCTGGCCAGTTAGGTAATAGTACGACAGTGAATAGCGCAGTACCCATGCAAGTGAAAGACACTCAGGGGATTGCTGTTGGCGGGTTCACAAAGATCTCAGCAGGCAGTAATTACAGTCTGGCAGTCAAGAACGATGGAACCGTATGGTCGTGGGGATATAATGGGAATGGTCAGTTAGGAGACGGTACGTATATTAACAAGATTAGTCCGGTACAGTTACAAGGTCTGGACAATGTTATTGCGGTTGCGGCCGGAGCGAGTCATAGTTTGGCGTTAAAGAGAGATGGTACAGTTTGGGCTTGGGGATACAATTGGTACGGCCAATTAGGCGATGGTACGGCGTTTTCAAATAGAAATTTCCCAGTACAAGTGAAAGACAACCAGGGGGGACTTTTACGCGGTATCACAAAGATCTCAGTAGGTACGCTTTCCAGCTCGGCATTGAAAAATGACGGAACGGTCTGGACATGGGGATACAATGGGAATGGTGAGCTTGGCAATGGGACTCAGAGTAATACAAGTGTTCCGGTTCAAGTAAGAGATCATGAAGGCACAGATTATTTAAGGGATATTGTGTCGATAAAGTCTGATAAAGCGCGTCATACGCTGGCACTAACAAGTGATGGAAGCGTTTGGTCGTGGGGAGGCAATTGGAACGGTCAACTAGGCGACGGTGCTGTGGAAAATATGAACCTCCCGGTGCAGGTTAAGGATAGCACGGGTACAAGCTATTTAAGCGATATTAGTGCGATTGCTGTAGGGAACGAAGACAGCTTTGCGGTATCCAGCAATGGCAAGCTATGGGCATGGGGAGCTGCCGATAATAACCGATTAGGCGACGGTACGAGCAGAACAAAAGGGGTAGCGACTCCATTACCGGCCTTCCCGTCGGTTTCTGCCAACAATGATTTGTCAGGATTAAGCTTGTCCCAGGGTACACTCAGCCCGGAATTCGAAGCAAGTACAACCAGCTACAATGCGACAGTGGGTTATGACGTATCTAGCTTGAAGGTCACACCAGCTGTAGTGGATGGAAACGCAGCGATTTCTGTCAGTGTCAATGGCGAATCGGCTGGCGTGGTTAAGAGTGGTGAAGCCAGTGAAGCGCTGGCGTTGAACGTTGGAGCGAATATGATCACGGTGGTTGTTAACGCTCAGAATGGTGCAACGAAGACGTATACCGTCATCGTAGCGAGAGAAGCAGCATCCAGTCAGGCAGATCTAAGCGGATTAACGCTGTCTGAGGGCACGCTGAATCCTTCATTTGCAGCAGACAAAGTAAGCTACAGTGCAGAAGTAGGTCAATCTGTATCGAACTTGAAGCTTACACCAACTGTTGCAGCAGCAAATGCATCCGTATCGGTTAGTGTGAATAACGGTCCGGTAGCTATTGTTACGAGTGGTGAAGCGAGCGAAGCCCTTGTACTTCATGAAGGGACGAATACGATCACCGTGCTGGTTACTGCACAAGATGGCACGACCAAGACCTATCTTGTTACGGTGACGCGTGCAACCAGTTCAACTACACCGCCAGATGGTGGTAATGGCGGCGGCGACAACGGAAACGGTGGCGATAAAGGGAACGGCGGCGGTGGCGGAAGCGGTGGTGACAAAGGGAACGGTGGCGATAACGGAAGCGGTAGCAACAATGGAACCGGCGGCGGGAACGAAAACGCTGGCAATATTGCGGCACCTCCAGCCAACGTAAAATACACTGACGGTAAGCTCACATTGCCTTCCGGAGCAGCAGGCGAGGTTAGCTTGAACAATGAGGTTCTGCTCTCGATCCCTGCTGGGGCTTCTTTAAGAGAACTTAACGTTACGATCAGTAAATTAACGAATACACAAGGTCTTCTAACCTCGCAGCAGGTTCTGGTCAGTCCTGTATTCGAAATCTTGAAGAATTTCTCGGAGAACTTCAGTAAGAAAGTCAGTCTGTCGTTTGCTTTCGATTCTACAAGTCTGAAGAACAATCAGACCGTGGCCGTATTCTACTATGATGAAGTTAAGAAAGAATGGGTCAAAGTCGAGGGTGGTAAGATTGTCAACAATCGCATCGTGGTAGACGTAGATCACTTCACGAAGTATGCAGTATTCGCAGTGGATGCAGTTGCGGATACTACACCAACGCCTGTACCAACACCAGCAGAGATCATTCTTAAAGATATCTCCGGGCACTGGGCTGAGGCGAAGATCAAGCAGGCCGTAGGTTTGGGAATTGTCAACGGTTATACGGATGGAACGTTCAAACCAGGGAATACGGTGACACGCGTAGAATTCTCCGTGATGCTGATGAATGCGTTGAAGCCGCAAGAAGCAGGAGCGAAGCTGACGTTCACGGATGCGGCGAAGATCGGAACCTGGGCTCAAAGTGCTGTTGCTCAAGCGGTACAAGCGGGTATTATTAATGGCTATGAGGATGGTTCTTTCCGTCCGAATGACAAGGTTACACGCGCTGAGGTGGCAGTAATGGTTGCGAAGGCACTCCAATTGTCGACTACAGGGAATGGGGCGACATCTTTCGCAGATGACAAAACCATTCCAGCTTGGTCGAAAGCTGCAGTGGAAGCACTGAAGGAACTCGGGATCGTTAAGGGTACGGGTACTAATGCTTTCAACCCACAGGTGCCAACTACAAGAGCAGAGGCAGTAATCATCCTGCTGAACATGTTAGATCAGTCTAAATAAGACAGACAATTAGAGAGAAATAGTGTCATTATAAGCCAACAACTGGAGCGCTGCACGCTTCGTTGTTGGCTTTTTTTAGAGCAACAGGCATTGAACTTACGAACAGGATTTGGTAGCGTTATCATAACAACGACCAACCCTACCAAACCGCCAACCGGCTGAATAAGGAGATCAGGAAATCCTATGAAAAAGGTTTTTATCATTGGAATTGTAGCGAGTGGTAAAACAACATTAGCCAAGCGATTATCTGAAAAAATGAATATTCCTTGGTATGAGCTGGATTCTATTGTTCATCACCAGACGTCAGCGGGACGATTTAAACGTACAACAGATCAGCAGCTTGAAGTGATTATGGATATTGATCAAGACGGACAGTGGATATTCGAAGGGACGGATCGCGAATCCTATCAATGTCTATATGAGATGGCAGACACCATTATATTTCTGGATACCCCGCTATGGAAACGCAGAATCAGGATATTCGTTCGGTTCGTTAAGCAAAATCTCGGTATAGAAAAATGTCATTATAAATCGGATTTTACGATGTTAAAAAAGATGTATCAATGGACGAGGGATTTTGAGCGTAATAGGGATAGCTTTGAAGCCAAGCTACAGCTATTTCAAGATAAAGTTATCAGAATATATGATAATAAGAAGTTGAACTTTAGATGAAGACAGTGCAGACAAAGGGAGGATATCTTATGCTCACGCCGATAGGCGGAGGCTATTTTGATTTTCATTAAGAAGATAACCAATGAGCAGGAACGTTTAAATAATGAGGTAGTCGGGTATCTGGATTCCCTTTTGCCGAGTTAACTTGAGCTTGTGTCAGAAAAATACTTCCCGTAAGATTGGCGCCTGATAATTCCGCATCTCTTAAGTCTGCACCAATGAAGTCTACCTTCCGCAGGTCAGCGTCCCGCAAATTAGCTGCGATTAGCAATGCCCCTCTAAAATTCGACCCTCGTAGGTTAGCCCCTCTTAAATTTGCACCTAAAAAATCCCTGCGCAGCTTGTTTTTCTTATGATTTTGAATGTAATCTTTTCGAACGAATTCACTGGTTGCAAGTAATAACTGATTTATGGTTTCTCGATGGGCTGTCACATCTACTTTGAGAATATCTTGGGGACCCAGATTAGATAGAGATACAAGGGTATCAAAAGCGCCTTGCAATTCATTGCGGATAGAGTGAGTTTCTTCTAGTTCTAGCGCTTGATTTAAGTAGAAAAGCATCTCATGCAATTGTTGGACGATAGGAAATACTGCAAACATTGTCTTCGATAACTCCGGGTTCTCTCTCCAATTCCTTCCTTTAAAGATTTCTTGAGAGACCTGTTGTCCTGCGCCAAAGCATTCATATGCAACACACCCATTAAACCCTTTATCTCTCAGATGTTCATGTATGCTGCAATGGTGATCTGAAGACATGTTGCGACAAGGCACTCCGCTATCTTTATCAAAAGCAAAATCTGCTGATTTGGCATACGGCAAAGCGACACAACATAACCCAAAACAATGTTCACAGTCAGACTGTAGTCTACTATTCATACAACACTTCCTAAGATGAATTGATATACTTTACAAACAATGAAATATACATGATTTTGTAATTAATAATAAACTAAGAGGGATCATTTTGAAAGTTAGACCTTAATCATTATTCCTGAAAATAATTATCCCATTCGACAAAAAACGTGAAAGCTTGATGCTACGCGGTTTTTGTCTCTTTTTTATCTAAATTTTTCATTATTCTTTTATTCACCCTCTATAGACTTATATATGGAAGCTATGAATTCCATCTATGAACAAGAAAACCGGGCAAGCCCAATACATGCAGTAGGGCAAGGATCGTTTTATGAAGGGGGAAATCATTTTGGGACAGCATTTTGCGAGAAAATGGAAGATCATTGTGTTCAATTGGCTTTTGATTGTAAGTATGCTCACGGGGATGCTGGAGCCTGTCCTTGGCCTCGGCAACAAAGCTGAGGCGGCAGGAACCGTGGCTTCAATCCCGACGGATATCGCGGGCCATTGGGCGCAGCAGCCACTCAGTGAATGGGTGGATCAAGGACTCATTAAAGGCTTTGAGGATGGCACCTTTCGTCCGAATGGGATCATCACACGTGTAGAATTCGTCACACTGGTGAATCGCTTGTTTGCTTATAAAGGAACAAGCGATGTGACCTTCAAGGATGTGCCAGCCGATGCCTGGTTTGCATCTCAGGTCAGCGCAGCTGTGCAGGCTGGCTATTTGAAGGGGTTCCCTGACGGGACCTTTCAGCCGGGTAAATCTCTGTCCCGCGTGGAAGCCGCGGTGATGGTCGCGAAGCTTGTTCCTCTCCTCCTCAAGGAGGGAGAGAACCCGCTGGAGGCGTTCAAGGACAAAGGCAGTGTGCCTGCCTATGGCCGCGATCCGCTAGCCGCCCTGCTGGCGGCGGGCTACATCAAGGGCTTCCCGGATCAAACCGTTGGTCCGGGCAAGCCGCTTACGCGGGCCGAAGCTGTAGTGCTGCTGGACCGCGTGATGAAACCATCGGCGACTAGTGCCGATGGGGGTGTGATTCCAGCGGCCAAGACGCTGGAATCAGGAGGTACTTATGGGCCGGCTACAGGCACATTTACGGTCGCCGGGGATCTTACCGTCAACGCGCCGGGCACTACATTGCGTAATTTGGTGGTCAAAGGAAACCTGGTGATCGGTCAAAAAGTCGGGGAAGGCGATGTCTACCTTGATCATGTGACCGTGTTGGGGAAGACCTCAATCAATGGCGGCGGGGAACATAGCGTACATATTGATGATTCTCAGCTCCAGACCGTTGTGGTTAATAGGGTGGATGGCCGGATTCGGGTGGTTGTCGGCGGAACGACAGTTATCTCGCAGATGGATGTTCAGTCGGATGCCAGTGTCGAGTCGAACGTGGCACCGTCCAGCAGCGGTATAGAGGGCATTACGATTTCTGCCACCGGAGAAGTTACGCTATCCGGGAATTTCACTCTAGTTGAGGTCAAGAGCAATGTGAAGCTGACCATCAACTCAGGAACGACTAGTCGCATCATCGTTAACGAGGGTGTACAATCCTCAACGATTATCTTGAACAAAGGCGTAAGGGTAGACCACATCGAATTCCACGGCACAGCCAGTGTTAAAGGTGAGGGAGAGATTCTCAAAGCGCTGGTGGATGCGCCGAATGTTACCTTCGAGACCAAGCCGGGCAGCGTGGAAACAACGGAGCGTGGAAAATCCTCCTCTACACCTTTGCCGGGTGCCGTTGCTGGTGGTAACGGTGGTGGAAGTGGCGGCGGCGGTGGAGGTGGAGGTGGAGGAACAACTCCGCCAACCCCGACTCCGCCATCCAACACAACGGTGGAAGTAACGGTGACTGTTCCAGCCACAACAGGTTTCCGGCTTAATTTCAGCACTCCCATTACGAATCTTACAGCTGCGGATTTCTCGCTTAAAGATCCTAAGGGCCGTGTCCTGGAAGTCGGGTTCGTGGGTTCGTTAACCGGAGGAAGCTCCTACCGGGTGACCGCTAACTTAAACGAAGGCGAGATTTATTCCGTTGCACTGGCTAAGCCAGGGTACGACTTCGGGGCTCCGGTAACCTTCAGTGTACCGGTCACACCGCCACAAGATATTGCAGTCACGAAGATGGTACAGAATATTAGCACCACAGGCTTTAGGGTATTGTTCGACAAGCCCGTTATCGGCTTGCAGAACTCTAATTTCTCACTCATACGTACTGGCAACGGCGGGAGAGTCACGATTGGAGAAGTCACGCCGAACAGCGAAGGTATCTCTTATGACGTCACTGTCTCCTTGGAAGAGGGCGTTACGTATTCATTGATGGTTACGAAGCCAGGTTATAGCTTTGGCCCAGCGGCAACGATTTTCGTGCCAGTTACAGATCCCGGAATGATTTCTGTAACTGCCGAGGTATACGGAATCAGTGAAGATGGCTTTAAAGTATCGTTCAGCCCAGCGGTGGCTGGATTGGACGGTTCGAGCTTTATCCTTTTGAATAAGGCCAATCAACCCGTTGCAATCAGCGGAGCGACAAGTTCCGACGACGGCATTTCCTATACGGTGGCTGCCGCATTGACGAAGGGAGAAACTTACGGACTTCTCATCGAGAAGAGCGGCTACAGCTTCGGAGCGGCGTTGGCGTTTGCCGTGCCTGGCGAGGAGACGACGACGGTAACGCCTTTGGCGAAGAACGTCAGACCCTATGGCTTTCTCCTGACGATGGACAAGACGTTGCCGGAATTGGATGCATTGAACTTCGTTCTGAAGAACGGGCGCAAAGAGAGTGTAAGCATAGATATGCTCAGCGCGGTGGTTGTCGGTAAGGAATACGAGGTGTGGTCCACGCTGGATAAGGCCGACACGTATACCCTCTCACTGGACAAGGAAGGATACGCCTTTACAGAGCCTGTTGTCCTGAAAGTGGAGGCGGAGAAATTGCCGTCTTCGGTTGGCTGGGTTACGCACAGCGGCTTTGAGATTGTGTTTCAGAACCCTATTTCCGGTCTTACTGCCGGTGACCTTAAGCTGGAGGATAACAGTGGCCGGTCTGTCCAGGTTGACGGTATTCAGTTCAGTGCTGACGGCAAGTCGGCGGTCGTATCGGGAGATCTGTCCACAGAAGGGGTGTATCACTACCGCCTGGATACAGAAGATGCGTGGTACTTCGAAGGAACAGTCAGTGTGCCTGCGATCGTGGAGATCAACAAGCACACCACCTATGAGGGGTTTCCCGGCAGCTATATCGGACTTAAGGTTCATTTCGCCTTGCCGGTGCCGGGTTTAACCGTTGCTGCTTTTAAGCTGAAGGACGGAAGCGGCAATCCCATCGCTCTAGACTCGGTTACAAGCGACGATCATGGCAAAAGTTATTTGTTGCAAACGTCACGGCTCAACTCGGGTGGCCCTTTTGTACTTGCAGTTACCGCTGCGGGGTACAGCTTCGGTGAACCGGCGACACTAGTCAGTGCTACCCTGAACGTCTGGAACGCCGGACGGCAGCCGACTCAGTTCATGGCGGGTCTTAACCCGGCTGTGCCAGGCCTGACCAAGGATAATTTCTTTGCGAAAGATGCCGCAGGCAATGAGGTAGCCATTACCAATGTGGCGTGGGACAGCGGTCAACGGATGTACATTGTTACTTTTGCCGGATCAGGGGGGCAGAGCTATACCGTCTCGGTAAAAGTAAGCGGATATGACTTCGGGGCTCCGAAAACGATTTGGGTATTCGCCCAGAATAAGATTATTGAGCCTTCTTATACAGGGTTTAGATTAGTACTGGTTCCTCCTGTTGTGATCAATAAGGAGTTTGGATTTAAGCTGACGAAGTCGGACGGCACTCCGGTGGCTATCCAATCAGTCGTTATGGAAGACGAAGGCTCCAGCTACCGGATATCTGCTAATTTGCAGCCGGACACCTATCAATTGACAGTGGATGCGGAGATGGACAGCAATATTTTCACAGTCAAGGTTCCCGTGCTTGCGACAGTCTCGGTGAACCAGATTGCTAGTAGCGGAGTTAACGTGAAGCTGAATTATGCGCTGGATGGTCTGAGTGCGAGCAACTTTGTGCTTGTCAATACGGTTACGGGTGATCCTGTAGCCATCCAGTCTGCATTGACAGCGGACCAAGGCAGCAATTATCAGCTGGCGGCCAATTTGCCGGGTGGAAAATATAATCTGAAGCTAACCGGCCATTTGCCGGCAGCCGGGGTTGATTTTCAGGTAGCGGAAACGATTCACGCGGGGGCAACGAAGGTATCCAATATCACGAATGCGGGCTTTGATCTCTCATTTGAGAATCCCGTGCCCGGCCTGCTTCCGTCCCATATCAGCATCAAAGACGCGCAGAATAACAAGGTTAGCGGACTAACCCTATCGACAGCCGATAACGGTGCAACCTATCATGTGCGTGTAGCTCTCGCTAACAACGCGGACTATACGATGACGCTGAACAAGGATTTTATCGTCTTTGATTCACCCGTCACGTTCCACGTCAACCGATTCATCTCGGCCAGTGTGGCAGACGTAACGAGTGACGGACATCTGACCTTGAAGTTCACACCAGCTTTCCCGGAGATCGAGAATTACTTGGGCTTGTCGATCACGGATGAAGCCGGCACTGTATATTATCCTAACCTGTTCGAATCGGCTGACGGCGGCGCGACCTATCAGCTCTATGTGCCGAGCCGGATTCAACCGGGTACAGCCTATCAGATCAAGCTGAACAAGGATGAATTCTCGATGAACCCGGTGACGTTTATCACTCCGCCGGTACTTACCGTTAGCGAGGCGAATGTTTCGGGATTGAAGCTCAGACTGGATACACCTATTCCAGGGCTGGACAAGAAACATTTTATCGTGAAAAGCGATGCTGGTGAGACTCTGGCACTGACTTCGGCAGCTACAGACGACGCAGGAGCTACCTACCTGCTTCAGGGTACGCTGGAGAGCGGCAGGCATTATACCGTTCAGTACAAGTCGGATCTACTGTACCAAATCAATGACCCAGTGCCATTTACGATTGTCAGAACGGTCAAGGCAACCATTAGCAGCGTAACAGCCTCCGGCTTCAAGCTTCAGTTCAGCTCCAGCGTCCCTGGCTTGACGCCGCAGCAGGTCATTCTGCGTGATCCGCAGGGGAATGTGATCCAGGTATTGTCTTCTTTGAAGACTACGGATCAAGGCTTAAGCTATCTGGCTGCGCTGGATACTGTTTTGCCAGGCAAAGGCTACACCCTCGATTTGGCCAGAGATGAGTTTAAACTGGAGGCTCCTGTAGCCTTTGATATACCGGTCACTGCCAAGGTCGGTCTTGTGAGCACAGCAGTGAATAAAATCATTGTGTCTGTCACTCCAAGCCTGCCAGGTCTGACCACAGATCATTTCTCGCTGTTTGACAGCAAAGGGAAAAAGATTGCCATAAGAGTAAGCAATCCCGGCAGCGGATTCTACAGCATCGAAGGCGAATTTAATCCGGCAGAACTGTACACGCTCCAGACGGTTTATCCAGGTTATGTATTCGGAGCACCGCTGTCTATCGGGTTCAAGCTGTGGGTCGATGGCATCATTCATGCTGCTTCCACAAAGGGCTTCAGACTGGCATTGGTCCCGTTCGTGCCGAATCTCAGTGCGACTGACATTACAGTCACCGACGAGGCAGGAAATACGGTGACGGTGCAATCCCTCCAGCCTGTGAGTGCGGCTGTGGACTACTACAATGTCAGTGTACCGCTCTCCGGCGGCAAAACTTATCAAGTGACCATTGCCGACAAAGCTCCGTATGCTTTTGGCAAGCTAGACAAGATTAAGTTGAACTCCCGCACGGCCACCGTTGATGGACTGTCCTTGAAGGGGTTCAAGCTGCACATGTCCTCAGCACTCAATCTGGGAGGACCCGAAGTTGTTCTGGTTGACGATCAGGGCGGGGAAGTCACTATAGATTCTATCGTCAGCCGCAATGCCGGACTGACTTATGAGATTGGGGCGACTCTCAAGGCAGGCGTGCACTATTCACTGGGGCTGAACAAGCCGGAATATGATTTCGGAGCCAGCATTCCATTACTGGTGCAGCCAGTCGCGGCCACGTTTGAGGGAATGGAAAGAGGGAACAACCATGCCTTTATGCTCCGGTTCGATCATGCGGTGCCGGATATGCTGCCAAGCGAATTCAAGCTGCAGCGGGATGGTATTCCAGTTGCCACTGCCTCGAAGGTGTCCACAGAGGACGGGGGCAACACGTATAAAGTGGAGTATGACTTCCGCGGCACGGCGCAATATACGGTTCTTCCGGTCAAGGACGGTTACGACTTCGGCAAGCCGGTCGTCGTTGAGGTGCCGGTGATCGTAAGCTCCACCGTGCTGAACACGGGAGCTTCGTATGTCGACATCGGTCTGAATCCGGCGGTGCCGGGCTTGACAGCAAGTGACTTCACGTTGAAGGACAGCACCGGGCAAGCCTTGACTGCCGCGTCCGTAGTAACGGAGGATGGCGGCGCTACTTACCGCGTCAAGTCCTCCTTCATTGGGGGCAAGACGTATACGATTGCGCTAGCCAAGAATGGTTATGATTTTGGTGATGCGGTTTCTGCTGTGCTTCCGAGCGTCATCAAGGGTGAGGTTGGAGACATCGGGGACAAAGAATTTACGATTCTGCTCACCCCTGCTGTCGGAGGCCTCCAGGCCAGCAGCTTCATCCTTCAGAATGCCGGTGGTCAGACCGTACCGCTTACGTCCGTCAAAGCGTTAAACGGTGGATCAGGTTACACCTTGTCTGCGGCGCTGATGGCAGGAGACAGCTATTCGGTGAAGCTGGCAGCGGGTTATACACTGGACGCTCCGCTTGTCTTGACGATGCCGGTACCGATCGAACTAACGACCGAGAATATCCATAGTGAGGGACTGACGGTCAGGCTCAACCGGGCGGTTCCCGGCCTCAGCGGAGGGAATTTCCGATTGGCCGATGCAGAGGGGCAGACCGTCTCTGTCATTACTGCGACAACGATGGATGGAGGCCTGACCTATACCGTTCGTGCGGCCCTGCAATATGGCGGCACGTACAGTGTGAAGATGACGAAGAACGGCTATGATTTCGGAATAGGATTGCCGTTTACCGTGCTGAAACGTGTTACGAAATCGGTGACGGCGCTGTCCGGGAACGGATTTGTGTTAAGTTTGCAGACGGCCGTTCCAGATCTGAAGACAAGCAATGTAATGTTGAAGGACAGCACAGGAGAGTCTGTGATCATTGATTCTCTGGTAACCACGGACGGAGGCTTGACCTATGAGGCAGTAGCCAAGCTGACAGAAGGAACGGTGTACACGTTGTCCGTTACCGCGCAAGGCTATGATTTTGGTCCGCCAGTTCAACTGGATGTCAGGGAAATGCCGGTCTTGTCCGCTTCGGATATTACGACCGCAGGATTCAATTTGAATCTTAGCGTGGCGGTTCCGAATCTGAGTTACACGAAGGTGTATTTGACCGGGGCGGATCACCAGCTGATCAAGCTGGATAGCAGCAGGTTCTATGATCCGAACCAAAACACCGCGAAGGCAGGCAGGACGTATACCGTACGCGTGCCGCTAGTGGTTGGACAGACTTACATCCTGTCCATTAACGATCCAGCGCACCCGACGAAAGGTCCGGTTGAAGTTATTGTGCCGGTTGCGGTCAGCGCTAAAGTGACGAAATCGGCCGCAAGCGGAATCACGTTATTGCTGGGTCAGGGAAAACTTGATCTCCAGGCAGCGGATGTTGAAATCCTGTCCGCAGGGGGTGATCCCGTAGCTGTAACAGGTGTCGCTGCCGGCGAAACGGCGGGAACCTATACCGTTCAAGCGGCACTTGCGGAAGGCAATACGTACTCCCTGCGCTTGAAGAAACAAGGCTACGACTTCGGGCCAGCGATCAGTGTCTACGTCGCCTATCAGGTGACAGCCAAGTTGATCGGCGTCAACGAGAATGGTTTTACCCTTAGCTTGAATATTCCGGTACCGGAGCTTGGCCTGACCCTGCTCGACGCCGGGACCAAGGTTACGATTAGCTCGGCAAGTACGGCAGATTACGGTCAAACCTATCAGGTGAAGGCCAACCTGGCCTACAATAAAGAATTCAAGCTCAAGCTTAGCAAAGCCGGTTATGAATTTGAAAATGAGCTAGTGGTGAACAACATCAGCTCACCGCCACAACTGCTCAATGCCGTGTCTAACGAAAGCGGTACTCAGGTTATCCTTACCTTCGATAAGCTGCTGGAAAGCGTCATTGCCAGTTCGTCCTTCTCCGTAAAGATTGACGGGCAGTGGCAAAGCCTGGTGAATGCTGCGCTTGGGAATGACAAGACGCAGATTATTTTAACCTGGAATGCTTCGGGCCGTGGAATAGGCTCTACTTCAACCGCCTGGGTGGCATATACCGGCGTGAATAGAGTAAAAGCGGTCAATCAGACGTATTTGCCGACGTTTAACGACATGCCGGTGACGAATGTAGCGACCATTCAAGGCTTGGTTACCAGCTATGCGTATAAGAATGATGCGGCCTATCCGGCGAGGGTACTGCATGAGCAATACGGTAAGACCGCGCTGGAGACTGCACAGCTGCTTAGTAACGGGGGCTTTAAGACTGCGAATATTTACAAAACGCTTGTTACGGAATATATGCTGAGTCGCAGTGATCTTGCTCCGATTCTCTATAAGCTGGATGCTGACGCCATAACCATATTCGAAGCCTATGATTCGATAAGAAGATCCGATAGCGCTTTTGGTTCCGAACTCATTGGCGAATTAATTGCAGCGGGCTATACAACAGATACACTTGGCCCTGCGCTGCGGAAATTTGGTTATTCCAGCAAGGATCTGACCGGCTACCTGAAGTATTACAAGGTGCCGGCAGCGCAAACCGCAAGTATTCTTCGGACGCATTATAGCGAGACAAGCGGCGGGACTGCTGCATTGCTGCAATTGGCCCGTTATGACAAGAAGGAGATCGCTGGTGCCGTTCAAGCGGCCTACGGGTTAAGCTCATTTGATACGGTGCAAGCCCTTCAAGAAGGTCAGCAAACGGCAAGAGATACGGCTTCTCTTATTAAAGACCTGTATGGTGCGGATGCCATTACGGCGGCCACATGGCTGTCCCAAAGCGGATATCCCGATCATGAGGTCGCGGGTGCGATTGCGGAATTCTACAATTTTGCAAGTGCAGAAGAAGCGATTCAGGCCTTCCTGGGCGCAGGCTTCTCCGTGCCGTATCTGTATTCGATGCTTAGAAAAAAATATCCGCAGCCAGAGGGCGCAGTTGCGCTGCTGAATGCGAAGATCGCTCCAAGAACGGTTGCGGAGGCGGTTCAATCGACCGGTGACGGGGCCGGGGTCATGATCAGCGCACTGGTACGCAAGAATTATGGTGTAAAAGAAATTGCAGGCATCGTCAACGACCTGTGGGTAGCCGCAGGTGTAAGTCTGAATGACGTTATGGCTCAGTTCGCTTCCAGCGGCTTTGATCTCTCGGCAAGAGCCGCTCTGCTGCGGGAAGAGTTCGGAGCAGACATCGGTACTGCGCTGGGCATTTTATACCCAAATGCGCGCAATGCAACGATGAAATATTTGCTCGCGGCAGGCTACGATCACGTTAGTCTGACTGATTATTATCTCAGACATGTGTATTCGGGCAATCGTTATGAAGTGTTCCGGCAGCTCCGGCTTGCCGGGCAGACAGCGACCAAATCACTGCAAAGCATTCATGATGCCCTGATCCAGGCAGGAGAAGCGTTCACCCTGGACGATGCCATGAAGCTTTTCTTCAATGATTATACAAGCCGTTATGAGGCAGCCGATGTCTTGGCGGCCATCCGGTCGGTATTCGCCGGGGATTTACAGGTCAAGCTGGATGTGGAGACCGTCGCCACAGCGATGAGTAACGTACAAATGTGGGACAAGTACGCGATCGGCAAAGCTCTAATCAGTCAGATGGGTGTAACCCTGGAACAATGGGTGGAGCTGGAGCGGACTAGCGCGTTCGCCAGATTTGGCTGTGCATGCTCCGTTGCTACTGTAGTCAAGGACGTTCAGTATTTGTTCTCCAAAGCTACGCTGCCCGATATCACTGTAGCCATGAGTATGTCCAAGCTGTACACGCTGGACCTTATCATCGAAGGCACGATTAATTTCTACTCCACGCAAGGGATTAGAGCTAAAGGGATGCCGTATCTGCTATCGGCATTGAAGAATGCGGGGTACGCCTTCGAAGAAGTGGCAGCTGCCTTCGACAGCAAGGGCTGGAGTGAGTGGATTATGGCTTTCAGCAGTTATGGTATTGCTGCAAGCGACGTCACCGCTTATCTGAAGAGTACGGGACTACCGATGGAGCAGGTTGTGGAGCGGCTGGCTCCTTATCCTCTGAAGGACAGAGCGCTTGTTCTGCGTGAGGCCTATGGTCTGGATTCCAGCGCAGCCATGTCGGTGTTGCTTCAGCATACACAAGAAGACCAGGAGATCATCGGCTGGGCGTTGGCCTGGGCATACGGGAGTGATCCCATCACGTTATGGATTCAGACACTCCGGTCGCAAGGGGCAACGGCCACATCCGTGATTAATACCCTGGCTGCACGCTACCGCACGTATTGGGATTCCGAGATGGTGGGTCCCGCCCTTGTCCAGGGCGGCTTTAGCCAGGAGGAGGTCATGAAGGGGCTGATTGTTCATTCTTCTAACCGCAACAACCTGCAAGCGACGATTGCTTTGCTGCAAAAGCTGTATGGACAGCAGCAGGTTACCATCGCACAGATTCTTAAAGCTTCCGCGATTGAATCGCCTGCTGAAGGAATTAGTTTCTTGCAAAAAGGCGGATACAAGCTGGGTGACATTGCCCGCGCCTTGAAGGACTATTACGGACTGGAGGCTGGAAAAGCGACACAACTGCTCGTTGCAGCTTATCCTAACAGCCAGAACATTATCCTGACAGGTATGGCCAGTGTCTATGGTCAAACCCTGGAGACGACAGTATTTGAAACCTTGCAGGCGCAAGGCATCAGCAATGCCGACGAAGCGATAGATTATTTGCGCAACGCAGGCTTTGGCATCAAAGAAATCTCCGTCGTGGTCAAAGAGAAATTCGGACTAACCGCGGGCCAAACGGCGGCAGGTTTTCTGAAAAAGCCGGTAGGCGATAAGAATGCCCTGATCACAGCGGTTGCTACTGCCTATAATCTGCCTGTGGAGACGGCCCTTTATAGTCTGCTTCAAGAGCAGGGAGTTACTTCTTTTGCAGAAGCCATCTCCTTCGTATTCCAGAACCATTTCAGTCTGGCTACCAGCATCAAGCTGGCTAAGGCGTATGGTTTATCGGCAGGCGGAGCCTTGCAGGCCCATCTGAATTCTATGCTGTACCGTCAAGGCGATGTAGTGGCGGGTGTATCCGATATTTATGGAAGCACACAGCAGTCTAACATCGCGGATTCACTGAAGGCAGGCGGTATGAACACACTTGACGCTGCGGTGCCGTTCTTGCAGAAGATGCGCTATGACCTGGAGGGCATTGTCCGTGTGGGCAAGGAGCATTATAACCTGACGCCAGGAGAGACCATCGCTGCATTGATGACAGAGGGCTCGTATGACCGGCCTGAAATTGAGGGGGCTGTAGCTAAGATATACAATCAGTCACTGGAGCAGACGAAGCTGGAGTCACTAAGCTCACTGGGAATTAGCGTATTCCCTGATGCCCTGCCGAAATTGCAGCAAGCCGGATTCACGTTGACCGATCTCGTCCTGGCAGCCAAAACCTACTATAAGTTAATGGCTGGCGAAACGACGTATACGTTAATGCAAACACAGCATTATCCGGCAGCGGACATTCTATCTATAGTTGCGCAGGAATACGGCAAGCCGGTTCAGCAAAGTCTGGATGAGCTGCTGAAAGCGAGCGGTATTCCCTCGATTGCTGAGGCTGCACCTTACCTGCGTACCATGGGTTACACTCTGCAGGATGTAATCGAAGTGTCCAAAAATTATTACGGGAACACGTCCAAGGCTACGATAGAAGCACTGATGGCTCTTCATTTTGAAGATGGGAATGTTATAGAATGGACGGTTCTTCATGTCTACGGGGAGGATTCGCAGGAAGCTGTAGGCCGTTCACCGCAAAAGGTACTGCAGGAAGCTGAGATTACGGAGGAGAAGGCGGCGGTTACTTATCTGTGGGCAGCTGGCTTTTCCCTGGTTGAGATTGCAGACATGTTCAAGAAGCACTATGGAAAATCGTCTGTGGAAACGGCCGGATTGCTCATTACGAATGGATCGTTCTCAGCGACAGCGATCCTGAACAGTCTAAATACCGTCTATGGTTCAACGTATGATGCAGGCTTAATGAACGCTTTTAAGACAGCGGGGCTGTTCACGAGTGCGGATGCTGCCGCTCTCGAGCTGAGTAATGGCGGCTATCGGTTGACGTATATTACCGAGATGCTGAAGAAGAGTTACAGCAAGACGCGATCAGAGGCAAAGACTATTCTGACGGCACTGGGTCTGTATTCGGCAACGGCGGTCCAATCGGCGGTAGAGCAGGTCTATGACGCAGTTAACACATCGTCAGGTACCCTGCAGGATGTGCTTGATCTCTATGGGATCACGACGGCCGAGGGTGCCACAGCTTTCTTGATCAAGCAGAACGCTCCAGTTCAGGATATCCTTCAATATTTGAAGGATGCCTACAACATGGGGGCTGATCAGGCGACGGAAATGCTTGCTCCATCCTACAAAGGTCCGGAACTGGGGCTTGCCGTATTCAAGGTTTACTATAATGATGCAAATGTCGGGTATCTGGCGAAGATTCTTCCGGCAGGCAGCGCCTCGTCTCCGGGCAGTGTCGCCAGCTTTATGAAAGGCAAGTTCAAGGATACGGATATTGTGCTGGCGTTGAAGGTGCTCTTCAACCTGGATGAGCTGGGGGTAACGGACACAGTGTCTACGACAGTGATGTCAGCAGAACGTCTCCGTGCAGCCGTCCGTGAGGTGTTCGGAAGAGATCCTTTATTCGCTTATCTGAAACGGATGAAGGAGCGGGGAGCTAACGCGAACGACGTTGCCGCAGAGCTGGATATCCGGGGACTGCTGGAGCCAGCCCCATCGAGCTACTTGGTCAATACACTGTTGGCGCTGGGCTATGACAACGCCAGCGTGCTGAAGATGCGGTACAATTATTACAACGATTCCCGCAAGAATGCAGGTACTGAGGAAGAACAAGGTAAGCAATTGGTTCAGCTTGGTGTGGATACCCCGGCGGCCATTGTGCAGTACCTAAGAAAGTGGAATCTGCTGCCATACAAGGTCATTAACATTGTAAAAGCAGGATTGCCTAATGCTGCCATGACGGATATTGCACTCGCCATGCGTGAACAAGGATATGGCACCCAGGCTGTCATGGGCGGCCTAGATGCGGTAGGCCAACGAGGCGATGATATTGCTGCGATTCTGAGAAAACTGGGATTGTCGGCGGTGGAAGCCTTAAGCTTCCTGAGTAACCGCTCGTCGGATGATCAGCTTCACTGGCTGATCCGCAACGGCTATACACCTGTTGAATATATTAGGTACAGAAATGTCGGGTCCGATAATACCATTGCCATCCTGAAGGCAACGGGCATGTCGGCAGACGATCTGGCAAAGCTGCTCTCCAAGAACCTGAATATGGGCTACTATAAGATTGCCAAATCGCTATACGATGGCGGATTTAAGACCATCAAGGAGGTGGCAGCTGCGCTGCTTGCCGCAGGCTGCCGTCCTGGCTGGGTTCCAATGTATCTTCAGGAGATCGCAGGCTGGACGCTCAAGGAAATTGCCAAGGCTATGCTGGAATCGAATCTGATCACGCTCACGGATTTGGTGACGGCGCTTCAGATAGCGAATGGCAACAACTTGAAGTATACGTTCCAGATTATCAAAGAAGTCTCGACCCGTGAGAGACAAGCCTATTATGATGGGCTGAACTCCGCGGAACGCAAGCTGCTGAACAACAATGAGATCGCACTGATTGTTACCGCTTCAGCCTTGCGCCATGCCAACATCAGTCTTTCCAAAATCACGGACCAGCTAAAAAATGACGGTGTATATGAACCGGAGATCGCGCTGAAAGTATTGTTCTTATCCGGATTCAATGTGCTGGATGCTACGGATACTGTGTGGGATGCCTATCGTGGTGTGATCGGTGCGATGATTATTCTGGCTATGCTCAAAAAAGCCGGAGGCGCGTATATCGCCGATTTCAGCAGATATTACACGCTGATCTCCAAGGTTACCAAAATCGTATATGAACTGAGTAAATAACGTTTGTTGCAAAAGTTTTCAGGGAGGCCGATCCGGTTACGGGTCGGTCTTTTGAAAATAAAAGAGGGATTACGCGGCTCTTCTCCTTGCGTTTATAATGGAACAAACGGGGAGGATAATGCTCCTGTTCTATGTGTAGATTGCAATTATTTGATATAAGGGAGACGCAGCTGTGGACACAAGATTATGGATGTCGGTCACACTTTTTTTCGCAACAGGACTTATGCTGTTCGTCTCTTTCCTGTCTTACCAGAAACGCCATCTACCTGTTGCCAAAACGATGATTCTGATTATGTTGTCGGCGGCGTTCTATTCGCTGGGGTACGGATTTGAGGTGTTGAGCCGAACTTTGGAGCAAGTGAAGCTGTCGCTTCAAATCGAATATTTAGGTATTCCGTTCATTTCGACGCTCTGGTTCTTTCTAGCTCTCCAATTCACAGGGACGGGATTTCGTTATCGCAAAGTACTTGCACTGATCCTGTTCGCTATCCCCATGACAGTCTTTATCCTTCATCTCACCAATGATTGGCATCACCTGGTGTATGAGCGTTATATTCTGAATACAGAGTCTTCCATCCCCCTCTACACTACGGTCAAGGGACCCTGGTATAAGGTGCATACTGTCTATAATTATTCCGTTGTACTATGCGGTATTTCGCTGTTTATCCCCATGTACTGGAAGGCTTTGCCGATGGTACGGAAGCAGATTGTTGTTCTGCTGCTTGGCGCTGTGGCTCCATTTCTGCTTAATACGTTCTTTTGGTATGGCACGAATGTTGACCTGACACCCTTCGGATTTGCTATTTCGGGTGTGGCTTTCGTGTGGGGTATCCTGCGGTTCAATTTACTGCGATTAACGCCGCTTGCCCTCGCCAAGGTGTTCGAGACGATCAGGGACGGGGTAGTACTGCTGGATTATGATGATCGAATTGTCAGTTACAACAGTGCTGCGATAGAAGTACTCCCGGAGCTGGGATCGACGAAGCATTATCCGGTCGAGATGGAGAAAGTGTTGGGGAATAGCCCTGAACTGCTTGAACGTATTCGGGCGGCAGGGGAGGGGGAAGAGCGGTTCCCTTTTCAGCGATTTCAAGACAACCGCAACATGTACTATAACTGCAGCGTGTCGCTCATCTACGATTCGGGCCGGATTCTAATTGGCCGGATTCTAATGTTCAATGATATTACGGAGATCAAGGAAAGTGAGGCCCGGCTGCGCGAGAATGCCCGGCAGTTGTCCGAGCTTAATGCATTCAAAGACAAGCTGTTCACGATTATGGCGCATGATATCCGTGATCCGATTGCCCTTCTCGTCAGTCTGACTGAGCTGCTGGATGATGAATTGACGGCTGCCGATTTCGAGAATGCCGAGTTGGTGCGTGAGCTTAAGGGCCAAGTCCAGAGCACCTTTCATCTGGTTGATAATTTACTGGATTGGTATCGCAGTCAAAAAGGCAAGGTGGCCTTTCGTCCATTAGGCTGGAATCTGCAGCAGGTCGTACGGCAGGCTTTGCTGCTGGCTGGCCCAAAGGCCGCTATGAAGCAGATTGAGCTGACAGAGGATATTAGCGAGAAGCTGGTGGTGAGGGCAGATAAAGAGATGTTGGATCTCATTTTGCGGAATTTGCTGTCCAACGCAATCAAGTTTACGGGGGTCGGCGGTAAGATTGATATCAGAGCTGTGCTGGAGGGTGAGCGGATCATCATCTCTGTCACCGACAACGGAGCCGGAATCGATGAAGAGACCTCGGAACTGCTCCGGCTGGAGGAGCCTTTCCTGAAGGCGATGGCTACCGGAAATGATTCGGGAGATGCGAGATTTGGACTGGCGCTCACCCGTGAATTTGTCCGCATTCATGGCGGAAACCTTTGGTTCGAGAGCGAATCTGGCAGCGGAACGACCTTCTCATTCTCCTTGTCAGGCTCGCAGGGTGTGCCGGAGAGATTCGATAATAGTGATATGGAGGAGGAAGCCTATGAAAGTTATTTTGGTAGACGATGAGCCTACTATGCATTTGATTTTGCGAAAAATGCTGGTCAAATTGCCTGGCGTTCAGGTCGCAGGCGCTTTTACAGACACACGTGCTGCGACTTCTTTTCTACAGGACAATACCGATGTTGGGCTGGCTTTTGTAGACCTTTCCATGCCGGGCGAGAGTGGAATGAAATTTGCCGCCAGGATGGAAGCCGCAGCTTCTCCTGTACAAGTGGTATTTGTGACGTCGCACAAGGAATTTGCCCTGGAGGCTTACGAATTGTCTGTGGTCGATTATTTGGTGAAGCCAGTCTCCCAGGAGAGACTGGAACGGACGGTAAATCGCGTGCTGGCCAACCAACGGAGCATTCAATCCCCTGCGCAGCTCACTCCTGCTGCATCTGCTGCTGTTGCCCGCAGGAATATCCTTACGGCGCTGGGGGACGTCTCCGTGAGCAATGAGGCTGGACGGGTCAAATGGACCTCACGGAAGTGCGCGGAGCTGTTCGCTTATCTACTACTTTATCGGGGTAAGCGAATCCCCCGTTCTAGGCTGGTGAAGGATATCTTCGGCGGAATGCACCAGACGAATGCTGAGAGTTATTTGAATACCACTGTCTATCAATTGCGCAAATCGCTGGAACCACTAGGGATGCGAGAGTCAGTCCGTTCGGAGAATGATGGCTATGCACTCGAATTAAAAGATGCAGTGATTGACTACGTAGAATTTGAAAATCAAGTCAAGGCTCTGCAAAGCATGGATTCGGAAAATGTAGAGCGAGCGCTGAGCATTGAACGAACATATACAGGGGATTTGTTCGGTGACAAAGCCTATGTATGGGCCATCCATGAGACAGAGCGGTATGCGGAAATGTATACAGCGTTCGTAAAACAGCTTGCCAGGGTGCTAATTACGGCGGGAGATACCGCTGCTGCGTCGAAGCTGCTGCTTAAGCTGAACGAGCGTAATCCGCTGGACGAAGCGGTGGTTGGAGAGCTCATGACGATCCGGCAGATGACCGGAGATAAAAAAGGGCTGAACGCCCTTTACACGGACTATGTCCGGCTGCTCAGCAGGGAGCTGGGTATTCGCCCGTCTCAGGAGTTGATTCATTTGTATGATTCATTGATTAGTCAATTGGCGGATCGAAAATAAGCTGGCTGCAAAGCAGAAAGTGAGGAAGACAGAAAATGAACCCGGCAGTGAAAATCATCAATTTCTACGAAACGGATAAAGCTTATGGCTGTTTCTCCAATTTTGCCAAATATCCGATTGAATTGGAGGGTAAGACCTGGCCGACATCGGAGCATTATTTTCAGGCGAAGAAGTTTGCAGGAACGGAACACGAAGAACAAGTGCGACTGGCACCGACTCCGATGGGGGCAGCCAGAATGGGGAGGGAACGCTCCAGGCCCTTAAGAACGGATTGGGAACAAGTTAAAGTTGAGATTATGTTAGAGGCGCTGACGGCCAAAATCGGACAGCACCCTGAGATCAGGAACATTCTTGTATCCACCGGGGACTGTATATTGATTGAACACACGAAGAACGATGCTTATTGGGGAGACAATGGTGATGGAACCGGACAGAACATGTTGGGCCAACTGTTGATGCAGATCCGCAATGACCTGGGTTAAGTCCAAAGGCGAAGCGGGAGTATAACTCTTATTTTCCGCCTCCCAGATGCCTGAACCGAGGGAGAGGCAGACTAATTCTGCTCCCTCCAGCCGCAAGAATCAGGTGTCATTACGACGATAATTCCTCATCCGAAGGAAGCACGCCGTAGAGCTTCAGCGCTTTGATCGCCGATTCCTGCATCCGCTTCTTAAGGTAATTGCCCTTCACGACCCGGACCCGCTTGCCGAGAAAACGGAGCTTGGAGAGCAGATAATCGCTGTCATTCCCGGTTAGAATGATGCTGACACTGTAGGTGTCTTTATCCGCATCGTATGCAACGTCCTTTTCAAAGCTGGAGAAGGCGTAAAGAATGCGGGACAGCTCCCGGTTATATTCAGGGACGATTTCAATGCCGGCCTCAAATTTACGTGTGTCGCGCCTCAGGCTGATCTCATGAAGAATACTATCATACTCGGAAGCAGCTATAGCTTGATGTGAGACGCTGACGATTTTGCTTAGCTTGGTACTCATGAGCGAGCGCCGCCGCAAATGGTACCAGAGCAGATACCATTCCCGTTTGACCATGGAATACTCTAGTTTGTAAGGCACCCCCGCATGCCCCTCTTGTACGCTGCCACGTTTGGTTCCGTACGTCAGTTGGACCGCTTCTTTAGCCGTGATATGGCGGCGTAAGGTACGGAGAAGCGGGTGATACACTTGTTTTTCCCTGCTGCGGGCTTTTTGGATTAAGTGCTCAGCCGTATCCATCAGGGGATCAGATTCCAGCAGGGAGACCAGCTTCTCCAGCGTCCCGGCAGTGAATGCATCTGCTGCTGCGGGGTGCTCAAGCATGGTCTTCAGCCAGGCTCTTTCGTGGGAAGTGACCATGAAGGTGCCGTTGTCGTCCAGACGGGAGATGATCTGATAGTTAAAAATTTTCTCGAAAAGGTTCATAATAGGCCAATATCTCCTTCCATTCGGCGATCATTTCGCGGCGCAGCCTCACGGGTTCAAGCACTTCACAGCTGGACCCGAAGCTCCGCAGCCAGGGCTTGATCTCGGTCGTCCCATTCACGGTGATTTCGTAGATAAAAGAATACGGATCTTCGTCCACGATCTGTCCCCACTGTCCTTGCAGCAGTACCCGTTCTCTTACAAAATTCGGTTCAGAATCTCCGGGACTGTAGAATCTCACCCGCACCGTGACCGGTAGTCCAGTATCAATCAGCCAGCTATATTTCATTTTCTCGTCAAGCTTGTAGCGCTTAGTCTGGAACGCTTCCTCACTCACAGGCTGATCGTCTGTCTCCATCTGCGTGATCCCTTCCATGCGGTACTTGCGAAGGCCTTCCCGGCCGCTCGCGAGCAGATACCACCGTCCGTACTGATGGTCGTAGACGACCTTCAGCGGCAGTGTCTTTATCGAGGAGCCTTCGGTTTCGCGTTCGAACAATGGGTTGGTATTTTTGGAGCCATAGCTTTTCTCAGACTTTGGCGAGAAGTAGAGAAAGGTGACTCTACGGCGCTGGCGAATGGCACCAAGCAAGGTGAACAAATGGGCTTCGTCCAAGATCCGTGAGTAATAATGATACTTATATAAAAAAGCTTCGATGGCTGGTTGTTCGATCTGATTGCGCAAGAGATGCTTTTTCAGCCCGTCACGCAGCAGATAGCCTTGCACAGAAGGGACCTGGGTGTTCGCCATGACATCTACAAAATCATATAAGTCGATAAGCTCTTCATGGCTTAACTGCTGCACCAAATCGTTATGTACGCGGTAGCGGAAAGGACGGGTGGCCCCTTCTTTGCGGATAACCCCCACCTCTTCCAGGTACTTCAGATCCGAACGGATCGTCTTCTCATCGGGCTGGGGAACACCTGCGAGCAAGCTGCCACAGCACATGTCCAGAAGCTCCATCGCTGTCATTGCGTTTGTATTCATGGCACCCAGCAAGAGAGACAGGCGCTGGCTTTCGCTTTCTTTTACCGACTTGGCACGGAATAGAAATAACAGCATGGGATCGGTAGAGTCATAGTAGCTGTACTTTAGGGTCTCAGCGAATTCTTTACCCTGTTCCTCCGGGAGGTGCTGATAGGTAGAACTCACGATATCCTTGAGCCGGCGGATGGTCTTGTCAAAGGTATGTACGGAAATACCCAGCCGGTCAGCGAATTGCTGTCTATTGAACGCGCCGCTTGTGAGCGCAAGCATACGCAGGAATTGGATTTCTTTATCAAAGCTTTCCTTGGCCACCTGAATTCCCCGTTTCATGAATGTCTTCCTTTCATTGTAACAGGGCAGCGCTGGGGGCGGAATGGCTAACTGCTCTGTGATCGTAATACTTCTGCCATGTTCGAACTTCCGATAATAAGTAAAATATAAAGTAGTAACCACGCGCGGGGCTGAACAGGAGGAGAGCGTTATGACCGAAGCTAGAGCAATCATTATAGAAGAGTTGAAGAAGATCGAAAGGGAAGAGAATGTCCATATTCTGTATGCTTGCGAATCAGGCAGCCGGGCCTGGGGATTTCCTTCCAAGGACAGTGACTATGACGTAAGATTTCTATATATCCGGCCGCTGGAATGGTATCTGTCTATTTTTGAGAAGCGGGATGTCATTGAACGGCCAATCAGCAATATGCTGGACATTAACGGCTGGGATTTGAAAAAGGCCTTGAATTTATTCCGCAAATCCAATCCGCCGCTGCTGGAGTGGCTACAATCCCCGATTGTCTATATGGAGAATGAAGTGGTCGTCCGGCAAATCCGCGATATCTCTTCCTTCACGTTCTCCCCAAGATCCTGCATGCACCACTATCTACATATGGCCAAGGGGAACTATCGTGATTACTTGAAGGGCGATCATGTGAAAATAAAGAAGTATTTCTATGTGCTTCGTCCAATGCTGGCCTGCGAATGGATCGAGCGTTTCCACACGATGCCGCCTATCGAATTTCCAGTATTGATGGAGGCCCTGCTGCCGGAGAAGGGCTTGCTTAGAGCGGCCGTCGATGGTTTACTGGTCCGTAAAAGAGCAGGAGACGAGATGGATTACGAGCCGAGAATTCAGCCCATTAATGAATTTTTGGAGGAAAGAATCAGCTACTACGAGCAGATCGTATCCGAACTAGAGACAGCCGAAGGTGGTCAGGATCAGCGGCTCGATGAATTGTTTAGAAACATAGTAACGTTACAGGAGTGAATGCAAGATGGCATATCAGAATATTGACGGTGTACGTGTTTGGGGAAAGCCTGACGAGGGAGCGCTTGCTCAGGCGAGAACCTGTTCCAAGACGGGCAACGTGGTTCAGACGCTGCTTATGGCAGATCATCATAAAGGGTACAGCCAGCCTATTGGTGGTGTCGTTGTCTATGACGGGCAAATCTCGCCATCCGGTGTGGGCTATGATATTGGGTGCGGCAATAAAGCGGTGCGGACGCAGCTATCTGCGGCTGATGTAAAATCCGGGCTGGCCCGGATTATGAATGATATCGCCCGTCAAATCTCTTTTGGCGTAGGTCGTATCAATAACGAGAGATTAGATCATGAGCTGTTCGACGATCCGGACTGGGATGTGTACCGGGCTGTAGGAAAAGCAGAGCATGACAAGCTGAAGACGCTGGCCCGTGATCAACTTGGAACCGTTGGGAGCGGGAATCATTACGTGGATCTCTTTGAAGACACCGAGACAGGACGGCTGTGGATCGGCAATCATTTTGGCAGTCGGGGCTTCGGGCATAAGACTGCGAGCGGTTTTATCAACCTGGCAGCAGGACGTGAATTCTTAGCCAACGCGCCGGGTGAAAAGATGGATCAGCCGCCGCTCCTGCTGGATTTGAACAGTGAGCTGGGGGATATGTATTATCGTGCGATGAAGCTGGCGGGGCGTTATGCGTACGCTGGACGGGATTATGTAATGCGCAAAGTGCTGTCGATCCTGGGGGCAGAAGCTGATTTTGAAGTGCATAACCATCATAATTATGCCTGGAAGGAAACTCATGACGGGAAAGAGACGGTGGTGGTCCGCAAAGGTGCTACACCGTCCGCACCGGGTCAGATGGGCTTTATAGGTGGGAGCATGGGCGACATTTCTGTGATCGTTAAGGGGAAAGATACCGCAGAGAATCGGGAGGCTTATTACAGCACCGTTCACGGGGCTGGACGGATCATGAGCCGGACACAGGCCGCAGGCAAAATGAACTGGAAGACCCGCACCCGCAGCGGCGGACAAATCTCGAAGGCGCAAATGCTGGACGCGGTGCAGGCATTTAATGTGGAGCTGCGCGGAGCTGGGACGGACGAAAGTCCGTTTGTATACCGGAAGCTCCAGGAAGTATTGGACGCTCACGCGGAGACGATTGAGGTCATACATGTCTTGAAACCGATCGGAGTGTGTATGGCAGGGGCGGATGAATTCGATCCGTATAAGGATTGAGTATGGGCTTGTAGGGATTGCTGTGAGTAAATGAGGATTAACTATGTGCGTATAGTGATTAAGCATGGACTTACGAAGATGAAGCATATTGTCCTATAAGGAAGGACCTCAGCTCCCACGGTTTTATGGGGCTTGAGGTCCTCTTTTACAAACGGATCATCATTCCCGAGGGAACTTTAGAGACTGTAGAATAACAGAGATCAATTAATGGCAGAAATGCTCCTTATTTAGACTGAGGAGAGCGAAAAAAAGGAGTTTAGTGGCAAAAACGCACATTAAAATCCACCCATGAACCACCCAAAGGCCTTTTCTAGGGAATTAAGGGACAAAAATGCACTTAATCACCCCATAATGGAAATATTGAGAAAAATAAGGTGCAATTTTGCCTTTAGTAGCTGAGTCTTTGTAAACTGTTGTCCAGCTTACTAGCTCAGCACCAGCACCTAGTCGACTAGCTCACTAGTTCAGTGACCTACCAGCTTTTTTCACTCCACTAACGTCCTATTCAGCAGCATATCAGCACCCGACCAGTTCACCAAAACAGCGGCCCACCACTCAGTCAACCACCCACCTTTTCAGCAACCAGCCCAGCATCCCACTAGCCCTAGAGCAGGCCAATGATCATAAACCGCGCTGAATTTGTCATTATGCCTTGTTCTCTTTGATTCTCTGCAATAAATTGCTGTAGAATCTGAAAATCCCCTTCGTTCTGACCGAAGCCAGGAATGATCGGCGTATGCTTCAACAGAAATATAAGATCTTCAGCGGTCTGGTAATACTCGGTGATGTTATATTCGAAGGACTTAATCTCCCTGAAGCCTGCTTCACGGAGTTCAGCGATGTACCGTTTTTGCAAGGTTCCTCCTGATATACCAGAAGCTTGCCCTCTCCCAAACGCTTCTTTAAGGTTCAGCTTATCGTTCTCAGCCACTTGCTGGGTCAGGAATACCCCATTCTTGGACAAGACTCGTGCGATTTCCTTGGCGGCAAACGGAGAATGCCTGCATGAAATAACGTTAAAGAAGTGTGCAGGAAACTCCAACCGATCACCATTCATCTCCAGAAAACGGACATTTGTTCTGCCGGATTCAGCAAGATTCCTGCTTGCCGTCTCCATCATGCCATTAGACTGGTCAATGCCGACCAGCAGCAATGTTGAATCAGCTATGGATAAAATGGCTTCTCCGCCGCCTGTTCCGATATCCAGCAGGAGGTCTGAAGGGTGACATCTCTTCGTGACTTCACGGTAGAAGTCCCAGGGAGCTTCTTCGGACATGCATTTCACATGGCTGAAATCCCAACCGTTTAATACACCGACTCTATCATAAAATTCCTCGTAATTTATTGTTTTCATTCTTAAATTCCACCTTCCAATGAGAATAAAATAATACGGAGTCTCCGTTGACTGTCCCTCAAGATTGCACTGGGTCAAAAGGGCAGATTTCCCCTTGACGACTGGTACGCGTTTTATCCAGCCCGGCAGCTACATACCTCGAACGATACGGAAAGACATCTATTTCACCCCAAATTAGAAGATTTTTCAATTATATAGCTCGGCGAATGGGAGATCAAGAAGTACAATTACTTGAGTGGTTTCAGGCGAAGCCGAATAGACCCAAATTTAATCTCAGGGGAGTGATACATCAAAGTGATACGAGCTGTGCTGTTTGATCTGGACGGAACGCTGCTGGATCGGGATTCATCCTTGAAACGATTTGTTGATATGCAGCATCAACGCTGGGGTCATTGCCTTGGGCATATTCCAAAGAAAGCTTTTATCAATCGATTCGTTGAGCTGGATGCACGGGGCTATGTGTGGAAGGATGCAGTCTACCAGCAATTGATGGATGAGTTTGGGATTCAGGGAGCGACGTGGGAAGAATTGCTCGAAGATTATGTGTCACAGTTTCATCAGGCCTGTGTGCCATTTCCTAATTTGATTGAGTTGTTAAAAGAGTTACAGCAGCGGGAAATAGAGTTGGGACTAATAACCAATGGCTTTACAGCACTGCAAATGAGCAATATCCAAGCCTTGGGTATTGAACGATATTTCTCATCGATTCTGGTATCAGAACAGGAGGGGCTAAGAAAGCCGGATCATCGAATATTTAAGGTGGCAGCAGAGCGTCTGGGCGTAGCACCTGAAGAGAGTATATACGTAGGCGACCACCCAATGAACGATGTACAGGCGTCCAGAGAAGCAGGAATGAGAGCGATTTGGAAAAAGCACGAGTACTGGGAGTCCGCAATACATGCTGATGCGGTTATTGACGATCTGTCCGAACTGATAGGAGTTCTGGAGAATTTTATCGATATCGAATCATCGAAATGAGCTTCAAAGAGCTTGAAATAGCGTGAAAGATAGGATGAGTCAGGAAATATATAAGCATACTAACCATGCTGTGAAAGGAGAATAAAATGGATACAGACAAACCTGCTTTTGCGACGATAGATGAGTACATTTCGTTGTTCCCTGCGGAAGTTCAGCAGACACTTCAGAAGTTAAGAGATGTTATCCGCGAAGCTGCGCCGGAGGCGGTGGAGAAGATCAGTTATCAGATGCCGACCTTTGCTCTGCAAGGTAATCTGGTGCATTTTTCCGCATACAAGAAACATATCGGATTCTACCCAGGAGCCAGTGGAATTGTGGCTTTTAAGGAAGAGTTGTCAGGGTATAAGGGAGCCAAAGGGTCAGTACAATTCCCCATCGGCCAACTGCTGCCTTATGAATTGATAAGCAGGATTGTAAAATTTAGGGTTGCGGATAATGCTAAACGAGGAGAGAATAAAGGGAGGAAGAAAAAGTAATTATGTTGCATGTTAAGGAAGGGAGGGGCCACCCCATGGCAAGATTAGATCAGCGCTCTATGCAAAGTTTATTCTATAAACAACAAGCGGTTGTTTGCATAGAGCCAAATGTAAATAAGTAACCGCTTTTAATGACAGTGTTGATGTTTATAGCATAGACTTTGCTACCTTTAAGATTTCAACATTTAAAGGAGCGGAGCTATTATGAAATATGTAAATGCTGACCTGATCTTCCCGGAAGCCTTGCTGAAGGAAGTACAGAAATATGTTCATGGCGGGATGGTGTACATCCCCAAGCCGGACGGAGTGCGTAAGAAATGGGGCGAGAAATCCGGCAGCCGACAATATCTGGATCATAGAAATGAGAACATTCGTTTAGAATTTTCAACCGGGGTCACGATGGACCAGTTGGCCGACCGGTTTTGCCTATCCAGAGACAGTATTAAGAAGATTGTATATGCAAAAAAGTAGTCCGAAATAGTCGCATTGGATCTTATTCTGATGTGGCTTTTTGCTGTGTAGAATACAGTTTTTAATCATTTATTGTATATTTCCGGGTGACCCGTCATTGCTATAATGACCACAGAACAGGGACGGCGTTAACCATCCCCGACATACCACACAGGGAGGACATGGATGGATAACTTTTTCAAGTATGACACAGCGCAACATAGACGTTCTTTGCTGAACAGAGCCAGGACGATAGTTCTGTCGGCACTTATGCACTACGATATCGAATGGGAGCGTATCGAGTTTATTCAGCTATCGGACACCATCACGTATAAAATAGAGACGGAATCCACGGGCCATTATTTACTGCGTATACATTCGGACCTTCTGAGCAAAGAGCAAATTCAATCCGAGCTAACGCTGCTACAGGCCCTTCATTCAGGCGGTGATCTGACGGTCCCGGAAGGGATCGCAAGTCGTGATGGCTCGTATGTATTGGATATTGAGGTGGCTGGTGATCACCGTCGTCCCTATTATGTGACCATGATGCGTTGGGTAGAGGGTAGCCACGTAGAAGGTGATTTTACAGACAGCTTGGTTTATAAAATGGGGGTGCTCATGGGCAGGCTTCATGAAGCCACTGTGAAGTTTGACCCGCCAGCAGATTTTACGCGTCCTGTGTGGGGTGCTGATAGTTTCCGTTCTGAATTGGCTAAGCTGGAACAGCATTATTCCGTGTTTTTGTCGGAGGAGAATTGGAAGTCCTATCAGGCGGCGGCTGAAAAAGTGTGCTTACAACTCGAAAGAATGCCCTGCAACGATCGTAACCACGGTCTTATTCATGGTGATTTGCACAGCGGTAATATCGTTATTCTGGAGGATGAGCCCTACCCCATTGATTTTGGCAGATGTGGCTATGGCTATTATCTTTACGATATGGCAGGGGCGATGTTGGGGCTTTGGCCGAAACACCGCTGGATGTTCATCCAGGGATATGAGGGCGTAAGGAAGCTGGAGGGGGACCATGTCCGCGAGCTGGAATGCTTTTTCATCATGGTTATGATCGGAAATTATGCTCATCATGCCTCTAATCCACTGGAGACAGCAAGTCTGATTGAGGAGCAACCCTATGCCCAAGCATATATTAGGGAATACTTGAGCGGCCGATCCTTTCTGTTCGAGGTGGTCGATCTTATTAGCTGAACCGCTTGATATCGCTCACCGGAGAGAAGCCGAACAGGCGCGCATATTCCCGGCTGAATTGGGAAGGGCTCTCATAGCCTACCTCGAACGCAATATCTGCCACATGGGGAGATTCGGTTAACAGGCGGCGGCGTGCTTCCTGCAGTCGAATCTGCTTCTGATACTGGACTGGAGTCATGGCGGTCACTTCTTTGAAGTGGCGATATAACGAGGCGGAGCTCATGTTCGCTAGCGTAGCTAATTCTTCGATGCGCAGCGGCTGGTTGTAATCCCTCTTGATCCGTTCGACCACCTCTGCGATGGTGGCGTAATTGCTTCCCGCCATGGCAATCTGCTTGAGCACATCCCCTTGCTCATCGCTAAGAAGTCTGTATATCATCTCCCGTATGACAAGGGGCGCCAGTGCCGGAATGTCCTGCGGAGTTTCTAACAGGCCTACCAGTCTGACGGCTGCATCGAGGAGAGCATTATTCATTTTGCCTACGAATAGCCCCCTATGGTATCTATTGGTGCTCTCGGGAAGCAGGTCCGTTTCCTTCATGATCTGAAAGAGTTGGCTGGCCTCTAAATCCAGACGAATCGCTAAGTAAGGGGATTCAGGAGAGGGCTGAGTAGCCCGGCCGGTTATCGGCACATCCAGAGAGACCGCGAGGTAGTCAGATACCCCGTATCGGTAGCGCTCATCGGCGAGCATGATGACCTTCTCACCTTGGGCAACGATGCACAGCGATGGTTTTTGAATTCTGCAGATCGGAACCTCGGAGTGGGAATCGCGAACCAGATGCAGTGAGGGAATAAGGGTAGCATGGTCGCCATCTGCACCGGAGAACTTCTCGACGAGCCCCGCCAGCTCGAGCTGTTTATAGTATATTTTTTGAGCATCATCCAGCATGTGCATCCCTCCCGTTACTGTGTTTCATTATAGATTCTTGAGCTGTGTTTGTTAAGCAGGGTGAGAATAATAGGCAAGAACGTGAGATTAATATTCTAACCGAATTTAGCCTGGCAGGAGCATAATAAGGATGTTCCAACAGACCTGCGGCAATCGCCTATTACACAGTAGTGATTATCCATTGGAGGGGAAAATATGCAACATGCTAAAGTATGGTACGTGACCGGTGCTTCGAAAGGACTGGGACTGTCCTTGGTGAAAAAATTGATTGGTAGCGGGTATAGAGTTGCTGCAACCTCACGTAATATAGAAGATTTAAAGCAAGCCGTGGGTGAGGCGCCAGAAGGCCAGTTCTTGCCGCTCGCGGTTGATCTGACCCAGGCCGAGTCAATTCAGGCATCCGTGAACAAGACGTATGAGCAGTTCGGGCAAATAGATGTGGTCGTTAACAATGCAGGATATGGCATCGGCGGTGCAACCGAGGAGCTGTCGCAGAAGGAGATCATGGCCAACTTTGAAGTGAATGTGTTTGGCCCGATCCATGTCATTCAAAGTGTGCTGCCGTATATGCGGAAACAGCGTTCAGGCCACATTTTCAATATCGCATCTATCGCGGGCTTCGCTCCGCATATGGGCTGGAGTGTGTATGCGGCGACGAAGTTCTCGCTAATGGGATTGACGGAAGTGCTTGCCCAGGATATGCAATCTCTGGGGATCAAAGTGACGGCAGTAGCCCCCGGAGGCTTCAGAACGGAATTCAATAAGGCGGATTCCCTGGTTCTGTCTGCCAATAAAATTGAGGATTACAGCGAGCTTCATGCTGGGCACAATCAGTTCGTAGCGGCAGATGGCAAGCAGCTTGGTGATCCTGACAAAGCGGCAGAGGTGTTCATTGATCTGGCGGAATCGTCGAACCCTCCGGCTCAATTGTTCCTGGGCAGTGATGCTTACCGGAGAGCATCCGAGAAGCTGGATCAACTGCGTGAAGAACTGGAAGCGAACAAGAACATCAGCTTCCGAACTGATTTTGAATAAGTGGAGAACACTACCCTATGAAGCAGGATGGAAGTTAGTGTTCTAATCAGTTAGTTCATGATTGGCTGAAGCTAGCTGAAAATCCATAAAACCAAAAAGACAGCGAGTCCCGATAACGGAGACCTGCTGTCTTTTTATATTTGGCTAAAGACCAGTTCAATGTATAATCCTGTTCCCGAATTCTTGATCGTAAGGAGGAATGAGTTTACAAATGTTTTACAACTCATTGACGCGGCGCGCATATATGGCTGATAGATTGGGGGGACAAGGGGTGATGGCTATGAAAAATTTTACAGAAACGGTCTCCACGACATCTCAGCCTGTTCTGGCAAGTGACAACCTAGGTTGGGATAAGCTCAAGGTCTCACAATGGTACAGTCCACAGCAAGCGTTTAGTCCCTCGCCGGAGCCCAAGTATTTGGTAGGAATCCATTGTACAGCGTATTACGAAAATTATTATACGATTCACATTACCCCATGCAACGAAAGTCTCCTCTGCCCTTGGGGCAAGACGTCGTTATACTTCCTGAATATTGAGATTACTCCTTCTGTGATTGAAGAGGTCGCCCGCGAATCCGGATTTTTGACGGAAGGCCACATTCAATTAGACCGTAAATTCCATGTCAAAGATTCCAAGCTCCTACAGTTAGGGCTCTGGATGCTGGAAGAATTGCAGAATGGCGGAGCGAAGGGGAAAATATACAGCGATTCATTGTCGAATATGTTAATCATTCATTTACTACAGCACTACTCCTCTGTCATTCCCCAACATTCTAGCGGCAAAACGCTTGCGAACCAGGAGATTTTCCGCGTAATCCAATACATGCGAGAGAACCTGGAAGAAGATGCTCCGCTGACTGAACTAGCCGCGAAGGCCAATATGAGTCAGTCCCACTTTATCCGTGTCTTCAAACAGCAGACTGGCTTTACTCCCCATCACTATTTAATCCGCCTCCGTATTGAACGCTCTAAATTCCTGATCCGATCAGGCAAGGTAGGTTTGAAGGAAATTGCTGCTCAAGTCGGATTTGCCGACCAAGGGCATTTTACGAGAGTCTTTAAACGGGAGACTGGATTAACTCCGAAGCTGTATGCGTATCAAATTTCAGCTAAACCCGGTTCTATGTCGGAATAAATATGCAAATGAGAGTTTTATTCAAGGAAAGAAGTATTTTGTTCAATAGGAGGGGGATAGATCAGCCCTAGAATGAGATTAAGGTCAGGCGTAAGGACATGCTGGGCCAAGATAACACTAGGAGGAGAGAAGAACATGAAAGTTGCGAGGTTTTGGGGTCTGGTTGTTGCGGGAGTAGTGGTGTCCAGTTCAGTGTCTATGTCTTCAGTACTTGCAGATCCAGTAGAAACGGAAACTCTGGGAAGTGATTTTGCAATTACGGCAGCTGCTGAACCCTGGCATGAAGTGTCCAAGCAAACTTTCTGGCTGCTAGATGCCCTGGAACGGGGGCAAGGGGTAACGACGGATGGGAACGCATGGATTTTCAGCTCACCTTATGGCCTGCTTCGTACAGCACTGGACGGCAAGACGGTAATCGCACGAAATCCTTTGGCGATTCCACCCCACCTGACCGCACTTGGCGGTGATCACATCGGGGATATTTCCTACTACAACGGGAAGCTCTACGTTCCCATTGAAGATGGGAAAAAATACGAACATCCGTATATCGCCCTTTTTGATGCCAATACCTTGCAGTATACCGGAACTTCTTACGCGCTGCCGCTAGATCTCCATCCTGGAGGTGTTCCATGGGTTGCTGTGGATGCTGCCCGCGGGCAGGTATATACGGCGAAATGGAACAATGCTGATGTGTTAAATGTGTTCAGTCTTGATGACATGCACCTGATTAAGACGGTTCCGCTTAGTCAAAGCATTGACCGGGTTCAAGGTGCTGCGATGTATAACGGATATCTCTATGCTTCTTCAGATAATAAGACTCAAACCCTCTATCGAGTCGATGTGGATAACGGCAATGTGTCAGTTGCACTAGATCGCAATTTGCCTAGTGGTACCGAAGCCCAGGGCATTGCAGTGCTGCCGACGGCCGATGGAGCCCAGCTTCACATTCTCGATGTAGGTTCCAACCGTGTTACCGTAAACTTCCGTCACTATTCTTTCTAAATCCAAACGAAGCTTAACAAAGGAGCCTACAGAAATGATGAAGCAATCGAAACTGATGTTGTTCTTGATGGGATGTACTCTACTGGCCACAGGCTGTGGTCAATCTAATAATAATAGTGTTACAGAAGCTGCTGCAGACCCTACTGCGAAGCCTGCTGCAAGTGCAGAGGCCACTGAAGCACCAAGCACACAGAACGTAGAAATTACCTTCTATTATCCGGTTAACGTCGGTGGTCCACTGACCAAAGTCATTGATACTATGGCCAAATCTTTCATGGAGACGCACCCTGGGATTAAAGTGAATCCTGTATATACCGGCAATTATGGTGATAATACAGTGAAAATTCAAGCCGGTGTTCAGGCCAAGCAGCCGCCAGATGTAGCCGTGATGATGTCTACGGAATTGTACAGTATGCTCGATATGAATGCTATTGTTCCACTGGATGAATGGATCGCCAAGGATACAGACGTTAATATGGATGATTTCTACCCTGCCTTTATGGAAGATACGCAAACTGAAGGTAAAACCTACAGTCTTCCGTTTCAAAGAAGCACAATTGTCATGTACTACAACAAAGAGATGTTCAAGGAAGCAGGCTTAGATCCTGAAAAGCCGCCGACAACCTGGGCTGAACTTGTATCCTATGCCGGAAAGCTGAACAAAGACGGTCATGCTGGCCTGGAAATCCCGGGTAATGACGACTCCTACTGGATGTTCCAAATGCTCGCCCGGCAAAATGCCACAGATCCTAAGCAAAACATCATGTCCGATGACGGTAAAAAAGCGATGTTCAACACCCCTGAGAATGTGGAAGCCCTGCAGTTCTGGCTGGATCTGTCCCACAAAGACAAAGTAATGCCAGAAGGTGTGATTGACTGGGCTACCGTGCCTACTGACTTTATTCAAGGCAAGACGGCAATGATGATGCACACAAGTGGCAACCTGACGAATGTCAGAACAAATGCTAAATTCGATTTCGGTGTGGCTTTCCCGCCTGCACAGAAACAATTCGGATCACCTACGGGCGGCGGAAACCTGTACATCTTTAAAGACACTTCGCCTGAGAAGCAAGCAGCAGCTTGGGAATTTGCTAAGTATATGACTGCTCCAGAACAGGCTGCACTGTTCAGCAGCTCCTCCGGCTATGTAGGCGTACGCAAATCAGCTTATGATACAGAAGCCATGAAGAAATATACAACGGATTTCCCGCAAGCACTTGTTGCACGCGATCAACTGGAGTATGCGTTTAGAGAATTGTCTACGCATAACCACGGTAAAGTGTCGACGGCGATCACGAATCAGATTCAAGCCGCTTTAGCTGGACAAGTGGATGCTGCTGGTGCACTGCAGAAAGCGCAGGAAGAAGCCGATCAGGCGCTTGCCCCGTTCAATAAGTAACAAAGGCAACGGATAAGAAAGAGTTATTTTGGAGTACGCCGGGAGGGTCTCTGTCCCCAGCGTACTCCATTCTATACCGTGAAATGGAACGATCCAGAGCCCGTGGCAGAAAGGACGGAAAGGCATGCTTGCCGGATGGAGTGAAAAGCTTAAACGAAATAGTTTTGGCTGGGGGCTAGTGTTGCCCTCACTACTGTTTCTCTGTTTGTTTACCTATTACCCGATGTTGAAATCCGTGTGGCTTAGTTTATATGAAAAGAATCTGGCGACCCCTGAACCTGTGTTCGTCGGATTGGGGAATTATATTAACTTGCTTCAAGATCAGGTGTTTCGAAAAGTGGTGGCAAATAATATTTGGTTTGCTGTCGGAACGGTTCCCGTTTCAGTAGGACTCGCTTTTGTTATGGCGCTCTTTGCCGACAAGGCGATTAAGGGACGCGGGGTTGCCCGCCTTGCTTTTTTTTATCCGAATATGATTCCAATGATCGCCGTGGCGAACATTTGGTTGTTTCTGTATACGCCGCATTTCGGGTTGTTCGCCAGGTTTGCCGCTTGGATCACGGATCAGCCGGTCAATCTGCTGGGGAACCCCGATACCGTAATGGGGGCGCTTATTGTCATGATGGTCTGGAAGGAAGCTGGCTACTTCATGATTTTCTACTTGGCGGGGATGCAGCAGATTCCTAAAGATCTGTATGAAGCCGCAGCGGTCAGCGGTGTCGGTACATTCACCTCTATACGGAGGATTACCATCCCGCTTACGATGCCAACCACGTTGTTCGTCATGGTGGTCGCGATCACCAATTCCTTCAAGCTGGTCGATCATCTATGGATTATGACCAAGGGTGGTCCTAACAATTCCAGTAACTTGCTATTGTACTATATCTACGAGAACACCTTTAACTTCTACGATCAGGGAATGGCTGCTGCGATGACCGTTGTGATGATCGGTCTGCTGCTCATTATATCTTCCATCCAGTTCTTTGGGTGGGATCGTAAAATTCATTACGAATAGGACGGGGCTCATGGACAATCCATTAAAGCTGTCGCTTCTGCCAGGGCAGAAGAAAAGCAGGTTTGCAGAAGAAGAGCGGGCTACGCACCGGAATCGACGGATCGGTCGAAGACTTCTTCAAGTGCTGTGGCATGGGATCGGCTTCGGTGTAGTGGCGCTCTGGATCATCCCTTTTTTATGGGTGGCCAGAACTGCCTTTTTGCCCAAAGCCTCTGCTGTGGATACAGGTTGGTCATGGGGATGGACGCTCGATAACCTCACCCGTGTGTGGCAGGCGGCACCCTTTGGGCAATTCTTTTTAAATACGTTATTAGTATGTACTGGCGTTCTCGCTGTTCAGCTTGTTACGCTCACGATGGCTGCCTACGCATTCGCGCGGGTGCGCTTCGTGGGGAGAGAGTTAGTGTTTATGTTATTTTTGGTGCAAATCATGGTACCGCCCGATGTTCTAATCTTCTCTAACTACCAGATTTTAAGTGACATGGGTTTGCTGGATACCAAGATCGGTATTATGCTACCTTACTTCGCATCGGCCTTCGGAGTCTTTCTGCTTCGGCAATCTTTCAAGCAATTGCCGTATGAACTGGAAGAAGCTGCGCGAGTAGAAGGGGCTTCCCGTCTGCGCATCCTGGCGCAAATTTATGTTCCGTTATCCCGGCCGGTCTATGTATCGTTCGCAATCGTCTCTTTCAGCTTCCACTGGAATGATTTCTTATGGCCGCTGATCGTGACCAATTCCGAAGAGAACCGGCTGTTGACCGTAGGTCTGGCGATGTTCGCGAAGTCTACGGAGTCAGGGGCACAATGGAGTGATGTCAGCGCGGCGACGCTAATTGTTTCGGCACCTCTTATGATAGGGTTCTTATTGTTCCAGCGTAAGGTGATCGGCAGTTTTATGCACTCAGGTATCAAAGGCTAAGGGGGACTACAATTGAAGTTAGCTATAATTGGAGATTTGCATTACCCGGATGTACTGACCAGCGATGAACCTTCGATAGCCGCTGCCCGTGATGCTTATTATGAACGTTTCATGGACTTATTCTTATCCCTGGACGCTGATTATTATATTTCGATTGGTGATTTAACACATGCGGGAGAAGCCGCCGAATTCACGTATGTCATGCAGCACATTGAGAAGCGTGGACTCCGCGGCCGTTTTCTTCATGTGCTGGGCAATCATGATACGTATACTCATCCGAAGAGCGATATTCTTGCGCTAACCGAGCTGAAGCGATATGAAGTGATCGAGGAGCATGACGCACGAATTATATTGCTGGATACTGCTCGTGAGATCCGTGAGGATTGGAGCGGCACCATTGACGAGGAACAGTTGGACTGGTTGCACAACCAATTGAGACAGGACCCGGACAAGCCGCTGATCGTGATCGGTCATCATCCGCTTTATGCCACAACTGCGAGATCTACCGAAAGCATGATGTCCCTGGACCCTGACCTCACGATCTGGCCGCTACTTGAACAGTGGCAGGGAGCCGGATTTTATTTTAACGGACATAATCATGTGAATTCCATCGTCCACCGAGAACACTGGCACTTCATTCAGACGGCAGCTGTGCCGGATGTACCCTCGGTTCGAATGGTGAGCATTCTTGACCAGGAAGTCAGCGTGGAAACGATCAGCTTCGCCAGCGATGCCTTTTCCAACTGGGCGTCAGTCTTTACCCCGCACATGTACGATTATGAGAGACATCCCAGCTGTGAAGGTGATCCGCCAGCGCTGGAACTTTTCATCAATGCCCAAACAGCCCGTAAAGGAGTTGCGCCGAAATGAGCCGTAAGCCTGTAAAATTAGCAATTGTTGGTGGAAATCGGGGGGCTAGTTTTATGAACGCCCTATACGCCCTCTCAGACCGAATTCAATTGACCGCTACCTGTGATTTGAATGAATGGGTGCTTCTTCAGTGGAAGGAGAAATTCCCTGAAATCCGTACCTATCGTGATTATCATGAAATGCTGAAAGACCCATCCGTGGATGCTGTTTTTATATTAAGTCCTATGCATCTCCATGCCAGACAATCCATTGACGCACTGAATGCTGGCAAGCATGTACTCAGTGAAGTCATTGCTACCCGAACGTTAGAGGAAGCTTGGGAGCTGATCGAGACCGTAGAGCGAACAGGACTTAAATATATGATGTCCGAGAATTATTGCTTCTCGCGTTCCAATCTGACGATCAAGCATATGGCGGATCAGGGGATGTTCGGTGAGATTACATACCTGGAGGGCGGGTATATTCATGACCTGCGCCACTTGATCCACCATCCGGATGGATCGCTGACTTGGCGGGGCCAACTGCATCAACAATTTAATGGCATTAACTATCCGACACACTCCATTGGGCCGATTGCGCAGTGGATCAACCTGAACAAGGAGGGCGGAGACCGCTTGAAGCAGGTATCCACCTTTGTATCTAAATCGAGATCGCTCCAGCGCTATTTTAGCGAGCATTTTGGCAAGGATCATCCGGCTGCGGGGAACGGATTTTGGCAGCAGGGTGATAGTGCAGTAGCCATTTTGCAGACCGAGAAGGGTGTGCTGATCGAACTGCGTGTGGACTGGACCTCGGTAAGGCCTCACAATAAAACCCATTATTTGCTGCAAGGTACCGAAGGCGCCTTTATTACAGGCCGCCATCAGCAGGAGGATGATTTGATCTGGTTCAAGAATCGTTCGCCTCAGCATGTAGAGGACGGCTCGGAGATGTGGGAACCTCTGCAAAACTATCAACCTCAGTACGATCACCCAACATGGAAACAATGGGGAGCATTCGCAGCAGGGACGAAGCATGGCGGGGGTGATTTTCTAGTATTGGAGGAATTTATTTCGGCCATCCAGGAGGACCGGGAGCCTTCGGTTGATGTGTATGATGCGGTCACCTGGAGTTCGATCTTCTCCTTATCCATGGAGTCGGTGAAGGCCGGCGGACAAGCCATTCCCTTTCCTGATTTTAAGGCGAAGAGGGGGGAGTAACGATGGGACAAGGACTGTCGAAGCTTATTATGAAGAAGGAGACGTTGGACGATTTGCCGCCATTTCTATGTCCAACGGGCTTTCGAATGATGCACTACCAGCATGGAGATGAACGTAATTGGGAGGATCTCATCCGTCATTCTTTTACAAGAGACGTGAAGTTTGCGGATAAAATCGGCGATGTAGTTCCGCTCTACTCCGATCGCTTATTATTTCTCTGTAAGGGAGACCAGCCTGTCGCTACAGCTACTGCCTGGGAGACAGCAAGCCACAGCTGGTATTTGCATATGGTGGGTGTGCTGCCCGAGTATTCCGGAAAAGGCTTGGGATTTGCGGCAAGCCTTGCCGCCCTGCATAAGATGCAAGAAGAGGGCGGGGGAACTGCCTATTTGGAAACAGATGATTTCAGATTGCCAGCCATTCAAATCTATCGAAAATTAGGATTCACGCCAGTCCATATGGACGAGAGTCATCCTGGAAGATGGGAACGGATTCTCCAGCAGCTTGGCCCTTCCGTTTAACTATAATGCCAAGCCTCCCTTCTCAGGGAGGCTTTTCTTCTTATAAGTATGAACGTTAAGCGTTGCGAGTCTTCTCTACAAGTTGCCCCCATAGCGTAACGAATAGCCCCAGCAATGTTACCAAAGCGGCTACCCAGGTCAAGGATCGAAGTCCCAGCGGACTGTCCAGTACGATTCCTCCGAGCCAAGCGCCGCCTGCGCCGCCAAGATTAAAAGCACCGATATTGAGCGCGGAGGCCAGGTTAGGTGCAGCACTGGCTTTATCGAGAACGCGGATCTGGAACCCGGGTACTGTACCAAAGGCGGCGAATCCCCAGATGAAGATCGTGATCACTGTAGCGATTTTGTTATGGCTTGTGAAAGTGAACAGGGTCATCACAACAGCAAGAAGGGTCAGCATCCCGATCAGGGACGGCATCAGCTTCCAATCTGCTAATTTTCCACCTGTTATATTCCCAAGGGTTAAGCCTACGCCGAACAGGAGCAGCAGAACCGTCACGGTGTTTTCCTGAAAGCCGGCAATTTCCGTCAGGAAGGGGGAGATGTAAGTGAAAATAACAAACACGCCTCCGAATCCTAAAACCGTCATCAGCAGGGTGAGTAGAACCTGAGGATTACGCAGAACACGTATTTCTTTTCGAAAACTTGGTGTCTCCGAGCTCTTCAGCTTCGGAACGAATATGGCTAAGGTGATCAACGAGAACAGACCCAGCAGAGACACGACCCCGAATGTCGAACGCCAGCCATGACTTTGCCCGATCCAGGTCCCTAAGGGAACGCCGAGGATGTTCGCTAGAGTGACGCCGATGAACATCATGGCGATCGCAGTAGCTTTTTTATCAGGACTGACGATACTGGCAGCAACGATAGAACCGATCCCAAATACCGTGCCATGAACCACAGCCGACAGAATACGTGCAATCATCAGAATTGTATAATCGCTGGCGACCATACTGATCAAGTTGGCTCCTACGAATAGGACCATTAGTGACAGGAGTAGTGTCTTCCGGGGTAGACGGACTGTTAATGCGGTCAGTAACGGCCCGCCAATGGCCACTCCTAATGCATACCCTGACACTAGTAGCCCTGCTTTGCTGATGGAGATATGGAGATCATTGGCTACGTCAGGCAGAAGCCCCATAATTACAAACTCAGTTGTACCGATAGCAAACGCACTGATCATCAAAATATAGATGGCAATGGGATACGGTGCTTGGGCATTTTTAGTCGTAGTTGCTTGCATATGCTGTACTCCTCTCTTGCTGTTGATTATAAGAACGTATTTGATTATGCTTGAATGGTAGAGTTCTGAGAAGTACGCACTTTATTTCGCGTTAGTTTCTTTGAAGTAAGTGTAGTGAAGGAGGTAATGCCGAATGTGGCCTACTGCATGTGATTATGCTGCGAACGTAACGCTTGGAATCATTGAGGGAAAATGGAAGCTATTGCTTCTCTGTCATCTGCGCAATGGCACCAAACGATTCAGTGAATTTGCTCAACTGATACCTGGGATCACACAGAAAGTGCTGACCTACCAGCTAAGAGAGTTAGAGGCACACGGGCTGATTAAGCGCGAGGTGTATCCGGTCATTCCGCCCAAAGTGGAATATTCATTAACCGATTATGGGGAAAGTCTAGTTCCGCTGATGGATTTGATGAATCTGTGGGGAGAGAATCACAGGGAACGAATTAAACCCACGGAACGGATCTGTTAATGATAGATAGAAGAATAGGCAGGAGGGCTCTGGGGTCGGGAGAATGACTTCCGGAGCTTTTTTTGCAACTAACAATAGAGGTGACTGATGATTGAGACGATTGTAGACAGTATGGGAGTCAGTGGAGAAGGTGCCGCCATACAGAGGATTCAAACGGCGCACCGCCTGAAGCTTATTCAATTCTGGGAGATTCCACAAGGTGCCAAGGTGCTTGAGATTGGCTGCGGCCAAGGCGATACGACTGCGTCGCTGGCATATACCGTTGGCGCTTCTGGGCGTGTTCACGGGATAGATATTGCTTCCCCCGATTATGGATCGCCGGTCACCTTGGGTGAAGCTTGTAGCAGGCTCATGGCGTCTGAGATTGGTAAACAGATCCAGATCCAATTTGACACGGATATTCTGTCGCCGGAGGTGGATTTTGCGGAAGGGGCTTTCGATTATATCGTGTTCGCCCATTGTGCATGGTACTTTCAATCCGCTGAGCAGTTAAGGAAGACACTGTCCAAAATCAGACCATGGGGTAAAAAGCTATGTCTGGCCGAGTGGGATATTCGTGTATCCATTCCTGAACAGCTCGCCCATTACAATGCGGTCATGATTCAGGCCCAGTGTGAAGCCTTCAAGCAGAGCAGCCTGTCCAATGTGAGAACGCTGTTCTCGCCGCTGGACCTGAAGGAGATCGCCCGATCCGCTGGCTGGCATGTTGAACAGGAGACTTCGGTGTATTCCCCTGACCTGCAGGATGGAGAGTGGGAAGTGGCAATGACCTTGGAGATGTACCCGGAGGAAATTTCAGCCATTACAGAGATTCCGGGTAAGTTCAAGGAACTGATGCTGTCACAAATCGGATCGTTGAAGGAACGGGCTGGAGCGGGAGAAGTTAAACCGTTGTCTGTATTTACTTTTATGGCAGAATAATGCCTCGAAACAAGCAGTTCTACTGAAAACAAGCGATTCACTAGGATTTAATGTGGCATATTTAATCTTTCATCAAAATTAGAGGCTGTTCATACAGCTTAAGTACAAAAGGATCATCAGACTGCTGCTCATAGTCGGGTGATCTTTTTGTTAAGTTGCATTACGTTATTTCAAAAGTATTCCACCATAATTCCCTATATTTCCATCCTCTGGAATAGTACTATAGAGATGTGTCTTTATACTTAAGGCCAAGAAATTATACATATTCTGTCTTAGAAAGGTGAGTGGATCGTGGCTAACCCAACTACGTGGAAGATGGTCAAGGAAGCAGTCGAACAGTTAGGTGGTAAAGGAACGAATGGCGAGATAAAGAGATACATTAATCAAAAGTATGGGGCTGTTAACGACAATACAATCAATTGCACAATATTACTCTGCTGCGTTAACAAACAGTCCAGAGTGAATTGGCCTGAGAATTCCAGACCTCGTCTGGCAGAATCGCAGTATGATTTTCTATATAGTTCGGGCCGTGGGCAGGTTGAACTTTACAATCCCGAGATTCATGGGAACTGGGAGATCAGACAAGAAGAGGACGGGAAACTAGTAGTGGAGCAGTTAGTTATTGAGCATGTGCCGGGAGATGGGCTACATCTTGTCCCTGATATCATCTCAACCCTTGGAAATACCGGGATGTCTCAAAGTGTGGATATGCTGTTTCCTTTAGAGGCTCACCTACGTGACTTTATTGCCAAGAATTTATCCACGGTTAACGTGTCTGGTTCCAATCTTAGGTTATATGTTGACGATCAAGGTAACGATGGGATCGAATACCAGACTGGGGTGGGACGGATTGATATTCTGGCAGTTGATGAGCAGAATGGTGATTTTGTTGTGCTTGAATTGAAGCTTAGTAGAGGTGTCGATAGCGCAATGGGACAACTTCTGAGATATATGGGTTGGGTTAAAGTTAATCTATCTCCTAAAAGAACGGTAAGAGGAATTATTGTTGCTGGCACGATCGACGATAAGTTGAAATATGCAGCTTCCATTGTAGACAATGTGAGCCTCTTTAAATACCAAATCGACTTTTCATTGGAAGAAGAAGCTTTAAATCCGGTGTTGCTAAACAACAATTCTATCAATAGAGGTGGCATATGAGCAAGAGAATGTGGCTAGTCCGAGCCGGTCAGGGAGCTTATTTGTTAAATGAGTTCAAAGAAAAGCAGGCGGTGGCTATTGGTTGGGGAGAACTTGGTGATTTGTCCAACCTATCCTCTCTTCAAGAATTGAAAACATTGTTAAGATCTGGTTATTCGGACTATAAAGAAGGAACTGTTAATATTAATGCTGGTCAAATTTATAGATTCGCCTCTGAGTTTCAAGTGAACGATGAAGTCATTACTTATGATCCTGAAAAACGTCTTTACTACATAGGCAGTATTTTGTCTGAATATGTTTATAATCCTGATTTCATTACCGATAGTCCGCACTTCCGCAAGGTCAACTGGAAGGGGAGTGTTTTACGGGATCATTTATCCGCAGGAGCAAGAAATACACTAGGGTCAATCATGACAATCATTTTGATTCCTGATGAAGTGCGCTCCGAAGTATATAGCCATATGGGGCAGCAATCTGAACCAGCAGGAACTGAAGTGGAAGAGGGAATTGATGAACTGGAAATTATCAAAGCAGATGTAATCGCCAAATCGAATGAGTTCATAAAGGATAGAATATCTAATTTGGATTGGAAACAAATGCAGGAACTGGTGGCTGGCATTCTGAGAGGAATGGGCTATAAAACACGGATATCTCCAGAAGGACCAGATCGGGGACGAGATATCCAAGCTTCTCCAGATGGTCTGGGGCTTGAAGAACCTAGAATCATAGTTGAGGTGAAACATCGTAAAGGCCAAATGGGATCTAATGAAATACGAAGCTTCACCGGAGGATTACGGACGGGAGACCGAGGAATTTATGTATCCACAGGAGGATTCTCAAAAGAGGCAAAATATGAAGCGGAAAGGTCGAACATTCCCATGTCTTTGGTGGATTCTAATCTATTAATGGAATTAGTAATCCAATACTATGATCAATTTGACTCAGATACAAGGGCGCTGGTACCGCTTAAAAAAATATATTGGCCTGTCTAATTTCCTCTATAGAGTCGACACCATTGGCATCAGCCATATTACATATGTGGTATCTGGTCAGGTATTTAGAAGATCATAAGGAGGTTTTAGTAATGACCCAGTTCCATTACATCGGCTCACCGGTGGAGCTGCCGCCCGGTGAGAGGGGAAGTGTCCTGTCTTCCAAAACGCGCAGCGAAATGTTATCCTCCCCGGAATACCAAACGAAGCGCGAAGAGCTTAAGCAACAGGGCATGGTTCCACTGGAGGAAATTGTTGATCTGGCCCATCTGCGGGATGAGGATTGTCTCATATATGATACGGAAGAAGATGCTGCGGGTATTTATATTGAAGAGCTGGGCTACTGGAATGAGGAGATTCGTAAGCATTTTCAGAGCCCCTATGTATACAAAATCTCTCCCAATTGGGGTGGATTCATGATACCTCCAGCAGATCAGGAGACCCGTCCGGACTCCGAAAACGCCTCGCTCAAATGTTGCCGGGAATTGTTCAAGCTGATGCAGGATTTCGGCGTGTCTGGTTCTGTATTCGAGCTGTACAGCTGCTGGGCGGATGAGGAGGGTTACCCGCGCAATAAGAAGTATGACCGCGCAATCGATCTCTCCACATTTAGTTTGGAGCAGGGCTTTGACTTACTGGAAAAAGAATATATAGTGGTGAGTCTTCCTACGTAGATTACAGGAGGGATGCAGGTGGATCGGTTATTGGACATCCCCGGCGCGAGCGCCTGGACGAAGATAGAGCCTGTCCTCAAGGGCTGGTCTAATCGGGGCGATTCCGTTCGGAACGGCTGATATTGACGGGATGCAGGGTCGCTGCCGAATGGTGTTCACAGACTATGATCACTTTCGAAGACTGGTCCCGCATTGGTATGCGGAAGGAAGAGCCGGGGGACGATAAGATAGGATTATTATTTGTTTGTCCAAAAGATTGATATTGGGGACAGCGGTACGGTAGAATTGGTACAGATTGATTATAGAAGGGAATTGTGACTTTTGAACAACGAAGAAGTGCAGCAAGAGCTGCCGGAAAATTATGAGCAGTTAAAAAAGGAAGCGGGTCGTTCCGCGGATTGGAAAGCCCGCCTGGCGGCAGTGGAGGAACTTGGTCGTACACCGCATAAGCAGGTTATTGATATTTTGAAGCGTCTGGTGGAGAGCGATCCTGTATATACTGTACAAGAGGCGGCATACCGCACGCTGGTGGCTTTTGGCGAAGAGGTGCAGGAACCGTCCAGAAACAAACCTGAACTGGTGAAGGGCGTATCCAAGATTCTGCTGAGAATCAAGAAGAGCCTGCCGAAAGACCATTCCTATGAGGACTTCAAAGAGAAGTTCAAGAAGATGAGAATTGATGTCTACGACGCTTACGAAGGTGAAAAAGGCGCCGAATTTGACCAATGGCTGGAGAGCAAATGGCAATCGGCTAAATAGTTTTATGCAGGAACTAGCCCTCTCTGACAGGAGAGGGTTTTTGGCGTTATCCGTCTGATACTTGCTGTCTGCTCTCAACACATAAAGCTAGAGCAGCATAATAAGATGCTGTCGGCGTAAGGTGCCAAACTGCGCATCTTGCTCTAACTTTAGTGGTTTTGGCGCAGGGAGTTGCATCGGCAGGCACATTGGGGATAATAAAGAGTAGATAATACTATTTTACAGATGCAAAGGATGAAGACATGTCAGTTCAAAATTTAACGCAATTGTTTCAAGAGTACCTTCAATTGTCGGATAGTTTGCGGCCTGGATACTCTGCCAGTCTGGGATCGGGACATGAGGGAAGAGAAGACCAATTGGCGGCAATTTTGCCGGAAATGCCGGAGTTGTTAAAGGCTATATACAATACGGTGTCAGGTACAAACCGTGAGGAAGAAGAACCAAGTCTGATTGAGTTTGTACCGGGGTACCGCCTGATTCATAAGGATGAATATGAGCAGGAGATGAAGGTGCTAGCGGAGATTTTGGCGGAGAAAGATCAACCGGCTGAAGGACTGATCCTACCCATCTTGACCAACTATGGCAGTGATTTCATCTGCTACTATCGGTCTGCGGACGGTACGGAGCGAATTTGCGATCTACTCCATGACTTCGGCGATGTAGTGGTGATGTACGATTCTCCTGTGAAGTTCCTGGAGACGCTTAGCGAGTTCTACCGTCAAGAAGTATATTTCCTGGACGAAGACGGTTATCTGGACTGCGATTTGATCAAGGAAGGCGAGGTAGGCGCCGAAATGAACCCGGAAGCCTCCTATTGGTCGGAGTAGCGGAAAATTAATAGTTTTCCTGTGTTTACAGGGAACAAGCAGCCCTATAGGGCTGCTTGTCTTTATAATAATTCATGTTTGCTCTATGGTTTGTAACCACACCAAATAGAATATTTTGTCTTTATCGACGTATTCTTCATCTGCAAAAACCTTCCGATCCCCAAAGCCGGCCGTATTAGCCCGAACTAATTCAAATAGTAGAGCATAGGCCAGTTTGGGGTCGGTCGTTCTATATCCGTCATAGTCGTATCCGATTTTATTATACGCGTCACTTGATACCCATTCGTAGGCCTCACGGATCGTCTCGAATTCCATTTCTTCGTTGTACCAGCGGATAGCCGGGTCCATTCGAAGAGGGGCTTTAGTCTCCCGGGTTTTCAAGAAAAAAACTTCTCGATAAGTACCCTCATTGTGATCGTTGTTTGTCCCCATTCCAAGCCACCTCTCTTTCCATAGTTCATGGTATAGAAAGAAAATAAAGAATAGACATCAAACCGACATGCTCACTTACTCCGCAGCATGCTGCTCCTGCTGGCGCAGCTCCACCCGGCGGATTTTGCCGGAGGCTGTCTTGGGCAGGTCGGTGACAAATTCGAGTTTGCGCGGATATTTGTAAGGGGCGGTGATCTCCTTGACATGGGTCTGGAGTTCCTTAACCAATTCGGCTGTGCCCTCATATTCATCTTTGAGCACGACAAAGGCTTTGACAACATGACCACGAATCTCATCGGGACTAGCTACAACGGCGCATTCTTTGACAGCGGCATGCTTCATGAGCGCATCCTCTACTTCAAAAGGGCCAATCGTATAGCCCGAGCTGATGATGATGTCGTCGCCCCGGCCTTCAAACCAGAAATATCCGTCCTCGTCCTTGCGCGCCCGGTCTCCGGTGACGAAGTACTCGCCCTGCGAGGCGTTAGCCTTGCGCTCAGGGTCCTTGTAGTAGGATTTGAACAAGGCTGGCATGCTGAGATGCACAGCAATATCTCCAACTGTGCCGGGTGGCAGTGGGATACCATCCTCGTCAATGACCTCTACGAGACCCGGTGCGATGGATTGGCCCATGGAGCCAATTCGGATAGGCTTGTCTTTGAGCGCGGCAATAATCAGCGTGCTTTCGGTCTGGCCGTAGCCGTCACGGATGGTGATATCGAAGTGCCGCTGGAAGGTATGAATGACTTCCTGGTTCAGCGGTTCACCGGCGGAGACGGCGCAGCGAAGTTGAGACAGATCGTAATGCTCCAGTCCTTCAGTCTTGGCCATCAAGCGGTATTCCGTCGGCGTACAGCACAAGACCTGAATGGCATGATCCTGTAGCAGTTGCAAATAACGTTTCGGCTGAAAAGCGCCATTATACACAAAGCCGGTCGCCCCGTTGCCCAGCACAGACAGGAAGGGACTCCAGATCCACTTTTGCCAGCCTGGCGCAGCGGTTGCCCAGACGGTATCCGACTCGCGAATGTCGAGCCAGAGTGAGGAGGTAATACGCAAGTGGGCATAACCCCAGCCGTGGCTGTGCACCACGGCCTTGGGATTGCCGGTTGTGCCGGAGGTGTAAGCCAGTATAGCGATATCGTCCCGATGGCTGGCCGCTGCTGGATAGACATCTGGCTGACTGACCATGAGACCCTCCAGATGTACCCAGCCAGTGGCCTCTTCCTGATACTCGCTCGTTCCGGTTACGGCCAGGCGGTAATCAAGGGCAGGCAGATCGTCGGCGATGAGATCTACTTCATTGGTAGTGTCAGACCAAGCGATCACTGCTCTGGCTTCCGAGTGCCGCAACCGGTAAGACAGATCCTTGGCGCGCAGCATCTCTGATGAAGGAATGACAGCCAGTCCGAGCTTCAGACAGGCCAAATAGATTACATAAGCGATGATTCGTCTTGGAACCATAACTAGCACGCGGTCTCCCTGGCGAAGCCCTAGACTCGATAGGCCCCCAGCGAGACGATTGGCTTGCTTGCGCAGCTCTCCGTAAGTGATTTCCTCGTAGTCTCCATTATCACTAAGCCATTTCAGTGCTATTTTTTCCGGGGGATGGTGTTCCATTTCCGAAGTCAAATTATACGTTTCCGGTGCGATCCAATGTGGATTGTTCAAGTTGAACCCTCTCCTAATGAATAAAATGTTTGCAGCAGATTCACTAAGTATATCACGATACCTATATGCTCCACGGTGAAATACTTCTTTACATCCTGGATACAGTTTAGAAACAACTCATTGGTTTAATAAGACTAAGAAATGCAGCACAACAAATCAATCTTCAAGGAGACGATATCAGATGAAAAGCAAAAAAATGATCATAGCAACAATGGTGTTCGGGATGGCAGTGACAGGTTCAGCAGGGGTTTATGCAGGAACCAATTTAGAAAAGATCAGCGCGTACCTCAATCACGGCCTTGGCTTCAAAGTCAATGGTTCCGCGTATACACCGGTCGATGGCAACGGCAACAAACTGGCACCAATTACGTACAAGGATACGACTTACCTGCCGGTTCGGGCGCTGGCGGATGCACTGAAGGTCCCAGTTACTTTTGACGGAAAAACCAATCAGGTTATCATCGGAAAAAATGATGGCGGTTCTGCACCAAGCAATGGAGGATCGACCATCGAGCTGTCTGTTATCCAATACACCGCTGCGCAAAAGCAAGCCATCCAGAAGGCCTTTGCCCAGTTCAAAGGTTTTGAAACAGCGTATGCCCCAACACAAATGACCAAAGGCGATGCTTTTGATAAAGTAGCTGCTTCTGATGACGGTGTGAGCTTCCTGTTCAAACATATGAGAATTGTGATTTCGGCCAGAGACTATTCAGGCGGCTATGCCAGCCAAGCGGTTCAACTCTCCAATGGTGTTAAGGCCAAATGGTACAGCCCTTCCAGTGACAAGCAACTGCTGGGCTTCAACCTGAATGATCGAGTGGTAACGATCAGTTCCCAAGATAAGAGCCTTAGCAAAGCACAATTGGAGAAAGTGGCAGTAGGCGTTGCGAAATTAAGCAAATAATTACATTAAGCTTCATCCCATAAAAAATTCAGCCCATAAAACAGCCCGGCGTATCCCTTCACGGATAGCCGGGCTGTTATGAGTTTTTCGGGGAGGCTGTAGTCCAACTACTGCACTCCCCGGATACTTTTATTTTTTGGTACTATGCTGCTTGTTGGGTAGCTTTGCTTCAGGACTGCCTTGTCCCCGGTGCTTGCTCTTCTCCGCTTTTTTCTGCGTGTCATGCAGCTTCTCTACATACTCATGGGTATCATCCATCGGTACTTGCGCCTCCTCGCCTTGATAAACTTGCTGTTACTGTAACCAGATCCGCTGCAAAACATACATATCACACGTTAGACACAATCTTTCTGTAAATATAGCTACATCGGGCCATAGGGAAATAGTCACTGCTTAGGTATACTATGGGCTGAACCGGAAACGCTTTATTCTGTGCAACACTTGCGCAGGTATTTTTATTTTCCAGACGGAGCTAAGGAGTGTACCGAAGTCCAAATGATGAAATATAGCCATTCCCGTGCCAGCAGACAGTTTCTGGTTCTGCTCCTGCTTCCTTTATTGGTTGCCTGTCTATTGTCCCCATTGTACTCACAGCCTGCCTATGCGGATTCCACATCATATCCTCCAGGGCGTTCTCTTCAAGATATCATTGATGCGGCCCAGCCCGGGGATATCATTGATCTTCCTCCTGAAACCTATCAAGGACCTGTCGTGATCCGCACAAGAGTCACCCTTCGAGGGGGAGGCTCCGCTACGCTGATCAATACCACAGGAGATCCGGCCATTACAATTCTCGCAGATGGTGTGACCCTGCGTTCGATAAATGTTCAACACGATCAAGACGGTAAAACTACGGCAATTCAGGTTAAGGCCAATGAAGTGACGTTGGAGGGACTAGCTATCCATACGGGTGGTTATGGCATCATGCTGCGCGACGCTGACCGGGCGAGGATTATCCATAACAGTATCCGCTGGTTCATTCCACAGGGTCAGCCAGCAGGGGAACGGGGAAACGCCATCGACCTCTATAATTCTCACGGTAGTCAGATTGGTAATAATGAAATCTCCTATCTACGAGATGGCATCTATCTGGAGAATAGCCGGAACACGACTGTGGATGGGAACAGGTTAACTTATTTGCGCTACGGCATTCATTGCATGTACATCAACGGGTCTAAGATTACCAACAATGTTGGGGAATACAATATCACCGGTGCAATGGTGATGGGGGTGACGAATGTGGTCGTCTCGGGAAATTCTTTTGCCAAACAAAGCCGCAATGTTCATTCTCAAGGGATCTTGCTGTACGATGTGCGAACCTCTGCTATTACTAATAATCTAGTTGAAGGAAACAGAGTAGGCATATATATGGAAAAATCTGCCGAGAATGAATTGAGAGACAATGTGGCGCTCCGCAATTTCATAGGCATTCAGCTCAGTCAGGCTGCGGGCAATCAATTTCACCGAAACGGATTTATCGCTAACGTTATTGATGCCGAAGCCGTAGAAAGCACAGAGAACGCGATGAACGGGAACTACTGGGATTCCTTTCAGGGACTGGATGTGGACAGGGATGAAATCAGCGATATTCCGTATGTCATTAATCCATTCTATCAGCGCTTAATTACTCGTAATTCCGCCTATCAACTATTTTTTCAGTCTCCGGGGATGAATTTTCTGAGCGAAATGTTTGCAGGAGATCAGGCGGATGGATCAGTTGATCAGGCACCGCTGATGAAGTTGGATACAAAAGCACCCATTGGGGTCGTTCGGAAGGATGGAACCGTGATGGTGACCGGCTGGCTGCTGCTCTTTGTCTCGGTTATTACAATAATATATTTGGGGGTATTACGATCATGAAAGTAAGAACAGGTGCCGGACTGCTACTGTTTAGTCTACTGATGCTGTTGGTATTAACCGCTTGCGGTGCGAAGAAGTATGAAGCACTTCCTATCAATGAAGAAGTTGATGTCTGTGCAGTCTGCAATATGCAAGTCAAGGATGATGCCTTTGCGACACAGCTGACGACGAAGGACGGCAAGAATTACAAATTTGATGATGTTGGCTGCATGAATCAATGGAAGAAAGAGAACGGAACGGACAAGATTGGGATGGATTTCGTACGGGATTATAACGACAAATCGTGGATTCAGTTCAGCAAGGCAAGTTATGTCTATGATGCGGCGTTGCGCACGCCTATGGCCTATGGAGTGATCAGCTTCAAGGATCGGGCATCGGCCGAGACCTTCGTCAAGGAGCAGGGTGTAGGAACAGTTCTGAGTGCAGACGATCTTGCCTCACATGAATGGAAGCAAAGCTCCGCCATGAACATGGACATGAACATGAATCACGGGGAAGGCCACTTGAATGAAGGCTCAGGACACAAATGATTTTAAAAGGCTGGAGAGGTGACTATGACCGATATACTGCAAGTGGCCCGGAGGGAAGTCAAAATGGGCTTCCGCAATCCCTGGGCCTATTCTTTCTTGGCCCTGTTTTGTACGTTCAGCTTAAGTCTGTTAATTATTAATTCGCAGAATATCGTTCAGGGTTATTCTGCGATAACAGGCTCTATGTTAAGTCTGGTGTTATATCTTCTGCCGCTGATGACTCTATTTCTAGGATCGTTCTCTCTGACAGCCGAGAAGGAGGAGGGTAGCTGGCAGCTCCTGTCCACCTATCCCATAGGAACACTGTCCTTTATTATCGGCAAGTACACTGGCCTGGCTATTGTGCTGCTGGTGATCATTGGCTTCGGCTATGGTCTGATGGGTCTGATCAGCGGCTTGCTGGGCACGAGTTTTGACAGCTCCACTTATTTTCTTTTCCTGGCCTTCTCGGCAGGTCTGGTTCTTCTGTTTCTCACCCTTGCCTTATTCATTGGTTCCTTATCGCGAAACCGCTGGCAGGCACTGACGATCTCTGTATCCATCTGGTTCTTTGCCGTGATTGGCTGGCCAACACTTTTAATTTCTATACTGGGCCTGGTTCCTTATTTATGGGTCAAGCCACTTCTTGTAGCTGCGACATTTATCAATCCCGCTGAGCTTGTACGCCTGTTTGTAGTTGTTAAGCTAGGGGGCGGGTCTGTGCTAGGTCCTGAATACTTCCAATGGGTAGGGTGGATTCAGCGTCCGAACGGAAGTTTATTGTTTATAGGCGTGTGCCTGCTCTGGATTCTGTGTGCCATTGTTGGCGTGTACCGGATTTGGGAGAGGGGGCGTATCCATGGATGAAGCAATGGTCCGGGTGACTGGCCTGACCAAAGTTATCAAGAAGCAGTCTCTTGTAGAAAATATCGCTTTCACCCTTCCCGCAGGGAGTATTCTGGCGTTATGCGGAGGTAATGGTGCAGGCAAAAGCACCGTTCTAAGAATGATCGCCGGCATTCTTCAGCCGACCTCAGGCGACATCACTGTAGGAGGTCTTCGCTGGCATACTGAGCGCAAACAGTTTGCAAAGAAAATTGGCTACATGCCGGACGACTATCAGTTCAACCAGGGGCTAACAGCGGAAGAGGTATTATCCTTCTGGGCTGCCTTGCGGCGTGTCCCCAGACGACGGGTCACGGAAGTGCTGACTTTAGTAGGACTGGAAGAGAAAAGAAGAAGTCTGGTGAGTACCTTCTCCAAAGGTATGCGTCAGCGTGTGCTTTTTGCCCAGGCGCTGCTGGGTGAGCCGCCGCTTCTAATTATGGATGAGCCGACAAACGGACTGGACCCGTTCTGGATGAATGAGTTCGCCGGGCTGCTGCAGAACATTCGTGAGGCGGGGCACACCGTTATCTTTTCCACACACCAGCTTGAGATTGCCGACCGGGTGGCGGACCGGATATTGTTTCTCAGTGGGGGACGTAGCGTCAGGGAGGGTCCGACAAAGGATATAAGGGAACAGCACGGTTCCCTGTATGAAGCTTTTAACTACAGTTTGGGATTGAAATGAGGTGACCTTGTGCTGAATGTTCATTTAAAGCTTCGTCGCATACTCACCATTCTGATCAGTTTAGCTGCAATCGTTGCAGCGGTCTGGGCCATTGTACAATCTGTAATCCTTGGGGAAACGAGAGCTGCCTCCACAGTGAACGCTCAGGCAGCGGCCCCTGACTTTGAGGCCGTCACAGCCGAGGGTCGGCAAGTGCGTCTCTCTGACTATCGCGGCCAAGTGGTGTTGATTAATTTCTGGGCTTCATGGTGCAAAGCGTGTGTGACAGAAATGCCGTTAATTCAGGACGTTTCCCGTGCCCGCAGTGGGGAGATGACGGCTTTGATGGTTAATGTGGGGGATTCCAAAGGTACCATCTCCGAATATATGAACAGCCGGAATTTCACGTTTCCGGTTATTATAGACGTTACCGGCCGGATCTCCGGTCTTTACGGTATCGCTGGCCTGCCCGCTACTTTTATCATAGATAAGACGGGGACCATGCGGAAGACGGTTATGGGCGAAATTACGGATCAAGAACAACTGAATACCTGGTTGGACGCTGCCATAGCTCCGGAAATTTCAATGTAGTCCCTGCATGATCTTTAATTATTGCAGGGAATCTTTAATTTTTGGGATAGTTTGCAAGACCAGCATTCCCGCAAGCGCTATCATTTTCGTGATATACTATAGGATAGCAGTGCAAATGAAGCGCAGCTTCACCAAAGAGCAGGAGGATGATCATGCTTCCGGGGAAAATCTACAGAAAATATTTTCAACATAATGTATTTATCAAGATCATCCTGTTGTTTTCGATCATTGCGGTTGTCACTATCATTACGTTCTCTTATCTGATGTTCCACTTAATGTCTCAGGCAGCGGTACAGCGGCAAATGGAGATTCAGAAACGGACAGTTGAAAGCGTTAGTCATTATATCGGGCAAAAGTATGATCTGGTGCAATCTATGATGATCGATATTTATCGGGACAGCGAGCTGACCTCGAATACAGCTTATCTCTTGGAGCATCCCTATGAGAGTTATGCTCGTTACCGGCTGGACCGGTATTTCAATGAAAGTAATTCTACTACTGACACCGTGCAGTATTTCAAGAATAAGCTTGAGGATGATCCCGACATTCGCAGCTTGATATTATATAGCGCCACAGAGCAGCAGCTCTACGTCTATAATACGTACAAGCAATTTGAGATCATTGGTACGAATGCAGCCCATTCCTTTGTTCCTGATGCGATGTATATCGAAGAAGGGGGCATTGTCTCCACTCCGAATATTTGGGTACGTAAAAGCATTGCTCTCCCCGATACGCCGATGTTCTCGGTGCGCAGTCCCATTAATAACAAGATGTCGCTGCGCAATATTGGCCAGCTGCTCGTCTATTTCGATGCTGAGCGAGTGTGGGACGGCATGGGTAATGATAAGGAAGATTTTAAAGGCACCATTCTGGCGCTTTCAGCCGACGGTGATGTGCTGTTCGATACTTCGGGTAAATATTACGGTGCCAAATATCCGGATATGGAGTTGGTGAATTCCGCCTACACGGATGGTGAAGAGGTCAACGGCATGACGATTACGAAGTTGACACATGGCCAAGGCGGCTTTACTGTGCTTAGTATCGTTCCTAAGGGAGAACTTGCAGCCACTTATCGTGGCTTGGGAAATACAGTTCTTACGATTTGTTTATTATGTATTGCATTCGCGATTATTACGGCCTCACTCTTTATTAGTAATTTTGCCAAGCGTACACGGGGTATCATCAAATTCACTCGTAAGGTTAAGAACGGGGATCTGGATGCCCGGATTGCCGATGTTAAGGAAGATGAGCTCGGCCAGATTTCCAAGAGCTTTAACGATATGTTGGATGAACTCAATCTTTACATTGATCGGGTATTCAAGGCGGAGATCAAGCAGAAGCATACGGAGATTGCGGCGCTAGAGGCAAGGGTCAATCCCCATTTTCTATATAATACGCTTGAGGTTATTCGTATGCGGGCCATTTCACAAGGGGCCGAAGATGTAGGCGAGATGATTTACAGCTTATCAGTACTTTTCAAAAGCTACGTGCATCCCAAGCCCAAACATACGATGAAGGATGAATTAGAAGCCTGCCGGCTGTATCTGGAGCTGTTCCGCATTCGTTACAAGGACAGGTTCTCCTACGAACTGCGTTGCGAGCGGGAGTTGGAGGGAAGAGTGGTCATGAAAATGTCGCTGCAGCCCATTATCGAAAATTATATTTTGCACGGCATGCGGGCGGATCGCAGTGATAATCACATCACTGTGTCAGTGACCAAAGAAGAAGATATTCTTCGTACTGTAGTAACAGATAACGGGCGTGGCATCTCTCCAGGTAGACTGGAGGAATTACAGCAGAGGCTGCTTCAGACGGATGAGTCGTCGGAGTCCTTTGGTCTGCGCAGCATTCATGAGCGGCTCCAGCTGATGTATGGGTCGCCGCATGGCCTCGAACTGAACAGCGAAGAGGGTAAGAGTACGACAGTGACGGTGTATTTCCCCGATTTGGGAGAGGATGAGTGAGCCATGTACAGAGTATTCATTGTGGATGATGAACCGTTCATCATCGAAGGGCTGTATGATATTGTCGACTGGGCCAGCTTTGGAATGGAGATTGTTGGGCAGGCGGCCAACGGGCAGGAAGCGCTGGAGGCACTGAGGTCGGTGCGGGCGGACATATTGATCACAGACATTTCCATGCCGCAGATGAATGGGCTGGATCTCATCCGTGGCGTCCGGGAATTTCAGCCGGAGATTAAAACCATTATTTTAAGTGGTTACGATGAATTTGGGTATCTAAAGGAAGGAATGGCCCTCGGCATTGAGAATTATCTCTTGAAGCCGATCAATTTGAAAGAATTTAAGGCTACGCTGAGTACCATCGCCGAGAAGCTGAATGAATCCAGAGCAGACTATAGGCTGAATGAACACAGCATTTCAATTTTAAGAGATAATGTTATGCACCGCTGGTTGAGAAATCAGATTGCTCCGCAGGAATTTCAGGAACGGGCCGACTTTCTGGGGATTGTCATCGACAAGCCGCTGGCCCAGGTCGCATTGCTACGTTCTGAGCAGCACGTGTCCGAACTATTTTCTGTGGTCGTTGAGGTATTGAATGGTATTCCCGGCGTTATTCCGTTTCAGGATATGGATGGGGACATCGTGCTGCTGCACATGCTCAGCGAATACCAACGCGGCAAGGAAGGGGCGGAATCTATTCATCAGCAGTTGCTGGCCGCTCCGGCGCTAGTTACCTACCAGCAACTGTATCTTTCAGTAGGAAGTGTACAGGAAACCGAGGACAATGTAGCACTGAGCTATACACAGGCGAAGCGGGCACAAGAATATTTTATGTTGTTCCCCGAACACAGTTATATCTGCTATGAGAATTTGCAAGAAGGGCGAGAGGAGGTCAGCTTGGAGCTTCCAGTCAACTGGGAAGAAGATCTCAAGCTGATCATGGCGAAGGACACGGAGGGTCTGCTGCAAAGGATTAATGAGAATTTTGAGCAGCTGCGGAGGATGGAGGGAATTACACCTGAATTGATCCGGGACGTAGCCACAGAGTGGCTAATCCGCTTCAAGATGCAGCTCAAGGAGATCCGGCATACGGAGGAACCCGAGTTTTTTAAAGAAGGACTTCATAAAATCCGCGCCACATCATCCATCGCCGATTGGGCGGATATTTTGAAGGAAGCGGCAGCATATACTATAGATGCACTGATCCGTGATGTGAAAAGTCCTGTAGTCCAGCAGGTGCTTAACCATATTCATCAATCCTATAGCGAAGACATCTCACTGAAGACCCTTGGGACACAATATAATATTCATCCCGTGTATCTGGGGCAATTGTTCCACAAAGAAGTTGGTGAATCCTTCACAGAGTATATCAACAAGTACCGGATTGAGAAAGCCAAGGAGCAGCTGCGAACCGCTTCGCTCAAGGTTCATGAAATCGCTCGCAACGTGGGATATTGGGAGACTGGATACTTTTACAAGCAATTCAAAAAGCATGTAGGGATCTCTCCAACCGAATATAAAGGGCTTGTTTAGCACATAAGCTAAGCAAGTCCTTTTCTTTATTTTTTACACCTTTTATTTAGTTTAGCTTCTGTTTGAAAATGCTTTCATAAATTACAGTATAGATAGTCCTTGAAGGAAATATCGCGAGGTATAATTCCGGGTTATGCAGCGATACTGAGGTAAACATAAGGGGAGGTTATACAAACATGAGCAAGAACAAAAAAAGAGTATCTCTGCTGCTGACATCTATGATGGCGCTTTCGCTTGCGCTCACCGCTTGTGGAGGAGGCAATACCAACAATGAGAATGCTTCCGGGAACGGTGGTAAAGCAGGAAAGCCAGTTGAACTGATCTGGTACACGATCGGGCCCCCACAAAAGGACATGAATATGGTTGTGGACGAGGTTAACAAATATATTCAGCCTAAGATCAACGCAACTCTGAAAATGAACATGATTGATTTCGGTGACTATACACAAAAAATGCAAGTGAAGGTCGCTTCTGGCGAGCCGATGGATATTATGTTCACCAGCTCTTGGGCTTTCGATTATGTACAAAATGCCCGCAAAGGTGCATTTATGGAACTGGATGACTTGCTTGAGAAATACGGCAAAGACATCAAAGACACCATTGACCCTGCCTTCCTGGAAGGTTCCAAGGTAGATGGCCATAACTATGCGGTGCCTGCGAACAAAGAGCTTCCAGCCCAAGAAGTATGGCGCTTTAATAAAGACCTGGTGGACAAGTACAAGCTGGACATTGATAAAGTCGACTCCATAGAGAGCCTGGAGCCGCTGCTGAAGACTATCAAGGAAAATGAGCCTAACATCACGCCTTATGCGATGGTGAAGGATTTCATGCCGGTACTGCCGTTCGACTACATCATCGAGAAGATGCCGATGGCTGTATATATGGACACCAAGGACTATAAAGTCGTGAACATTCTGGAAACACCGGAATTAAAAAACAGTCTTGAAACCATTCGAAAATATTACAAGGCAGGTTACATTTCACCTGAGGTAGCAACAACGACTTCTGTAGACGATCTCTACAAGTCCAGCAACTGGTTCATGGATCGTGCAACCAGCCAGCCGATGGCGGACAACCTGTGGTCTGCGAGCTACGGCTATCCGGTAGTCTCAAAACCAGCCAGCAAGCCGTACATTTATAACTGGTCCGTTATGGGTTCCATGCAGGCTATCTCTGCCAACTCACCTAACCCAGATAAAGCTATGGAATTCCTGAACTTGCTGAATACCGATCCGGTACTTCGTAATATGATCGATTCCGGGATTGAAGGTGTGCACTATGAGAAAGTTGGCGAGAACCGGATGAAGAACTTGCCGGAATCCAAGAACTACGATATGCCTACCTTCTCGCTCGGTAACATCATGCTTAACTACCTGAACGAAGAAGACCCTGATGATAAATGGGAAATCTTCAAGAAATTCAACGATTCCGGTGTGAACGCTCCGCTGCTCGGATTCAACTTCGACACTTCGAAAGTAACAAGTGAGATCGCAGCTGTTCAGAACGTGAAGGAAGAGTTCTGGGCGCCGCTGATGACCGGAACCGTAGATCCGAATGAATACCTGGCCAAGGCCAATGAGAAATTTAAAGCCGCTGGACTGGACAAGATCATTGCCGAAGCCCAATCGCAAATTGATGCTTGGAAAGCGGCGAACAACAAGTAATACATCATTGGAACAGAAGACGCGGGCGGGGTGAGACTCTTGCCCGGTCTTCTTTACCATTCAGGAGGGATTCACTGTGAGAATGGCCCGAGAATTTTTCGGAAATATCAATAAAAACAAGGTTATGCTGTTTATGGTTCTACCGGGTACCCTTTGGTTCCTCTTCTTTTCATATCTACCGATGCTAGGGACGGTTATCGCTTTTAAGGAGTATCGCTTTAGTAGAGACGGCTTTTGGGCCAGTATCGTCAACAGCAAATGGGTGGGGCTCGACAACTTCAAGTTCCTGTTTACCACCAATGATGCATATATCATTACACGTAATACGCTGCTCTATAATGCTGCATTTATTATAGTAGGACTAGCTTTGTCTGTTCTGCTGGCAGTCGTGCTATCGGAAATCGTTAATAAAAAACTCGCTAAGGTCTATCAGACCGGTATGTTCCTGCCTTATTTTCTGTCATGGGTTGTCGTCGGCTACTTTGCCTTCAGCTTCCTCAGCTCCGAACGTGGCATGCTGAACCAGATTATGGGCTATTTCGGTGCGGAGTCTGTGCAATGGTATTCGGAAAAGAAATATTGGCCGCTGATCCTCATCCTCGTATATCTATGGAAAGCCGTCGGCTACAACAGTGTCGTCTATCTGGCTGCCATTATGGGGATCGACAAGTCACTCTATGAAGCGGCGATGATCGACGGGGCCAGCAAACTCCAACAGATCCGCAACATTACGCTACCGCTTTTAAGACCGATTCTTACCATTATGACCCTGCTTGCTGTAGGGAAAATTTTCTATGCCGACTTCGGCCTCTTCTATCAGGTGCCTCGTAATTCCGGTACCTTATACAGCGTCACGAACGTTATTGACACCTATGTCTATCAAGGTCTCAAGAGTACGGGTGAGATTGGCATGAGTACAGCGGCAGGTCTTTATCAGTCGCTCGTCGGGTTCACGCTCGTCATGTTCTCGAACTATGTGGTGCGCAAATACGACAAAGACAGCGCATTGTTCTAAATCACCTGAAAGGAGTGTGCCCATATGTCATCAATTACGCGTAAAGAACGCGATTTTCATCAATTGTCCAAACCAATGAATGTGTTATTTAACTTGATCGCCGGAATCTTTGCCTTTCTCTGCGTATTTCCGTTTCTGTTCGTTGTCATCATCTCCTTCACCGATGAAGGAGCGCTGGCAAGAGACGGCTACCGGTTAATCCCGTCCAAATGGAGCCTCGGAGCATACCGTTATGTTTTTGAGTCCGGGGATATGCTGCTTCGTTCCTATGGCGTTACTATTCTAGTTACTGTGCTCGGAACGATCGTCAGTCTGTTATTGATGTCTTTTTATGCTTATGCTATTTCGCGTAAAAGCTTCCGGTATCGTAATTTCTTTTCGTTCCTTGCTTTCTTCACTATGCTGTTCAACGGTGGTTTGGTGCCGACTTATATCGTAGTCACTCAATTGCTGCACCTGAAGGATACCATCTGGGCACTGGTGCTGCCGCTGGCTGTCAACGCGTTCTATATTATGATCTTGCGAACGTTCTATACGACCAGCGTGCCTGACGCTATTATCGAGTCGGGTAAAATCGACGGAGCCGGCGAGTTCCGGATTTTCCTCACGCTAGTGCTGCCGTTGTCGCTTCCAGGTCTGGCTACGATTGCGTTGTTCAGCACACTCGGCTACTGGAATGACTGGTTCAACGCCCTGCTCTACATCGACACTCCGAATCTCGTACCGCTGCAATCCATGCTAATGCGGATCGAGACCAGTATGCAGTTCCTATTACAGAATTCACAGAACAGCTCGCTCAGCCTGGAAGCCTTGCGCTCGATGCCGCAAGATACCTCTCGTATGGCGATGGTGGTGCTGGCGACAGGACCGATTATTTTCGCTTACCCATTCTTCCAGCGCTATTTCATACAGGGACTTACTGTAGGCGCGGTGAAAGAGTAATTCAACCGGAAGTCCAAACATTTTCCGCAATGTTACCCCTGTAATTTTCCTGAGATTAATCTTAATCATTCGATAACACATATAAAAGGAGAGTATATTCCTTGGAACAATTCAGACTACCCAAAATAGCGATGCCACAACTTACTCTGCCAAAAGCAGTGCAGGAAGTGCTGGCAGAAGCTGAAGAAAAGCTGGCCCATCGTCCGAAGCTGCTACAACTGTTCAAGAACTGCTTCCCAAATACGCTGGAGACGACCACAAAGCTATTGGATGACGGAACAACCTTTGTCATTACCGGAGATATCCCAGCTTCGTGGCTGCGCGATTCGGTAGAACAAGTAATCCATTATGTGCCACTGGCCAAGAATGATCCAGATTTGCAGCGCATCATCGGCGGGTTGATCAAGCGGCATATCCAATACATCCATGTTGATCCTTATGCGAATGCATTCAATGAATCGGCTAATGATTGGCACTGGAATACGACTGATGTGACCGAGATGTCGCCGTGGGTGTGGGAGCGGAAGTTCGAGATTGATTCGTTGTGCTTCGTGATTCGCCTGGCCTACACGTACTGGAAAGAGACCGGACTTACCGATTTCTTCGATGCCGGATTCAAGTCGGCCTTGCGCCTGATCGTAGATCTGTTCAAAAGAGAGCAGCATCATTTTGAGCAGTCTCCATACCGGTTCACTCGCAATAACGGCATTCCTGAGGACTCGCTGCGTAATGGAGGGCTTGGCATGCCGGTCAACTATACCGGGATGATCTGGTCCGGCTTCCGCTCCAGTGATGATGCCTGTGATTTCCACTACAACATTCCAGGTAACATGTTCGCCGTGGTGGCGCTGCGTCAAATGCAGGAATTTGCAGAGTGGATCTTCCGTGATCTCGATTTCCTGGCCGAGCTGAAGGAACTTGAATTTGAAGTGGATCATGGTATTAAGCTGTACGGCATTTACCGTCACCCTGAATTTGGGCCGATCTATGCTTATGAGACGGATGGTTTCGGTAACTACTGTCTGATGGATGATGCGGGAACACCAGGACTGATCTCTATCCCTTACCTGGGGTATACCACAGCGGATGATCCGATCTATCAGAACACAAGACGGTTCGCGCTTAGCAAGGAGAACCCGTTCTACTTTGAAGGAACAGCTGCTAAAGGTATCGGCAGCCCACATACACCGAAGGACTACATCTGGCATATGGCCTTGTCTATGCAGGGCATTACGGCACAATCTACTGAAGAGAAGCTGGAAATGATCAAGCTATTGGAAAGCACTGAAGCTGGAACAGGATATATGCATGAAGGTTTTCATGTAGATGATCCATCTGTCTTTACGAGAAGCTGGTTTGCCTGGTCGAACAGTCTTTTCTCGCAGCTCGTCTACCGGGCGATGAAAGAAGGGATTCTGTGAGCGCGGCAGGAGTGATTGTTTTTTGTGATCCGCTGTTTCCGGGAGAACTTGCACCTGGAGCTGCGCAGGGTATTGAGACAGGCTTGCTGGGCGTCTCCGTAGCATCCGTTAATGGTCACGGGCTAGCGGAAGCACTGGATACTGCTCCGGCAGGCGGGGTCTTCATTAATCTGCATGCGCCATATTTTCCTAAGGCAGTCTGGCCTTCTATTGTTGCCTATCTGCAAAGAGGCGGGGGCTTGATCAGCGCTGGAGGTGCACCTTTTAAACATCCGGTGACCTGGGAAGCTGGGGAGTGGCATGTCGAAGCAGAGCAGACGGCCTACCACCGTCAGCTTCATATTCATGAAGCACTGCGGGTGAGCAGCGAAGAGCGGGCCAGCGAGTATGCCTCGCACCAGGATATCCCACTCTTCGCCGGGCAGGAGCAGCTTCTGCCGGTTGCGGATACCTGGAATCTCGTGCCGCATGTCACGAAGAGTAGTGATCTGCCGGACCAAATGGGCTCCAGCGGACCGATGGATACACGGATTTATGCACTCCTGAAAGGTGTGTCGGATCAAGGCCGGGAAATCTCGGCCCCAGTTGTGCTGTGGGAGCATGTTGGCGGGCCCTTCAAGGGTGGACGCTGGCTGTTCATTAACCAGCCACTGGGTCAGAGCTTTTGGGAGAATGGTGGAGCGACAGCTTTGGCAGGCTGGACTGCTTTTGCAGCCAAAGGTGTTACGGAACTGTGGTTGAAGCCAAATTATGCTTCCTACGAGTTGGGCGAGCGCCCTGTGCTCAGCCTGCAAAGCCAGCGCCTGAGCAGTCACGCTTCTTCTTCTGCGGAAGTTGCTAAGTGGAAGCTGTCCTTCACTCTTAATAAAGAGGGTGAGGACGCGGTATTCAACCATGAATGCAGTGTTGAAGTTACCCGCGAGCTGAACATCCTGCGGATTCCGGTTCCGGTTGAGCTTCAGCCTGGGCTGTACCGGCTGGTTTGCCGGGCCGAATCAGAGGATGGCGAAGTGCGAATGCTGCGTCAAGGCCTGTGGGGCCATGATGAAGATTTGCTTACGCAAGGTGAGCCAGTTTCGGCTGGCAGAGATTATTTTGTGAAGAACGGAAAGCCATTGCCGGTGGTGGGTATGACCTACATGACTTCTGATGTGGCGCGCAAGTTCTTGTTCTTGCCGAACGCTGACGTTTGGGACCGCGATATGGCACAAATGAAGAAAGCGGGAATCAACTGGATTCGTACCGGCATCTGGACGGCTTACCGGAATGTAATGCAGGTGGACGGACACGCCTCGGAAGAGGTGCTGCGGGCCATCGACGCCTTCTTCCTGACCGCGAAGCGGCATGACCTGCAGGTGACGTTCACCTTCTTCTCCTTCACACCGGAGACTTGGGAGGGCACGAACCCGTATCTTGATCCCCGCAGCGTGGAAGCCCAGAAGCGGTTCATCCGCTCGATCATCTCCCGGCACCGCTCCACAACTCATGTGGATTGGGATCTAATTAACGAACCGTCGATGTTCGACCCGCCGCGGATCTTCTCGGACGGGCCTAGCTCAGCGAGAGATATCCATGAGATCAAGGCCTTCTCGGCTTGGCTGGAAAAGCGTCACGGGAACATCTCCACTTTGCAGGAGCACTGGAATATGACACCGCTGGAGCTGCCGGACTTCGCGGCTGCCCGTCCTCCTGAGCAGAGCGAAATTAACTTCAGCATCCAGGATATTCACTCAGGCAAACGCGGCACGCGTTGGCTTGATTACTGCCTGTTCTCGATGGATATGCACAATGTCTGGGCGCAGGAGCTGTACGGAACGATTAAAGAGCTGTGTCCGAATCATATGGTTACTGTCGGACAGGACGAGGCCCTGGGTGCGCAGCGGCCATCGCCTTTCTTCTATGAAGAGGCCGTTGATTACACGACTGTCCACACCTGGTGGCTGAATGATAGCCTGCTATGGAGTGGTATTTTCGCTAAAACGGCGAACAAGCCGAATTTGATCCAAGAGACCGGCATTATGTACGTCGAGACACCGGACGGGCGGGCCAAGCGGAGCGAGGAAGAGTTACGGGCTATTCTGGAGCGTAAGTATGCTTATGCCTTTGCTACTGGAGGTGCCGGTGCCGTGCAATGGATCTGGAACACGAACTTCTATATGGATAATGCCAACGAATCACAGATCGGCGCTGTCCGTGCGGACGGCACCGAGAAGCCAGAAGCTGATGTATCCTATGATTTCGGCCGTTTTATCGCCGAAGCCGGAGGAATGTTCGACGGACGCAAGCTGGAAGACATTGCAGTTATTTTCCCGTATTCCAATGACTTCTCCAACCGGAAGCTGGCTTATGATGCCACAACGCGCCTGACACGGATTATGTCTTACCAATTGCATTTGCCGCTGCGTGGAGTATCGGAATACGATTTGGACGCATTGGAAGCCCAACCACCGAAGCTGATTATGCTGCCAAGTGCACACAATCTCGACAATGAGGCCATGAAGAAGCTGTTGTCATTCGTAGAGCGCACGGGTGCGACCTTGCTGGTGACTGGCAGTCTTGGCCTTGACGCATACTGGCAGCCAACAGACCGATTGGATCATCTGCTGGGTCGTCGGGAGCTTCATAATGTACGTAGGGAAGAACGGCTGAATCTGAACGGAGTAATGTTCCCAGTCTCCTACGGACAGCGTAGAATTGCAGAGCTTATTAAAGAAGTGTCCCTGGACGTTCCGAACGCCACTGCTCAATCTGTACAAGGCGATGCTGTAGTAGAGGTAGCTATCGGAAAAGGACGCCTGATCTGGAGCCCGCTGCCGCTGGAGCTGAACGAACGGGATGAGCCGATTGCGGCACTGTACCGATATGCGGTGAGGATTTCCGGTGTTCAAGAGGATTTGCAATGGCACACCGGTGGTGATCTGCCGGGAGTGTACGGCCGGAAGCTGAATTTTGCAGAGGGCGCCCTGTTTGTGTTCGTCTCCGAATATGCCTGGGACACAGAGGTAGAAGTTAAGGATGTTGCTACGGGTACCGTATATAGCTTTATTTTGGACAAAGAACGCTCGGTGCTGTTCACGGTGGATGCGGAAGGACGCTTGCTATCTGTGTACAGACCGGATGAAGTAACAATTTCTAGCCGCAAGGGCTAAGGTGAGAGGGGAGACAAGAGTTCATGGCTAAAAAAAGAACAGCGCATATCGTATCCCACACGCATTGGGACCGGGAATGGTATTTGCCTTACGAGAAGCATCACGTCCGTCTGATTCAACTGGTGGATGCGCTTCTGGAGAAGCTTGATGAGGGATCGGCCTTTAAGAGCTTTTATCTGGATGGGCAGACGATCATTCTGGAGGATTACCTTCAGGTTCGCCCGGAGAACAAGGAGAAGCTGGAGCGCTATATCCGTGAAGGACGAATTCTGATTGGACCGTGGTACATTCTGCAGGATGCATTCCTGACAAGCAGTGAAGCTAACGTGCGTAATATGCAGATCGGGCACCAGGATGCTGAGAAATTCGGAACACCGTCCAAAATCGGTTATTTCCCCGATACCTTTGGTCTGACCGGACAAATTCCGCAGCTGATGCTGCAATCCGGGATCTCCAACGCGTTCTTCGGACGTGGCGTGAAGCCAACCGGCTTCAATAACACCGTCTCCGATGGTGATTATGAATCCTCCTATTCTGAGCTGATCTGGGAGGGACCGGACGGCTCTAAAATCCTGGGTATCCTGTTCGCTAATTGGTATTCCAACGGCAACGAGGTTCCGGTAGAAGAAGGAGCTGCTAAGGAATTCTGGGATCGCAAGCTTGCAGATGCTGAGAAATATGCTTCGACCAGCGAGCTATTGTATATGAACGGATGTGACCACCAGCCGCTGCAGACCGATCTTCCGGAAGCGATCGAGACGGCGAAGGCGCTGTACCCGGATACAGAGTTTGTTCATTCCAACTTCCCGGATTATCTGGATGCCTTGAAAGACAGCCTGCAAGACGAGCTTTCTTCTGTAAAAGGCGAACTGCGCAGTCAGCGCACGGACGGTTGGGGCACCCTGGTCAACACGGCCTCAGCACGTGTCTATTTGAAGCAGATGAACCAGAAGGGTCAAACCATCCTGGAAAAAGTGGCAGAACCGCTGGCCTCCATTGCTCAGCTTGCAGGACAATCTTATCCGCATCATCTGTTCACCTACGCCTGGAAGACACTGATGCAGAACCATCCGCATGACAGCATTTGTGGCTGTAGCGTGGATGAAGTGCACCGGGAAATGGTTACTCGTTTTGATAAAAGCCGTCATGTTGCCGAAAGCATTGTAGAGGACAGCGGCCGGTTTATCGCTGAAGCCGTTGATACTTCCGGCTATAGTAAATTCGGCAATGATGCGGTGCCGGTTGTCGTTATGAATACAACAGGCTGGAACCGCACCGGTACGGTCAGCGTGGAGTTGGATGCAGCGCGGTTGTATCTGCGTGAAGGCTTCTCTCTGAAAGAGACCGCCCGCCGTATGCAAGAGGTTTCCCTCGATGGATATCAATTGGTGGATGAGAATGGCATCGCTGTATCCTACACCATTGAAGACCTTGGACTGAGCTTCGGCTATGACTTGCCGGACAATCAATTCCGTCAGCCTTATTCATGCCGTAAAATCAAACTTACGTTTGAAGCCTCTGATGTTCCTGCACTTGGTCTACGTACCTATGCCTGGGTGAAGTCGGCTGAGCCGGCTCCTGCATTTGTTTCCTTACTGAAGGGAGCAAGGGTGCTTGAGAACGATGGAATTAAGGTGGAGATTGCCGACGACGGCTCTTTCACCTTGCATGATAAGAACAGCGATACTTCTTACAATGATCTTGGTGTTTATGAGAATACCGGCGATATCGGTAATGAATATATGTACAGACAGCCGGATGGTGAGACTCCGCTGACCACCAAAGGACTGCAAGCAGGCATCCGTGTGCTTGAAGATACCTCTTTCCGGGCTGCGATTGAAATCGTCCATGACTGGGAAATTCCTGCTTCAGCTGATGAATTGCTGGACGCAGAGCAGCGGGCCCTTGTCTACTACCCGGAACGTAAGGCGCAGCGCAGCCGTGAGACCGTTACATTGAAGCTTCGTACCGTGCTTTCGCTCGAACGGAAGGGCAAAGGTCTGTCCATCGAATCTACTATTAATAACAACGCTAAAGATCACCGGGTACGGATGTTGTTCCCGACCGATCTGGTAACTGATGTGCACCATGCAGATTCCATGTTCGAAATTGCTACCCGGGATAATGTACCGGCGAGCGAATGGTTGAACCCGAGCAATACCCAGCATCAGCAGAATTTTGTTGATGTCAGCGGTGACCAAGCCGGACTCACGGTAGCTAATTTGGGACTGAATGAGTACGAAATCTTGCGGGATGGCCGTAATACAGTGGCTGTAACCCTGCTGCGTAGTGTGGGCGAGCTGGGGGACTGGGGCTGGTTCCCGACACCGGAAGCTCAGTGCTTGGGTGAGCATACGGTACAGTTGCAACTTATCCCGCATAGCGGGGATGGGATTACGTCCGGTGCATATCCTGAGGCTTATCAATTCCAGGTGCCATGGACTGTCCTCCAGACAGGGGTTCATGAGGGTAAACTTACCTCGGGCTATACACCATTCCAATGGAAGGGTACAGCATCGGCATTCTCCTCTCTGAAAATGAACGAAAAGACTGGCGATCTGCTGGTTCGCTGGTACAACATGACTGGGCAGCCTGTAGAGCTGGCTCTGGATGTCGTTGTTCCGCATGAGCATCTGTATGTGACCAGTATTCTGGAAGAGCGCACAGCGCCGCTTGCAGACCCTGGACATGGTTCGTATTCACTGGAGGTCGGTCCTTACGGGATTGTGACTTATGGAATTCAGATTCGGGACGAACAGTAATAACGAAGTACGGAATTGTAACCTTCAAAGCCAGTTTCCATCGTGGATGGAAACTGGCTTTTTCAGATAAATAAAGATCTGACTTTGTAAGATGTAGAGATTGAAGTATTAATCAAACGGGTAATGGGGCATAGTAGGGGAGATCACATCCGTTTAATATTGTAAATTGATGTTACAGCTATCCAGCCTAATGGAATGTACTTGCTATTGGCAGACCGTGTAAAAGCGCCTGTACAAAGGGATAGGTATGTAAGGTGCGGGTTATTTTAAATAAAATAATAAAAACACTTGCAATGGTCTTCTATACATGGTATATTCTAATTCCGGCCGAGAAACAAACGATGCCGAGCTCAAAAAAAGAAATTAAAAAAAGAGCTTGACATTAAAACGCCGAACATGATATAGTATAAGAGTTGCTGCTGAGACATTAAGCGGACAACGGGAACAGCTTGATCTTTGAAAACTGAACAACGAGTGAGTATCGAATTCACGAAAGTGAATTCAAAATGAGAATATAAATTCTCGTCAGATGTTTCAAAATGAGCAATCGCTCTTTCTAAATACCAATTTGGAGAGTTTGATCCTGGCTCAGGACGAACGCTGGCGGCGTGC
>NZ_JBHVPB010000013.1:0-186756 GCF_042887565.1 Paenibacillus sp. NPDC057934
CTTGCATGTATTAGGCACGCCGCCAGCGTTCGTCCTGAGCCAGGATCAAACTCTCCAAATTGGTATTTAGAAAGAGCGATTGCTCATTTTGAAACTGACGATTCATTAAATGAATCTTGTTAAATCAACGTGTTCCATTTGTTCAGTTTTCAAAGAACTTGTTTCCCGGCAATTCATTTAGTTTGTCTTGCACAGGAATTATATCTTATCATGTTTCTTTATTTCTTGTCAACTTATTTTTTCAACACCCTCGTTTCCGTTAGGCGATGTCTCATAAGCACAAGAGATAATATACCATGCGGATCCCATGATTGCAATACTTTTTTTGAAAATAATCTATTACACGTATATTTCCCACCCTTACAGCACAAATTGTTTCCCATATTCCATTTCATATGGCTAAAATAGGATCTATCGTAAACATTAAAAAAGAATCCTAGCACACATACGGAGAGGAGCCATGATGAAGAACAACTCAACAACCGCTGCCCCTACTGCGGAGCAGCGCAATACGCAACAGGCCACGATTTACCGCATCCTACTCGCTGTCAGTTTTGTTCATTTGTTTAACGATTCTATTCAAGCAGTCATTCCGGCGATTTTCCCGATTCTCAAAGACAACCTGCTGCTTTCCTTTGCTCAGATTGGCTGGATTTCGTTTGCCTTGAATGTAACTTCCTCGGTCATACAGCCTGTTATCGGCTATGCCGCCGATCGCAAGCCGCGGCCGATTCTGCTCCCGCTGGGGATGTGCTGTACTTTTGCCGGGGTCTTTTTGCTGGCTTATGCCAACAATTATGTGCTCGTGCTATTTTCCGTTGTGCTTGTCGGATTCGGATCGGCTGCCTTTCACCCGGAAGGCATGCGTGTTGCCCATATGGCCGCAGGGCTTCGCAAAGGACTATCCCAGTCTATTTTTCAGGTAGGAGGGAATGCCGGGCAATCGCTCGGACCCATGCTGACGAAGTGGATTTTCATTCCTTTCGGGCAAATAGGCGCACTTGGCTTCACCATCGTTGCTGCCGCAGGAATCGCCGTGCAGACCTATGTAGCTCGCTGGTATCGCGAAATGCTTGATTCCGGATATACCTTCCGTAAAAAGACGGCGGCCAAGCTAATGGACCCCGCAAGGCGAAAAAGCATTCGGAATGCAACTATTATACTTGTCTTCCTGGTGTTCGTAAGATCCTGGTACGGGGCTTCCATCGGCAGTTATTATGCATTCTACTTAATGGATAAATACCGGATGTCCCTGGATAGTGCACAAGTATATATCTTTATGTACCTGGCAGCCGGTGCTGTAGGCACATTCTTCGGCGGACCGCTGGCAGACCGTTTCGGGCGGCGTAACCTGATTCTCTTTTCTATGGTAGGTACGGTTCCCTTTGCATTGGCGCTGCCCTTCGTCAGTCACTTCTGGGCTGCAGTGCTGCTGCTGATTGGCGGCTTCGTACTTCTGTCCAGCTTCTCGGTTACCGTCATTTATGCACAGATGCTGTATCCCGGCAATATCGGAACCGTGTCAGGGCTGATCACCGGACTTGCGTTTGGGCTTGGTGGTATCGGGTCACTCGTGATTGGCAATCTCATTGATGTTATCGGCATTACAAAAGTATTTGTGGCCTGCGGATTTCTGCCTCTGCTCGGATTGTTGGCACTATTACTCCCAGGGGACAACAAGTTGGAGGAATGGGCGGCCGAGTAAGGCCCCTGTCCTGGTAGGTAGCTCATCCGTTCTCTTTTTGGAGGACAGATGAGCTTTTTTATTTTCCAGCCTTCGCCAAAGCTTGAGTCATTACCTTAGAGAAGAGCGCTGCCGCCGTCCCACTACCAGCCGTCATATAATTACGCTCATCCGTCCGGTCAAAACCGATCCATACCGCTCCGGTCCATTCCGGAGTATACCCGACAAACCAAAGATCCCGATTACCCTTACGGCTCACCCCGGGCAGATCCAATTGGGTCGTCCCGGTTTTCCCTGCAACTGGAGTGTTCATCTGAGCCTTTTTTCCGGTACCTTCATTAACTACACTCCGAAGCATTACAGTCATCCTGTCTGCTGTAACCGGAGAAATCACCTGAGCTGAAGATGACGTGACCTTATAGATGACTTCTCCGCGGGCATTCTTCACCATCCGTACCAGATGACCCTCATTGAACTTACCTCCGTTTGCGAACACACTGTAGGCTTGAGCCATTTTTAGCGGAGAAACGCCTTTATGCAGACCACCGAGTGCGATTGCGAGATTATTGTCTTCCTCAGTTAATTCAATACCCAGCCTGGCTGCAAACTTACGCGCCTGACCTATGCCTACCTGTTGCAGCAGCCAAACCGCTGGCGCATTGATAGACTGTTTGATTGCTGTCTGCATAGTTACCTGTCCACGATAGTCCCCGTTCAGATTCTCGGGTTGATAGTTCCCGTAGGCCGCCCGCTGATCAGACAGCAGACTATCAGGAGTGAATTTCCCACTTTCCAGCGCAGGTCCGTAATCAATGATTGGTTTAAAAGAAGACCCCGGCTGTCTGGCATCCATAATAGCTCTATTCAGCCCCCCTTCCTTAGGCTCCCGCCCTCCCATAAGCGCTACAACCTCACCATTACGATGATCCATAATCACCATAGCCGACTCCACTTGCCGGTCCTTCCCATCCGGAGGAAAAGAAGCGGGCTGCAAAAAGGCCTTCTCCAGCTCGCTCTGGGCCTGCACATTCATGGCTGTAACAATCGTATAACCACCACTCTGCAGTTCTTCTCTGGATTTGCCAGTCAGCCTGGACGCTTCCTGGAGCGCGGCATCGCCATACGATATTCCAGCAGCCGAAAGCTGCTGCGGTTCCATCGGTAGAGCCTGATATTCCTGAAGTAGCGCGGCATTCATCTGGGCAATAGATATCAAGCCTCGCTGCTCCATGATGTGCAGAACAAGCCCACGTCTTTCGGCAGATCGTTCGGGATCATCCACAGGATTGTAGATAGAAGGTCCTTTAGGAATCGCTGCAAGCGTAGCAATTTGCCAAATCTCCAGCTTATGCAGATCGGTAATGCCAAAATACCGCTCAGCTGCGGCCCTGATTCCATACTGACCTCGCCCCATGTACAACTGGTTGAGATACAACTCCAGAATCTCACTTTTAGATAAACGCCGCTCCAGCTCCAAGGCGATAGACGCCTCGTTCACCTTACGCAAGAGATTCTTATCTCTGTTCAGATACAGGTTCCGGGCCAGCTGCTGGGTGATGCTGCTCCCCCCTTCGGAAATTTCCATATTCGCTGCATTTGTTACCAGTGCCCGCAGTATTCCCTTGTAGTCCAGCCCCTCATGCGTATAAAAGCGACGGTCCTCCACTGCTAGAAACGTAGCTGTTAATAGCTTTGGCATCTCAGTAAGTTGCAGAGAGGTCCTATAGCCGGACCCTGGCATAGGGACTTTGCGTAATAAGGATCCATCTGAAGCCAGCATTACACTAGACTCCGGTAAAACCAACTTGTCAGGATAACGACTGACTATGGTGCTTCCATATTCATGAATGTACACAAGACCAGCTAACATTAGCATGACGACGATTACTCCAAGATCAAACAACGTATACAGGATGCGCAAGACCCTGTCACGCATATTAGACCAATGAATCCTTCTATAGAAGTTCTCATGGGGTCGCCTCTCCAGTGGACTGCTCATGACCCTGTAATCAGGCACTCCAACGCCTGCTCCATTCCGGTTGCTTCCTGCCTGGCATTTACGAGAAGGTGAAGCATAGCATTGCTATCTTCCCCCGCAGCTTCCGCTTCATGAAGATAACGAAGTGTAGCTTTAACTCTGAGGATCAAGACCATAGCATCTTCGTTATCCAGTACCGGGGACGAACCAGAAGTCCGGCTAGAATCCAAATCCCCTGCAACTGCTGCTGACAGCTCTATTGGAGCTTCTCCCTTTTGCGCTTTATGTTGCATGCCTACAACTCTCCTATTGCTGTTAATCCGCTCCAGATGTCCGGCTAATGCTTGCAGTTCCCCGGCGGACAACACCTTCAGTTCCGTGAAAGAACCGTGATAGGCAAGTTTCTCCGCTGCCTGCAGCAGTGATTGCATATCTTGTGCCGGCTTCTGCGAGCGCAGCAAAAAGAACCCCGAGAACACCAGTACAAATAGTACGGAGGTAAAGGGAGCTTTTCCAATATGATTGATAATCCAGTGAGCCAGCGTCACAACTAAATCGCCCGAATCCGGGCTGTGACGGGAATACATCCATACGAACAGTCGGTATAATACGAAAAGAAAAGCAGCACTCCAGAGTGTGCTTCCGCCAAAAATATATAGATACCCCACTCTTACGGTACGCCGCTTCATCAATGCCAATCCCTCCTTCCAGAAGGAGATAATCCCCCTCTGACACAAGGATAAGGAGGAAATCTTAAGAATGGCTCCAAAACTCCTTAAGATTTTCTGAAGAAACAAGAGGGAAAGCATCAAAAGCTACAGTTGTGAGAGCGGGAGCCGGACGATAAAGTCCGTACGTTGTCTGTCGCTCACGGCCAAAATGACACCGCCGTGCAGTTCAATAATTCCCTTGGCAATCGCCAGTCCCAACCCGGAACCTCCGGTGTGCTGTGAACGAGAGCGCTCCGCCCGATAAAAACGTTCAAAGATATACGGAAGATCGCCTTCCGCTATCCTTTCTCCGAAATTGCTGACCCACACCACAGCTTCGTCTCCCTCCCGGCTCAGGCCAACCTCCAGCTTCTTTCCGTCACGACCATAACGGATCGCATTGGTGATCAGATTATCAAAAGCACGAACCAGCTCATACGGAGCCCCCTGAACCCATAACGATTCGGTGTGGTCTTCAATTTCATACGTCATACCAGCCGCAGTCAGTGCGGGAACAGCTTCCTCTGCAAGCTGCCGCATGAACGCTTTGAGATCCAGAGGCGCCAGTACAAACGGTAAACCGCCACTGTTCACCCGTGTGTATTCAAAGAGATCATCAATCAGCTTTCTGAGCACCAGCGATTTCTGGTAAGCAATACCCACGTAATAGCGCATTTCTGTCTCATCCCGGCAGCGGTCCTGTTCAATGTATTCCAGATAACCTAACACAGAGGTTAACGGAGTGCGGAGATCGTGAGATACACCTGTAATCAACTCGTTTTTGGCAGTGACCGCTTTCCGCTCTTCCAATAAGGAATGTTGAAGCCGATCAGACATAATGTTGATGTTCTCAGCTAGTACACCCAGTTCATCCCCTGACCGGACTTCAATTCGGTGTGACTCCCCTAGTTTGGTGATTTGTTGAATCCCTTTGGTGATCTCCTCGAGGTAGGAAATGATTTTACGGGTATAGATGAAAAAGAATAGCAAAAAGCTAATGATTCCAGCCGCAGCCATAAGCGGAGCTGAACCGATATGGTTAATAATCCATTTCAGAATCAAAGAATAAGGTGCAGAAGGCGGGGCTGGATTCAAATACACCATAGAGTTCACCAACTGATAGCATGCCGCAAGCAGGATACCGCCCGAGAATACGCTTAGCAGGAAAGCCCATATAAACTTCCAGCGGATGGTACTGATATATTTGGAGTTCAAAATTAATCACCTCCGGCGTTCAGGACGGCCCGTCCAGTTTGTAGCCAATACCCCATACGGTCTGTACATAACGGGGCTGCTTGGGGTCCAGCTCGATTTTTTCACGGATATTGCGAATATGCACCATTACTGTATTGCCTCCATCAAGAAAAGGCTCATTCCAGAGGTTACGGTAAATCTGTTCCATGCTGAGCACCTGACCCTGATGCCTCGCTAACAGCTCCAGAATGGCAAATTCCCGGGGTGTAAGCTTTACTTTACGGCGATCCACACTAACTTCATGTTTGGCGGTATCAATGATCAAATCCTCAAACACCAGTTCATTCTCATTCCGGCGCGTAAGACCGCCTGTGTTCAGTTTATGGTAACGACGCAGCTGTGATTTGGCCCGGGCAACCAGCTCCAGCGGGTTAAAGGGCTTGCCCACATAGTCATCCGCCCCGATGCTGAGTCCGGCAATTTTGTCCATATCGCTATTTTTCGCGGACAACATAATAATCGGCATGTTCCGTTCCTCACGTATTTTCATACAGGCAGCGACGCCATCCAGCTTCGGCATCATCACATCCAGAATAATGAGATCCACCTCTTCATTGTTCAGGCACTCCAGTGCCTCCAGTCCATCATAAGCCTTGAGCAGCCGGTATCCCTCGTTGCGAAAATAAATATCCAGCAGGTCCACGATCTCTTTCTCATCGTCTACCAGCAGTATCGTTTCAGGTCTCACCGAAAGAACATCCTTTCCAGTTCTTTTGTTAACGTTCCTTCCTTATTCTAACAAAAGATCCCGACCAATTCGCCTATGCAAATTAACCGGGATCTATAATATTATGCTGGGCCTGGGCCGCAGCGCTTATTCCACTATGCTTTTAGCCCTCCAACAACCGAATCAGTTCTTCCTCGTCCTCAATGACCTGAATACCGAGTTGCTGTGCTTTGGCCAGTTTGCTGCCTGCCTTCTCGCCGGCAATGACCAGGTCCGTCTTCTTGGAGACACTGCCGGTTACCTTCGCTCCCAGCGCTTCCAGACGTTCCGCCGCTTCCTCGCGCGTCAGCTTATGCAATGTACCCGTAAGGACAACGGTTTTGCCGCTGAAGAAGGAATCCGTACTTACTGGACGCGGTGCTTCCGGAGCCTTGGCCTCGACGCCTAGCGCCAGCATGCGGTCAATCCCTGTCACTACGAACGGATCAGCAAAGAATCCTACGATGCTCTCGGCCACAATACCGCCAATATCCGGCAGTTCAGCGAGTTCCTCGGCTGTCGCCCTCATCACTGCTCCCAAATCGCGGAAGTGGTCCGCCAATGTACGAGTCGTGGCCTTCCCTGTGTTAGGGATACCCAGCGCGTACAGGAAGGAGGCCAAATCCCGTCCCTTACTGTCTTCCAGTGCCTGAAGGAGATTGCGTGCCTTTTTCTCGCCAAAACGCTCCAGCTCCACCAGTTGCTCAAAGGTTAGCTGATAGAGATCGGCCGGCTCGCGGACACTTAGCTCTTCAAAGAGTTGTCCTGCCGTCTTCTCGCTGAAGGTCTCAATGTCCATGGCGTCCCGTGAAGCAAAATGCGTAATCCGGCTGACGATCTGCGGCTTGCAGTCCAGCTTGTTGTTGCAGAAGAGATGCGCACCGCGCATTTCCAGCGGGAACCCACAAGCAGGGCATTTGTCCGGGAAAATAATCTCCTCGCCGTCACTCTCCTCAGTCACTTTGCCCAGAATCTCCGGGATCACATCATTGGAACGACGAATGAAGACTCTTGTGCCCAGCGCATGCTTCAGGTTCTTCCGCTCGATATCCCCCACGTTGTTCAGTGTACAGTTCTGGACAGTAACCCCGGCCAGTTCAACAGCCTCAACTCGCGCCAGCGGCGTGACTTTGCCTGTCCGTCCCACATTCCAGCTAACGGATTCCAGAATCGTCGTCGTCTCTTCTGCCTCGAACTTGTAGGCGACTGCCCAACGTGGAAACTTGTCCGTATAACCGAGAGCTTCCCGAATCCGGAAATCCGTAACCTTGATCACCGCTCCATCTATGAGGTAATCCAGGGAGGAGCGTTTCTCTTCAATCTCCGCCAGTTGCTCAGTCACATCTTCAAATTTATCGTAGTAAGTCAGATAAGGGTTCACCTTGAACTGATTATTCCGCAGGAAATCCATCATCTCCTGATGATCGCTAAACTGCACACCCTCTGAGTAGCCTATATTGTAGAAAAAGGCGTTGAGCCGCCGCTCAGCTGTCGTCTTAGGATTCAAATTCCGTAGCGCACCGGCCGCGCCGTTACGCGCGTTCTTCAACGGATCGGCTGCCCGGGTATTATAATCCGCCAGCACTGAGAGATTCATAATTCCCTCTCCCTGTACTTCAATCAGACCTTCTTTGAACGGAATGGTCAGCGGAACAGACTTAATCGTCTTCACTTGGGCCAGGATGCCCTCGCCTGTCACCCCATTGCCGCGCGTCGCAGCCTGCTCCAGCACACCATTCCGGTACGTCAGGTTCAGCGTCAGCCCGTCAAATTTGAGCTCAACGGCATAACATGGCTCTGGCAATGGGGTCTCCGGGTTCTTGGTATTATAATCATTGACCAGCTTCAGTACGCGGGAATTCCAGCTCCGCAGCTGTTCAATATTCTGCGCTTTATCCAAACTCCACAAGGGGGCCAAATGGCGATGGGGCGTAAAGCCCTTAAGCAATTCTCCACCCACCCGCTGTGTTGGTGAATGAGGAAGCACAATACCGCTCTCCGCCTCCAGCGCTACTAGTTTGTCATAGAGAACATCGTATTCTTTGTCGCTGACAAGCGGCGTGTCGAGCGTGTAATAATGATAGTTATATTTGTGAAGCTCTGCTACGAGCTCTTCCATTGTATGCATAACATCCATACAGGTATATCCCTCCGTCAATAAGTGTCCTACGATTAGCGTCGTCTAAAAAGACAATCGTTAGTCGTAGCCGAACTATTCCACCTTGGCGATCGGTGCAAATCCGGCTAGTAGCCGCTTCACGCCCACCGGCGCCGGAAAAGCAATCTGCAGCTCCGTATCGTTGCCGGTGCCTTTGACGGACACAATGGTGCCTATGCCCCATTTGCCGTGGGATACCTTGTCGCCCGCCTTGAAATCGGCGGACGCTGAAGATCCTGCTCCGGCTGCGGGCTTCGCCCCGCCGGAGGTCACGGACACGCGGCCCTGGCCAGCTGCGGCCGTGGCCGTGCTTCCGCCGAAGCCTGCGGCATTCGGCGTAGACCCGGCGGCCCCGCCTCGGCCGCCGAAATTGCCCCGGCCGCCGCTGGCAAAGCCGCGGCCGCCATAGGCTCCGCCCACTTCCGACCCGCCGCGGCGGAATCGGTCGTGGGCAGGGGCGGTGTCTTCCTTCAGCTCCTCCGGAATCTCCTCCAAGAAGCGGGACGGCGGGTTAGCCGTCGTCCGTCCGAAGAGCGTGCGCACCCGCGCACAGGAGAGAAACAGTTGTTTCTCGGCGCGGGTAATGCCGACATAGGCAAGCCGTCGCTCCTCTTCCAGTTCATCATTGTCCTGGAAGGCCCGGCTGTGCGGGAAGACCCCTTCCTCCATCCCGACAATGAACACTGTCGGGAACTCCAGACCCTTGGCACTGTGCATCGTCATCAGCACCACCGCATCGCTGCGATCTTCCTCTTCGTCATTCATACTATCAATGTCCGCGATTAGCGCAAGGTCTGTCAGGAAGGAGACGAGCGACTTGTCCTCATTATTTTTCTCAAACTCCATGGTTACAGACAAGAACTCGTCGATATTCTCCAGTCTGGAGCGGGATTCAAGCGTGTTCTCATTTTGCAGCTCCAAGCGATATTGTGACAATTCCAGAACTTTCTCGGTCAATTCAGTCACCGACAGGAACTCCACCATCCGGTGCAGCGCTTCGATCATGTCGTAGAACTCCACCAGGGCATTACGGGTGCGTCCGGCAAAGCCCAGATCATCCACAGTCTCCAGGACACGGAAGATGGATACCCCCCGTTCGGCTGCAGCTACGGCAAGCTTACCAACGGTCGTATCGCCTAGCCCGCGCTTCGGCACGTTGATAATCCGCGTCAAGCTGATATCATCATCCGGATTAGACAGCAGGCGCAGATACCCCAAAATGTCTTTGATTTCTTTACGGTCGTAGAACTTGATGCCGCCCACGATCTGGTAGGGAATATCCGACTTGATCAGAATTTCCTCGATAACCCGGGACTGCGCGTTCGTCCGATACAGAATGGCGTGATTTTGATACGCCTGACCTGTTTTCACATTCTTGCTGATTTCTCCGGTGACAAAATACCCCTCATCATGCTCAGAATCCCCGCGATAAACCTGAATCTTCGCACCTTCATCAGAGTCTGTCCACAGCTTCTTGGGCTTGCGTCCGGTATTGAGCGCAATGACGCCATTGGCCGCATTCAAAATATTGGAGGTGGAACGATAGTTCTGCTCCAGCAGGATGGTTTTGGCTTCAGGATAATCCTCTTCAAAATTAAGGATGTTGCTGATATCCGCTCCGCGCCAGCGATAAATCGACTGATCACTGTCACCGACTACACAAATCCGGTGATGGCTGTCAGCCAGCATCCGGCACAGCATGTACTGCGCACGGTTCGTATCCTGATACTCGTCCACATGAATGTACTTGAATTTCTTCTGATAAAAATCCAGAACCTCCGGTACTTCCTTGAACAACTGAATCGTAGCCATGATCAGATCATCAAAATCCAGAGAGTTGTTACTCTTCAGCCGCTTCTGGTACATGGTATAGACCTTGGCAATCAGCCCTTCAAAATAATCGCCGACCTTCTGCTCATACTGGGCCGGGGTTACCAGCTCATTCTTCGCCGTACTGATCACAGACTGAACGGCCTTCGGCTCGAACTTCTTCGTGTCGATGTTCAGTTCCTTCATACAGTTACGGATTACGGACAACTGGTCCGTGGAATCCAGAATAGAGAAATTAGAAGTAAAGCCGATCCGCTCGATATCCTTCCGTAAAATCCGTACACACATGGAGTGGAAGGTTGAGACCCAAATGTCGCGGCCCTCCGGCCCGACAAGCTTGGATACACGCTCCTGCATCTCACGCGCTGCTTTATTCGTAAATGTGATGGCCAAAATCGCCCAAGGCGGCGCCTTGCGGTTCGCAATCAGCCAAGCGATTCGATGCGTCAGCACCCGCGTCTTGCCACTACCCGCGCCGGCCATGATCAGCAGTGGACCTTCAGTAGCCTCCACAGCCTGTCGCTGCGGAGGATTGAGCCGGCTAACGGCTTCTTGTATGTTAACAGGTTGCATGTATAACATGCTCCTTTCTTCATTCATATGAATTACACCATTGAAGTAGTTCTCTATAAAAACTATTCAAAGTGCATTTGCTGTGTATTCTTTACCGCCTGAACCGTCAGCAGTGCCTGCTGTAAATCCTGATAGATGATATTGCCGACCACAACCGTATCACATAGCGCTGCCATCTGCACAGCCTCCGCTTCGGAAGTAATCCCCCCGCCATAAAAAAGTTGGCTATGCTCCACGGACTCCCGTACGGTCCGCACAGTTTCCACCTCTCCGAATCTGCCACTATACTCCAGGTACACCACAGGCAGAGACATCAGCTTGTCCGCAACCTGCGCGTAGGCTGCAGCCTCTTCAGCTTGAAGATCCGTATCAGCGCCTGTAAGCCTAGCCACAGTAGAATTGTCGTTCAGCACAATGTACCCCTCAGTCAGCAGCATGTCCCAGGGGATCAAGTAGCCGTAGCGTTCAATCGCCCGGCGGTGATGGCCCACGATCCATGTCGGGTCCGGCGTATTAAGCACCATAGGGATCATATACAGATCAAACCCCGGGACTGCCGCTTCCAGATCCGACACCTCCAGGGCCACTGGCAGCGCGTAGCGTCTGATTCTGGACATTAAGTCCACAGTATTCTCATAAGTGACCCCTGAGGAGCCGCCTACCATTATGGCATCCGTTCCCGACAAACATAATGCCTCCAGCTCTCCATCACCCAGCTCACGGTCCGGATCCAGCTTGAATACATGCCGCCACGGCTTGACCATCTGCTGCACTGCTCTCATGTTCTTCCATCCCTCATCAGTCATTTAGGCAGGGCAAAATCCCCCCTGCCTCCGCTAAAGATATAACTCTAGTCTATGCCAGCGGGAAGGGGGGTGTCAATTTAAAGCGGGTAAAAAATACGAACATTTTTTCGCTTTTTTACCATATAGAAGACTACAGACTGCTGCGCAGTCCCTTGATCCGGTTCAGATCATTCTCGGGAACAAAACACAATACCCCGCTTTGCCGGAGGCAAAACGGGGTATCTCTCATACGTTCATCAGACAGTTTGGTTTAGTAGGCATTCTTATTCATAAATCCGTTACGAATCGTCTTAAATATAATCCGAATGTCAAACAGCAGTGACCAATTCTCAATATAGAAAATATCATGCTTGATACGTTCCTCGATCGAGGTGTCGCCACGCAATCCATTACTCTGTGCCCAGCCCGTAATTCCCGGACGCACATGATGCTTCACCATATACTTCGGAATCTCGTCGCGGAACTGCTGTACATAAAATGGCCGCTCTGGGCGCGGACCCACAACACTCATATGACCCAGCAGCACATTGAAGAACTGTGGCAGTTCATCCAGACTGGTTTTGCGGATAAAGGTACCGAATCTGGTTCTGCGCGGATCTTCACGTGTGCTCCAGCCCGTATCTTCTCCGGTATCTACCTGCATCTTCATGGAGCGGAACTTGTACATCATAAAGTTGCGGCGATTCAGCCCCACCCGCTCCTGCTTAAAAATAACCGGACCTGGCGAGGTGAGTCGCACACCTAGCGCAACAATCAGCATTACAGGGAGCATCATCAGAATCGCAAACAGCGAGAATACGATGTCAAACATCCGCTTGGCTAGCTTGTTGCCTGCCATATCCAGCGGAATATCCCGCACATTGATCATCGGCATGCCTGCAAAATTATCGAAGTATGGCCGTGCCGGCAAATAATCGAAGAAATCGGGGATGATGAGTGTGCGCACACCCGCTTTTTCACAAGCGGCAATGATCGAAGGATACTTCGAGTGGGCATCCAGCGGTAGCGCCAGAATCACTTCATCCACTGGCATCATCTCCAGCATCCCAGATAACTGGTCAATCGTCCCCAAGATAGGCTTATAGCGTTGTTCCTCGATTCCGTCCCAAGTATGGTAATCATCCAGAAACCCTATAGCTTCGTATCCCAGTTCAGGGTATTGCTCCAGGTTATTGTAGAATCTTTTACCGAGTGTACCGGCTCCTAGAATAAGTACGTATTGACGATTGAAGCCTTTTTCGCGGATCGATTTAAGCATGGATTTGACTACGTAGCGATACAACATTATTGAGAGCAGATTAAAGCTCATGTAGAGTGCTAGGTAAGCACGCGAAATATTAATTTCTTTTACGAAGAACATGAGACCAAGCAAGATAAAAATCGCCATTACATGCACTTGGAAAATCTTCATAAATTCATCGACAAAACGCTTCTTGCGCTTAGGTAAATAAAATGACATTAAAATTCCAATCAATACGGCTATACCGCCATAGATCATGCTCCAATAAGCATAAGACTCTACAGGCAGCGGGTTCTCATATTCCATCCAGCCGCTCTTGAATTTCAACCACCAAGCTGCAAGAAAAGACATTTGGATAACGAGAAAATCCGCGACCATATACATTTGCGTTAAAAATTGTTGATTACGGCGAATCATAATCTCACCTCAGCTTTCGATTCGGTGCGTGTACCGGCATCGCCGGAAGCCGACAGACTCTGAGCTGGAAGAGGTACTTTTCTGGGTGATATCATAGCGTTCCGCACCAGGGATAAAACAAATTTGAGACCCACTCCGGCATAGACCATTCCATTAATCATAATGTTGTACTGCTGGCGATAATGCTTACGATGAAATAAAATCATTGCCCGATGGAATTCATACACAATCTTGAAGGGCCTGCGACGTGCGCTACCGCCTTTAAGATGGATAATAGAAGTCTGCGAGTAGTAGTAAATTTTCCACCCCGCTGCCTTAATGCGGTAACACCAGTCCAAGTCCTCCCCGTACATAAAGAACTCTTCATCCAGACCACCGACATGTTCGATCGTCTCCCGCCGGAGCAGCATGAACGCGCCAACCAGGCAATCGACAGGGTAATTCTTATCCGGGTCCAGATAACCCAACTGGTAGCCATTGAAGCGGGGGTTATTCGGGAATAGCTTGCTGAAACCAAAGGCGTAATAAAAGGAGGCCGAAGGTGTAGGGAAGCCCCGTTTGCAGGCCTTGTCTAGCGATCCGTCGGGTAAAATGATTTTGCAGCCAGAAGCCCCAACATCCGGGCGGCTGTCCATGAAGGAAATCATCGTCTCCAGCGTATCTTTACGCACAACCGTATCGGAATTCAGCAACAGTACAAAACGTCCGGAAGCAATCTCCATCCCCTGATTATTGGCCCGAGCGAACCCTGTATTCTCCCGATTAGCTATCAAGGTGACATTCGGGAACTCTCTACTAATGGTCTCTACGGATTCATCATAGGAATTATTGTCTATTAAAATAATCTCATAGGAAAAGTTCGTCTCCGAGTCATATACCGACCTTAGACAGTCCATCGTCAGGCGGCAGGTGTTGTAATTGACTATCAATATACTTACATCCACACTCAATTCTATTACTCTCCTGACAAATATAGTAATCTCTCGACAAATAGTATAACACAAAACCTCCAAGAAAGGCTTGGCCTTGTCAGGGAGGTTTTGCATAAAGTGAGTTTAATTGTTAAATAGATAGTGCCCTTGAGATAATTCTCCAAAAGTCATACTAGACCATGTAAAACATATTAACAAAAATAATACATATGGAATTGCATATTTTAAAGAAACTATCTTTACACTTTGTAAGGTAAATTGATGACTTAAAAGATAATATGAAAGAATAACATAATTTAGAAGGAATATTGGTAGAAAAAATCTACTCTCAATTGCACCAGGTATTGATAGAACAGATGGCAAAATAGTCATAACAATTAATACTAACTCAAAATGTTTCCTTTTTAGCAGAGCTCTATTACAAAATATCCTTATCATAGCAACAAGAGAAACAAACCAAGAAGTATAATTTAAAAAGCTGAATAGAATTCTATTCTTATAGACATCTGTCAAGTAAACAGAATGATGCATTAAGTCTAATCCATTAAAAATATGCCGGGTATAGATTGTAATCATATCTAATGGGTATTTCATTATTAAACCCACATACGAACTCATCGTAAATTCTTTCTGTAAAGCAAACCCTTTATTTTGATAGTCAATTATTTTTTCTTTATCTAACAAGTTAATTCCTTGCTGATCATAGAAATAAACCCCTGCACTAGGATAACTATCTAAATTGGTGTTTGATTCATACTTTTGCATGTATAATCCCCATAAAAGTTGATTAACAAACAAGTTATCTTTGAATACTAAATCTGTCTGTACGAACGGACTTAGTACTCCGTAGTTTTTTTGATTTATATAGATTTGAGGAGAGTAACCAATGCTCATTCCAAGTGTCATAGCAACAACAAATAAAAAAATCTTCCTTTTTTGAATCTTTTTTAACAAAGAGTATACAATAACGAAAATTATCATAGGCAAAATAATAATTTGATAAGACGGTCTGGCTAACGTTGACAATGCAAGAAAGATTCCTGCTAGCAAAACACAAAAGATTCTAATCTGAAATTTCCTATTTTCAAAAAACGAAATAAGTGCATATACCGTTACTAATACAAAGAATAAACTAACGAAGTCACTAAGTGGATACAGAAAATAACCTCGCCAAAAATAAAACACTAACACAAAAAAACAAAAGATTTGAATTAATTTCAATTTTGATCCTGTTAACTTTTCATATAAACTTGGAATCAAAACAGCTAGAAAAAAAGAATAAAACAGAGCTGAAGCCAGCTTGAAAATAGAGAGAGCACTCACTCCAAATACTTTAGCCGTTGCCATGCAAAGGTAACTAAGGAAAGGCAGTATGTATCCCCGTAGTGGCTGATCGTATGTTAACCAAGAAAAAGTTCCGCTATTCGAAAATAGACTTCCTGACTCCCAATACATCGAAGAATCATAAACAAAGTTTTGAATATCTATATGTATGCTATACAACCAGATCACTAAAAATGCAAAAATAAAATTCAACCATTTTGCATGCTTAAGCATAAAACGCCCTCCACCCACTTAAAAAATAATCTGTTCTCAAAGAAGACTCCCAATATCTAAAAATACAATTAGGAGTTTATAAATAACGAAACCGGCACCGCCTGAATTTAACAGGATTTCCATACCATAAATTCACTCGGATATTGCTTTGAACGAGGTCTTCAATCATTGGATTCTAGAATTAGAACTTTTTGGGGTAAATTAAACAAAACACCCTCTTTTCTTTTTGTGTTATGCAGATAAACTTTTTCCAACTCCCAGAACACACATTAATGCTTGGAGTGTTTTATAATTTACAAGCTTTACTACAATTCAATCCCCTCAGATACTCAACTTTATAGATTTTCTGACAAATATAGCAATCTATCGACAAATAGTATACCACAGAATCTCAATGAACGGCGCATCCTTTACAAGGACTTTCCCTCAGTTAATTTTTTTGAGTTCTGAAGGCTTGATACTATTTAGCTCCGTTCACGGGCTACAATCTTACCTTGTACAACCATCCGTTTCTTTCTCAGGTTAGGCAACTGCTTAAAAAAAGACTTCCACGCTTGAAACAATCCCGGTTCTCTTAGAAGCATATACCCATGCGCAGCAATCTCGTAAGGCAATGATATGAGCAAGGTTACCAGCAAGGTGCGGCTGTGTTCATTTTTATACATCATCTTATATCTATTAATATAAGATATCCGCCTAATGAACATCGATTTCCCACCTCGCCCGAACGTCTTCCAGCCACGCTCATGATACCCAAGAGCTTCTGCGTCATAGTAGCTTTGCCAGCCCAGTAATTGCGCCCTCCAGGCTACATCTACATCCTCCTTATATGCGAAAAAGTCCGCATCAAAAAACTCTCCGTCGATACTTATATCATCTATCATTCTTCTGGAATACATCGCAGCGGCACCCGATACGCCAAATACTCGACCAGAATCTTGCCAGCTTGCAGCTGGTTCTCCGGCCCCCCGGTCAAAAGCACGACGTGATCTGTTCATCCTGAGACCCGTACTGTCGACCAGGTTAGGTTCTGCTTTTAATAAAAGCTTCCCCGTTGCACTCCCGATCTGCGGCTCGACTTCCATATCTGCAACCAGTCTGCTGACATAATCAGTTGCCAGTGTTAGATCTGGGTTAAGCACAAGGACATAATCCGTATTGGTTAGAGAAACGGCCTGATTGTGCGCAGGTGCAAATCCACTGTTAACCGAATTCTGAATAAGCTGTATCCGTTTATGTGAGTTAACCTGGCTGCTATGTCCACTTTGTATGATATAGGCCTTAACCCTTTCAGCTGTTCCATCTTCGGATGCGTTATCAATGACCACAATTTGTTCAAGAGGATAGTCCTGTACCAGGACTGCATCCAGACATTCTAAGATATCCTCTCCACTATTAAAAGTAACAATATGTACGCTAACTGTTTTGTTATTCATAAGGATCCTCGAATCTTTATTTTTCACTACACAGGCTATTGCTCTATTATAGCTAAAAAATAAAAAAAACTCCCGCACCGTGTGTCGGTTCGGAAGTTTTAATTTGCTATTCTTTTAACTCAAGCAAGAAATCCCGTAATCCTTCACGCCAATGCCGAATATCTTCAAATCCATTAGTGCGAATAGATAGATGCTCTAATACCGAGTTACGTGGCCGAGGCGCAGGCAGTGGAAACTCCTCTGTAGTGCAAGGCTCGAGTTTAGCGGTGAAATTCAACCCCAGAATATCATACGCGTCTTCAAAAATGGCTTGAGTAAATTCATACCAGGTACAAGACCCACTGTTGGTGGCATGATACACTCCGTACTTTTCTGTCTGGATCAACTCCAACACAAACCTGGCCAGATCCACCGTGTATGTCGGCGAACCTTTCTGATCATCCACAACTTTAAGTAATGGCTTTTCCTGACCAAATTTCAGCATGGTCTTTACAAAATTCTTACCGTATTTGCCATATACCCAAGCCGTACGTACGATAAAATACTTGCTGGATAAACTTTGCACTAAATTTTCTCCAGCCCGTTTTGATTTTCCATAAATGCTCCGCGGGGCTGTGTTATCATATTCATGGTACGGCTCTGAACCCAGTCCTTCAAAAACATAGTCCGTGCTGATGTACACCAACTTCGCACTGACTTTTTCGGATGCAAGAGCTACATTGCGGCTTCCAGTGGCATTAAGAAGATAAGCACCATCCACATCGCTCTCTGCAGCGTCTACCGCCGTATAAGCTGCGCAATGAATAACAGCGTCAGGGTTAAAGGCACCAATCACTTTTACCGTTTGTTCCAGATCGGTGATGTCCAGCTCTTTCCGGTCGCAACCAAGTACCTCATGGCCTTCTTTTTGCAGCAATACAACAACATCTTGCCCCAGTTGTCCTGCAGCACCTGTAACCAATACTTTCATTGTAAACCTCCGTAAGTTACTTATAGATCCTACAGTGAATCCCCTAAGCGACTTCCATATTGCAGTTCCGCATACTTTTGGTATTCACCAGACTGAATACGGGTCCACCACTCACGATTGTTTAAGTACCATTGGATCGTCTCTTTAATTCCTGTTTCAAAGGTATGCTTCGGCTTCCAACCCAACTCATTGGTAATCTTAGTAGGATCGATGCCATAACGACGGTCATGACCTGGGCGATCCTGCACATAAGTAATCAGGGAGTCCGGTTTGCCAAGCTCCTGCAGAACAGTATTCACGATGTGCACATTCGTCCGCTCATTGTTACCACCGATATTGTACACTTCACCATTCACACCTTCGTGAATAACGAGATCAATTGCACTGCAATGATCTTCTACATACAGCCAATCGCGAATGTTCAAACCGTCACCATACACGGGTAGTGCCTGATCAGCTAGCGCACGGGAGATCATCAGCGGAATCAACTTTTCAGGGAACTGGTAAGGACCATAGTTATTCGAACAACGTGTGATGTTCACCGGCAACCCAAACGTCTCGTGGTAGGCACGCACCAACAAATCCCCGCCTGCCTTACTCGCAGAATACGGACTATTAGGTGTTAGCGGAGTCTCTTCAGTGAACAAGCCAGTAGCTCCCAGCGTACCGTATACCTCATCCGTGGACACTTGAACAAACTTAGTGATACTATATTTTTTCGCTGCGTCCAGTAGAACCTGTGTACCAAGCACATTCGTTTTCACAAAGACATCCGGCTCCAAAATACTTCTATCTACATGTGACTCTGCCGCGAAATTAACAACTATATCAACGCCCTGACTAAACAATGAATCCATTGCATTGACATCCGTAATATCCGCTTTGACGAACGAATAGTTCGGGTTGCCCTCAACAGATTTCAGATTCTCCAGGTTTCCTGCATACGTCAGTGCATCCACGTTAACAATTTGATATTCCGGATGCTGGTTAAGCATGTATATTACAAAATTACTGCCGATAAAGCCGGCTCCGCCGGTAACGAGTAGTTTCATGTGTGTACCTACCTTTAATTTATTTTAACAAAATATTGTTAGGTTGCTTTTAATTTAAACTAAAAAGACTCTAACTGTGTTGATAGCTAAAAATCAATTTTCTATCTTAAGAAAGCAACCAGTAATCCATATCCAAAATGCATCATACTTGATTACCTAAAGCCCAATTATTACATAATATGCCGAGTGTATAACTATTAGATGAAAACATGTATTAATTTAAAAAATCAAGCGCTCATTAATTATATTAGAAAATCTAATGGAGGCAAACACATTTTTTCTCTCTGCAAATGTTCCTGATAATATATTCTTTAATAAAACACTAAATTTACACTTCCCCTTTATTAATACACTCTATGGATAAATACCTCCTAAAAGCATATCATTTCATAATTATTGACTATCTTTATTTAGACTTTTTTCTACATATAACAACAAAGAAGCTAAAATAAACCTCTCGTATGAGTAATTTTTCCATGTTATAATTATTTTCGATTTAAATTAGCATTTTAATCATTTTTTTAAAAATGAATAACAATAGTAACTTGCAAGCAGGGGGAGAAAATATTTGATGGAGAAACAAGCTTTCAAAGTTTTTAGGTTTTTGAGTTTTTTAATTTTAGGATTTATTGTGATTTATTGTGGATTGTCTTTTGTGATTTTCGGAAAATTTGTATTGGAACAACCAAGAGTAACCAACGAAATTAATATATCAACAAATCAATTGTATTCTGGACTGAAAGATTTTGATCGAAAAGAAAACACCATCACATCAAACTCAACAGATCCTTGGATTACGTTGACCCTTGAGAAGGCACTTTCCATAAAAGAAATCTATATTGAAGTATCCAAACTAAGTACGAATATTTCAAAAGCACAAATCTATTACGCTAATAACGATGAAGAGTTCTCAGCTGAGAAATACTATAATATTGATCTTATAGAAGGAAGTAATCGAGTTGAAATTTCAGACAGCTCAAAAATCAAGTCCTTAAGGCTAGATTTGACAGATACTAAAGGAGTTTCAGTCTCTATTTCAGGTGTAAAAATCATCCCTCAAACGGGCGCCTTAATACTTTGGACCTTATTTATAGTAACTTCAATTATCTATGGTTGGATAGTTTATCGAGCCTTCTACCCTCGTTCAGTGGGGCCAAAAAAAAATAATATAACTAATCATCAAATCTTTAAAGATATCTTATTATATCAAGATACCTCAGGACTAAAACTGCTCGGGATCAGTTTTTCAATTACACTTCTATATTATCTACCATATATTACGAACACTTTATATTCAATTGACGACTACTATTTGAATCAGCTTTATAATATAAACATCCAAACTCTCGGCTATAACTTTAACTCTACAGGAAGATATATGGAGTCTGTTTTAGCGGAGATCTTCTATAAGATTAATATTCAACCCTTAACAAAACCTTTAGGCCCCCTTTTATTTATTGCTTCCATGTCATTACTAGGGGTACATTTTACGCGAATACTCAAAATAAATTCTTTTAAGATCGCTTTAGGTTTTGTGTTACTTTTTACCACGAACCCTTTTTTAGCTGAAATTTTCCACTATAGCATAATCCCAGCATACAGTGCATTTGCAGTATTGGCATTGTGCATAGGTGTTGTTTTGGGAGAGGCCTATACAAGAGACCGCAAGATATATTTAGCTATACTTTCGATACTTGCTTATGTAATTTCTCTTACAATTTACCAAATATTTTTCCCTGTTGTTTTTTTGATATTTCTTTATAAATTAATAGTGCCAGATTTTATGTCAGCTACTAAACTGAATCAAACAGAACGGTACTCAAAAAGATTAGTTCCCGTTATTATTTATATTTCCTCATTTATTGTTTATACCGTAATATTGAAAGTTAGTTTTTATATATGGCCACCAACACTTGAGTATTCAGGTAACAATATCAGCGAGATTTTAAGTAATATAATGAATATTGAATATTGGCATAAAATATACGGTAATATTCAAATATACATTATGAAAGACAATCCTTTTAATTCTGGTATAATAAACTGGATATTATGGATATTTTCATTTGGTTCCCTTGTGTTATTTATTATAAAAAAAGGTGCAGCCATCGAGATCCCTGCAAAAAAAATAGGGCATGTATTCATCGCTTTTATGTTAATAACGATATTGGGCTTATTTGTGTGCTTAGGTTTTTCTATGTTAAGACCAGTAGAAATATCATCACGTTCCCTCACTGCGTTTGGGATTTATCAAAGTATTTTACTTTTAATCACCTTAAATTTACTAGCTTCGATAAATACAAAACCATTCATTAAAAAGTCATTGATCTCTTTAATGGTTCTCCTTATATTATTTGGAAATATGGGGCGCATTGGGCGGACTTCAATGGACCAATATAGATTAAATACTTTAGAAAAAAGCCTTGTGACACGAATCGTTTCTAGATTGGAAATCAACCCTGAGTTCTCTCCGAATGCAAAGTTAGTAATTGTAGGCAGTCCAGCAATTGGAAATATCGCCCAAACCACTTGGGGTGACTACAACGTACCAGCAATACAACAGTTTTCTAAAGTTTTTTTGTTTAATGAAATTACAGGATATAACTTCACAATGCCAAATGCTGAAGAAATAGAAAAAGCAAATACTTACTTGGAGAGCATGGAGTCTTGGCCAAGTACACAATCAATAAAAAGTATTGATGGGATATTTATTATTAAGCTACCCTGAGTTTTATAAGACAAATAAAAGGAATGAATATGAAAATTAAAAAATTCTTCCCCTTAATATTACAGTTCATAAAGTTTGGAATAGTTGGTGGAATTAACACAATTATTTCATTGATGATCTACTATATTTTGATATACGTTAGCGTACACTATATGTACGCTAACGTAATCGGATATTTCATAAGTTCAGTTGGTGGATACTATCTCAATAAGATGTGGGTCTTTAAAACCCAACAAGTTAAAGCTAGAAGTTCCATTACAAAATACTATATTATATATGGATCATCTCTTTTGATTAATATAGTTACAATGTATGTCTGGGTAGATCTACTTAATATCCCTAAAATACTCGCGCCAATACTAACTCTCATTATCACCATACCTTATAACTTTATACTAAATAAATTATGGGCTTTTAAGGTAAAAGAACTATGAATGAAAAAAATATCTATGCTTAATAAAGCAATATGAAAGGGTGTTGAAATGAAGATTTCTTCAAATCGCCTCGATAGAGGTTTTAGTGCTTATCAAAATGAATTTGAAGCCAAAGCTTTAGAAGTTTTACGCTCCGGATGGTATGTGCTAGGAAAGGAAGTTGCCTCTTTTGAGGATGAGTTTGCTCAATACACTGGTTCAGATTATTGCGTAGGACTCGCCAATGGACTTGATGCGCTATGGATTGCATTTCGCTTGCTAAATATAGGACAAGGTGATGAAGTTATAGTTCAGGGCAATACATATATAGCAAGTGTTATGGGGATTACGATAAATGGCGCCACACCTGTGTTTGTTGAACCTGACAGCTACCATAATATTGATGTCTCAAAAATCGAAGAGAAAATCACTTCAAAAACAAAGGCTATTTTAGTTGTTCATTTATATGGTCAAGCATCTAATATGGATCCTATCATGAAAATTGCTAATAAATATAATTTGCGTGTGGTAGAAGATTGTGCTCAATCCCACGGAGCTAGTTATAACGGGAAGATGACCGGTACTTTTGGGGATATTGGGTGCTTCTCCTTTTACCCTTCAAAAAACTTAGGTGCGTTTGGTGATGGGGGTGCTATCACTACTAACAGCAGCGCAATTGCAGAGGACTTTAAGGTCTTCAGAAATTATGGAAGTGAAAAGCGCTATTTTAATAAAGTAGTAGGGACAAACTCTAGACTTGATGAATTACAAGCGGGATTATTAAGGGTACGTCTTTCCCATATACATGAATTAAATAAAGAAAGAGAATTTATATGTCAAAGATATTTGAACGAAATTAATGTTCCTTCTATTGAGCTCCCAGAGGTTCGAAATAACACAACAACAGTATGGCATCAATTTGTCGTACGTGCACAGAACCGTGCCAAACTAATAGACTATCTAAATTCCAAGGAAATAGGGACCATAGTGCACTACCCGATCCCTCCGCATCTATCTGAAGCGTATAAATACTTAAATGTGAACGAAGGTGAACTCCCTATTACTGAACAATTTTCCAACGAAGTCTTATCACTTCCACTTTATAGTGGAATGACTTTTGAAGAACAAACATACGTCATTAATTCAATTAACGAATATGGGGAATTCATATGAATTTAAGACCTCTTAAGAATAAAGATTCTGCTCTTATGATAGAGTGGATGAAAGACCCGAAAGTAAATCAATATTTTCGATTTGATCCAGATAAGATGACTACTGAGGCTATTAATTTATTTATTCAAAACAGCGTGGATGATGATACTAACATTCATTTAGCAATTGTTAATGAAGAAGATGAATATCTTGGAACTGTGAGTCTCAAAAATATTGATCATGTGGCTAAAACTGGAGAATACGCTATAGTTTTACGATCATCCTCTCAAGGTATGGGTGCTGGCAAGTTTGCTACTGAGAGTATTCTTTCATTGGCATTTAATGAACTCCAGCTCGAAAGAGTATATCTAAATGTCTTATCTGATAATCTGAACGCAATTGAGTTTTATCATAAAATAGGTTTTGTTTTTGAAGGAGAATTTTATAATCATCTAAGTATTCGAGGAAGCCTGAAGAGTTTAAAATGGTATAGAATGATGAGGTGCGAATATGATAGTAGAAAAGCATAAAATTATTAATTTCAAAGAGAATGGTGACAATCGGGGGAAACTTGTAGTCGTTGAAGGGATGAAAGACATCCCTTTTGACATAAAACGAGTTTTTTATATCTATGGATCCGATCCCGATGTTGTAAGAGGTCAGCATGCAAATCGAGAAACTGAATTTGTATTAATAAATGTAAGTGGATCTTCTAAAGTTAGAGTCTCTGACGGTAAAAATGAGTCCGTCTTCATATTAGATAAACCGCACACAGGAATTTACCTTCCTAAAATGCTATGGAAAGACATGTATGACTTCTCCTCAGATTCCATATTGCTGGTACTAGCAAGTGAGCATTATGACGGTTCAGAATATATACGGGACTTTGATGCATTTTCAAAGGAAACATCTCAGCATGCATAAATTATCAATAATAATTCCCGTCTATTATAATGCGGACAGTCTAGAATTACTTTATGCTGATTTATATGAGAAAGTGCTTACAAAAGTTGATGATTATGAAATTGTTATGGTAGATGATGGATCAGGTGATGATTCATGGATGGTAATGAACAAACTTGCTAATACTGATAAAAAGATAAAACTACTAAAGCTTTCACGCAATTTTGGTTCTCACGCAGCATGTCTTGCAGGTTTTTCTGTATGCACTGGTGATTGTGCTACTATTAAAACAGCAGATTTACAAGAGCCTTCTGAACTCCTGTTAGAAATGTTTGAAAGTTGGAAAACAGGGAATAAAGTTGTTCTTGCCGTACGCTCTGACCGAGAAGAAAGTATCTCCCAAAAACTTTTTGCAAATGCATATTATTCTCTTATAAGAAAATTGGCTATGAATTCAATGCCTAAAGGCGGATTTGACTGCTATTTAATAGACCGCAAAGTAATCGAAGTACTAAAGTTGCTAGATGAGAAGAATTCCGCCCTAACTCTTCAAGTTTTATGGGCAGGTTTTAAAAGCGATATGATATATTATACTCGCCTGAAACGTGAAATAGGAAAATCAAGATGGACTTTAGCTAAAAAGGTAAAATTAATTGTTGACTCACTAGTGAGTTTTTCATTTGTCCCTATAAGATTTATGTCCACAGTTGGCGCATTATTTTTTGGTGTTTCGTTCATTTGGGGGATATTAGTGTTTCTAATGAAGATATTTGGTGGGATTTCTGTCGAGGGATGGACGACATTAATGATCATTACATTGTTCTCCTTTGGCCTCATTATGCTTACCTTCGGCATACTAGGAGAATATATATGGCGAACTATGGATGCTGCAAGAAATCGACCTGTGTTTATAGTTGATGAGACCTACCAACAAAATGATACTGTTCAATAAGGAGTTTATTTCCTGAAATATCTTCACCATCTGAGATGTATATTGGAGCCCTTAATCCGAAAGGAATATAGCCTCCAGCATGCATCTTTTTTTTCATGCCCCAATGTTAATCAGGCCCGTTAGTAAACTAATTTAGCCAGACCATATAATCCCCTTATAAGATCATAACTGGACCTGTATCTTATAAGGGGCAACTCATTAAAAAAATCAAATATATCCTTTTAAAATCAAAAACTTGAATAACAAATTTTCTGAAAATGAATTTCTATATAAATTACTTTTCAACAAGTATCTTAATCTGGAAGGGAAATTTATTCTAGGAAAAATAAATAACTCTAATTCCCGTTTTTTTTCACCATTTAATTCTTCTCCGTAACAGTCCATAAACTCCTTGGCCTGCCTATACAGCACACGTGTGCTCTCATTAGCTCTATAACTATTCCATTTTCTTTGTAGTAGTTGTATCCAATTTTTATTACCCCCAATAAGATTTCCTTGATGCTGACGGTATAATACCGAGGGTTGGTCAACATATATAATTTTCCCAAAAGCAGAAATACATAAATATGCCCACCAATCGTGCATGATTATATTTTGAAATTGTACTTTCTTCTGCAACAATAACTCTCTTGCTTTATGATTTATTATAGCCGTTGAGCCTACCACTATATTCTCAGCAAGCGCATTATAAAAAGACGGTTTTACGGGAGCTGGCTCCGGCCATACCTTTATTTTGTTCAGATTGTGGTCTGTCAAATACGTAGGTGTAAAATACAACAGCGGTTGGCTATCTTCCTCTAACTCCAATTTCATTACCGCTTTAAGTAATTTATCCTCTAGCCAAACGTCATCTTGGTCACAAAAAGAATAATATGAAGCATTGGGGTCCGCTCTTTGCAAAAGCTCAAAGAAACTCTTCTTGACCCCCACATTATCCCCTTTTAAAAATTCGATTCTTCCCTTATGCTTCAATGCATACTCTTCAATATACCGAATCGTATTATCTTCAGAACCATCATCACGAATTAATAATTTAAAGTCTTTATACGATTGCGCAAGTATACTCTCAATTTGAGCAGCAATATGTTGTTCCCCATTATAGGTTGATAGCAGAATCTGAATTGCCATTAAGCTAACACCTTTCTCAAACAGTTTTTTTAAAACTAAGAATTATTAGTTTATAGATATTCAATCTAAGGAATCTAACATATTTTTCACCATGATTGAGATTCCTTGGCGTATGGTAATTTCAGGCGAGTATCCTACCAAATTAATCAGTTTTTTATTATCCAATTTATTGTTTAATACAACCTTATTGTTTGATGCTTTATAAAGCATCTTTATGTCTGCACCAACTTCATCTTGAACAGTTTCTATGACTTCTTTTATTGAAGTACTTACTCCACTAGCAATATTGATGATTTCATCTGTTTCCAAAGTTATAGATAGATACGTTGCCTGTAAGAAATCATCTATATAAATAAAATCCCTCACCGAATTCACATTTCCCCAGAAAACAAACTCTTCTTTGAGGATAGCTCTATTAATTAAAACCGGGATAATTCCTTGATTTTTCCTTGGATTTTGGAATCCTCCATAGGGATTTGAAACCCTTAGAATTACATATGGCAACTGTTTTGATTCAGCTTGTTTTATTTTTATTAAATTTTCAAAAAAAACTTTTTGCAATCCATAAATATTAACAGGATTCAAGCAGTCTGTCTCACAGGCTGGAATTTCGTTCTCACCATATACTGTTCCAGCTGACGAAAGAAATACGAATTTATTGATTTTCTTATTTGCACATTCATTTAGAAGATCTACAAAAGATATATAATATTCTTGGATGTCTTTAGTGACATCTTCAAACACATTCGTTGCATTAATAGAACCCATTGCGAAAATCACAACATCATCCTTCTCGATGATATTGAATATCTGATTAGAATCTGTCACATCAACGTCATAGAACTCAACACTTGGATGCAAATTGTTTAAATGAATCGACTTTCTCCCTGCAACTTTCACAATCCAATTTTTTGCACAAAAATAATTTGCTAAATGGGAGCCTAAATATCCGCATCCAATAACTAATACTTTTCTCATCTTAACCCCCGCCAATTTATTTCCTACCTAATATTATTCAATAATTCACACATAGAGTTTAGGCAAGCTAAATATTTAGAAAAAACCCAATCATTAACTTATCATTTCAATCATACCAGCGCATTTGGAAGCAAGCAATTCAAAACAACATAAACTCAGTGACCTAAATATGTAAACCACAAAAACAATTTCATATATGTATATGCTTTACAATAATGAAACTACTTGATAGTGTCCTTGCTAGAATAATATCTTAATGATACCATTAATCTAGTCTAATAAAGGACCGTTCTTCTACACATTAATAAGTGCAAATAATCTTTTTAAAATTGCACTGGCTATCTATAATTATATTAGGAGGCTTCAAGAATTAAATGGAATATACAGGTGAAAGATTCATTCCTGATAATGATGGAATAGAGATAGAGGCTGAGCACATTCACCGCTACAAAGCTATTTCAAGCTCTTTAAAAAACATGAAAGTACTCGATGCAGGCTGTGGCACTGGCTACGGCTCCTTGCTCATGTCACAATATGCACTTAACGTTACTGGAATTGATATTTCTGATGAAACGATCGAATGGTGTAATAGCCATTATGAAGCTCAAAAAAACCTTAACTTTATACAAGCATCATTAGACAGCCTTCCTTTTAATGATTCTGAATTTGATTGCATTGTTATCTTTGAAGTTATTGAACATGTTAATAAGGAGATTCAAAATAGTTTCCTGAAAGAAGCTAAAAGAGTTTTAAAACCAAATGGTATTTTAATTATTTCCACCCCCAATAAATCTGTATACACTGATAAAAGCGGGTATCACAATCCGTTCCATATCTCTGAATTTTATATTGATGATTTCAAAAGTTTCTTAAAACAAGAATTCAAGAATGTAAAATTATATAATCAGTCACTATATTTAGTATCTAGTATCAGCGATGAAGCTATGAAAGAACGCAGAGTACGTGTCATTCAAAACTCAAGTATTGATACGGAAGGTAAATATATGATCGCTTTATGTTCAAATGGAGAAAATCCAGCATCTTATATTGACTTAAGCTCAGTGTATAAATATGATTCTTCCTTTAGTATTAACATGTCTTCTTTATACGCTAGCTCAAAAGAAGGTAATTATTCTCAGGATCATAAACAAAGCACTGTGTTAGTTACAGATGAGGATAATAGATTCTCAGTAACATTTGATATCTCCCACTTACCAGATCCTTCTCATTTTAGATTTGATCCTGTGGAGAATTGTTTTTGCATATGTAATATTGATGAAGTATTAACCGACGGAGAGGTTAAATCAATTGTGCCTCTAAACGCCTTAAAATATCAAAAAAGAGGCTTTCTATTTATGAATATAGATCCCCAATTTGAGATCAGAGGCGAATTTAACCAAGCTACATTCATTACTATAACAGGTTATTTTAAAGTAATGACGCCGGTTGAAATCAGTGAAATTGTTGATGACATTTATCAACAGATGATACAAACTATCAAAAAAAATAACTCCATCCCCCCTCAAGGGTAATGCATTTTCAGAAAAACATTTAATGTTATACCAGTGACTTCTGTCAACAATTTAAATGGTGGTGTCTAAATGCAAGTTAGTGTAATCATAGCAGTTTATAATAGAGCATCGTTACTTCCTGATCTATTGGAACATTGGAGAAAGGTCGACGAAGTAACTAAATATGAATATGAACTTATTTTCTCTGATGACGAGTCTTCGGATGAATCTGTAGCCATTCTCAACGAATGCCAAGACCTTCCTATCAGAGTTTTAACAAATGCACATGGTGGTGCAGCAAAGGCTAGAAATCACGCTTATCAGTATGCAACCGGTGAAATCATCATTTTCACTGGTGATGATATCTTTCCAACAGTTAATTTTGTTAACGAACATTACGAATCATATTTGAAAAACGGAAAGAATTACGCAACGCTTGGCTGTATTGACTGGCGTGATGGAATACAAATGAATCATCTGATGAAGCACATCACCGATATTGGTTGTGAACAATTTGGTTTTGTAGGAATGAGACCTTTCGAAGTAATCGATTTTAGACACTTCTACACTTCAAACGTAAGTGTTTCTCGTGAACAGTTACAAAAACTTGATGGCTTATTTGATCTGGCCTTTAAAAAATATGGTTTTGAAGATATCGAATTGGGTTATCGTTTGCATAAAAACGGAGTTCAAATCATGTATAACCCTAATGCATTAGGGTATCATGACCACATTTATAATAGTGTTGATAAGTTTTGTAACAGACAACATTCAGCTGGAGAAGAATTAAACACATTTAAGATGCTTCATCCCGAAATTGGACTAAATGAATTGAAATTTGATCTTGATGAGTTTCATCAAAAATATGGATCTTATGCAGCTCAAAATAGAACTATAGATATAGTAGGAGATTTGGGGCGATTATTGATCTTCTTTATGAAGAAGTCGACTGGATTCCTAGAAAAAATCTTACTCAAAAAGGATTCTTTCAAAATAAAAAAGTTATCTTCTAAGTTTTACTCTGCTATATTTAGCTACTATATGTATTTAGGAATTGCCCAAGGATATAAAGAAGGTAATCCCTCTAAAACAAATTCAGCTCAACGGTTTACTTTTAGATATCTCTATTTTGGAAAATCGCAGATTTTTTACGATAAAGACAATAATTTTTCTGAACAAAACTCCGTTTTTTATCGGACAACCGGAGAAAAAGAGCTCACTATTAGTAGCAAGATTCCAACTCAGTTTTTAGGAAGAATTCGTTTTGACCCATTAGATGACCATTGTAAAGTCAAATTGTTACATGCATACGTGTACTTAAAAGACGGTTCTAAACAAACCATTAATTTCGAATATAATAACGCAAAAAAAGTTAAAAACAAGGTTTATGATTTCTCAAACCAAACCGATCCTATCTTAATAAGTGAATTGCTTCCTAATAATACTGAATCAATTGAAATTAAATTCAAAATGAATTATTTGCTTCGTAAAAGAGTCTACTCTGCTCTAACCAAAGGAATTCGTTTATCAAAAAAGTTATTGAAAAACATTAAACAACCATCAAACAAAGAAACTCTACAAAAAAACATAAATGTTATTGAATCGAATTTAGAAAAAAAAAAAATATGGATAACCCTCACGGGGCTTCCTGAACAAGATCTGATACCGATTTTAAATACTTATAAACAAATTAGTAACGTTTATTTGGATTTGTCAGTTGATATTAATGCTTGCCAATCTTCTGATTATTCAGAATATATCTACGAAATTAACCATAAAGACCATGCATTAGAAAAAAGTCAATTTATGAATGCAGCTTTTTGTCTGTTAGAATTTGATTATGATTTTATTTTGTTATCTGATAGTCTTGCGTCCTTTCCAACCCTTAACGGGCATTCTCTTAAAGAGTCCGCTATTATTTCTAGAAGACTTGCCCCATTTAATGAATTTATTAAAGGTTCCCAAACAGCTATAGGGAAATTCATCAGAATACCTGGTAGTAGAAGAATTGGAACTGAAATAAATTTAACTCATGAATTACCAATATTAAAAGCGATAGACGAAAAAACACTGTACATCAATCAACCTCGTGAACTTTTACAAAGTCCTAATTTAAATCTGGAACAATATAAAAAGGATAAACCTCTTGTGTTTGTTTTGCCTGTATTTATGGCTGTGGGCGGTGTTGAACGAAATACTATAGAAATTATGGAACGATTGAAAAATCAGTATGATTTTGTCGTTATTTCGTTTGAAAGGCATAGAATTGAACAAGGAAGTTTATTTTATCAAGTTGCAGAATTAGAGTTAGACTATTACGATCTAGCCGAAATTTCCGAGTTTAATAAGTACATTGAACGTCTTAAGGGTTTGAAACATGCTTATACACCTGATCTGGTATGGATATGCAATAGTTCACCTTGGATGATGGAAAATACAGTTAATATCAGAAAAGTATTTAATGATGCTGCGATCGTTGTTCAGGATGTCTATGATTATGAATATGGTTGGATTCAATATTATGATAGACCTGCAATTCATTCTTACGATCGATTTATTGCTATTAATCAAAAGATAAAGGAAAAATTTGAGAATGTTTATGGAATTGACCAAAAACGTATCGACCTGGTTTATTCTGCTGTAGATACCCAGAAAATACTTGAAGCCTCATCATCGAATTTTTCAAGGACACAAGTACTAACGGGTTTAGGCTTAGACCCCGAGAAAATGTACTTTGCATTTGTAGGACGATTTACAGAACAAAAACAGCCTTTGAAAATATTGCAACTAGCTAAATATATTATTGAAGCCCATGATAATGTAGACTTTATAATGGTTGGAGATGGAGAACTATCCACCAAGGTATCTGAGGTACTCGATTCTGATAACAACTTAAAGAAACGAATACACCGAATAAAATATATTTCTGAGGTTTCAAAATTTATTAAAGCAATAGATGGGCTTGTTATTGCTTCTATTTTTGAGGGATTACCCATTGTTACGATTGAAGCTATGTGTGTAGGAACACCTATCTTCTCCACTGATGTTGGTGATATCGCCTTATTTGTAAATGATAAAAATATCGGAGTTGTTTCAGCAACCCAAGAAATTAATGCACTTCAGAAAGACTTTGACAAGTTTTATTCTAACCTTAAAATGTATAAGGAAAATTCATTAAATCATATAAATGAAAATATTGAGTTTTTCTCATCTCAAAGAGCTGCAGAATTAATGAACCAATCATTTCAAAGTGCATTAGAAAAATACAAGTCATAGCTCAGGTAGTTAAAGGAGAGATTCATATCTTAAACTCAGTTCGAAATCTATGGGGAAGTAGACAGTTGCTTTTTAACATGGCAAGAAGCGACTTCAAAAGTAGATTTTCTGGATCTTATTTCGGAATTTTATGGGCAATAATTCAACCACTTATGACAATTCTGATTTTCTGGTTTGTGTTCCAAGTCGGATTCCGTGCACAACCAATTTCCAATGTCCCTTTTATTCTATGGCTTTGTGCAGCAATGATACCGTGGAATTTCTTTGCTGATGCCATAATAAATTCAACCGGGGCATTCACAAGTTATTCATTTGTAGTGAAGAAGATGGTTTTCAAGATAGGTCTACTTCCACTAGTTAAAGTAACGGCATCATTCTTTCTTAATATTGCGTTCAATATCCTGTTAATATTGATTTATACAGCCTATGGTCATTTTCCTGGAGTACAGCTAATTAGCATTTTATATTTTAATATATGTCTGTTCGCTCTTATTACCGTTTTGGCATATCTAATTTCCACACTAAATGTGTTTTTTAGGGATACTTCGCAAATAGTCGGTATATTATTGCAATTTGGGATATGGCTTACCCCAATTATGTGGGAAGAAGGGGTTATTCCTGAAAAATTCAGATGGCTAATAAAACTTAATCCAATATACTATGTGATTAATGGTTATCGAGAGGCTTTAATATATGGAAAATGGTTTTTCACTCATCCCCTACAAACAGCTTATTTTTGGGTGATCATACTTATAATCGGAACAATAGGAATTACCTTTTACAAACGGATGAAGTCTCATTTTGCAGATGTAATTTAGTGCACCAACGATCTTTTTATGACAGTATTTTTGTTGGGGGTAGATACGTTTTGGATTATTTAATTGACGTAAATCAAATATCAAAAGTATACAAACTATACAACCAGCCTTTTGACAGGGTAAAAGAAGTTTTAAGTCCAAGCAAAAAAAAATTCCATCAGAACTTTCATGCTGTAGATAACGTCTCTTTTAATGTAAAGCGCGGCGAAACATTGGGCATAATCGGGAAAAATGGATCTGGAAAATCTACTCTTTTAAAAATGATAGCTGGGGTTCTAACCCCTTCATCAGGAAAAATAAGCGTAAATGGAAACGTTTCTGCTCTACTTGAATTAGGAGCAGGCTTTAATGGCGATCTTTCGGGATACGAAAATATTTACCTCAATGGAACCTTGCTTGGATTTAGTAAAGAATACGTTGATAAAAGCTTAAAGAACATACTAGAGTTTGCTGATATCGGGGAATTCATTCATCAACCCGTAAAAACTTATTCTAGCGGCATGTTTGTACGCCTTGCTTTTGCTGTAGCTATAAATATAAATCCTGAAATTCTAATCGTTGATGAGGCATTAAGTGTAGGAGATATGAGATTCCAACAAAAATGTTACCGGAAAATAAGAGAGATCAAAAAAACTGGGACAGTTCTAATGGTTAGTCATGATACGGGAGCACTAGCCAGCTTTTGTGATCGAATTATTTGGATGGATGGTGGTAGAATATTCAAAGAAGGTCGACCAGATAAGATCCTAGATGAGTATCAAGCTTTTATGAGCTATGACATTAAAGAAATGCAATCTGTAACTTCCTATACCTCTATTTCTGATAGCCCTAAAGAGACAGATAGTGTTATAAATCAAACAAATGCCCAAGCCTTCGGTAACGGCGATGGCTATTTTGAAACTCTTCGTCTCATTAATCTTGAGGATGGGAAAGAGTCTGTTACTGTAGCCGGCGGCGATACTGTAGGGATTGATTTTAGTTTAAGAATTAATAAAGACGTGGATATGCCTATTCTAGGATTCACTTTAAAAGATGCTTTGGGAAATTCAGTGATTGTAACTAACACCCATTTTGAGAAAATCCTTCTCGAACCCTTAACTAAAGGGCTTTATAATTTTAGATTTAAAATGGATTTCCCCTATTTAAGAAATGGGAAATACTCTTTGGATATAGCTTTGGCAAATGGCACATATCAAGCGCATGAACAAATTCAATGGATCAATGATGCATTAATTATTGTTGTAAGAGATTCTCGTCCATATCAAGAGGGACGTGGATATTTAGTACCACCTGGTATAACGTTAGAGAAAACCCATTAGAGAGGTGCGCTATGTTTTTCAAAAAGAAAACGCCATTAAATCAAGAATTTAAAATTTCTGTGATAATTCCATTATATAATCATGAGAATTTTATCACTGAAGCAATTAAAAGTGTTTTGGACCAGACTTATACGAACTTAGAACTAATAGTTATAGACGATGGTTCAAAGGATAATTCGCTTGCAGTTGCCCAATCGTTCAAGGATGAGCGTCTACAAGTAATTTCGCAAGATAATAATGGAGCCCATAATACAATAAACCGTGGATTGGATATGGCCACTGGTGACTATCTTACTGTATTAAATTCAGACGATGTTTATGAGAAAGACCGTTTAGAGAAATGCATGGATGCCTTTATTAAAAACCCTGGCGTTGAATTAGTAAGTACTTATATAAAAATTATTAATGACTCTGGAAAAACCCTAGGAATAAAACACGGATGGAAGGACATGGAGCCTTGGCCTTTTCCGAACAAAGAGAAATCTTTTGCTAAAAGCGATGACTTTGTAAAAAATCTGCTCATGTCTAATTTTATCTCTACAACAAGTAATATGGTATTTACGAAAGAGCTTTATTTAGCAATTGGTGGCATGAGAAATTTGCGCTTTGCTCATGACTGGGATTTTGCACTTAGAGCAGCTGATCATGGAAAATGTTATCTTATTGAAGAACCTCTAATGCGATATCGTATTCATGGTAATAACACTATTCATTCAAATAGGAAACATATGCTTTTTGAAATATGCTGGATTTATGCAGCACATCTTCATAGATTCGAAAACACCCATATATTTACGGGAGATCCGAGATCTAATCTGGAAGAACTAGCTGAATCTATCAATTTGCAAGGTAACGATAAGCTTTTATGGATTTTACGTACTTATATTAACAATGCGATCAAAAACGGCAGAGATAACCCCGAATTAGATTTTTTGGATGATGCTGTCCTTAGAGAGTCACTATTTAATTATATTGCGGAATAATGGAAAAGATCGCTCTAATTAAGAGTGATTATATTATGTAGGAGGCGCTGAGCTGAAATGAAAGGAATAATTCTCGCAGGGGGAAGTGGAACCAGACTATACCCCTTAACTATGGTAACTAGTAAGCAGTTACTTCCTATTTATGATAAACCAATGATATATTATCCTTTGTCTACATTAATGTTAGCAGGGATCAAAGATATCCTAATTATATCTACTCCAGAGGACACTCCAAGATTCGCCAATCTCCTGGGAGATGGTTCGCAGTTTGGAATATCACTTCAGTATATTGTACAGCCAAATCCGGAAGGCTTAGCACAAGCCTTTATATTAGGTGCAGATTTCATTAAAGATGATTCAGTTGCTATGATTCTAGGCGACAATATTTATTACGGTAACGGCATCCGCAAGCTTCTTAAACGTGCTTCTGATAAAGAAAAAGGAGCTACTGTTTTTGGGTACCATGTACAAGATCCAGAGCGATTTGGTGTTGTTGAGTTTAATAATGAGGGTAAGGTCCTTAGCGTTGAAGAGAAACCACAGGAACCAAAATCCAATTATGCGATAACAGGGCTATATTTTTATGACAATCGTGTCCTACAAATCGCAAAAGAGGTTAAACCATCATCGCGTGGAGAGCTTGAGATCACATCAATAAATGAAGCATACCTGAAATTAGGCGAGTTAGATGTTGAATTACTTGGACGTGGGTATACTTGGTTAGATACAGGAACCCATCAGAGCCTAGTTGACGCGACTAATTTTGTAAGAACAATAGAAGAACACCAAGGTGTTAAAATAGCCGCACCTGAAGAAGTTGCATATATTAATGGATGGATCACAAAAGAACATCTGTGGGAATGTGGACAAAAGTTAAGCAAAACTGGGTATGGGCAATATCTGATAAAAGTAGCGACTGGTAAAATTAAATATTAAATAACAGAAGGTGTGGGTGACGTGAAACTTACAAAAACAACACTGGAAGGTGTATGGATTATTGAGCCTGCTGTATACGGAGATCATCGAGGCTGGTTTATGGAAACTTATAACGAAGATATTTTTTCAAAGAATGGAATTAACCTGAAATTCCTTCAAGATAATCATTCTTTTTCTGCAACAAAAGGAACTCTTCGGGGATTACACTACCAGTTAAATCCTAAAGCGCAGAGCAAACTTGTCCGTTGTACTCGAGGAGCTATTTATGATGTTGCTGTGGATATCCGGAAAGGCAGTCCCACTTATGGGAAATGGTTTGGAGTTGAGTTAAGTGCAGACAACAAGAAACAATTACTTGTCTCTAAGGGTTTCGCGCATGGTTTTGTAACCCTAGTAGAAGATGTGGAAGTAATGTATAAAGTTGACGAACTATATTCTCCCGATCTGGATAGAGGAATATCTTGGAGTGATCCGGAAATCGGAATTTCTTGGCCTATTGATTTCAAACCAGTATTGTCTGCTAAGGATGAACTAGCACCTTCTTTAAAAGAAGCGGACTTGAATTTTGTTTTAGATATCTAATAAAAAGTTGGCCTGTACCTTGGAATTCCATTTAGGAACTCTATAGGTTACAGGCCATGATTCTTTTATTGATAGTAACGTAATTAAGAAGAACATTCTCAAAAGAGGATTATTACAAGACTTGCTCATATAGTTATGCTAAAATATTGTCGTACCTACAGGAAAAGGAGATTATAACGTGTCGAAACCAGTATACGGTAAAACCGCTGTGCAGTCGAGAAATGTTGCAAAAATATCAGGCTCGTTGTGGGCATTAGTTGTTGGTTTTATTTTATTTTTATTCTGGACACCGTTTCAGGTGGGATTATTTAATGGACAGTTAGTAGACTTTGAGAAACCAATCTATATATCTGCATTGCTTGGAGCGCTTATGCTGCTGGTTTGGGTGGGCCTGGACTTTAAGAAGTTCAAACTGGATGAGCAGCGGGACCTGATAGGCCTCTTTGCCGTGTTTCTCCCCATCACCTACGCATTGTCGCTGTTTGTCGCTGTTTCACATTATATGGCGATGAATATGTTCTTTATTCAGAGCATGTACGCCGCTGTATTCATCATAGCGTTATATCTCTTGAAGAAAAAGCAAGTAAATGTTGTCATTGAGAACGCAGTGCTTGCGATTGCTTATTTCATTGTGGGCTTTGGTCTCCTGAATTGGCTTGGAGGAGGGAAGCTAGCGGGCAGTCTGGTCGGCTGGTTCTCCAACACCGTGCGCAACGGTATATATTTGGATGCAGTGATGACGGATTCCAACGGTCTTCGACTAACTTCTATTTTCCAATATGCCAATACCTATGCAGCCTTTCTGATGGCTTTTCTATTTGTTGCAGTGTTCGCACTGGTACGCTCGCGCAAATGGTATGGTACGTTGACACACAGCTTCATGTTAGTACCTATCATTGTATCCCTGCTGCTAACCCTCTCACGCGGTGGTCTTGTAATGCTGCCTGTGGTGTTTATATTGCTGCTATTGTTCTTAAAGCCTGCACAACAAATTCTGTGGATTATCCATCTAGGCATTGCTGGGGTGATATCGCTCGTCATTACCAACCCGGTTACGAATATCGGAATAGAATTGAATACTGCCTTCTCCTCTTCAGCAGCGCTCAAGGGCTGGGGGTACCTTCTTGGAGCTTCGGTAGTTGTAGCAGGTCTTGGTTGGGCCATCCAACGTTTTGCCGCTCCATGGCTGCAAGAGAAGCTCGGGAGCTGGTCTTCCCGTAAATGGACAGGCTTATGGCTTCCTCTGGGTTCCGTTGTGCTGGTTGGTCTAATAGCATTCTTGCTTATTGGCACAAGCGCCAAGAGCATCTTGCCTAACAATATCGAAACACGCCTTGAGAATATCAACTTTAAGCAGCACAGTGTGCTTGAACGTTTCACCTTCTATAAGGATGCTGTCAAAGTAGTAAAAGACTATCCGATCCTTGGTGCTGGCGGCGGAGGATGGTCTGCGCTGTATGAACATTATCAGAATAACCCTTATACGAGCCGTCAGGTACATAACTTCTTTCTACAGTTCCTGATCGAGGTAGGTATTTTAGGTTTCATCGTATTTATGGGCTTCATTCTCTATATCTTCTATAAGTATATTCGTGGGTACGTGAGACGAGACAAAGATGAGTTCAATAACGGATTCTTCTATCTCATTATTACGCTCTCCATTCTTATTCACAGCTTGCTGGACTTCAATATGAGCTACGCCTTTATGGGCATTCTTGTGTTTCTAGGTCTGGCCGGGATGGCTGCTGTCATGGACAGCAAACCACTACGCCGGAATTGGAACAAAGCTGGACTTCGCCTGGGATATCTGGCTGTAATTGCGTTAGGATCCTTGTTCCTGCTGTTCCTCTCGGTTACCTACATCAGCTCCAGCAACGCTGCAGTTAGCGCCAAGAGACTTATGGGTGTCAGCCAATCCTATGAAGAGATCAAGGCCTCTCTGACCAAAGCCCTGAGGAACCGTCCGACCCATCCTGAATCGGTAGTTTATCTTTCTTCTATGGATCAGCAGATCTATAACCAAACCCAGGATGAACAATACCTAGACGAATCCTTTAGCCTGTTAACTCGCGCACTTAAAGATGAGCCGTATAATAAGAATCTTTTGAATCAACTGATCTCCTACTATAACCTTAAGGGTCAAAAGGATCTGGCTCTAGCGGTGTATCAGGATAATGCCGACAAGTTCAATTGGGACATCATTTGGTACAGCGGACTGATCAGCAGTTCTTTTGAACTCGGTCAGGACGCATACAACCAGAAGGATAAGGCGAAGGAACAGGAATACTTTAAAACAGGTCTGGCTGCCTATGACCATGTTGTAGCTGGCGTAGAGCATCTTAAGACGCTCCCTCCAGAGCAAATGCAAGGACGGCCATTCTCAGTTACTCCAGAAATCGCGCTGAATGCCGGTAAGATACAGTACATGTCCGGTCAGATTGAGGCTGCTGCAGAAACATTAAAGCTTGGTCTCAGCCAAGATTATACTGACCCGAATAATCGTGAAATCGCCCGCTGGTACTTGGCGGCACTGAAGAAAAACGGTGGACAGGATCAAGCGGTATACGATCAGTTAATCGCTGCTGAACCCACAGAAGCAGGCCAAATTGATAAAATTGTAGCCATCCAATTCTAATTTCCTGAATACATGCTTTGTACAAAAAACGGGTACCTTCCTCTATAGGATAGGTACCCGTTTTTTGTAATTAGTAGATGAAAGAAACAAGTCGACTATTTCGTCGCTTTAGCTGCTTCACTCTCAATGATCTCTTTAAGATAAAGAAGCAGGTCGTCTTTTAATTCTTCATGCTGGAGGGCATAGTGTATTGTGGTTTGAATGAAGCCCATTTTCTCACCAACATCATGACGGTGGCCTTCAAAATCATAAGCAATAATCCGCTCCACTTCACTTAGGCGCGCTATGGCATCGGTGAGCTGAATTTCTCCACCTACACCTACCTGCTGCTCACCCAGCATATCGAATATCCGTGGAGTCAGGATATATCGGCCCAATATGGCCAGGTTAGAAGGTGCCTCCTCACGTTTTGGCTTCTCCACAAGCCGATTAGCTTTATATACCCGTTCAGCGATAGGAACTGCATCCACAACGCCATATCGGGACACCTCTTCCCAAGGTACAGGCTGCACACCGACAATAGAGGATTTATATTGGTCATAGACCTCAATCATCTGTTTCAGACAGGGCTTATTCGATTCGACAATGTCGTCACCTAGCAGAACTGCAAATGGCTCGTCCCCAATGAACTTACGCGCACACCAGATAGCATGACCGAGACCTCTCGGTTCCTTTTGCCGAATATAATGAATGTCAGCCATTTCAGACGACTTACGGACGGATTCCAGCAACTCCCACTTTTGCTTCTCAGCCAAATTGAACTCGAGTTCAAACGAATTGTCAAAATGGTCCTCAATAGCACGTTTGCCTTTCCCCGTTACGATAATAATGTCCTCGATGCCAGAAGCTACAGCTTCCTCTACAATGTACTGGATAGTCGGCTTGTCTACAATGGGTAACATTTCTTTAGGCATGGCCTTGGTCGCGGGCAAAAAGCGTGTACCGAGACCAGCAGCCGGTATAATGGCCTTACGAATCTTCATGACATAGGCTCCTTCTATTTTATCAATTCGATATCTCGCAGATGGCGAATTAGCATATATATTTTTTAATTATAACAGTAATATCCCATTTATGGCAGTTCAGTGCTCCTGAAAAATTGCTGAACGCTCTATCCACCCAAATCCCTCAAAACAAATCAGGCGGACAACCCTGGAGATTCTCCACGTTATGTCCGCCTATTGTGTATATCTTTAATTATTTCGCATTCACGAGTTGTCCGCGGGTAACACCAAGCTGGTTAGTAGCCTTGAGGCTCTTCCATACTTGAGTGCCGGAGATTTCACCACGCAGTGCACGGCTGTACAAGCTGATGACCTCAGCCACCTGCTCCGGTGTCTCTTCCAGGAACTCCACCCGGTATGAGGAAACTCCTAGCTCACGGAAATTGTTCAAATACTCTGCGCCGGATTGTTCCACAGCGTTATACACCGTGTTGCGGCAGCCCTCATCCACACGTACAGGATGGGACATACCGATCCGGTCCTGGAGGGACGCCCGATGATCTTCGCACGGCCGTCCGCAGTTCGTGTAGTCTGTACCTTCACTCATGAAGGTACAGTACACGCAGTGCTCAGTGTGGAACATCGGTAGATGCTGATGGATTACGATCTCCATCCGCGAGGTATCACTGCGGCCAAGCAGATCCACCATTTGTTGAATATTCAGGTCGTAGGATGGTGTCACCATATCGCACCCGGCTTCGAGGAACAGATCTACAGCCTTGTGATTGGCAATATTCAGCGAGAAGTCGCCAATCAGTCGTGGATGAACAGCATCCGGCTGCTCCATCCGGCGGCGCAGATAGTAATACAATGCACCTGTATTGCGGACCAGCACCGCATCCGGCTGAAGACGCAGGATGTTGGCATGGTAGCCGTTCTCGTTCGGCATATGGATACGCGGCGTTGCCAGCGCAATGCTTGCGCCCGCAGCCCGCACAGCCTCTACGGCTGCCGGGAACTGCTTGATGAACTCAAAGTCGGCGTAAATGTTCTTCACGCCGGCCTTGAGCGCAGCCTCAACCTGCGGGAGGCTGCGGCACAGCGCGGTAAGCTCCGCCGCGCCGCGCACACCCCAGCCATCCTGCAAAGCCGGGATGGCTGCTTCAGCGACGCCCCTGCGGCTCGCGTCGCCGTAGACCTCTACCGCCCGTTTCACGTAGACGGGCGGTTTCGGGCGCTCGCCCGCAAGCAGCTCCACCGCGCGGCGGCGGATGCTGTTCAGCTCGCGCATAGGCACGATGACGTCGCCTTCCAGATGCGACTCCAGCGCCTCTAGCTGGAACACCGTGCCGCCCAAGCGGCCGAATTGTTCTTCCAGCAGGGCGGCGTCCATCGGACGCTTTTGTGCAGTCTCCAGCGCAAGCTCCGAATTCACCTGTACGGTCACGCCTTTTTGCGTGTCCGTCCACCAAGTCTGCAGCATTTCGCCAACACTTCCGATTACCTTTACTTGAACCGGGAATACCCGGTATGGCTTCTCGGTCTCGTAAGACTGACGAAGTGCTTTGTCTAACGCCGGGTCATTGGTTTTCCAGATCCGGTCGCCAACATGCAGACGGCGCAGATCCACATCATTGCGTCCAGCAACAATATCAACAACCCAACCTTCACCGGCTTCGCCTTCCAGCTTCACGCCTTTACGGCGCAAGTCGTAGACGCGTCCGCCTTCTTCCTTCTTCGTAGGATCGCCTGCGTCGAATACAATCCCGTCACCACGCTTGAGCGGCGCGTGAATGCGGCAGACTACACCGTCACGCAGAATTTGTTCAACCGTACCAAGGTAGACACCACGGCTTTTCGGGAAAGTCCCGTCAACCAACTTCTTATTGTTCGTCCCATCCAAGAAGCCATGCGTGAAGCCTCGCGAGAAGCTCTGTTGCAGCTCACGCATTTCTTCCTTGGATGGCGCAGACCATTCACCATCAAAATAACGGTCGATGGCCTTACGGTATTTGCTAACCACGTTAGCTACATACTCAGGGGTTTTAAGACGTCCTTCAATTTTAAAAGAGGTTACGCCCGCTTCAATCAGTTCCGGCATCAATTCAATGGCCGCCAAATCCTTCGGTGAGAGCAGGTAAGTCACATCACCCATAGGTTTGATCTCACCATCGACCATCAGGTCATATGGCAGACGGCAGGCCTGCGCACATTCCCCACGGTTGGCGGAGCGTCCGCCCCACATTTCCGAGGTTAGACATTGACCGGAATAGGAGACGCAAAGCGCACCATGAACGAATACTTCCATCGGCAGACGCGCCTGATCACCGATCATGCGAATCTGCTTCAAGTTATTTTCGCGGCCCAGTACTACACGTTCCATTCCGAACGGCTTCGTAAATTCGACCGCCTCCGGCGAAGTAATTGTCATCTGTGTGGAACCATGGATTGGGAAGTCCGGAGAGATCTCGCGAATCAGCTTAACCAGCCCCAAATCCTGTACAATCACTGCATCAACCCCCGCGTCCACGCAGGCATCAATCAGTTCCTTAGCTTCAGGTAGTTCATTCTCGAACACAAGTATATTAAAGGTCAGAAAGCCTTTTACACCATAGCTGTGTAGAAAAGCCATAATCTCCGGCAGCTCGTCCATGCGGAAGTTGTTCGCTCTAGCACGTGCATTAAATTTTTCTACGCCAAAAAAGACAGCGTCCGCCCCGTTCGCCACAGCCGCCCGCATACAGTCCCAGTCACCAGCCGGAGCCAGCAACTCCACGTCTTCTCTGCGTATGTCCTGCTCTTTCATTTATATCCTCCCAAACCGTCCAAGACGGGTCATTTCTATACGTTTAACTTATTTATTGTATCAAAAATCACACCTATTCGCCATGTGTTTGCCAATATTTAATATAGGTGTGAAAGTACATAATCCGCTTGGCTCCCCAATAAAAAAGACACCTTTATTTCGCCACGGCGGTAAAGGAGTCTTTCGGACTTCACTTTTCAGTTATCCTGGATTGCCTTTATTCTAGCTCAACCAGTTCATCACCATGGCATAGTCGGAAACAACGAAGACAAGCAAGCTCACTGCACCAAAAGCAATGGCGAATTTGTTCTTCTGCGGAGCCTTCAGCAGCCGTACTACCCCAACCAAGATGAGGATCGTGAACAAAATCATGAATACATCAAAGGTATGAAATTTAGACGGTTCTTGTGCGGCAGCTTCTGCAAGCAGCATGGCGATACCTCCTCAAAAGTTTTGTCAAGCAAGCGCCTCTATTCCCATATTCCCTTCTATGTTATCGCTACCATTTGGGCTGCGCAAGAGGTATTGTACAAAAAATGAGGTAAATGTCACAAAAAATATAATTTACATCCATTTTTCACTTAAAAGAGATGATTTTCATCATTTACAAGAAGGGATGGTACCATAGAGCGTGATAACCAACTACCCGTTTCTTGGCCTTAAGCTAAAGAAAAAGAGCCACGCTATCGCGTGACCCTCTACCTAAAAATACATCATCTAGCTAATATCCGACGTCTCCAACTGCAAGGCTTCGGTCCGTTCCGTATCCCGGAGCAGAATAGGCTTCAAGTATCTGCCCGTGTAAGACGCCTCAACAGTAATCAGCTTCTCTGGTGTGCCCGTAGCCAGCACCGTCCCTCCACCGCTACCGCCTTCCGGTCCCATATCGATCAGATAGTCGGCAGTCTTGATGACATCCAGATTGTGCTCAATAACAAGCACGGACTCTCCGGAATCAACAAGGCGATGTAAGACTTCCAGCAGGCGACCGATGTCATCCACATGCAACCCGGTTGTAGGTTCGTCCAGAATATACAAGGTCTTGCCTGTGCTGCGGCGGTACAGCTCGGAAGCCAGCTTCACACGCTGTGCTTCCCCGCCAGACAGTGTTGTTCCCGGCTGTCCGATCTTAATGTACCCAAGACCAACATCAAGCAGTGTCTGCATTTTACGGTGAATACGCGGAATGTTAACGAAGAATTCCGTTGCATCTTCCACAGTCATTTCAAGCACATCGGATATGTTTTTGCCTTTATATTTCACTTCCAGGGTCTCACGGTTATACCGCTTGCCTTTGCAGACCTCACAAGGCACATAGACATCCGGCAGGAAGTGCATCTCGATCTTGATAATTCCGTCCCCACGGCAGGCTTCACAGCGTCCACCCTTAACGTTGAAGCTGAAGCGGCCCTTCTGGAAACCGCGCACCTTGGCCTCATTGGTCTTGGCGAACAAGTCACGGATATCATCGAACACGCCGGTATACGTCGCCGGATTAGAACGCGGAGTTCGTCCGATTGGCGACTGGTCAATTTCAATTACTTTGTCCAGATTCTCAAGCCCTCTGATCTCTTTGTGCAGTCCTGGACGGACCTTCACTGCTTTGTTCAGATGGCGAGCCAGACTCTTATACAGAATCTCGTTGACCAACGAAGACTTACCTGACCCTGATACGCCTGTTACAGCCGTAAAGACACCCAGTGGAATTTTGACATTCACATTCTTCAGATTATTCTCTTTGGCGCCACGGATCTCCAGCCAACGGTCATCTGTTGGACGGCGTTTGGAGGTCACCGGGATAAACTTCCGACCACTTAAATATTGTCCCGTCAGGGAATTAGGGTCCTTCATAATCTCTTCCGGCGTACCCTGAGCAATGACTTGACCGCCATGAATCCCTGCACCCGGGCCAATATCAATGATATAGTCGGCAGCCATCATCGTGTCTTCATCGTGCTCAACCACAATCAAAGTGTTACCGAGGTCACGCATATGTGCAAGGGTAGAGATCAAGCGATCATTATCACGCTGATGCAACCCGATGCTCGGCTCGTCCAGAATATACAGTACGCCCATGAGGCTGGAGCCGATCTGAGTCGCCAGCCGGATACGCTGAGCTTCCCCTCCGGACAAGGAGCCTGCTGCCCGGCTGAGTGTCAGGTAATCCAGGCCTACGTTTACCAAAAAGCCGAGGCGGCTGCTGATTTCTTTGAGAATCAAGTTGGCAATAGCTTGCTCCTTCTCAGAGAGAACAATTTGTTCAAAAAATTGCTCGCAATCGCCAATAGAAAGATCCGTAACATCAGCAATATTGCGATCACTGATCGTCACTGCCAGAATCTCTTTCTTCAGGCGTTTACCTTTGCAGACATGACAAGGCTTCGCGCTCATAAAACCTTCGATGAACTCACGGATGCCGTCTGATGCCGTCTCGCGGTAACGACGCTCCAGATTGGGAATGATACCTTCAAAGGCAACCAAGGCATCTTTCTTTTGCCCAAAATCATTCTCGTAGCGGAAGCGGATCTTCTCACTACCCGTGCCGTTCAACAGCTTTTCCATATGATCTGGTGTCAATTCGCTTACCGGTACGTCTTGCGGAATATTAAAATGCTCGCAGACTGACTTTAAAAATTGCGGGTAGTAGTTGGAGGTACTTCCGGTCCAGGCCAAGAAGGCCCCGTCTTCAATGGATTTCCCCATATCTGGAATCAGCAGATCAGGATCGACCACCATTTTCACACCCAGTCCATCACACTCACTGCAAGCTCCGAACGGACTGTTGAAGGAAAACATCCGCGGAGCTAATTCTTCGATACTGAATCCACAAACTGGGCAAGCGAAGTTGGAGCTAAACAACAGCTCTTCCTGGTCGATAATATCAACAAGGATTTTACCGCCCGACAACTTCAGCGCAGTCTCGATGGAATCTGACAGCCGGGTCGCGATATCATCTTTGATGACAATCCGGTCCACAACCACTTCGATGGTATGCTTCTTGTTCTTCTCCAGCTCAATATCCTCGCTCACATCACGCAATTCACCATCCACACGCACACGAACAAAGCCTTGCTTGGAAATATCCATGAAAAGACCTTTATGTTCTCCCTTGCGTCCTGAAATTACAGGAGCCAGTATCTGCAGGCGTGTCCGTTCCGGATACTGCATAATACGGTCCACCATCTGTTCAACGGTCTGGGAGGTAATCTCAATACCGTGGTCCGGGCAGTGCGGGTGACCGATACGCGCGAACAATAGCCGCAGGTAATCATAAATTTCTGTAACCGTCCCTACCGTGGAACGTGGGTTGCGGCTAGTAGTCTTCTGATCGATTGAAATCGCTGGCGACAATCCATCGATGGAGTCTACATCCGGCTTCTCCATTTGTCCCAGAAACTGGCGTGCGTAGGCGGACAGCGATTCAACGTAACGGCGCTGACCTTCAGCGTAGATCGTATCGAACGCCAGTGATGATTTGCCGGAACCACTAAGTCCCGTCAGCACGACGAAGCGGTCGCGGGGGATCGTCACATCTATATTTTTAAGATTGTGCGCCCTAGCGCCTTTAATTACAATATTTTCGTTCGCCAACACTATAACCTCCTAGAGTTCACCCACCCCACTTCAATCTTCAATGTAGGCCCGGGAATTCGCAGCTCTCAGGGTAACATTTAGGAAACTGTAGTGATGGGCGGGATTGTGCGGAATGAATCGACTGAACTGAAAGCCGTACAAAGGGATGATCTAAAAAGAACGGCCTGGGATAGCGCCGTTCATATTATATTTTTTTATCGAAAAAAGAGCGCCTTTCAGCGGCTACTCGGCACGCAGCTCCAATAAGGCATCACGAAGCTCTGCAGCACGTTCGAACTGAAGGTTCTTGGCCGCGTCCTTCATCTCTGCTTCGAGGCGCTGCATCAGAGTCTGGCGTTCTTTCTTGCTCATCTTGCCACCTGCTCCGGTCAGATAATCAGCCTTCGACTCTGCAACCTTCGTTGCCTCGATGACATCCCGTACCCGCTTATGGATCGTTGTTGGTGTAATCCCATGCTGTTCATTATGGGCGATCTGGATGGAACGGCGGCGCTGGGTCTCACTGATTGCCTTATCCATAGAGTCCGTGATTCGGTCACCATACATCAATACCCGTCCTTCGGAGTTCCGCGCGGCACGACCAATTGTCTGAATGAGCGACCGCTCCGAACGAAGGAAACCTTCCTTGTCAGCATCGAGGATCGCGACCAATGATACTTCTGGTAAATCAAGACCTTCTCTTAACAAATTAATCCCCACGAGTACATGGAACGTACCCAGACGGAGATCGCGCAGAATGGCCATCCGCTCCAAGGTCTTGATATCAGAGTGCATGTAGCGGACCTTGATTCCGATATCTTTAAGATAATCGGTCAGATCCTCCGACATTTTCTTGGTGAGCGTAGTGACCAGTACCCGTTCATCCTTGGCGATACGGTCATGAATCTCGCTGATCAGATCGTCGATCTGCCCCTCGGTTGGACGAACCTCAATAATAGGGTCCAGCAGACCTGTAGGCCGGATAATCTGCTGTACCATTGTCGGACAATGCTCCAGTTCATACGGTCCCGGTGTTGCTGACACATATACGAGTTGACTTGCCTTATCCTCGAACTCCTCGAATTTGAGCGGCCGGTTATCCAGCGCAGACGGCAGACGGAACCCGTGATCCACGAGGACGTTCTTGCGCGCTTGGTCACCATTGTACATCGCCCGGATTTGTGGCAGCGTCACATGCGACTCATCTATGACAATGAGCATATCATCCGGAAAATAATCCATTAACGTATAGGGGGTAGCCCCCCGTTCCCGGAAGGTAAGCGGACCAGAATAGTTCTCGATCCCGGAGCAGAAGCCCACTTCCTTCATCATTTCGATATCATAGCGTGTACGCTGCTCCAACCGTTGCGCTTCCAAGAGCTTACCTGCATCGCGCAGTGCAGCCAGCCGCTCTTCCAGTTCACGCTCAATATTGACAAGGGCCACCTTCATAGTCTCTTCCTTCGTTACAAAGTGAGATGCCGGAAAAATAGCAACATGATCACGCTCACCGATCAGTTCACCTGTCAGCACATCAATCTCTGTAATACGCTCAATCTCATCGCCGAACAGTTCGACGCGAATGGCATGCTCCCCTTGCGAGGCCGGGAAGATCTCAATAACATCGCCCCGCACACGGAAGGTCCCGCGTACAAAATTCATATCATTACGCTGATACTGAATATCCACAAGCCGGCTGAGAATCTGATTGCGCGGCTTCTCCATGCCCACCCGCAGCGATAAGAGCAACCCTCCGTATTCCTGCGGCGAACCGAGGCCATAGATACACGACACACTCGCCACGATAATCACATCACGGCGTTCGAACAAAGAACTGGTCGCCGAGTGCCGCAGCTTATCTATCTCTTCGTTTATGCTGGAATCTTTCTCAATGTAGGTATCGGAGGAAGGAATATAGGCTTCAGGCTGATAGTAATCGTAATAGCTGACAAAATAGTCTACCGAGTTGCTAGGAAAAAACTCTTTAAACTCACTCGCGAGCTGTGCAGCCAGTGTCTTGTTGTGTGCGATAACGAGTGTGGGGCGGTTAAGCTTCGAAATCATCTGTGCGATGGTAAAGGTCTTCCCTGTACCTGTTGCTCCCAGCAGCGTCTGGTGCCTCTTGCCCTGCCGGATGCCTTCTAGTAGTTCTTCTATGGCATGAGGCTGATCGCCCTGGGGTGTATATTCGGACTCCAGCTCAAAAGTCTTCGTACTGAGGACAATATCACTCATTTGCCCGTCTCCCCTCTATCGACTAAAATATATTAATATATTATTGTTATCTGAAAATAGGCTCTTCATACGATGGTGATAAAATTTGGAAGATAAGAATACTTGTTCCCGTTCATTATACAGTGTTGACGGTAACGTTGCAAACCATAATATATAGAAATTTAAGGAGCATGCAGCATGGATATCACATCAATAATCGGCATTGTGGCCGGACTCGCGGCCATGGTCGGAGGTTTCTTCTGGGAAGGCGGAAGCCTCACCGGCCTGCTACAACCGAACGCTGCCCTCATTGTGTTTGGAGGAACGATTGCAGCTGTACTGATCAGCTTTCCAGCATCCAGACTGCGTACCCTTCCAGCAGCACTCTCGCTGGCTTTTGCCAAAAACGCTGGAAACACTGAAGAAAAAGCCGAAGAAATCATTGCAATGGCTGCTATTACCCGGCGTAACGGGGTTCTTGCTCTAGAGAAAAGAGCAGAGGAGCACCCTGACCCCTTCACCCGCGAAGGTCTGCAACTCATGATCGACGGTACTGACCCTGAGCAGGTTCGGCAAATCCTGGAGCTGGAGATGGACGCTCTGGAGGCCAAACATGAAAGCTATGCCAAGATTTTCGAGGCCGCTGGAGGCTATGCGCCTACTATGGGCATTATCGGTACGGTCATGGGATTGATTCACGTACTAGGAAGCCTAACTGATCCTTCAAGTCTAGGCCCCTCCATCGCGGTCGCCTTTACGGCAACGCTGTATGGGGTTGCCAGCGCCAATCTTATTTTTTTACCCATTGCCTCCAAAATCAAATCCCGCAGCCAGGAGCAACTGCATGTTATGGAAATGCTGCTCGTTGGCATCCTCGCTCTTCGTAACGGAGAGCATCAGCAGCTGGTGCGCAAGAAAATGAATTCCTTTATTGATGATTCGACTCCAGCCCCCGCTGAGTCCATCCGTTCAAGAGGCCTTTCATGAGACAGCGAAATCGCCGAAAGAAGAGAGGAACCGAACAGGACAGCCGTGACCGCTGGATGATCACTTATGCAGATCTTATTACACTACTGCTTATTTTTTTCGTCGTGCTCTATGCTATGAGCAGCCTGGACACGGAGAAGTATAATGTCGTCACTGGCTCGTTATCGCAAACCTTCAAGAACGGGAGTGCTTTACTAGATGTAGGCAACGTCCTTCTGGATGGGCAACAGGGAGTAAACGGTATCAGCCCGGGTCGGCAGGCGCAACCCGGCGGTCCGGCACCAGGAAAAGGGCAGGACGCTGGCGGAGCCCAGGCCAGCGAAGGGCCTTCGCCAACGAATTCAGATAACTTGAAACCTTCGGAACGAGAGCTGGCTTTCCGCGAGCAGGAAGCCCGGCTTGCCGAATTGATGGGCGTTATCACTAAATACGTGCAGGACAATAATCTGGGTGACCAAATCTTTGTGGCCGACAAGCCACAGGGCATCGCGATCACACTCAGTGACCGTTTTCTATTCGATCCCGGTAATGCGGCGCTTAAAAGCCCTGCCCTTCCTGCCTTGAAGCAGCTGTCGGGTCTATTCCACGGAATCGGCGCTACAATCAGCATTGAAGGCCACACCGACAACATGCCCCTCTCAAGGCTATCCCGTTACAACGACAACTGGGAATTGTCCGGGGCCCGGGCCCTTTCTGTACTCCGCTACTTTGTGGACAAAGAAGGACTGAAGCCAAGTACATTCCAGTATGCAGGTTATGGCGATACGCGCCCGGCGGCCGACAATACCACCGAAGCCGGACGGCAGAAGAACCGCCGCGTTGAGATTATCGTGCTGCGCCAACTCCAAGGCAAATAACAGACTTATGCAAGTATATATACTAAAACAAGAAAAGCTCCCGCGTCGTCTATTAAACGGCCGGGAGCTTTTGTCATACATTTATTAGCTGTTTCATCTATTCTTCCACAGTTATAATTGTGCCTAAACCATAGCGTGTTCCTAAATAATAATCTCCTGGCGGTAAGGATGTAACTTGTAGTCTTACATACTGATTTACTTTGGAAGCATCAACTTCCATTTTCAACCCCTGATTTTCTTTAACTATTTTATCATAGTCTGCTTGGGGTCCGCTTTCTGCGAAAGGAACCATATAAACAGTACCCGGCGCATCAATTGTAAATGTCAACATATCACCCGCTTTGGCTTTCGCTCTCGTTTCTCCCAAAGGAGGCCTTGGTGACAACAAATCTAGCCTGATGGCCCGGGTATGATGACTGCTAATAAACTCGACATTCTTATCCCCACTGGCTGTTGTGACTGCCCCTGCGATCAGCTTAAAATCATAGAAGTTATTGTATTCCAACAACCCTCTAACCGTTCTGATGTAAACCTCATTGCCTATAATCTGAACTCTGCCTGAAGCTGAAGTAAAACTCTTAAACTCTCCGTTATTTTCACGGAACTGTACAATGCTCTCTAGACTTTGCCCCTCAGCAAGATAAACACTGCGGTTATAATAAAACCGCACTTGATATTCGGGATATCCAGGATAAGGAAATACATCGGGTTTGTCCAAGAGCGGCTCACTTTCATTAAGAATAGTTAACCACACATAACCTTGATATCTGTTGCCATCGTAGGCAATAATATTAAACTGATGATTCTGAGGGAAGCCTACATTCTTAAGACTACTTGTGTCAAAGTAATTCCGTTCCCCCGCCTTCACATGTTTCTTCATCGCTTCACCATTTTGTACTGCCTGTTCAAGTGAATCTTTATCATAGGAAACCCATGCTCTTATAAGGTATAGATCATAATCACGATCTGTTGTAAAGTATACTGCCTCTCCAACTCCAACATGTCGTTTATCCAATTGAATAAAGTCATCAGGCTGCGGATAAGGAGTTCTTGTTGGGTCCGGAGCCAGCGTTGCTGCCGGTGTTGGGGATGGCGCTGGTGTTGGTGTTGGCTCATACGTTGGCATCGAGCTTGGTATCGCACTAGGACTTGGGTACGGTGTCCACTCCGGTAACGGTGTTGCTGATGCCACTGGAGTTGCCGTGCTTGCTGGTGTCGCCGAAGGTATTGGTGTACTCGGCGGTTTCGGCGTTGCTGTAGACACAGGAGTCTCCGTGTTTGCCGGTGTCGGCGTCGCTGTAGACACTGGAGTTGGCGAGCTCGTTGGTGTCGATGTGGCTACCGGTGTTGCCGTCGGAACCGGAGTTGGCGTTGAGCCTTCTGTTGGAACCGCAGTCGGTCTACTTTCAGAACCTCCGCCAGTTCCGCCAGTTCCTCCACCCCCGCTACCACCTCCAACAGCCTGAACCGGAACCTGCGTTGTTACCGGAGCTGGGGTAGATGATGCTTTTGGAGCTAATGTAGCGCCTGTCGCTCCCCCAATGCTTACAGTGAGATCGGCAGGCACGCTGCTGCCCAGCGTAAGATTTTCCGGTTTATTTTCAAAAGAAATTCCGAGCGCATTCACGATACTATTCTGGATGCTGCCCAGACCCGTGACCTTGGTTGAAGCATTCAGCACTAAGGATAGGATCGAAGATTCCTTGGAGATCTCAAGAGTAGAGCCCCCTCCCTGCTTAGCCATGTTCAACTCTTTCACACTTCCTGAAGGAATTTTGAGAGTAATACCGTAAGCCTCTACGTTCACTGTATTAAAATGGCCTTTAAGACTTACAGTGCTGTTGGGAGGCATATTCTCCGTCAATGAGACCCTGTTAATACTAACACCTTGAGATACATCCAGGATGGCACCGGTATTCATTGTGATCTCCTGCACCGTAGAGTTCCCTTCGGCAACTAGCCGGACGGAACTCTCTTTTTTATCGACGATGATCTTGATGAGGACACTATCCTTCAGATGGATGCTGTTCTCACCACCACCATAGATGAATACCTCTCCCTTGACCTTGATATTGTTGAGGTAGACATCCCCAGCACCAACACCTTTACCGATAATCAAATTGCCGTTGATCTCAGTATTCTTCAAACTGACGCCCGGTGCATTAATAATCACATTGCCTTTGACCTGACTCAGCCCAATGGCGGGACCATAGGTTCCAGCTTCACCGTACCAGTCACCATAATAATTCACCGCACGATCTGCCAGAGCTACTGCTTCCGCACGGGTTAATGCTTTGTTCGGCTGGAAAGTATGATTGCCATAGCCTGTGAGAATCCCCTGCTCCACGACCGCATTAATAGCGTCCTTGCCCCAGTCTTTGATGTCAGCTTGATCCGCAAAAGAAACCCCGGAAACTGCTGCTGGCAGCTTCAGCAATCTCGTTATAGACACAGCTGCTTCCGCACGGCTCAATGTAGCTGCTGGTCTAAATGTCCCATCCGGGAAGCCTTGGATATATGCACCGTAGACCGCAGTACTTACATCAGTTGCAAACCACTTATCCTCCGACACATCCTTGAAAGCGGTTTTCTTACCCAACTGTGGCTGGAAAATGCGATTGAGTAGTGCTACCCACTCACTGCGCGTTACTGCACGTTCAGGCTCAAATTTGTTTGCCGCTGTGCCATTTACTATTCCGCGTGCGCTCCAGCGTTCGATAGCTTCCTTAGCCCAGTGTCCCTTGGTATCAGACCATGTCACCTGGCTTTGCTTGTCAATGTCTGTTGTCTCCGCGGGCGCCGCCGCGAAGGCCACACTCCCCAAAATCATACTGGCTGACAATAATGCCGCCAATACCCTGCTTGTTTGTTTGTACATTTCCTAATATCTCCTCGTGTTCGATCATCTGGAATCTGTAAAACTTCGATTCTCCGACCATTATCCATTAAATTAATAACCTGCTTCATATGAGAAATACAGGTAACCCTTCTCTGATATTATAGTTATTTAATCCATGTTTTTCTATCTAATATATGTAAAAAGACCCTTCTCTAGTTCTTTAAACTGAGAGAAGTTTTTATAAGTAAACTATAATTTTATAAGTCACTACTACTACTCAAATAGGTACATAGATCTAATTATTCATTAATACGAATTATCACATCTATCTGCATTCATTCATAATTTCAGATAACAACCTAATAAATCGACTTCTCAAGAATGGAAAATCGTGTTATTGTCGAATTGTGAGGAATAGTTGATTTCAAAAGGGGATGACTTATGAGGTTTAGTATCAGCAACAAAATATTAACTGGTTTTTTAATTATTGCAATTTTTTTAGGATTTATCAGTTTCATATCTTTTTACTATTTACAGGAGATTGATGAATCGTACACCGATCTGGTTAGCAGGCGAGAGAAGATTTTAGCTAACTCCAAAGATATCCGAGCAGACTCTATACAGCAAATGAGCAGTTTACGCGATTATATGCTCAACCAGGACAAAGGGCAGCTTGATAAGCTACATGATGTGAATGGGAAAATGTCAGAACTTGCGACCGCCACTTTAAGTATGGTACGGCTGGATATCGATAAAAACGACATCAAAAAATTGCATGAACTGAATCAACAATTTAATAAAGATGCCACCAAGGTTGCTGCATTAATAGATTCAAATAAAGAAGTTGGAATAAAGTCCTCTACCGATGTACTTCAGATTGGTCGGGATATGCAGGAGCTGGCGAACAGTATTGCTGACAGACAGCAGAAGCTAGTTGATGAAGGGGCCAAAAACAACTCAGCGATGGTCGACTCCATCAAAAGGGTGATAATGATAATTAGTATCATCGCCTTCTTACTGGCTATTCTTGTTGGTATCCTTATCTCCAGAATCATTTCCAAACCCATTGTTTCTATCGCTAACGCCGCCAAAGAAATCGCTTCGGGTAACTTGACTCTTAAAGCCATCGAGACGAAGAACCGGGATGAGGTCGGTGATTTAGCTAAATCCTTCAACCAAATGGTGACGAATCTTCGGGAACTGATTGCCCAAACCACTACAAGTGCCGAGCATTTGGCAGCGGCTTCGGAAGAATTGACCGCAAGCGCTCAACAGACTAACGTAGCGACAGAACAAATTGCTACCTTCATAGAAGAAGTGGCCACCGGCTCCAACAAACAGACTCATAGCGTAAGAGAAAGTGTTCTGGCTGTCAATGAAATGTCCTCAGGCGCACAACATATTGCTGCCAATGCGCAAAATGTCTCCTCCTCCGCCTCTGATGCCGCAGAAAAATCGTTTGAAGGCAGCCAGGTCATTCAACGGGTTATGGATCAGATGAGCTCCATTCATCAAACCATCAAAAATCTATCGAACGTGATTCATGGGTTGGAGACGAGATCCCAGGGTATTGGGGAAATTGTTAAAATGATTACAGACATCGCCGCACAAACAAACTTGCTGGCATTAAACGCTTCAATTGAAGCGGCACGGGCAGGAGAACAAGGCAGAGGATTCGCAGTAGTGGCAAGTCAAATTCGAAACCTTGCTGAACAGTCTTCCCAGTCTTCACGCCAGATTGCCGAACTAATCTCAACTATACAACAGGAGACACAGGACGCAGCGCAATCTATGGAGGCCAGCATACAAGGAGTGGATGAAGGCATTCTTGTAGTACATATGGCGGGCACATCATTTGAGCATATCGATCGCTCGGTACAACGAGTATTAACACAAATTCAAGAAGTTGCTGCTTCTGCAGAAGAAATGTCTGCAAGTTCAGAACAAGTCAACAACTTAATGGAATTTATATCTACGATTGCCCATGAGTCTGCATCCGGCATTCAAGAGATCTCCACTTCAACAGAGGAGCAACTGGCCTCTATGGAAGAAATCTTCTCCTCTGCTTCATCCCTATCCCAAATGGCTGAACGGTTACATAGTCAAATCGACAGATTCAAGGTTTAGGCCGTTATCGCAACTAAAGATTTATTTAACAACAAAGAGCGAACGGGCATACACCCGTCCGCTCTTCAGATTAAATTGATGATTTCATCAAAAAACTCTCACTAAAACAACAATAAATGCGATAATTCCCACCACAATAAGCAGATTCGTCACTTGTCTTATGAACCCTGGAGGTCCTTCGAGATGCAATTTCTTTTCGTTGACATCAAAATTCGCTTTGGCTCCATAAGGATCCATTGGTGGAGGCTGCGGTGGTATGTTGTGACCATCGGACATAACGTCAGCTCCTTTTGTAAAGGATGATTAATTATAACATTTATATGAAATTATTCACAGTTGCGCTTTCTCAACTTCCACCTTCTCTGGTTCACGGAACATGTATTTCAGTAGTGGCGGAGTGACAAGAGTTGTCACAATCACTACAATGATTACGGATGTGAAATACTCTGGATGCAGCAGCCCACTTTGTAGTCCAGTAGCCGCTATAATCAAGGCAACTTCCCCCCGTGAAATCATGCCTGCGCCGATAATTGCAGAGGAACGGGTGTTAAAGCCGGTCAAACGTGCCCCAAGACCGCCGCCCAGCATTTTGGTCAGAATGGCGACGATCGTGAGCAGTACGACAAAACCAATCTGTCCTCCTACACCGGCAAAAGTCACGTTCAACCCTATACTCACAAAAAACACCGGTACAAAAATCGAATATGCAATGGGCTCAATCTTGGTCTCTACCGTATGTTTAAATGAGGTCTGGGCAATAGCAATACCGGCAGCAAAAGCGCCGATAATCCCAGCCATCCCGAGCAGTTCAGCAAAGTACGCATAACCAAAGCAGATCACGAGCGCTGCAGTAATCGTAGCCTCAGTAACTCTAAGTAGAGCAAGCCATTTCATCAGCCTTGGAACTAGGAAGGCACCCGCGACGATCGCGACGGCAAAGAAAAGCACCTTTTTACCAATCAGAAGTCCGATAGACACTTCTGCCCCTGTACCGAAAAAGCTCATCAGCACGGCCAGTAAAATCACTACCAGAATATCATCGACTACGGCAGCGCCGAGTATGGTTGAACCCTCGCCCGAATTCAGCTTGTTCATATCCTTCAAAACCTGGACAGAAATGCTCACAGAGGTAGCACTCAGAATGACTCCCATAAACAAGGCATTATGGTCAGCAAAACCGAACCATTCCCCTATAGCAAAGCCACCTGCAAAGGGTAATATGATCCCACCCACTGCCACAGCAAAAGCCGATTTCCAGTTTTTGCGGAGCTGCTCCAGATCCGTCTCCAGACCTGCTATAAACATCAGCAACAGCACGCCGATCTCCGACATATAATGAATGAATTCCCCATCCTGTACCCACCCCAGCACTGCAGGTCCTAGAACAATCCCGATGATCAGCTTACCCAAAACTGCTGGTTGCCCCAGTCTTACAGATAAATCCCCAGCCAACTTAGTAAATAACAAAATCAACATCAGATAAAGAATGAATTGCATGGTTTCTCCCACTCCTTTTTCTCTGCCCAGGCCCCTCCTACGGTATTAATGATATCCTAAAAAAGACAAAGAGGAGCCCTTGGTGACAGGCTCCTCCAAAAAACAATAAAATATGCAGTTGAATAAATATAAAATGATTATAACATGGGTTTGCGGCGATGTCTGCCCTTAGTGATTATGCGTTATTATCTTAACTCTTCAATAATTATCTCTCGGGAGAAACTGTATGTTAACTATCGGTTTAAAGTTGGCAGCCTATGCTCCGCTTCCTGCCTCATTAGGTCGGAGCGTCGCTGATCCAATCGCTAGCAATATAGCTGCCATGAGACCCAAAATGGCGAATGGCAGCCGCAATTCAGACCAGCCACCTCCGGTTGCGGCGATATCAATCGCCTGCATTGCCCATTTTTGCGGAACAAAGTTGGCAATCTTCTGCATGTAATCCGGCATAATCGAGATCGGCCAGAAGCAGCCACCCAGCATGCAGGTAGGGGTTAGAATGAGTGCGTTCAGTATACCGGTGTTATTCTGGTTACGGACTAGCCCGGTGATGGTGCTAGCAATCCCCATAGATACCAGCATAAAAGCAGCCAACACCAGGAAGTAGAGATATAACGGAACCCCAAAATCATAGCCAATGATTCCACGAGTCAACGTAAGTAATGTGATAATCTGAATTAACCCGACAAGGAAACTACCCAGGAAGTTGCCTATAGCGATCTCGTAAGCATGAACAGGAGCACTAAACATTCTCATCATGGTTCTGTCCCTTCGGTCTTTGACAATGATAGAGACGGAACTGGTCACAAGTCCCATTAGGAACAACAATGTAAAGCCGGTGACACTAGTCTGCTCCGATCGAGGATATAGATTATAATCGGTACGCCTACTTCCGACCTTATGCTGTTCAGCCTGCTGCAATACTGCGGAGAACTTAGATTCAGCATTGCCCCCGGCTGCACTAGCCGTCCGCACTGCCTCAGCTGTATGGCCCATCCGACCGGCAATGTCGCCGGCTTTACGCTGGAGCATGATCGAGCTCTCCGAGATTTTCAGCTCATAAAAGCTGATCTGCGGCTTTTTCCCGGCAAGCAGGTCCTCCGTGTAACCAATTGGAATGAACACGCCCGCCGTCCCTTTTTGATCCGTAACCTTGGCCTTTAGCTCTGACTCGCTAGAAGTCTGGACCAACTTGTAGTCCCCGGTCGCGGCAAGCTCCGCAATGACATGTTGGCCACCTGCACCGCTGTCCTGATTGGCGTAGAGCACTATAGCAGGTTCCTCGCCCGCGCTGCCTGTAGTTGTTATTATCGCCGATACAACAATACAAGGCAAAATAATATAGATCAGCAGCCCGGAACGGGAACCAATGGTTCGCTTTGCCATATTCCAGGCAATCGTCATGATGTTACGCATGGTAACCCACCTTCCGGTATGAGATGAGGGCTGCACCAAACAGGACAATACAGATCAGCGCCATGGCCAACAAATTAGGCATGATCTTGGATACATCCACATGCAGCATCATCCCCAGAATCGCCTGCATCATCCAATGGTTAATCGTGAATGCTCCCACAGAGTTGACCCAGGATTCGGGGAGGGGAGCCATCCCTCCGCTCAGAAATGTCATGCAGACGGTGAGCACAGTAATTACGCTGCGGGCACTTGCTCCGCTTTTGAAAAACATAGACACTACGATAGATAGCGTCATGGACGCAATAATCATCAACAGACAGAAAAGTATCAGCAGAAGGGGATGATTACCCCAATACACGCCATACAGCCAATGCGATAGCAGAATAATAGCCGTACATTGCACTATAGAGACCGTACCCACACCAAGCATTTTTCCGATGAACAGTTGGGAGCCTTTGACAGGCATAGAGTTCAGTCGAAACAGTGTATGTTCTTCCTTTTCATTGAACAACGAAATATTAACAGTCAGGCCGCAATAGAGCAGGAACATTAATAGCATCGACACCGCATAGAACTGGGTGGCACTGTATGAACCCCCGTCCTCCCCAAGCTCTCCTAACTTCAGAGCGGATGTCGTACCCTCATTCGAAGGGGCAAACGCGGTAAGACTTTCTGGACCCAGAATCGATGTCGCCGCCTGAATATCATTGATATGGTTGACGAAGTTGTCGAACACCGTACCGGCCACCAGGTTATTGGTATGATCTTTGCCAAGGATAAACTCCAGCTGAGCCTGCTCCCCACTCTGTACCTTCTGATCAAAACCTGGGGATACTATGACGGCATATCCATATTTCCCTGCTCGCAGCCCGCTCTCTGCCGCCTCTCGACTTGGCAAAGATACAGGAATGATGATATCCTCTAGCTCAGGTGTTAACAGAAAATCTGCCACGAGTGACGATTCTGCCGTGTTCTTGGTCGGTAGATTGACTACACCAACCCTAACGGAGTGGATGGTTTGGTTGCTTTGACCGCCTACTACCCCCGACAATGAGGAACCGAGCAGAAAGATTAGCACAAGGGGCAGCAAGAACTGATTCAACAGAAGCGCTTTTGAACGGAACAATCGGCGAAGCTCGTAGGTCATAATGGTCCATGTATTCATTCTTTTATCCCACCTCCATTAATCCCGTAGTGACCGTCCGGTCAGGCTCAGGAACAGTGTCTCTAGATTAGGCTCGTCGACATGTAGAGAAGCAATAATTCCTTCGTGTTTGGCGAAAATAAACAAGATATCCTGAAGTTCGTCTTGAGAGGAAGGCAGATATATGTCCACAACATCCTCCCTGACCTCTACCCGGTTAATCCGAGGATGCAGACCAATCTCCTGAATCAGCCCAGGGTTGATATTACTTGCTTTGATCACGATTTTCTCTTCACGAGCCACCCTCTCCCGCAACTCCTTTTCCGTACCACAGGCAATGATATGGCCTTTATCCATGATCGCCACCCGATCACAAATCGCAGCGACCTCCTCCATGTAATGACTGGTATAAATCACCGTAGAACCCAACTGATTAAGTTTCTTGACCGATTCCAGAATATGATTGCGTGACTGGGGATCAATTCCTACTGTCGGCTCATCCATAATAATCAGCCGCGGACGATGCATGATGGCACAGGCAATATTCAATCTGCGCTTCATTCCCCCGGAAAAAGAAGACGGCTTATCCTTCGCCCGATCACTAAGGCCGGTAAAAGCTAGTGCCTCTTCCACACGTTCTTTCAACAACTTGCCACGCAATCCGTATAGTTTACCGAAGAACGTCACATTCTCCGCTGCCGTCATGACATCGTAGAGTGCAAGGTCCTGCGGCACTAGCCCGATTCTTCGTTTCACCTCAAGGGGATTTGCCGCTACCGAAATTCCGTCCACCTCGATGCTACCGCCATCCATGGATAAGAGACCGCAGAGCATGCTGATGGTTGTGCTTTTCCCCGCACCGTTAGGGCCTAGCAAGCCGAAGATTTCTCCCTCCTGAATGCTGACGTTCAAGTGGTCCACTGTCAATTTGCCGTCATATCGTTTCACTACATCGGTCAGTACCGCAAGTGCCATGCATCATCTCTCCTGTCAGTTCAAACTGTTATGTCTTTATTGTATCGTGGGAAGCATGGAAGGTAAGGTACGGAAGGTCACTTTATGAAGGTGACAAAAGTCATCTCCTGAAATTCACAACCTGTATGCTATGCTAAGTAATATAAAATGAACAAAAGGAAGGCACCTCCCGTGAACCGAGAACTGACATTTCTGCGTTACGGACTTATTGTGATCCCTGCGCTGATAACCATGCATATTCAGGAATATGCCGATTACGAGCTGTTCACTTTGCACCTGCTGATTCTTCTGCTGCTGGTCGTGATGGAAGGACGTCTGCCCCTGGCCTTTCGGGCATTGCTCAGCGGTAGTGAGATGTTACTTACAGCCTGGCTGTGCAGTCAGTATGGCCCTTTGATGATCTTTCCCGCGATATCGTCCCTACTATTCTATTCACAGCTTCAGCCGCGACCGGTGCCGGTGGTCTTTGCTGTGGTGCATTTGATCGCACTTAATACCGCCTTTCATTCTAGCTCACAGCTTGCGCTGGCTTCCATCAATCTCGCCTTCCTGTTGGCTGCCTGTCTAGTGGTATTGTTGCACCGGGCCAAGCATGGTCAGGCCGAAACGCTGTTCCTCTACGATGAGCTGCGCAAGCGGCATTTCGAGCTGGATGAGGCTCGAACCCGGCTTCAGCAATTCGCAGCCCAAGTAGAGAATACCGCCCAATCTGAGGAACGAGTACGAATCGCCCGCCAATTGCACGATGATATTGGACACCGGCTAATTCGGGTGAAAATGATGATGGAAGCTGCCATTCATACACTCCCTTCTTCCCCTGACGCTGGAATGGCCCTCATGGTCCAGATACGCGACCAGCTCTCGGCCAGCATGGATGATATGCGCGCAGCTGTTAGGCGTATTAACTACGCGCCTCAGCTTGAAGGTGCTTATGCACTTGACCGACTGCTGGAGGAAACTGGCCGCGATACCGGAATAGTCACCTCTTACAAGGTGGAAGGCATGCCCTTCCAGCTCTACCCAAGCCTGCAGGTCATACTTTATAAAAATGCGCGCGAAGCTATCACCAATGGGCTGCAACACGGCAAGGCCACAGCGATTTCCATCAGGCTTGGCTATTCCCTCGGCGAGGTGACCATGGAGATTAGCAACAATGGCTTGCTCCCCCATGATAAGAACCGATTGCAGAGTAGAAGCGGCATGGGGCTAAAAGGCATGGAGGAGCGGACCGCCCTGGTCGGCGGTACCTTGGAGCTGCGGCTGGAACCGGAGTTCACCCTGATCACCCGGCTGCCTGTATATAAGCAGACTGAAATACGTTAGCTTTGTATAAAATGATGCTCAACATCTTACTCAGATGGCGTTAGTCCTCCTAGACAGCGGATATTGAGATAGATCCTGAATTAAACTTGAAAATTTAATCATAAATCAAATTAAAGGAGACCTGCTGAACATTATGATCAAAGTTCTGATTGTTGACGACGATTCGTTTATCCGTGAGAGCCTGAAGGTACTGCTGGGTATGGACGACAATATAGAGGTGGTTGGAACAGCGGGGGACGGCAATGAGGCACTAGCTTTGTTGTCCGAAGGATTGGCGACAGATGTGGTGCTTATGGATATTCGTATGCCCGGCTGCGGAGGCGTTGAAGGCACACGGCTGATCAAGGAAAGCTATCCACAGATTTCTGTGCTGATGCTGACCACCTTCGACGACGATGATTATATTATCGAGGCCCTTCGGAACGGAGCGCAGGGATACTTGCTGAAGAACATTCCGCCAGACCGTATCATTCAGGGGATCAAAACCGTTCATGACGGCAACATGCTAATCCATCCCGATATCGCCCGCAAGCTGGCTACCTTCTTAAAACCCACGGCACAACAGGAAAACACGCCCGCGCAATGCCTCGAAGCTTACGGGCTAACCAAAGCCGAACAAGCTATTGTCGCTTCCATCGCCGAAGGGCACTCCAATAAGGAGATTGCCGGTGCCTTATTCCTGAGCGAAGGTACCGTCAAAAACTATATTACCGACATCCTGAGCAAGCTCAGCCTTCGCGACCGCACGCAGATTGCGATTTTTTATTTGAAGAATATTCGGGATTAATATTAGCGATTGGCAATAAAGACAGGTTGGTCAAGATTCTGGTGGATAACGCTGGTGAGTGTGATCGTGAGTGGTGGCCGTGTGACGGTGAGTGTGATCGTGGAGTGGTGATCGTGACTAGCGCTGGCACGCGTGATGGCGAGCAGCAACGACTAAAAGCTCCAACGTTTCTGCCACTGCAACCTAACCTCATTTTAGAATCTTAACTTCAATTTACATAACAGATTAATAACCTTGCCCGTAGAAACAACTGGAGAAAATCCCGTTATTCTGCCGCTAAACCATAGCTTTGTAAGAATAACAGGAAAAGATCCCGTTCTTTCCTCATTAAATCCCTGAAAACCTAATAAAGCGCTGGATTAACGGGATTTTATCCTGTTAACCCAGCACTTTATGTCATTTCACGTAATTTAACAGGAGAATTTCCTGTTAACCCCAGACTCAGAAGTTCTACTTTTTCAAAGGTAGACAGAAGGCTCATTAGTCTCTTGTTCTAACTTCCACAGATTCAATTGTGCCACAGCTCTGAAACACCCTGCATCGCCAAGGGCCTAATCCGCCTTGGATTCAGCTACTTTAAACAAACAGGCGTGGACCGTGTGTTCAACAGCATCTCTAAGGGACTAGTCCGCCTTGGATTCAGCAGCAGGTTTGGCCCGCTTAAGGTCATTGGCCGCTGAACGACTGCGGCTAATGCTTGTCCGCAAATTGATAATGCCAAAAATGCTCGTCGGCTTCGCCAGCGCAATGGTCGTCTCATCCGGCTCTGGCGCAAGTATGATGCCGAGCTGGTGATGATCACCATCATAGATGGCGGTCTGCAGGTACTTGCTCTCGCCTGCCCGGTTCTGCACTTCCAGCTTGCAGAACGCCGGGTTCTTGCGCAGCGCCTCATGCAGCTGCGCGGCTTCGGTCAACAGGACCCCGTTGACCTTGAGCAAGACCTCGCCGGGCAGGATACCCAGCTCCTGCCCGGGGCTACCCGGCAGCACGGCCAGCACTTTGCGGCCGCGCGGGGGATGTACGAAGATGGGACTGCTGCTGCGCTCTTCCAGAGCGCTGTACCAGGACAGCCCTTCGTGCAGAAGGACCGCTGCGAGCGCTGCGAGCAGCGTCAGCGGGCTCCACAAGAAGGCCAGCAGGCTGAGGCCCAGCAGGACGCCGCTGTAGATCAGTAGCCGCCCTGCCGTACGGGTCGCTTTGCGCCCCGGCAGCAGGCTGTGCGTCATCTCGCTGAAGCCGATGATGACGGGCAGGGACACAATGCCTAGCCCGCCGCCCAGCAGCGGCTGCCATGACAGATCTCCGGTTCCAGCAGCGGCAGGAACCAGCAAGAACAGCGGCAGCGGCCAGAAGGCCTGCAGCTGGAAGCCACCGACGACCTTGCCGCGCTTGCCTTGCAGGAAGAGCGGCGAAGCCAATCCGGGGCCCTGCCAACGAGCCAGCAGGGCCTCGGCCAGATGCAGCAACGCGGCCAGCACCAGCAAGGCTGGAATATCCATTTCCCGCAAACCGGTAACTAGAGTTCCGATTGTCCCCGTCTGCAGAGCATTCGGGAAGAAAGAAAACACGAATTGTATAATGCCCAGTATGCCTATAGCATAGGCAAAACATAGATAACGAACACGAATCAGTAGTAGAAGCAGAGTAACAATCCAAATACAGGCCACTGCTGGACCAGAGATCGAAACGCCCAGTAAGACAGCAGCTACGGATACCAGAAGTCCCATAACCAGGCCACTCCAGACCGTACGCCAGATTTCCTGACCTGGACTATGCAACTTTACATGAATCAGCTTCCGTTCCAGGGCTACCTGTCTTCGGTAATATAGGGCAACAAAGATAAGAGCAATATAGTAATAGGGCTGGATTAGCAAATTCAACGCTGCCTTGCCCAAGCTTCCCAACAGTTCCAGCATCACATTCAACCGTTCGTCACGCTCCTTCTCGTCCGGTTACTACATTTCTCTAAAATCAAAGAAAAAAAGAAGGCTGAATTCAGCCTTCTTACTTGTTCGACGATGCCGACTTGATTTCCTTCTGGATCTCTTCAATTCCCTTATTCCGTTGATTATCATTGGCTGGATTCTGGATAGCCTTGATCAGTGCAGCTTCCAGAGTCTCCGCAGTCTTGGCATCGATAATGCCTGTGACCGTTAGCTTAGCTGTACTCTGGAATTTCTTCACCGCTTCTTTGGTAGCAGCGTCGAAATATCCATCTTTACGGCCCGGCTTATAGCCTAGCCCATCCAGCATAATCTGTGCACTCTTCACATCTGCGCTGTTCATGTTGTATTGCAAGGTCGCGCTCTTATTGATCGGAGCTACCGAGAAATAGTCGGGCTGAGCCACTGCAATATCTGGCTTGATGCCTTTGCCGTGAATCCAAGTGCCGTCAGGTGTCAGCCATTTGGCAATCGTGATCTTCAGCAAACTGCCATCTCCGAGCTGCTTGTCGAAGCTGGTCTGAACCGTGCCCTTACCGAACGAATTATCACCGATCAGCTTGGCGCCTGCGGATTGCTGTAAGGCCCCTGCCAGAATTTCCGATGCACTTGCGCTACCTTTATTCATTAGGACAACAACCGGATACGCTTTGCTGGATCCTTTGGATTTACTAAGCTCACGCTTCTTGTTCTTGTCTTCAACTTGCACAATGGTTTTGCCAGAAGGAACGAACTGCTCCGCCATCTGGATCACTACAGGAAGCACGCCACCAGGGTCGTTACGGACATCGATGACCAATCCCTTCATGCCTTGCTTCTCTAGCTTGTCCAGCTCTTCCTTGAACCGCTCTGCTGTGTTCATGGAGAATTGGGTCACCTCGATGACACCCACATTGTCCTTCTCCAGCTTCGCATAAACGGTCTCCAGCTTCACGTCATCACGAGTAATCGCAAATTCTAGCGGCTCTGCAGAGCCGGCGCGCTGGACTTTAAGCGTAGCCTTGCTACCCTTCGGACCGCGAATTTTTGCAACCGCCGCATTCAGTTCCAGACCTTCCAGAGATTCACCGTTGACGGAAAGAATCACATCTTTGGCCTGAATGCCCGCTTTCTCAGCAGGAGATCCTTTGATCGGGGACACAACGACAACTTTGCCATTCTCCGAGGAGACTTCGGCTCCAATTCCGGAGAATGAGCCTTCGATGCTCTCCTCAAATTTCTGTGCCGTTTCTTTCCCCATATAATTGGAATACGGATCACCCAGCGCTTCCATCATCCCATTGACAGCACCGTCGATCAGTTTGTTCCGATCAACAGTTTCATAGTAATTACTCTCAATCAAACCCAGGGCCGTACCCAGCTTCTTAGATTCCTTCTGATCCAGGCCGCTGCTTCCGTTCAGCGCAGAGGAGATTGCTCCTTGCCCTGCAGCCTGTCCGGAAATTTGCATATAGCCGGTCACACTCAGGGTCAGCAAGCTGCCGCACAGTAGGGCGGCGATCATCAAAAACGCCGCTGTGCTCTTCTTCAACATCAGTTCCCACCGTCCCTTCTTGTCCCTCTCTCGAACCTTGCGTTTTACCCGTTCAGCATAGAACGGTATCTCTTCCAGTATATGCCCTATGTCCAATTAATATTTATAAGTCCCGAAATTACAAGTAAGGCATCGGATTAACCGGCTTACCGTCGATCCGAACTTCAAAGTGAAGATGGGGGCCTGTGGAACGACCAGTGGAACCGGACTCCGCAATGACCTGACCACGGCTCACGTGATCACCGGCCTTAACCTTAATCCCGCCGTCACGAATATGGCCGTACAGCGTCCACATGCCGCCGCCATGATCAATAATTACACAGTTACCATAACCATTCCACCACTCCGCTACCAGCACTGTGCCGGAATCTGCAGCATGGATACTGGTTCCCTGCGAAACGGCAAAGTCCGTTCCGGTATGCAGCTTACCTACTTCTCCCGTGACCGGATGGGTTCGGTAGCCATAAGGAGAAGAGATTCGTGCTCCACCTACAGGTCTCAAAAGCGGACCGTCTCCACCTGCATAAGCTATGGAGCTTGAAGAAGCTGCTGCCTTCGCAGCCTTCTTCTTGGCCTCGGCCTCTCTGCGGGCAGCTTCTGCCTTAGCAGCGGCTGCCTTTCTCGCCGCTTCCTCTGCTTTGATCTTATCCTTTTCTTTCTCCAAGGAAGAACGCTGACTGGCAAGCTCTACAAGCTTCGCATTCTGTTCCTCACTGATATCATCTGTATCCTGAATTTCCTTGTCATAGTAAGCGATAAGTTCTTGTTTATCCTTTTCTTTCTCTTTCAGCAGACTGCGCTGCTCCTCCAAATCGGTATAGAGCTGCTTGGCCTGTGCGTACTTTCCTTCCAACTCTTGCTTCTTGTCGATGACAAGCTGCTTGTCCACCTTATGCTGGACCAGAAGATCCTGATCCTGATCTACGATAAGCTTCAGGGAATCCGCCCGCTCTAGAAAGTCAGTGAAGCTATTAGAGGAGAGAAGCACGTCCAGATAAGATACGGCTCCGTCCGTATACATAAGACGCACCCTAGACTCCAGAACCTTTTCCCGAGAAGCGATACGCGCTTCCGCATCATCTAATTGAACAGCCGTCTGATTCAGCGACATCTCTGTATCAGCAATTTTCCCAGAAATATCTTTCATCTTCCCTTTAACCATATCTACTTGCCCCAGCACATACTGCAAATTCATATTAGTCTTGTTCTTATAGTGCTGTGCTTCCTGATTGCGCGAAGCAGCTTTCACCTGCTGCTCTTTGGCTTCCTTAACTTCTTGCTGCAGCTTCTTGAGCTGCTTGTCGATTTCGGCGACACTCTTTTTGTTGGCATATCCTTCAGAGGGTCCGAACATAGTGACAGTCAGCAATAATACGGCTAACCCGGCAGCAATCTTCTTCAACTCGCACTCCCCATCCTTTATCCAAAATCAAAATTAATATTAAAAGCCTGGCTTAAATCTTCGAAATCTCGTTATACCTTCAAAAACTTACGAATGGACACGGTACTTCCCCAAATGCCAATCAGCATGCCCAGCCCAACCAGCAGACCGCACAGGAGCATCCAAATCTCACCGAACGGGATCAGCTTAAGACCCAGCATCGGGTCACCCTGCACAGAAGACAACAGACTGGTGTAACCCGCGTAAAGCAGGCCCGAGGTAACCAATGAACCGATTAATCCGATCAGTGCCCCTTCTATAAAGAAGGGCCAGCGAATAAAATAATTTGTCGCCCCAACCAGCTTCATAATGCCGATCTCTTTGCGACGGGCCAAAATGGTTACGCGAATCGTGTTGGAGATCAGGAACATGGACATCAACCCCAGTCCTGCTACAAAGATAAAACCAATATTGCGCACGGCACGCGTCACTTTAAACAGCGTCTCGATCGAGCCTTTTCCGTAATTGACTTTATAAATAGGCTGCTCTTCATGGGTCTCGTTCAGCGCTTGGATCTTTTCTGCCACAAAAGGGACGGTAGTCGGCTCAATAACCTCTATTACCAGCTTGTCTGGCAGCGGATTATTGTCCTCATCGAACCCTTCGAGAAGCTCGGCGGCGTCCGCGCCCATATCTTCACGGAACTCCTTAAGTCCCTGCTCCTTGGAGACAAAAGTAATCTTGCTGACCTCCGGCATGCTGCCGATCTCATTCTCCACCGTCTCGCGCAGCTTCTGGTCGGTATTAAGTGCCAGATGCACATTGATTTGGACCTGACTGTCCGCCTTATCGGCGATAGCGTTCACATTAAGTACAAGCAGAATAAAGACACCTAGCACGAACAACGAGACGACAATCGAGGTAATGGAGGCTATGGACATCCAGCCGTTGCGGAATACGTTTTTAAAGCCTTCCCGCACGTGTCGCAAGAAGGTTTTAAAACTCATAACCGTATTCCCCTCTCACTTGGTCTCTCACGATGTTGCCGTTCTCGATGGCCAGAACCCGCTTGCGCATTTTATTAACAATGTCACGGTTATGTGTAGCCATAACAATCGTAGTACCACGGAAATTGATCTCATCCAGCAGCTGCATAATGTCCCAGGAGGTCTCTGGGTCAAGGTTACCTGTAGGCTCGTCCGCAATAATAACTGACGGATTATTAACGATCGCCCGGGCAATAGCAATCCGCTGCTGCTCACCGCCTGAGAGCTGAGAAGGCTCGCGGTTGGCTTTGTTCTTCAGACCTACCAGATCTAGTACTTCAATGACCCGCTTCTTGATAATCTTCTTCGGCGCTTCAATCACTTCCATTGCAAAAGCAACGTTCTCAAAGGCCGTCAGCTTCGGAAGCAGCCGGAAATCCTGAAAGATTACACCAATGTTCCGTCGCACATAAGGAATTTTACGCGGTTTGAGCTTGCCTATATTGAAACCGCCCACGGAAATCTGACCTTTGGTCGGCATCTCTTCTCTATAAATTAATTTCATGAAAGTCGACTTCCCAGCGCCAGACGGACCGACAACATATACGAATTCGTTTCGATCAATCTTAACGGACACGCCCTGCAGCGCATGAGTGCCATTGGGGTACGTCTTCCACACATCCTGCATTTCAATCACTCTATCACTTCCCGATTATGACATATTCCGCCGTGAAGTCTTCGACAGGGTCCAGCCCAGACTTCCATAAACTGCACTTTACAGCAGGCGTCTCTATTGTAACAAATCTGTTACTCCTTGAGTACCCGAAAGTTTTACATTGACCGCACATATACTTGAAATATCACGGCTTTCCTAACCAATTCAACCCCTCAAGAGGAGATTCCTATGAAAAAAATTCACGCAGCCCTTATTGCATTAATCGGTCTTATACTGACAGGTTCACTTGTCATCGGCGGGCTTCATCTCTATACGAATCAGCGCACATTGCCTGACGGAATTAACCTTGCCGGCTGGGAGATTGGTGGCATGAATATCGATGATGTTCGCTCCGGTCTCGAGCAGCGGCTTCGCGCACTCGAAGCTCTCCCCCTTATTATGAAGGCGGATGGCGCTACGGATATTGTCCCCACCCTAAAGCAGGCTGGACTGATCTACAAAGCTCCTGCTTTCCTGCAAGCCCTCCAGGAGCTTAAAGAAGGAAATCTGTGGGACCGCTTCAGCGCCCGCCGCAACTTTCCGCATAATTGGAGCCTGACCTCTCGTCTGGATATCAAGCAGCTCAAAGGTATCCTCAGCCCAGCTTGGGAGAGATCCGCCTTCGGCGTACCGGTGGACGCCACCCGGGTCATTACCCCTGGCGATCAGGTAGTCTACACACCTGGAACCAATTCACGCGAGGTGAACTGGACCGCTCTGGAGACTACTTTACAGGCAGCGGTCCCCACAAACTTCCAACAGCTGGAGGATCTACAGGATACCCCACTTGTTCTGGAAGTTCCCTTAACCGTGCTGGAACCGGCGATAACCCTGAAAGAATTAAAAAATCAGGGTATCGAGCGTAAAATCACACAATTCAGCACTTCACTCGGCACCAGCGGACCAGGCCGTACCCATAACGTAGATGCCGCGGCCAAAGCCGTTAACGGAACCATTCTCCCGCCGGGTGCTGTATTTGATTATGGCAAAGCCATTGAAAAAGCCCGTCAGGAGTATGGTTTCCGGGAGGCGCCGGTCATCGTCGGCGGCAGGCTGCAGCCCGGCATGGGCGGCGGCATCTGTCAGGTATCCAGTACACTGTACAATGCCGCGCTGCGCACTGGACTTGAGATTGTGGAGCGGCGTAATCATTCTGTACCCGTCAATTATCTGCCAAAGGGACAGGATGCTACGTTCGCTGAAGGATATATCAACTTCCGGTTCCGGAATAATACCGGCAAATACATCATTATCCAAGCCGAGGTTCAGGGGCGCGCCCTGACAGTTAAACTATTCGGCACGTTTCCCAAAAATATCAGCTATGGAATCCAATCGAAAACGGTAGAGATTCTGCCTCCGAAGGATATTTTCGTCCGCGATGCCTCCCTATCGCCTGGTAGCTCCCGCGTAATCCAGCAGGGCAAAACAGGATATGTAGTCGAGACATACATCACCCGCTATGTCGACGGTAAAGTCGTAGAAACCTCCCGATTGTCCCGTGACGTCTACCCCGCGCAAAAACGGCTGGTCGCAGCCAATCAACCCGGTGCGGGCCGGTACCCGGTACCAGAAGCGACAGAACGGCCTTTTATGGAGGATGGCGTGCGCAGCAGCCAATAGCTGACGGCTAGAATAAGATGCTTAACAGCTATAGCACCAACCTACTAGGCCTATCATGTGTTGCAGCCAGCACCGCCTCTGACAAGGACGCGCACCGCAGCCATCGTAATTGCGTATGATTGTGCCCAGCAGCATGCAGAGTGCTCATTCCATCTATCAAAAACGGCCGGACCCGCGAAGGTTCGACCGTTTTATTTTCATAGTCGTTTACAGGTAGTCTACCTGTTTTTACGGGTAAATTACGCAGAGAACCATCGCAGTTTACGATTCAGGAGTACAGTAGGAATACACCTGATTTCGAAAGGATGACTTAAAATGACTACAGCTATTATCAATGATCTTGCAGGATTGATTCGCACTGAACCCGCTGTCTATGCTGCCCGTACTTGCCGTGAAACGTTGCGTGTGATGTTCCAACATCCCGAAGCTAAAAGTATTGTTGTCTGCAATGCAGCTAACGAGCCGTTGGGACTGCTGATGAGTGAACGTTTCTTCCTGCGTGCTACCGGCCGGATGGGCGCGGATTCCTTCTACGGCGAGCCAATCCTGAAGCTAATGAACAAGGCTCCACTAATGCTGGACATTGAAGCCCCTCTGGAGACCGTGATGGCGGCGGCTACCGACCGTCCTGATGAATCTAAGGATGATTGCATAATTGTCACTCGTAACGGAAAATATGCCGGCGTTGCCTATCCGTCCGATCTGCTCCGCTGCCTGCAGTAGAGCTTTTTTTATTTGTACTGACAATTCTCCGCGCTCCACTCTCTCTTAAAAAAGAGCATTCGGTGACACATCAATTCTCCAGTATCCCTCCACCTTCTTCAGCTTTACGATTACATCCTTGTTAGCCCCTTGATTCTTATAGGGAACTGTCAATTCAAATACTGCGGCTAACGCATTTTTGGAGACCATCCGGGCTGTAGCCTTTTCAAAATCCAATGATGTCCCATAATCCCGGTTCACTTGCGTCATCCTTCCTTCATGAACCATAAATTGTGACCGGGTATAATAAACTGCTGCATTATGGGTAAACGCCTTTTTTATGTACTGCAACAGTTTCTGCTCTGTTCCGATGTCGCTGGAGAGATACCGGTATTCGTCGCCTTTATACTGAAAAATCTCCCGTTTGTAATCGCCGCCACCCTGGCTCGCATAGGAAAAGATAGCCTTCGCATGTACTAGCAGTGGAATGATGCTCTTCTCAGTCAAATTGTTAATCGTCGCCGGACCTTCCTTGCCCGGTATCGAGGCCCCCACTGTTTTTACTAGAGGGTTTGCTGTGAATGTCGAAGCTGCCATCGCCCCTCCTCCGGCTGACAGCAGTCCTAGGGAAATGGCCATTGCCCCAATCATCCATTTTTTATTCATCTTGTATTTCCTCCTTTTCAAAACTAGTCACAAAAGTGCGCTTAAAGATGCTTATTACACCCCGTAAGCTAAAATACCCAATCCAAGAGCCAATGAAAACGCCAATCAGAGCTTTCGATGTTCCATACCATTTGGGGACTATGCTATGATTTGTGCTGGGAGGAGGATATACAATGGCTTTAATTGAATGTAGATTTTATTCGGAAGTGTTAGGTCTCAGCACCTCTATGACTGTAATTTTGCCGCAAACAACAACCTCACAGATCGGTATGAGCAATGTAACGCGGGGTGAGCTGCACCCTACGTTATACTTATTGCACGGCTTGTCGGATGACGACTCCATCTGGCTGCGTCGGAGCTCGATCGAACGATATGTTGCTGAAATGGGGATAGCAGTGGTGATGCCCCAGGTGCATCACAGCTTTTATACAGATATGGCTGCGGGAGGACAATACTGGACCTTCATCAGTGAGGAATTACCTGCGCTGGCACGCTCCTTTTTCCCGCTCTCACATAAACGTGAGGACAACTTTGTAGCGGGATTATCAATGGGCGGCTATGGAGCATTCAAGTTAGGACTGCGCAAGCCCGAAAGCTTTGCAGCTGTGGCTAGTCTGTCAGGTTCACTGGATATCGCACAGCATTTCAAAAATATGGATGACCCGGCTGCCAAAAGAGGGTATCAGATGATTTTTGGCGAAAAAGACGTTGCAGGCACACCGGACGATCTTCTATGGCTCTTGAAGGAACTGGATCAGTCGCAAGGACCGAAGCCGGCCTTGTATCAATGCTGTGGAACAGAAGACTTCTTGTACAAGAACAATTTGTCGTTCCTGGAAGCTTGCCGTAAGACTTCACTGTCGCTGACTTACGATGAAGGCCCAGGAGAGCATGAATGGGGTTATTGGGATGCCAAGATCCGCGATATACTGGCCTGGCTACCACTCAAGTAAATAGATTTTGTGTGCAAAAAAAGACTGTCTCCCCCCGTACTTCATTAACTCGGGATAGACAGTCTTTGTCATGTTCAGGAATATTCGTACCTATCGTCAGGTCATCGGTAATAACAACCTACAAAACAGCGTTGCCGTGTTTTACAACCCACTCATTCGCTTCGTGCAGTGCCGCTTCGGCCCGTTCGATGGCAGCCTTCACCTGGACCGTAGCTGTGCCGCCGTATACATTACGTGCGTTCACAACGGCTTCCGGCTGAAGTACCGCATAGATGTTCTCATCGAACAACGGCGAGAATTGCTTAAACTCATCAAGCGTAAGATCCAGCAGGAACTTGCCCTCGTTGATACAGTACAACACAGTCTTGCCGATGACTTCATGCGCCTGGCGGAATGGCAATCCTTTGCCCACCAGGAAATCGGCGATATCGGTCGCGTTCGAGAAGTCAGTGTTCACGGCTTCGCGCATACGGCCCTTGTTCACCTTCATTGTAGCAATCATCGGTGCGAACAGTTGCAGCGCCCCTGTCAACGTAGTCACCGTATCGAACATGCCTTCCTTGTCTTCCTGCATGTCCTTATTGTAGGCCAGCGGAAGCGACTTCAGCACGGTTAACAGACCGATCAGGTTGCCGTATACACGGCCTGTTTTACCACGGACCAGTTCCGGAACATCGGGATTTTTCTTCTGCGGCATGATACTGCTTCCGGTGCAGAATGCATCATCCAGTTCGACGAAGCTGAACTCAGTGCTGCTCCATAGTACCAGTTCCTCACTGAGTCTGGACAGGTGTGTCATCACGAGCGAAGCATTGGCCAGAAACTCTACGATAAAGTCACGATCGCTGACAGCGTCCAGACTGTTCTCGTACACACTGTCAAAGCCGAGCTGCTCGGCCACAAAATGGCGGTCAATCGGGAACGTCGTTCCCGCCAGCGCACCCGCTCCCAGCGGCAGCACGTTGATCCGTTTGTAGCTGTCCGTCAGGCGCTCCGCATCGCGGCGGAACATGGACACATAAGCCAGCAAATGATGGGCGAACAGAATCGGTTGTGCCCGCTGCAGATGCGTGTAGCCAGGGATAATCGTCTCTACATTATCTTTGGCTTGTTCAATCAGGGATTCCTGAAGGTTGTGGAGTAGACCCACCAATTCCACCACCCGGTTGCGCAGATAAAGATGCATATCCGTCGCTACTTGGTCGTTACGGCTACGTCCGGTATGTAGCTTGCCGCCAACTGGACCGATTTCCTCAATCAAGTGCTTCTCAATGTTCATGTGGATATCCTCATCCGATACTGAGAAAACAACCTCTCCTGCACGAACCTTATCCAGCACTTTGTTCAGACCCGCCTTGATCGTCTCAACATCCTCCTGCGGCAGAATTCCGCATTTGCCCAGCATGGTGACATGGGCCAGGCTGCCCTGCACATCTTCCTCCGCCAATGCCTTATCAAACCCGATGGATGCTGTATATTCCTCCACCAGCTTGTTCGTTCCTTTGGTAAATCTTCCGCCCCACAGCTTGCTCACCTGTCGACTCCTCCTCCTTGGACGCCAGAGAGCCGCTCCTGTCCTTGCGGGAGGAACGGCCCACTGAACGGTCCGCTTGTTTGATTGCTCTATCTGAACGTACTCTCTACTTATTTATTCGATTCTGCCACGCCAGAAGACACTTTAAGACGCAGGGCATTCAGGCGGATAAAGCCTGTTGCATCTCCTTGGTCGTAAGCCTGCGTTGGATCAGCTTCCATGGTGGCGATCTCAGGGTTGTACAAGCTCACTGGACTCTTCACGCCGGCACCGATAATGTTACCTTTGTAGAGCTTGACGCGCACTGTACCTGTGACGTTTTGTTGGCTCTCGGTAACCAGCGCTTGCAGCGCCTTGCGCTCAGGAGCAAACCAGAAGCCGTTATACACCAGGGTGCTATAGCGGGTGATCAGACTGTCGCGCAGGTTCATGACCTCGCGGTCCATCGTGATGGACTCCATTTTCCGGTGCGCTGTGAACAGAATGGTTCCGCCCGGGGTCTCATACACGCCACGGCTCTTCATGCCGACGAAACGGTTCTCAACCATATCCACACGACCGATACCGTGCTTACCGCCCAGTTCGTTCAGCTTCTCCATCACCTGAAGCGGAGACAAAGGCTCTCCGTTCAGAGCTACACAGTCGCCTTTCACGAATTCAAGCTCCAGATATTCTGCTTCATCCGGTGCATCCTCAGGTGCATTGCTCAGCAGGAACATCCCTTTGTTCTCCGGTGCGCTTGGATCAAACCAAGGATCTTCCAACACGCCGCTCTCATAGCTGATGTGCAGCAGGTTGCGGTCCATGGAATACGGCTTCGCTGCCGAGGCCTGAACCGGAATGTCGTTTGCTTCTGCGTACGCAATCATTTCCGCACGGCCCGGGAACTGGTTACGGAATTCTTCCAGACGCCAAGGTGCAATCACCTGAATGCCAGGTGCCAATGCAGCAGCATTGAGTTCAAAACGCACCTGATCGTTGCCTTTACCTGTCGCGCCATGCGCGATAGCCGTTGCGCCTTCAGCGATAGCGATATCCACCATGCGCTTGGCAATCAACGGACGAGCGATACTCGTGCCGAGCAGGTATTGCCCTTCATACAGCGCGCCCGATTGGAACATCGGATAGATAAAGTCATTCGCGAATTCATCGCGCAGGTCGTCGATGTATACCTTCGACGCACCGGTAGCGAGCGCTTTTTCCTCCAAACCATCGAGTTCTTCCTTCTGGCCGATATCGGCTGTGAACGCAATGATCTCCGCATCATAAGTCTCTTTCAGCCATTTCAGAATAACTGATGTATCAAGTCCGCCGGAGTAGGCGAGTACAATTTTTTCCTTAGCCATGAACAAGCAACTTCCTTTCGTGTGGGCTATATAAGATGTAGTGGAGGCGAAAACCTTTGGCTACTGGTGTCCGGTCGTAACTACGCGGAATGTTTGGACTTCCGATCGTTGTTATCATCAGATTTCTATATTTAAGCCGCATTTTGCGGATGAAATCTGATGATAAAGACGACCGCTGACGCTTCTCCAGTTCCAAACTCCCTCTACGTTACTTCCTTACGAACATCAAGATGCCACAATCAAATTCATCTTATATAGATAATTATATTTTAAATAAAATCCTTTTCCTTAACCCATCAGGGCAGCCATGAGCGCTTTCTGCGCATGCAGACGGTTCTCAGCCTGGTCAAAAATCACTGAGTTCGGGCCGTCGATCACACCCGTGCTCACTTCTTCCTCACGGTGTGCCGGCAGGCAGTGCAGGAACAGGTAGTCGCTTTTCGCACCCTTCACTAGCTCCTCATTAACCTGATAGTCCTTGAACGCCGCTTCACGCGCCAATTGCTCTTCTTCGAAGCCCATGCTGGCCCACACATCCGTGTAAATGACATCGGCATCCTGCACCGCTTCCTGCGGGCTGGTCGTCACCACGATCTCTGCACCAGTCTCCTTGGCAATCTCGCGGGCCTCTGCCACTACTGCTGCATCCGGCTCATAGCCTTGCGGGCCCGCTACCGATACATGCACGCCTAGCTTGGCTCCGCCGATGAGCAGGGAATGGGCCATGTTGTTCCCGTCGCCGATATAAGCCAGCTTCAAGCCCTTCAAGCGACCCTTGTGCTCGTATACAGTCTGGTAGTCCGCCAGCACCTGGCAGGGATGAGCTAAGTCACTCAAGCCGTTGATAACCGGCACAGAAGCGTACTTTGCCAACTCCTCTACCTTGTCATGACCGAAGGTCCGGATCATGATTCCGTCCAGATAACGGGACATCACTTGTGCTGTATCGCCAACGGTCTCACCGCGTCCGAGCTGAATGTCATTTTTGCTCAGGAATAACGCATGACCACCCAACTGGAACATGCCTACTTCGAACGATACGCGGGTACGCGTGGATGATTTTTCAAAAATAAGACCGATTGTCTTGCCCTTCAGCGGCTGATAAACCTCGCCGTTCTTCTGCTTCTTCTTCAGTTCAATCGCCAGCTCAATCAGGTACGTAATCTCCTCCGGGCTGTAATCATTCAGTTCCAGAAGGTCGCGCCCTTTCAGCTTCTTGGCAATATCCTGTGCTTCACTTGGTATAACCTGATTCATGAACTAGGCCTCCCCGTTTGCTTCTGTAGCATAAGTATGAATGAGTTCCGAAAGGATGTCCACCGCCTGATCGATTTCCTCTTTACTGACATACAAGTTCGGCAGCAACCGGATGACATTCGGTCCAGCTGTTACGAACAGCAGCCCCTTTTTCTGTCCAGCCAGCACAATATCGCCTACAGGACCCTTGCATTCAATACCGATCAGCAGACCCTTACCGCGAATTTCAGTGATAAAAGGAACATCCGCCAGCTTCTCTTTCAGCTGTCCGACCAGATAGCTGCCCGATTCAGCCGCAAGCTGCGGTACATTATCTTCAAGCATCGTCTCAATGGTCGCTGACATAACTGCTGCTGCCAAAGGCGTTCCCCCGAAAGTAGTCGCATGACTGCCAGGCGAAAACGCTTCGCGCAGATAACCTTTGCCCAGCATCAACCCTGCCGGGAAGCCACTCGCCACGCCTTTAGCCAATGTGAAAATATCCGGCTCAATATTGTAGTGCTGATGACCGAACAGCTTGCCTGTGCGTCCCATGCCAGTCTGTACTTCATCTACAATCAACAGCAGTCCATGCTCTTTACAAAGTGCAGCCACGGCTTCGAGAAACTCTGGTTGTACCTCAAGCACGCCACCCTCAGCCAATATCATTTCAATCATGATTGCTGCTGTATGCTCACCGATTGCGGCCCCCAGCGCAGACAAATCATGTAGCGGCACGGTTTTGAAGCCTGCCGGAAGCGGCAGAAAACCTTCCTTGACCTTTTGCTGCCCGGTAGCCGTCAGTGTTGCCAATGTGCGGCCATGGAAGGACTGCTCGAAAGTGATAACCTCGTAACGGTCCACACCCTTGATCTTCTGCTGGTAACGACGTGCCAGCTTGATAGCCGCTTCATTAGCTTCCGCCCCGCTGTTGCAGAAGAAGACTTGGTCTGCGCAACTGTTCTCGGTAAGCAGCTTGGCTACCTTGTCCTGTCCCGGAATATGGAACAGATTGGAGACATGCCATAGTGTATCGATCTGCTCCTTCAGCTTGGCGCCGACTTTCTCCGGAGCATGACCCAAACTAGTCACTGCCAGTCCGGAGGTGAAATCCAGATACTTGTTCCCTTTGTCGTCCCACACCCAGCTGCCCTTACCTTTAACGAGGCTGATATCGAATCTGGCATAGGATGGGAACACTGCGCTCAACTTGTCTGCCGGCTCCTCTTCTCCTGCCGCGCCACCTGCCGCTTTACCTTCTTCCACTTGTGTAAGCTTGCTCATTCCATTGTCACTCTCCTGTCATCTGCGCCGCTAATGGGCTGCCTATTTATAGTGAACTTGAATACGTCCAAGATACATGTACTCTTTATCGGACGATACGCGTTCCGATATCTTCTCCCTGTAGTACCCGTCCCAACACATGCGGCTCCTTACCGTCCACGATAACCACCTCAGACACATTACCCTGGATGCAATCGATCGCTGCACGAACTTTGGGGATCATACCGCCATAGATTTCGCCGCTGGCAATCAACGCTTCAATTTCCTGTACCGTCACCGAGGGGAGAACCACCTTCTCCCCGTCTATGGTCCGCATAATACCGGGAACATCCGTCACTACGATCATTTGCGGTGAATCAATATGAGAAGCCACAGCTCCCGCTGCCGTATCTGCATTAATATTGTAACGCTGGCTTCCCGCATCCACCCCGATCGGGGCAATCACAGGAATATAACCCAAGGCGAGGATACCCGTCACAATCTCTGCCTTCACCCCGGTTACTTCTCCGACCAGCCCTACCTCAGCGCTATTGTCTACCGGACGAACGGTAATCAAGTTGCCATCCACGCCGGACAATCCAAGCGCAAGCCCCCCGCTGCCTTGAATCCGACGTACGATCGCTTTATTAATGCTACCCGCCAGTGTCATCTCCACAACGTCCAGCACTTCTTCTGTGGTCACTCGCAAGCCGTTTACGAAGCTGCTCTCGATGCCCAGCTTCGTCAGGTTCTCTGAAATAGCCGGTCCGCCCCCATGTACGATCACGGGCTGAATCCCCTCCGCTTGCAGGTCACGCAGCTCCTCAAAGAACGAATCCGGAAGCGCCGCCAGCGTACTGCCACCACATTTCATTACGAACAACCGAGAGGTCACCTTCGCATCTCTATCTATTGTATTCTGTACCATTATCCAAGCCCTCCCCGAAGCACTTCAGCAGCCATGCCCGCAGGGTTAGGTGCGGTATGCAGCATTAATGCGCACATAATCGTAAGTAAGATCGCAGCCCCACGCAGTGGCCGTTCCCTCTCCATCATGCAGCTTCACTGTAATCAGAACCGTGTCACTCTTCTGTAAGTAGGCCAAAGCCTGCTCTTCATCAAAAGCAACTGGTTTCGATTGCAGCAATACCTCGATCTCTCCGAGCGAAATATCCACCCGTTCCGGTGAGACTGGTACTCCAGCGCGTCCCACAGCAGCAATAATCCGTCCCCAGTTCGCATCCGCGCCGAAAATCGCCGATTTCACCAAACTAGAGCCGACCACTGTTTTCGCAATGGCAGCAGCAGCTTCATCATTTACTGCCCCACTGACCTGAACCTCGATCAGCTTCGTTGCGCCTTCGCCGTCACGAGCAATCGATTTTGCCAGACTCTGACACACATGTGTGAACGCTGCGGCAAAATTATCCCAATCGGGATGAAGCCGGTTCAGCTTCACATTTCCAGCAAGCCCGCTGGCCATCGCCACGAGCATATCATTCGTACTAGTATCACCATCAACAGTAATCATATTAAAAGTAACATTCGTAGCAGCGCGCAGCAGACTCAGCAAATCCTCACCATCAATGGCCGCGTCTGTAGTCATAAAGCCGAGCATGGTTGCCATGTTGGGATGAATCATCCCAGAGCCCTTAGCGGCTCCAGCAATCACGACCTCTTCTCCGCCGACTGATACTTTTACGCAGCACTCTTTTTTTACCAGATCTGTAGTTAGAATCGCTTGGCAGAACTCTTCTGCTCCGGCAGTTCCACCATCCAGCTTCTCCGATAATCCGGCAATCCCGCTCCGCACAGCATCCATCTTGAGCAGCTCCCCAATCACGCCAGTCGAAGCAACGGCCACATTCTCTTCCGCCACATTCAGCTGACGGGCAGTAGCAGCACGCATCTCGTACGCATCTGCCTCCCCTTGTTCGCCTGTACAAGCATTGGCATTACCGCTGTTCACCACAAGCGCCTGCAGTGTTCCATTCACTAAGCTTTCCCGCGTAACCTTCAGTGGAGCAGCCTGGAATACATTCGTTGTATACACCCCTGCCGCCGTAGCAGGCACCTCACACAGAATGGCGCCGAGGTCATTGCGGTCTGTTTTTTTCAAACCACAGTGCAAGCCTCCTGCTTTGAAGCCCTTAGGTGTTGTAATGCTGCCGCCTTCCACGACGGTATATGTTTGCTTCTCGCTCATTGTCTCTTTTACCACTGAACTCTACGGATACACAGGTGTATAGCCGAGGCCAAGGGTTTCCTCCCATCCCATCATCAAATTGAGGTTCTGTATTGCCTGCCCAGCTGCACCCTTCACGATGTTATCAATAACGGATACGATCGTAATGCGCCCGGTACGGGCATCTGCCGCAAAGCCAATATCACAATAGTTGGAGCCGCTAACTTCCTTCGTCGCCGGGATCACTCCCGCTTCACGCACGCGCACATAAGGTCTGCCTTCATAATACTTACGATATAAGTCCACGAAATCTTGTTCCGTATATTGCCCGTTCATTCCCGCATACATCGTGCTCATAATGCCCCGTGTCATAGGGACGAGATGTGTGGTGAATGTCACCGTAACATCTTTCCCTGCAACGTCCGAAAGCGTCTGCTCGATCTCCGGTATATGTTGATGTTTGTTGATTTTATAAGCTTTGAAATTCTCATTCATCTCTGAAAAATGCACCATCAGGCTCGTTCCACGACCTGCTCCGGATACCCCTGATTTCGCATCTATAATGATGCTGTCATGTTTGATCCAGCCCGCTTCAATTGCCGGAACCAACCCCAGCAGCGTAGCCGTAGGATAACAGCCAGGATTAGAGATAAAATCGACTCCTGCCGCCCGCTCTCCATACACCTCGCAAAGTCCGTATACCGCCTGCTCCAGATAAGCTTCGGCCGGTGCCGGGTGTTTATACCACTGCTCGTAGGCTGCGCCGTCCTTCAGGCGAAAATCACCAGACAGATCCACAACCTTGAGCCCTGCCTCAAGCAGCTGTGGGACCAACTTCGCACTTACCCCCGACGGGGTCGCTGTGAATACAACATCCGCCTTCCTGGAAATTTCAGCCGCATCCACTCCATCCAGCTTTAGCTCCACTACTCCGGTCAGATGCGGGAATCCTTCTTCAATAGGCACCCCTGCGCTAGATGAGGAAATCACTGATGTGATCTCCACCTTAGGATGACTTTGCAGCAGCCTGATCAGCTCCACGCCTCCGTATCCCGTTGAACCAACAATTGCCGCCCTCAGCTTGCTCTCCACTGTCATCCCCACTTTCTGCTTGATGTGATACTCTAATCTATCTGGTCTTGCCTGATATTAAACTTATTGTATAGCCGCTCTGAAATATGTATTATTATACGACTCAATTAATATAAATACAACATGTTAAGTTAACTTTGTATAGAGTTTCGGAATAAAAAAGAAGCGCGACTCCCCGCGCAGGAGAGTTCACGCTTCTCTTTTAAATCCTTCGCCCAGTACTTCATGGGCTTCTGTAATGATTACAAATGCGCCCGGATCAACCGAACGGACAATTGCTTTAAGTCTGGTGATTTCGTTCTGGCCAACCACGACCATAAGCACCGTGCGATCGTCGCCTGTGTAGCCACCTTGCGCGTTGAGCTTGGTCAGTCCGCGGTCGAGATCATTCAATATCGCCTGTGTGATCTCCTCTGTCTGCTCCGAGATAATATACGCTACCTTGGTATAGCTGAAGCCTACCTCCAGTGCATTAATGACTCGTCCTGTAACGAATAAACCAATCAACGCATACATCGCCTGCTCCATCCCCAGCACAAACGCTGCCAGTGTAATCACCGTACCATCCAGCAGCACAACAGACATGGAGAAACTCAGACCAGAGAACTTCTGAATAATCTGGGCCAAGATCGACAGACCGCCTGTCGAGCCGCGTCCACGGAAAACCAGCCCAAGGCCAAGACCCACCCCAATCCCCCCATAGATGGAAGCAAGGAGTGGATTAGTAGTCGGAACGGGGCCATCTTTGGTCAAAAAAATAAACAACGGCAGCACGAAGCTGCCCAGCAAGGAGCGCATTCCATACTGCTTGCCCAGCAATACTACCCCCAGCACGAACAATGGAATATTCAGTGCCCATTGGGTAAAAGCAGGCTCTGCCCCAAACCAGGCTTCGGCCAGCACGGATAGACCCGACACCCCTCCGGAAGCAATCCGGTTTGGCAGGAAAAACAAATTAAACGCAAGCGCCGTAATCAGCGATCCCAATAGAATCAGTCCTAAATCCACTGCATGGCGCAGGGGTCCATTCAACGGAATGAACGGCGGCTTATTGCGTGAGTTGATCTTTTGCATGAAAGGCTCTCCTTCAAGTAACTTTATCTTTTCTCTTGACGCCAAAAATTCCTACAGCCTCCGAGGAAGCGTAGGAATTCATTTGTACTTATTCGGCTTCAGTCTTGATCTGGCTGCGCAAATATCCATCAATAAATGCATCCAGATCGCCATCCATTACAGCACCCACGTTTCCGGTTTCCACGGAAGTGCGGTGATCCTTTACCATACTATAGGGATGGAACACATAGGAGCGAATCTGGCTGCCCCAAGCAATATCCGACTGTTCCCCTCGGATTTCATCCAGATGTTGCTGCTGCTCTTGCAGCTTGCGCTCATACAACTTGGAACGAAGCATTGTCATCGCCCGTTCCCGGTTCTTGATCTGGGAGCGTTCATTTTGACAGGTCACCACCACACCGGTTGGTAAGTGAGTAATCCGCACCGCCGAGTCTGTTGTATTGATATGCTGACCACCGGCACCACTTGCCCGGTAGGTATCGATTTTAAGATCCTCTGTACGGATTTCAACTTCCACATCATCCGAGATTTCCGGTACCACATCACAGGATACGAACGAAGTATGCCGTCTGCCAGAGGAATCAAAAGGTGAGATACGCACCAAACGGTGAACGCCCTTCTCTACCTTCAAGTAACCATAAGCGTTAAAGCCTTTGATTAGCAGCGTCACACTCTTGATTCCTGCCTCATCACCCGGCAAGTAATCAAGTACCTCGACCTTGAAGCCGCGTTTCTCTGCCCAACGAGTGTACATCCGCAGCAGCATTTGTCCCCAATCCTGGGACTCCGTACCGCCTGCACCCGGATGCAGCTCCAGAATCGCATTCATCTTGTCGTATGGTTGGTTCAGCAGCAGCTGCAGCTCGAACTCATCCACTTTACCGGCCAGAGCGCGGATATTGCCAGCAACCTCAGCCGCCAGTTCCTCATCGCCCTCTTCATCGGCCAACTCAGCCATCATTGCTGCATCATCATAATCCTGCTGTAGCTTCTCATACTGATCTACCGAAGATTTGACCGCATTCATCTCGGCGATAATACCCTGAGCCTGATCGCTGTCATCCCAGAACCCAGGAGCCGCCATCTTCTCCTCAAAGTTAGCAATCATCTCTTGCTTAAGGTCTAAGTCAAAGAGACCCCCTAAGGTTGGTTAATTTCTTGCCGATTTCCCGCAGGTCCTGCTTTACATTTGGATCTATCATATGTCACTTCACCTTTCAAAATAAGTTGTTGCGTATAAGAAACTACGAATCCAAAAAAAACGGCCAGGCCGCAAACGGGAATCCCCGGGCCCAGCCGCTCTTTGTTGTTATTATACCCTTTAGAAAAGGTATAGCAGACTCTGTACGAAGAATTGTCCATCATTTAAAAGACGTTCTCTCTAATGTCCGATACCGCCCTATAAGGGTACATTCACGGTCCTTTGTTAGCTTATGCGTTCTGGCCGTGACAGTTCTTGTATTTCTTGCCGCTTCCACAAGGACAAGGATCGTTGCGGCCGATAGCTTCTTCCACATGCACCGGACGCTTCTCAGCCGGCTCACCGTTGGTCGAGATTTTATCCTCTTCCACTACGGATTGACGTTCCTGATTCGTCTCGATGTGTGCCTTCATTATATAGGTCGCCACTTCTTCCTGAATGTTGGCGGTCATTTCATTAAACATTTCGAAGCCTTCGAACTGGTATTCACGGAGTGGATCTGTACCACCGTATGCGCGAAGGTGAATCCCTTGACGCAGTTGATCCATCGCATCAATATGATCCATCCATTTGCTGTCTACGGAACGAAGTACAATAACCTTCTCGAATTCACGAACCAGCTCTGAGCCAAGACGTTCTTCGCGGGCTGCATATTTCTCCAGTACACGATCGAAGATATAATCAGTGATCTCCTCAACTTCCTTGCCCCACAGATCATCACGAGTCAATGTGCCTTCATCCAGCAGTTTGCTGTTCACATAATCCGCAACCTCCTGCAGCTCCCAATTCTCAGGAATATCGTCGCCGCAATGGGCATGAACTACCCGGTCAATAACCGGTTTGATCATTTCCATTACAACATCCTTGATGTCCTCAGATTCCAGGATCTCACGGCGCTGCTTGTAGATAATTTCGCGCTGTTGATTCATAACATCATCGTACTGGAGAACCACTTTACGGATGTCGAAGTTATTGCCTTCCACCCGTTTTTGGGCAGACTCGACAGCACGGGTAATCATCCGGCTCTCGATCGGCTGATCTTCTTCAAATCCAAGACGATCCATCATGTTCAGTACATTGTCTGCACCAAAACGCTTCATCAGTTCATCGCCGAGGGACAGGTAGAACTGTGTGGAGCCCGGGTCGCCCTGACGTCCTGCACGACCGCGAAGCTGATTGTCAATCCGCCGTGATTCATGACGCTCTGTACCAATGATATGCAATCCACCGAGTTCGGATACACCTTCACCCAGAATGATATCTGTACCGCGGCCCGCCATATTGGTAGCGATCGTAACTGTACCTGGTTGTCCTGCATGAGTGATAATCTCGGCTTCCGTCGCGTGATGCTTCGCGTTCAATACCTGGTGTCTGACACCTTTGCGCTTCAGCATTTCAGAGAGAAGCTCGGAATTTTCGATTGAAACGGTACCTACCAACACCGGCTGATTCTTCTTGTGACGTTCCACAATCTCAGCCACAACAGCGTTGAATTTACCATTCTCAGACTTATATACCACATCCGGCATATCCTGACGCTGGTTCACCTTGTTCGTTGGAACCTGAAGAACCTCAAGACCATAAATCTTCTTGAATTCCTCTTCTTCCGTCTTCGCCGTACCAGTCATACCAGCCAGCTTACGGTACATCCGGAAGTAGTTCTGGAAGGTAATCGTTGCAAGCGTCATGCTCTCGTTCTGTACCTGAATTTCTTCCTTAGCTTCAATCGCCTGATGCAGACCATCACTATAACGGCGGCCCGCCATCAGCCGGCCTGTGAATTCATCAACGATAACTACTTCTTCTTCATTCACCACATAATCCACATCACGACGCATAATAACATTCGCCTTGAGAGCTTGTACGATATGATGGTTCAGCGTTACATTGCTGTGATCATACAGGTTCTCTACGCCAAAAGCACGTTCAGCCACAGCCACACCTTTTTCAGTCAAGGCAACGGATTTCACCTTGATGTCGACCGTGTAGTCTTCTTCCGCCTGCAATTTTTTCACAAACCGGTCAGCCGCATAGTACAGTTCTGTCGACTTCTCAGCTTGTCCCGAAATAATCAGCGGTGTACGTGCCTCATCGACCAGGATGGAGTCCACTTCGTCAATAATACAGAAATAGAGCGGACGCTGAACCATTTGCTCCTTATAGAGCACCATGTTATCCCGCAAATAGTCAAAACCAAATTCGTTGTTCGTACCATACGTAATATCGTTGGCATACGCATCTTGTTTATAAGCATGGTCCATGCCGCTCAGGTTGACCCCGACCGTCATGCCCAGGAAGTTATAGATTTGTCCCATCTCGGCGCTGTCGCGCTGAGCCAGGTAGTCATTGACTGTAACAACATGAACGCCTTTACCAAGCAATGCATTCAAGTAAACAGGAAGTGTACCTACAAGGGTTTTACCTTCACCTGTCTTCATCTCCGCGATACGGCCCTCATGCAGTGCCATACCACCAATGAGCTGCACGTCATAATGACGCTTGCCCAGCACCCGCTTGGATGTTTCACGAACCGTAGCAAAAGCTTCGGGCAGAAGTTCTTCCAGCGTCTCACCCTTTTCGATCCGGGCGCGGAATTCTTCTGTCTTTCCCTTCAGTGCTTCATCGGAAAGCGCCGCAAAATCCGGCTCCAGTCCATTAATAATTTCGACTGTTTTTGAGAGTCGTTTAACATCACGATCATTAGTATCACCAAAAATTTTCTTTACAAGTCCTAGCATGGTTAACCCCTTTCATGCAACACAGATGGTGGAACCTTAGCCCATCCCCACTTAAATTGAAAGGGCCAAAATGCAGAAACGATTCCGCTGCTTCATAAATTGTAACAGTTTGTAAGAGATGCCGCAATACAAGCAAATACTTGGCACATTTTCATATATAACTATATATACGCATAAGAGCCCTATTCGCTTCACGCGAATAAGGGCTCGTTTAATTTTTTTACATCTGACTGATAGTAAACCCTTCTAACGCTCACTAATTATAGGAATTAGCTGTAGTTAGCTCTGTTCAATCAGTCCGTATTTTCCATCGTTACGTTTGTAAACAACACTCACTTCGGATGTATCAATATTGGAGAAGACAAAGAAGTTATGTCCTACCATATTCATTTGCAGGATAGCTTCCTCCACATCCATAGGCTTCAGAGTAAAGCGCTTGTTCCGTACAACTTCCAAATCATCGTCCGTATCCTGTTCTTCTACAGCTACAGAGCTGCCATTGCCTTCCACGAATAATGTCTTCAGGCTGCCTTCCTGGCGGAACTTACGGTTCAATTTGGTCTTGTGTTTACGAATTTGGCGTTCCAGCTTGTCCACTACGGCATCAATGGATGAATACATGTCATCGCTGCGATCTTCCGCACGAAGCGTCACACCTGCAAGCGGAATCGTTACTTCCACTGTATGAAGGCCGCGTACAACGCTAAGCGTTACATATCCTTCTGAGGTAGGGGGTGCATCGAAATACTTCTCAAGTCTGCTGAGCTTCTTATCAACATAGTCTCTCAAAGCGTCGGTCACTTCAATTTGTTGACCTCGAATGCTAAATTGCATGGGGCACTCCTCCTTTGTTTACAAATCCATTATACCAAATTGTTAGAGCTAAGTAAAAAACAAATCATGACAACCTTTACATTAAGCTAACAATTTACCCACAAGATATTCGCCTTTAAAAAAGAAGTCCGGAAAGAGCGAAGAAACGACCCTTTCCGGACGGTTACAATTCTATTCTGCTACAGACAATAATTGCTCATACACAGCTTAACTAAATTCCTAACTTGTGATTCTGTCACCTAGGTTCCTTCTGTTATGGCTGCTTCGTATGAAAGCGAACCACCTCTACAGATGACCAGTTGCTGCCGGAGCCGCTGATAAGATAAACCTTATAGCCTGTTCCAGCAGTAAGTCCAGTTAAAGTGTACGTGTGACCTACCCCTGGAAGCACAGACACCGTACCTGTCCATGGCGCTGCCAACGTGGTACCTGCACTGTTCTGACCGGCTGCCACTTGTGCAGCGCTTGGTACGGCCTCCTTCTCAGGAAGCACTACATACTTAACCTGCTGGGCCGTTCCGCCAGCCTGTCCATACTTGAAGTACACATCAGCTGTTACGGTTCCAATCTGTCCCGGCTGTGCCAGCGTAATGGCATCTGCATTGGCCGGGGCTGTCTTCAACTGCACCTTTGCTACAGATGACCAATTGCTGGAGGTGTCCGTAATCACAGCGAATGTAGCATATTCCGTGTTTGCTTGCAGGCCATAAACCGAGAAGGAAACTGTTGTGTTAGCGGCGGTTGCCTTGGTTCCATGGTTTACAACCGTTACACCAGCACCACCCTGCCCGCCTCTCACTTCAGCCACACTTGGTGTTACCAGCGTGCTGGTATATGGAACCACAACATAATACACTTGGCCTGTTACTGAAGGTGTGAGGTACACATCTGCAGTAACCGATCCGACATGTCCATAGGTGGCACCAGTAACCGTTGGGGTGGTGATGGTCCCGCCACCGCCGCCTCCGCTACCCCCACCTGGAACAGATGTAGGTAATGGGCTCGGGCTAGTTGTAGGTACAGGTGTAGCAGACGGCGTTGGTGTAGGTACTGGAGTTGGATTTACACCACCCGGTGCTGCAGGTTTGTACACTGCCGAGTTGCTAATGATGCCTACGGCCTCGGCACGGGTCAGCGCTTTTTTAGGGCCGAATGTTCCGTCTGGATAGCCGTTAATGATCTTCTTATCTGCAGCTGCTGCAATGGCTCCACGGCTCCATGAGGCAAACTGGCTGTTGTCTTTGAATTTAGTAGTAGATGAATTCGTATTCAGCTTCAACAGCTTGGCAGTAATCACGGATGCCTCCTGTCTGGTTAGGGGACTATTAGGACGGAACGTATTATTTTCATACCCTCCAATGTATCCCGCTTTGACAGCCTTAGCTACTTCAATGTAGGACCAATTGGAGCTCTTAAGATCCGTGAAATTAACAGTTCCTGTCTCAGTGAATCCGAACAGACGGTTTACGAAGGCAACATATTCTGCACGTGTAATCGCATTATTAGGCCTAACTGTACCGTCAGGGTATCCCCCAAGATATCCCTTATCAAGCCATTGCTGCAATTGTGCCTGAGCCCAGTGTCCCTGAATATCTTTGGGAACAGGTGCTGCAGATACACTGCCTAGAGAGCCGAGCAACATGCTCACTCCCAGCATTCCGGTCATAAGACCGCGCCACATCTTTTTCATTTTGCAGTTCATCCTCCTACAGAAAGTATAGTGTGCGCCTTGGCAAGACAAAAAGCTCAACGTAACCCATTACCCGGAGATCTGGAGAACGAAACCTTTTTATGGAAAATTATAGATATTATAAAGTCATTTCTTCACGCTCAACTACCCAATGATTGCGTATACAATAAAAAGAACCTTGGGAAAATTCCCAAGGTTCTCGCTAGCGTTGTATCAATTGCTAACCATCTACCATATATATGTAGGTCGGCTTCGCCGGATGATTATAATTTGATTACGTTAGCTGCTTGTGGTCCGCGTGCACCTTCAACGATATCAAATTCTACGGATTGACCCTCATCCAATGTCTTGAAACCGTCTGTTTGAATCGCGGAAAAGTGTACAAATACGTCCCCACCGTCTGCAGTTTCGATAAAACCATAACCCTTTTCTGCATTAAACCATTTTACTTTACCTTCCATTGATTAAACATTCCCTTCGTCATCAGATGAACGTGAGTCTTGCTCACAACTCGACTATACCATCGCTGCTTCTCAATTGTCAATTGGAAAAGAAAATGATTACATTCAATAAATTACCACCACTATATTGAGTAATCATTTTCTACATTTTTCTACAAAAGACCCTTATGAAAACAGCTCGTTTCGCCAATTATTAATATATAAACAACTATTACCTTCAATGAAACACACATCCTACTTTCCCTAAAAAATTTCATCTTCTTTACCACCTTCACATCTGTATTAAATTTGACGATAAACAAATATAAGAAATATTGAATGCGAGGAGATAACTATGAATTATAGCAAAAATAAAATTATTATTTTTGGAACCGGAGAAAAGCAAAAAGAGTTTGAAAAAAACCTTTCGAATACGGAAATCGCCTTTTATTTGGATAATGACCAAAAGAAACAAGAAACAATATACAATAATTTGCTGATTAAACGTCCACAGGATTGTACAGCAGATGATTTACAAGATAAGTTAATAGTAATTGCCAGTTCATTTTATAGTGAGATTTCCGAACAATTAATTGATATGGGCATGAAAGAATATGTTGACTTCATTGATATGTACGAGTTTTTACCTCTTGAAAAAGTAAGGCTTATGCTGGATGCCCCTGAGGAACTAGACAATGATTTCCTTCTGACTCTCCTAAAATGCAAGAAATATACAATGACTTCATTTGAACGAATATTTTCTCTGTATCAATCTATAAAGTATATTGTTAAAAATAATATAGAAGGGGATATAGTAGAATGTGGCGTTTGGAAGGGTGGCAGTATGATGATATGTGCACATACTCTGATACAGTTAAATGCAACTGACAGAAAGCTCTATCTCTACGACACTTTCTCAGGAATGTCGGCACCTACTGACATCGATATTAGCTTAAATAATGAAAGTGCAGAAGAGTTATGGCTTGAAAAAAATAAGGCCTTGGCAGTAAGTCCTAAAAATGAAGTAATTAAAAATATGGAATCGACGGGATATCCAATGGATAACATATTTTTTATAGAAGGAATGGTTGAAGAGACCATCCCAAAAACTATCCCACACAATATTTCATTATTAAGGTTAGATACAGATTGGTTTGAATCTACTTATCACGAATTAAATCATTTATATCCCAAATTAAGCCCTAAGGGAGTATTAATCATCGATGATTATGGGCATTGGAAAGGTTCTAAAATCGCAACTGATCAATATATAGAGGAAAATAACTTACCAATATTTTTACACAAGATTGACTACACAGCAAGATTAGCTATAAAAATTGAATAACCGAACCCTACATTAATAACTATTCTATAACAGGCAACTTTTAAAGAAATATAAGAAGAAGACATTCAATCTGATTGAATGTCTTCTTCTGTTTCCTGTATTCTTCCGAATTACAGTTTTAATTCATTCAGTGTAGCTTGAACTTAAAATATTCTCGAGTATTAGCTCCTCTTTCTCTGTAAGGTAGGGGCTACAGATCAACTCATCATAACTTTCTCTTAACTTCTCAACCATTACATTATATAAATCAACATATTCTGAAGTACGGGGAATTTTACCACACATTGAAATCATAAATGACATCTCTGCATATCTAGCTCTTGGTGCAATTTCAGGTACTCTCTTAGATAGGTATTCTGTGCGTTCACGAAATGCAGAATGATATTCACTCAAGAGAGCAGGAGGAATTATGTTGGTCTGAATAAAGTTCGTCATATTACCACTATGCTTTGTAAAACTATAAAGGGGCTTACCTTGAGCAACTACTAAATTAGCATTAGCAAAAACCTTATAAATTACATGTATATCATCAACCAGTACATTTTCTTTAAATAGTATGTCTTTGAATAACTTCTTATGGAATAATTTTGTGGGCGGTGCCACGTTGTATTTCTGTCTTTGTAATAGAGCGTCTAAACTCTGAACCTTATCAAGTACCAGAAGTTCATCAAATATAAAATAAGGCTCTAATTGATCTTCAATTTGGTTCCAACTTCCACACATGGATATATCGGCATTATATTTTTGCGAGAGATCCCATAAAAATTGTAACATTTCAGGGTAACAAACATCGTCGTCATCCACAATTGTTATATAGTTACAGGAAGCCGCCAAAAGTCCTGCATTTCTCCCACTAGATGCGCCTTTATTTTCTATAATATCAATAAGTTTGATCCGACTATCTTTCTCAGCATAATATTTGCAAATATCCAAACTATCATCGGTAGATCCATTGTTCACTAGTACAAATTCAAAGTCATCAAGTGTTTGTGAAAGCACACTTTCGACCGAACGTGATAAATAGTGACCTCGGTTATACGTACACATTATTACACTAAGTTTAGGCAATTTATCACCCTTCTTATATAGATAGAATCTTCATCCCTCAAAATATTTACTTCCCTTCAGATATACATTTTCCATATGTGAAGAAACGGTTGATAAATCATACGAAAAAAGTCTATCCTCATCAACCTTTTTTTTATCATTCCGCTCTATATTGGATAGTATTACTTCTGCCCAGTACTTAGGCCCTTTATTGAGTGGAAGATAATCTACTAAGCCTAGATTAGGCTCTGGTTGACAAGCCGTTGAAGCAAAACAAGGTACATTTGCAGCTTGTGCTTCTATTAAAGTATTTCCAAACCCTTCGTATATTGATGGTAATACAAAAAAATCCGAAGCTTTTAATGCAAGTGGAACAGATGTGTTTTTATCAAGCATAGTCACAAAATTACCAACATTTTTTTCTTCGACATAATCTTTAACGACATCTTCCAATGGACCTGTTCCAATCATCATTAAATGTATATCTTTCCTTATTTTCGTAGCCTCTTCTAAAATATCAACTAAAAACTTATGATTTTTCTGCGGAGCATATCTTGCAACGTTTAGAATTACAATCTTATTATTTGGAATCTTAAACTGTTCACGCGCAGAAACTCTCTCAAGAGTGTTATCTCGAAATTTTCTTATGTCAACAGGATTTTGAACAACCTCGGCCCTCGTATCCTTCATTATTTCTTTACCAAACATATGTTCACAAGCAGCTCTGGAACATCCCCAAATATGAGTAGCCAAAAGCTTACCTAATGAAAGAGAAGCCTTTCTTATAAGAATTCTCATGAAGTTTGGGGCCTTTCTATCATCAAAACCAGTGTTATGACTATGAATGATTCTGATTGGCACTCCCGCTAACTTTGCTGCAGCAATTAAATAACCATCCAAATTGGGATGAACGATATGCACAGCAGAATACGGTCCTCTCTTTTTCAATATTCTATAGAATTCAAAAAAAGAATATATGTCCGAGTATATATTCCACTTCCTATTCCCCTTATGCTTCGTTCTATCGAAAATATTGAATATTCTCCCATTATATAACTCTATTTCCTTATGGTAATAACCGGATTGAGGTTTTCTGACCACAAAGTCTATTAAAAGATTTTTACGATCTATACCTCGGTAGATATCCATAATGGACTTTTCAATTCCTCCTACATCTACGGGAACACCATTTGCGAATAAAACTCTTTTTATCTGGCTATCGAGAGTTATATTCATATTTCACTCCTGCTCAAGATTTAACGTAAAATATCTACAGTCAATCAAAGGTTTCTCATTAATATAATTTCTAATATCTTCAAATTCCTTCCAAGCAGTAACCAGCACGACTACATCTGAGAAAATACAAAGTTCCTCTTTACTACTTGCATATTCTATATTAAATTCATATTCATCTGAGAAAGGTTTATTAGCCATAGGATCATAAGCAACTATATTATTATATCCCTCTCTCATTAATATTCTTATTATTTTCGCTGATGAACTGTCACGAACATCATCTGAGTCAGGTTTAAAAGACAGCCCTAAAATTCCGATCTTATCCGTTTTTTTTGCATGTTTAGTAATTTTTCCAGCCATATATTGAGGCATGGAATCATTTACTGCGATGACTTTTTCCAGTATTTGAGGTTCATATCCTTTGGATAGAGATGTGGCAACCATGGCCGCTGTATCTTTCGGCAGGCAATATCCACCATAACCGCAACCCGGGTATACATAGGATGACATGGTCGCATTCCCCCATCGGCGATCCATGTGAAGAACTTCAAAAGCTTCTTTTATCTGAATCCCCCCTATAGCATCTGCAATCTTTGACATCTCATTTGAATAACTGATCATTGTAGCAAGAAGTGTATTGGAAAGATATTTAATAAATTCACCCGTGTTTAAAGACACAGCAAAAAAAGGGGATGAAAAGTCACTGTATAAAGAACGGAGCATTTCCTCTCCTCTTAAATCAGATGTACCGCAAACAATACGGTCAGCATTTATCATATCATCCCAACACTTTCCCTCACGTAAAAATTCGGGATTATTAGCTACACCAAATTGACTTCCTGGTTTTAAACCCTTCGCTTCTAAATATGGAATAATTCGTTCCGCTGTCGTAGACGGTGGAACAGTTGATTTCAACACAATAGTTCTAAATTTCCCGTCATCAATCACAGATGAGAACAGATCAATAGCAGAGTATAGAAACTTTAAATCAGCTTCTCCATGTTCTCCTCCAGGAGTACCCACACAAAGAAATATAAAATCACTTTCAATGACCGCCTTCTCCGGAGCGCTTGTAATAACAAAGTTCTTATCCTGATGTTTAAGCAATGCCTCATCCAAGCCTGGTTCAACGAAAGGAAGTTTTCCTGCTTTTAATGTTTTCACTCTCTGCTCGTTTACGTCATATCCAAATACTTTATTCCCCTTCTCTGCAAAGGCAAGCGCAGTTGTGAGGCCTACAAATCCAAGTCCAAATACTGATATAGTATAATTCACCAAATACCACCTACTTTTATCATTTTAGGCATCTTTGTACATGACCCCATATTGATATACCTTTTGCATTCGTGGTGCTACTACCGACTTATCATACTTCAATAAATTATTTGAAATATTGTGAGGAATATCGACATTATCTATCCTCGAAAGAATATACTCCGACCAGTACATAAGCCCTTTTTCAAGCGGAATATATTCCACAAGTCCTTCGTTTGCTTCAGGCTGACAGGAATCCGACACAAAACAAGGAACACCTGCTGCTTGCGCTTCTGTTAGAACAATACCAAAACCTTCGTAAATTGATGGTAGCAAAAAATAATCCGAAGCCCTTAGAACCAGAGGAATAGACGAATTCCCACCTAATAAACTTACATCTCCCTCTAAGTTCAACATTCTTATTTTGTCCTTAATATCAGACTCCAACGGACCAGATCCAGCCAACAATAAATGTAAGTCACTTCTAATTTTTATCATCTCAGAAAAAAGTTCGAGAAGGAATAACTGGTTTTTTTGTTTTGCAAATCTACCTACATTAGAAAATACCTTTTTTCCAGTAGGCACTTTCAATTGTTCTTTAGCTTGAATTTTGTCTATTTGTATATTCGTAAAATCACTAAGAGTAATAGGATTAGGCACTACTTCCATACGCATGTCACTGAGACTTTTGCTTCCGAAAAAATATTGATTGGCAGCTTGGGAACAACCCCATTTATGAGTCGCAAATCTGTTACACACTAAGGATCTTAATTTCCTATTTAGTTTTGTAGTGAAACTTGTTTTTACATAATCATCTATGCCTGTATTGTTACTATGAACAATACGTACCGGAATTCCTGAAAGCTTGGCTGCAATAATGAGATACCCATCCGAAATAGGATTAGCAATATGCACAGCAATATATCTTCTTTTTTTTATTACTTTATAAAAACTATAAATATAGTATAAATCCATAAATAAATTCCATCTTTTATTCCCTTTATGCTGTGTTTCCTCAAACATATTAAGGATATCCCCACCAAGTTCCTCGATCTCATCATGATAGAATCCGCGCTGGGGTTTTCTAACAATAAAATCAATTTGAATTTCTTGGCGATTCATTCCTCTATAGACATTCATTATACTCGTTTCAACTCCACCTTTATCAACAGGTACACCGGGGATAAAAGCAATCCGTTGGGCACTCTCCATTGACACCAAGCCTCCGAATCTCAATCAACTACCGCATAACATACGGTCTCAAAAATATTGATATTATAATGTCTCATATAAATTTTATAATCAGGTACAAGTTCTTTTAAAAATAAAGGGATTTGTACAATATCAAGAGGTTTATGATAAATACATATAGCCAGTTTTGGTTTATATTTTTTTATTGTTTCTTTTGCACCAATAAGTGCCTCAAGTTCCGAACCTTCTATATCCATTTTTATAAAGGTAACAGGGGCACCTTTAAGTATATTATCAAGGGATACAACTTTTATCTCCATACTTCCAGCTACATTCACACCACTGGAGCCGCTATCTAAAGCTTCAAACTTCAAGACATCGTTCTCTTTCCAAAGTCCGTATGGAAATAATTCTATGTTCGGATTGGAAAACTCCTGTAGAAAGGCTGAGTGCTTCGTTTGTTCAGGTTCAAAAGAATAAATTTTTTCAAATTCTCCTGTTGTCTGTTTTAGAAACTCTTCTACTGTATCTCCTATATAAGCACCGCCATCTACTAATATTTCTTTATTAGATAAAGCTATAATGCCTTTCTCAAAATATTGAGGAGACTTACTGCGCAATGGGAATAAATATTTGTTGTTGCCGGTAATAAGAGCATTGATTCTATTGTAAAAAACCTGTCTAGAGTAGTCATCGTCAAGCAGTTTATAAGCTTCTGCAAATTCCGATTCATGTTCCCTTACCGTGTTATAATAATCTGCAAACTCAGGGTCTGTGAATCCATACAAAGGAGGCAGCATCCGATCTTCCATACCATGTTTAAATAGTTGTAGTGAGATTTGATCGTAGTAAGATAAGGATGTTACAGTTATGTAACTATCCATATATACATTCTTTAATTGATCAAAATTTATAATTTGAATCCCATCTACAAAAGTTCCCCATTTAGATGTATCATTATCGCAAAAAAGTATCGTTTTAAAATAGTCTCTAATTGAATTCAAATACTCTCTTCCCCAAGAGCCTGCACCAAACAATATAATTGGCCTATCAATCATTTCTTTATTTCTTATGCAAGCTAAAATACTCATGATATTTGACTTTCTCTCTAACGCTCTCAGCGAAAATTCGCTACCCATATTATCCCCCCTTCAACTTTATTCTGCTATTGCGTAACACACGGTTTCACCAATGCCTACACTGTAATGTCGAATATAGATTTTATACTCGGGTACAATTTCTTTTAAAAACAAGGGAATTTGCACGATGTCTAGAGGTTTGTGGTAAATACATATAGCCAGTTTTGGTTTGTATCTTCTGATAGTTTGTTCCGCACCTTCAAGCGCTTCGAGTTCAGAACCTTCTATATCCATTTTTATAAACGTTACCGGGGTATCCTTAAGAGTGTCATCAATAGATACGACCTTTATTTCAATACCACCCTCTTCATTCACACCACTGGAACCATTATCTAGAGCATCAAATTTCAAAATATCATTTTCTTTCCAAAGCCCGTATGGAATTAACTCAATCTTCTGATTGTTTGAAAACTTATGATGAAATTCTAAGTGCTTAGAGTCCTCAGGTTCAAAAGAGTATATTTTCTCAAACTTTCCTTCTGTTTGTTGTAGAAACTCCTCTACTGTATCTCCGGTGTAAGCCCCACCGTCCACAAATATCTCATTTCCAGACAGTTTCACTATTCCATCTTCAAAATATTGAGGAGAGTTACTACGTAACGGGAACAAATACTTATTGTTAGCTGTGATACAGGAGTTAATTCTATTGAAAAAAATTTGTCTAGAATAATCATCAGCAAGCAAGCTATAAGTTTTTTCAAAGTCAGCTTTATGTTTGCTTACCGTGTTATAGTAATCTGCAAATCCAAGATGAGTAAATCCTTTTAATTGCTGTAGTACTCGGTCCTGCATGCCATGTTCGGTCAGTTGTTGCAAGATTTGATCATAGTAATCTAGTGACGTTATGATAATATTGCTTTCAGTATATATATTTTTCAAACTATCAAGACTAATGATTGGAACTCCTATTAACGTGGTTCCCCATTTGTCTGGATTATTGTCGCAAAATAGAACTGTTTTGAAATATTTTTCAATTGCACTATAACAACACACACCCCAAGCACCGGCTCCAAACAACACAATGGGTCTGTCATTTGGGTTTTTATTACTAACATCAGTTAAAAACTCCAAGTAATCCGAATCTTTTTCCAGTAAGTCCAATGAAAATTCTTTATTCATTTCAGGTCCTCATCCTCTCAATTTTCCTACCATTCATACTCATCTCTATCACTATTTTTCAGATATTCTAGATAACGCTGAACCCCTTGTTCAACATGGATAACTGGTTCATATTGTAATAATTTTCGAGCTTTTGTTATATCCGGACATCTCCGATTAGGATTATCAACTAAATATTCTTTATCGCTGTGTATCTGAAAAACGATCTTTCTATCATACTCAAACTGTTCTTTTCCAATAGCTTGATATAATTCTGCTAATTCTAAAATTGTAATTTCAGGATAATCCGAACCTATATTGAACACATCGAATTCACCGTAAAGTACACATTTGATATACCCGACTGTTGCATCAGCAATGTAATCAAAGGTTCTAGTCGGCTTTCCATTTGAATATATAACTATGTCTTCTCGGTTAATTATTGCTTTAGCAAAATCGGCGACAACCCTTTGATCATTTATACGCATTCCGGGACCATAATTATTAAAAGGACGTACTACTGTTATTGGCATATCGTATTGTCTTGCAAAATTATAGCAGAGTGTTTCGCCAAAACGTTTGGATTCGTCATAACAGGCTCTAGGTCCAACAGTATTAGTATTTCCCCAGTATTCTTCAGAAGTAGGAATTTGACTAGGATGAGGATCTCCATAAATTTCACTGCTTGAGTAAAACAAAAATCCTTTAATAGGTTTCTGTTTGTAATAGTCCAGCAATCTACGAAGACCGGTTACATCAGCATCAATGGTCTCAATTGGATATTTTCTATAAAATACAGGTGAAGCCAAGGATGCCATATGAAAAATCAAATCTGCATCTCCTGCAAAATCAAAGTCACCCGTGATTACATCCATCTCTCTCAAATCAAATAAATCACTTCCAGCAATCCGTTCTACCCATTTGGGTTTTCCAAAAATATAACTATCTATGCCGTAAACTTTCTTGATCCCCAACTCATGACCGTATAAGAGAAAATAATGCATTAATGTGTAACCTAACGATCCTGCAAACCCTGTGACTAAAACGTTCATACCCATTAATTTTTCTTTATCTAGTTCAGATAAAGAGTTGTTTATAAACTCCATATCTTGTCTAGTTATCTCTGATATATTCATAATATCTCCTTTAAGATAACATTCATTCCCACAACTTCCACGGTGCATTTCCTGAACGCCAAAGGCTTTCTAGTACTCCTTTATCCCGCTGAGTATCCATACATTGCCAAAAACCGTGGTGTTTATAAGCATTCAAAGAACCTTCTTCTGCAATTTTTGATAATGTACTACTTTCAAATACTGTTGTATCATCAGCAATTAGACTAAACACTTCTGGTTCAACTACCATAAAGCCTCCATTAATCCATCCACCGTCCTCTTTAGATTTCTCAGAGAATCGTTCTATACGATTTGAATGTTCCTCAATCTCAAGAACACCAAAACGCCCTCCCGGCTGGATAGCCGACATTGTGATGTATCCACCTTTCTGCATGTGATATTTCTCCAATTCACTTATATTAATATCCGAAACACCGTCACCGTAAGTCAGCATGAATCTTTCGTTTCCAACGTATTTTTCGATTCTTTTAATTCTTCCGCCTGTCATTGTATCAAGACCGGTGTCCACTAAGGTAACTCGCCATGGTTCCGATACATTATTATGAATGGTCAATAAATTCTCATTAGCGAAATCAAATGTGACATCAGAAGCATGTAGATAATATTCGGCAAAAAATTCTTTAATAACATAACCTTTATAACCGAGACAGATCACAAAATCATTGTATCCAAAATGACTATATATTTTCATAATATGCCACAAAATAGGTTTGTCACCAATCTCAATCATTGGTTTAGGTTTTAAATGACTCTCTTCACTAATTCTTGTTCCATATCCGCCGGCTAATATAACAACTTTCATTGAATAGTTCACATCCTATATTCAATCTTGGTTCTTACTTTTTTCTGTTAGTTAGAGCCCACATATGTCAGTTCCCTAATCTGGTTTAATAGGTCTGAAATCTCAATATCATCTGGATAAAAAGCCTTCAGAACTTCAACTGTTTCGACTGCTGTTATTAAATCATTATTTGCTGCCACCAATCTAAGTTTGTAGATAAGCGCTTCTCTATCAAGAGGACATCTTTCAAGTACATTAAGCAGCACTTCGATTCCGTCATCAACTTGTTCTCTGTTGAAATGTGTTAACATTACATGTTTGTCATGTTCCAATTTCAGTAAGTCTATTTCTAGATTTTCTTGCTTTAAGTATTGTTTAAGTAAATCATACTGTGGATGACCGGAATTCTCTTCACATATCTCCATTGCATAATCAAAACGAGAATTGACCAGGTTCCGCAACAAGACTACATTTTCAGTTAAAAAACCAGCTGTAACACCCAGTTTTTCAATTCCCGAAAATATTCTTAAGTTCAGAACTGATAGGAAAGGATATACAAAAACTGATCCGAAATTATTTTTGTTATTTATATCAACTATTGAAGATAAATACATCAGCAAAGCGTTATTCTTATTTCCCCTAGAAGAATTAAACATCTCAATTGATTTAAACAATCTAAATATATAGTGTTCAAGTGCTGTCAGCAACGAGCTATCAGGTAAACTATCCATAACAACTTTCATCATCTTTTGTGTTTCAGCTATCATGTTGTCAAGTATGCCTCTTTCAGCAAATACCCCATAGAGGAACTTGTCTGATAAGATAGCCTCTATTCCTTGCAGCTTCTCTCTCAAAGAAAGCGTTTTTGATTTTGATATGATATCAATACAATTTAATATAGAAAAAAATAATTTATCCACAATAAAATTGTGATTCTGGGTATTCAATTGATTCCAATCCAATAGTAGTTCCTTGTTTTTTTGATAAATAAAAACATAGTCCAAATATCTCTTTGGATCAATAAAAGAATTATAGTAAGAATTAGCGCGAATTCTATAATGATAAAGAGGCTTGTTAACTCCCACCACTGATTTAGCTAACTTCAATAGCACTAATCCAAATAAAGTATCATTTGTATGTTTAAGCATCAGAGAATTTTTTTCTTGAAATCGGAAAACATCAATCAATAAAGAAGATTTTACAAGCTTACCCCAATAAACACTAAACATAAAATAAATCGAGGGAAATATCTCTCCTATATCACTGATATTATCAATATAAAAATCTGGGCATAGACGTAATTCAGGAGGGCTAACATCTGCCTCGAAAAACTTCCGAGAACCTCCGACTGCTATGTCTGCATTATTATTGATTGCAGCATTATAAAGTTCATATAAAAAATCTTGATGTAGTAGATCATCACTGTCCAGAACACACCAATAATCAGTCTTTAGGTCATATACATATTTAACAAAATCGGAATTTAATTCTTCATTATTTGTGATACTATTTCTCTCACTACTAAAGAGTTTTATTCTTCTATCTTTTAAAGCATACTCGTTCAGAATATCTCTAGTTTTGTCAGTGGAACCATTATCCAAAACTATCCATTCGAAATCAGTAAATGATTGATTCAATACACTTTCAGCACATTCCCTAATAAAATGCTCCACATTATATGCAACAGTCTGTATCGTTATTTTCGGATTTTTTTTAAACGATGAGACACTGCTCATTTCAAATCCCTTTAACTGATCGATTTCATCATCTTTTTTATCCAAAGCAGAAAATAAATCCCTACAGGAATCTTGCACATCCTTATCAAATACGGATAGCATTTTACTTATCCTGAAGTTTATATCCTTCAAGCTATCGCAAATTTCCATATATACCGAAGGGTTTATTGAATAAACCCATTCTTTATATTTTTGCAAAACTGATAATTGTATGCATTGATCATCACTAAGTAATCCACTGGCTAAAAAACTAAAAAGATTTCTAAACAGATAACTATTCACATAATATCCATATAAATTATTTTGGATTTTTTCATCACCGTTCCAATGAACAAAATGATCTCTGACCAATTCGAAGACTTGAATAATATCTGTTACATAAGTAGCTGGTGAAATATATGTAGATTGAGTAACCTGGCCCTCTCTTCTACGATAGCCGTAAAGAACCGAATCTACTAAATAAATCTTCTTGGCATTCAAATATGCATACGCTACAAAAACTTGGTCTTCGCCAAATATAATATTTTGTGGGAATGTGTTGTTCTTTATCAAGTCCTTCTTAAACAACTTCCCCCAACAATACGGAAGTTGAAATAATTCAGGATTTACTATTATGTTTTTCCCTCCTGATTGTTTCAAAGACGGGAATTCGTCATAAATCCAAGCCAGCTCTTTCATCTGCTCATTAAAAGTTTCATGATGGGCTATGACCAAATCGGCCTGTTCTCTTATAGCAGTATTAAGAAGAATCTTTAAAGTATCACGAACCATTAAATCATCAGCATCCAAAAAGAAGAGATATTCTCCACTTGCCATGCGTAAACCATAGTTTCTGGCAGTAGAGGCTCCCTTTTCAATAGTCTGTTTAAGTAGAACTATTCTTTGATCCTGCTCAGCATATGCTGCTGCAATCTCGTAACTTTTGTCAGAAGAATTGTCATCAATGATTATTAATTCAAACTCACGCACTGACTGGGCCAATACCGATTGTATAGACTCCGAAATGTATTGCTCAACATTATACATTGGCATAATAATACTTATTTTAATATCATTAATCGGCATATATTCACCTATCCTATCAAAATACTTCAATTTAAATGCTATTGTTCAGATTGTATTAAGCCCATCCTTGACTTTATGAAGCCATTCATTAATGGTAGGTGTTTTCATTTGGGATGCCTCCAAAACCCGATATGCCTCTTTCTGATCTCCGTTCTGAATATGACTAAATGCCAAGTGCAGTACAGTGGGTTCATATTCCGGATCATATTCTAAGGATTTCTCCAGTAGTGCCACTGCCGGTTCAAATATGCCCTTCTTATAGAGGTATACAGAGAATACATTTAACACTTTGCGTTTGTCCACGATGTCTTCTTGGACAATAGTTAGAATATCCTCAACCCGTACAATTTGCTTTTGTATAAGTTCCGCTAACGAGCTCAAGGCATCCTTTTGGCTTACGTTATATTCGACTCTTAGTAAAAGTAACTTCTGTTTTCTTAAGTCTTCTGATTTTAGAGTTATTTCCATTTGCATTTTTGATATCCACTGATTTATCGTTTCGTTTTTGTTTGGTATCTGTATTAGCCACTCAAGTGATTTTGCTGTATCTCCTAGCACATAAGTAACGGTACCTAAGTTGAATAACGTACTTGAATCTATTGGGTCCAATTCATAGGCCTTGTTCAAATATAATAACGCATTTTCATATTTTTTTTGTTCCACGCTCTCAATCGCTAGAAGATTCAACAAAGGTACTGTGGGGCCCTCATAAGTTTCAGCTGCATTAAGAATAAAGCTTGAATTATACCGTAGAATCCGCTCTAATTTTTCATCTGTGTATTCAATGAATAAATCATTGAATACAGCTTGAAGAGATGAAGTTTCAGGCACTTTTTTAGCAACAATAATAAACTTAGAAATATTAAATTGTTGCTGTACCAATGGACTCATTAACGACTTAGTATGATTAAACAAATATCTCGCTTCATCATTTAAGATTTCCTCATAAGGAACGATATTGGATTGAAACAAACTATTCTTTTCAAAAAACACAGCGAGTTCAGTCAGAGTTGGTACAGATCCATGATATTTGATCATCAACTGATCTGAGAAGAACGCCCTAAAGCCTTCATAAGATCGTGGATTGTCCAATTCAAGAATCAGTTCACCATCTCCACGGAGGTAGTTAAGTACCATGCTTAAGGCTTTCAATGGATTTGCTGATTCAAAGAAGTGATTTGTTACAAGGATATGGTCAAAGCTATTTTTTTCAAAACGATTTAATTGTTCCAAAAACGGTCCTACAGTTACGTCTCCTATCACACTCGCTAATTCGGCTTGCACCGGGTCAAGTTCAATTCCCGAAATTACAGCTTCCGGATATAGGTTTAACAAGCTTCTGAGAGATGTACCGCATCCACAACCAAGTACTAATACATGCATATGATCTGCTGGATTTTCTATTTTATTTATTAAATCTTCTTGTAACTTCATTGTTTGCAATCCGAAGGACCATTTTTCATAAAATAATGGTGCTTCTTTTTCATTCGTCTCTAATCTTCCATAGTGATGTATGTATACATTCCTGCATAAGGCGATTTGATAACCCGTATTCAGTAAACGCAAACAAAAGTCTGCCATGAATGAATTTGATTCCAGAGCATCATCAAACAGCCCATTTTCCAATAAAGCTGACTTTTTAACAGCAAAACAAAAGTCAGAAATAGTAAGACACTTTTCTATAACACCTTCCATAACTCCCACTAGAAATTGCTGTTTAGCAAATACCAGTAATTCATCCATTGAAGAATAGTCCGCACCTAGCATCTGTCTATCATTTGTGTGATAATTGCTTAACGGTCCAACAGCCGCTATATTCTCGGAGACATATAAACCTTGCAGCAAATTAGTTAACCAGTTCTCTGTAACTACAGTATTAGAATGCATAAATAAAATATTATTACCTTTAGATATCTGAATGGCCGAATTCCAGATTTTTTGTAAATTCGCGTCATCGTCACAAGAAGAAATAATGATATCCGTCTGATCAATAAACCAGTTTATTGTCTCATCTGTAGAACTAGAATTCACAACTGCTATGATTTCGTAAGTTCCTTTTTCACTATATAAACGAATACTATCTATACATTCTATTGTGTATGATAACTCGTTATCGCAGTACAAAATGATACTCGTTTTTTCCATTAATATACTCCCTAACTTTTGAAGTATCGTACAAAGAATTATAATCCAAGATATATTAATCTATCGTTAGAAGGTTTATAGTTGTAGGCAGCAGCTTTGATGTATTGCTGTGTCGCCTTTTCTATGTCTCCTATTACTTCATAAAACACTCCCAAGTTATGATGTGCAGCAAAACTCCCAGCACCGATCACGCTTCCTTCCTGGCCTGTTTCTCCAATCTCTAGAGCTTTAAGATAGTAGTGTTCAATTAAAGGTATCAATTCGTTGAATTGGGCTGGATTACTTTGTATAAGTTCCAATAAATAAAGCGCTGAGACAAAGAAGAAATCCGCATAATTATTAAGAAATTTTTGTTCATTATCAATAATATTTAAACCGTCCGCCAAATGACCTGATGCAATTATCGCGTATAGATAATTAACAATTACACTGGGGGCATAACCTTCTTGGCGAGTTAACCATTTGTATGCTTCCTTCAAATGGTTAAATGCTTGCTCATGTTCCTCAAGACCACGATATTCCTTAGCGATCTGGTAATAATAGTACGGGTCTTGTGGTTTTTCTTCGATTTCTTTTTTTAACAGAGGAATATTCCGATTTGATTTTTGTTGTCCGTAATAACCATCATGTTGAATTTCTATATCTACTTTAACTCGCGGGAGATCTGATATTATTTGTTCATGTACTCTTCCATAATACCGACAGTAGGAAGGAAAGAGCCTTGAGATATAAATTTGCTCGCTATTCATTCCGTCAGTATTGATAAAAGTATCTATTCTTCTGATTTTACCGAGAGCTGGGTTACCATTAATAAAATCTTGTATAGCATTTCCACACTCATTAGAGATGTACTCATCTGCATCCAATACTAAATTCCATTGGCTAGTTGATTGCGATAAAGCAAAGTTTCTTGCATCTGCAAAATTATCACACCAAGAATAATTAAATATTTTAGCTCCAAATCCACTTGCAATTTGCTTGGTATTATCAGTTGATCCAGTATCCACGATTATAATCTCATTTACATAAGATAGGACACTTTCTAAGCAGCGTTTCAGTGTTTTCTCTTCATTCTTCACAATCATAACCAAGGATATCGTTTGTCCCATAAAGTTAATACCTCTTTTGATAGCTTTTAATAATATTATCGGTTTTTTTGTCGAATTACTGGAGCTTTCTTAACAAATATAACAAATGAATCATTTTCCAATATTATATAAATATAAATACCTTTATCCTCTCAATAATTCAACCGATAAGAAACTATACAATATTAATTTTCGCTTACGAAAGGACTACTGATGACCACTGACAAAATTAAGATCACCTTGTTTCAGACGTCTTCTTCAGGATCAAATAATTATTACTTATACCATGCGGCTACTGACAAACTGCGACAAAAATACGATATAGAACTACTTACAACAAATCAGGCATTGTATAATCGCGATCTTAACCATAGTGATGTTTATGTTACAACTCATGGTGAACATGCTTCACGCAATGACAAGATAAATATCGAATTATGGCATGGCTTTCCTCTTAAGGGCATGGCTAAAATGGATAGGCAAGAAACCACACCAGACACAAACATCGACAACTATTGGTCTAACGTTGATATGATCATATCTTATTCTTCTTTGTATAACACAGCCATGAATGCTTGTAATGGAGCTCGAATACATCAATATAACATCACAGGAGTGCCACGTAACGATGCCTTGCTTACAGCGAATAGCAGGGATAATTTGATGAAGTTATTTCGAAGCTGGAAAGACTCGGGGGAGACTATCATTTTTTTCATGCCTACATTCCGAAACTCCATTATAACTCCAGACAAAAAAGAAGGCGGAAAGAACTTCAGTAATCTCTTTGGACTTTCAGAATTCAATAAACTACAGCTATTAAATTTCTTGCGTGAACATAAGATAATGATGGTCGTCAAACTCCACCCTTTTGAGGAGAGCTTCTTCGCTAATGAATTACAGGAACTAAATGCTGAAAGAATATACACATTGAATGATAAAATACTAGAATCATCTAAAATGGATTTATATGATGTTCTAGGCTCAGCCGATATGCTAATTACTGATTATTCTTCTGTCTATATTGATTATCTGTTATTGAATCGCCCTGTGATGTTCCTGCCTACTGATCTGGAGGATTACAGGTTAAATCGTGGATTACTATTCGAGCCTTATGAGTTCTGGACACCGGGGCCCAAAATTGACTCACAGCAAGAGTTGCAAGACTCCATCACTCGTTTTATCAAAGAACCTACTTGGTATGAGAATGAAAGAAATACAATAATGAATCTATGCCACAAATACAAGGATCATCAATCCTCGGAGAGGATATGGGGAATTATTGATGAATATATTCAATGTAATAGTGAGCTTATTGAGCAAAGACGTAAGAATTCATTGCAGCACCGACAAATGCAGCAGCAAGTTAAGAAAAAAATACAGTATATCATAGAACAAGGAAACCTCTCTCAGGCAAATGAGGCAATTCAAACTTACCTTGAAAGCAACTCGGCCGATCCTGATATATTTTCTATGAATGGTATGTTACATTTGTTAAATAACGACCCACAAGAAGCTATCAATACATTCCAGGTCGGTCATCGACATTTCCCTTGGGATGAAGATCTACTATATAACTTGGGGTACGTCTATGAACTAACAGGAGATACTAAGGCTGCCATCGAGCACTACCAGAAAGCTCTTCAGCAAAGCTCTCGTCCTGAAATGATCACTCTTGTGAACGAGAAACTTGAATCTTTAAACATTGTAGGTTAGGTTAAGGAGGCAACTTTGATGAAAAAAGTAATTACATATGGAACTTTTGACCTCCTTCATTACGGACATATTCTTCTATTTCAACGGGCAAAAGCACTCGGCGATCATCTAACCGTTGCTCTTTCTACAGATGATTTTAATTCTATTAAACAAAAGGCAGCCTATTTCTCATACGAAAAACGTAAGATGATGCTCGAATCCATCAAATATATAGACGAGGTTATCCCAGAGCAGTGCTGGGAGCAAAAAAAACAGGACATTGTCGAATTAAGTATTGATCTATTCGTAATGGGAGATGATTGGAAAGGAAAGTTTGATGAATTAAGAGACTTTTGCGAAGTAGTCTATCTTGAAAGAACACCAGATATATCCACAACATCCATTAAGACAAATCTTCAACAAAATTAAATAATAAAAAGCGAGTCCAGCATCCTGGACTCGCTTTTTTTGTGAATCAACATTCTAAATTGCCTTCTCCTTCTCTTCCATCAAAAAATCACGCACGAATGAGACATTTGTATATTCTGGGCATACCTCTATAAATTGATTTATATAAACAAGTTTTTCTTCTTTGTTAGCATATCGAATTAAAGAGTAGTACAGATGCTTAGCAGTTGGTTGTTGCCGTACTGCTTCAGCTAGGAATTGAACAGCATCCTCGTAGTACTGATGATTAGCATGGTATATCCCCAGATTAACTAGGCTGGGTATATCTAACTGTTGTTTAGATAGCAGTATAGAGTAGTAATTAAGCGCCATCTCAGTTAGGGATAAATTATAGAAATAGTTAGCTAATTGATTGATCAATTCAGGAGTTTTTGTTGCTTCGACAAACTTGTCAAATTTCTCATATTCCTTAATTAAGAACAACTGCTTAGCCACTAAAAATAAAGAGTCAGAGTCATTCCTTAGAGCTTGCTCATCAGTAATAGGCTCTTCATTAATGAATGAAATTATAGTTTTAGTTAAGTCGAGTACGGCGCTTTTCTGAAACTGACTGGTAGTTTCTTCAAGCTTAATATGACTATTCCACTTTATAGCGCCAACGGCTAGTTGCACCCAAAGTTGCAATTGGGTCTCAACGTCGATTGCCTCTGTTGTAGCGAAATTGAGCCAGGCCTCTTTATCATTAGTTATAACAGCATAACGTATCTGATCCAATGGACTGAGATCTTTTACGGAGTCCATTCGTTGTGAATAATAATGAAGCAACTCCACTTGTCCCATTACAAGAGATACTTTAAACAATAATCTGCACTCAGAAATGTTATTAATATCATAAATATTATTTAAAAAGCTAATTACCGATTCCTGACTCTCATAATGGCATAGCCATTCTACAAGTTTTAGCAGCACTTGTGGATTTTTATTGTTCTTGTGGAGTAATTTTGATAACCAGTAAATAGCCTGTTTGTTGTCATTTAGTCTAAAGTATATTCCAATTAGCTGTTGGACAGGGGTCTCGAAGCTGTACATAGGGTCAACAAGCCATATTTCCTGCTTCTTCTTTGCTCGCTGTTCTGCGATTCTTATTGCTTCAAGATAACAGCCTACTGCTTTTTCAAAAAAACCCATTGTCTCATATTGAATCCCTTTAATTGTGTGGTACTCAGCAAAGTCAGCATATTTTGATAATTGGTTTTCGGTCCATTCATCAACTAAATCCCAACGATTTTGTTTAAAGTATAAACTTATAATTCCAATTAAACAGTGCGGGTACCATGCTGTCCGTGAAGAATCTCCTACTAAAGCTAGTTCATAACATTTAATAGCCTCATCCTCGTTCTTTGCATACCGATGTTGGTTGCCCAGAGTAAACCAATCATACTCACTCATACTATCGCTTTTTTTAAGCTCATTAAAAATAGACATGTTACGTTCATGCTTGTTTTTTTCATTCAACCTTTTAGTCTGATATCCCGTATGGTAAATATTCATTGTGATTTTTTTATGAAATAGCTCACCCTGTTTGCCTCTAGTCAATTGCTCGTGAATAGGTCTTTCAAAATATATTCCTTTAAAGTTAGGAAATAGACGCGTCACTGGTGCTGTGGTTATCTCATCGTCTGATTCTTTATCTCCCGTGAAATTGATAACTGGCAGAGTATATGCAAGGTAGTCTAGAGGTTTCTCTTTCTCAAAAAAATCATTCCACAGACTGTATTCTTCTTTAGCTAAATACTCATCTGCATCAAGAACTAATATCCATTTTCCAGAAGCATAGCGAAGCGACTCATTTCTGGCAGCAGCGAAGTCATTAGACCAAGTGTAATCGTATAGCTTCGCAGAATATTCTTCTGCAATTTGTTTGGTGCGGTCCGTTGAACCAGTATCTACTATAATAATCTCATCTGCAATGCCTGTTACACTATCTAAGCAGCGGGGCAGCAGCTCCTCTTCGTCTTTCACTATCATACAAACGCTAAGTCGCTTCATGTGAATAACCCCAACCTTTTTATTATTTCTTGTGGTCTATAAAATAACTTTCCGTACTGTAGGAAGCACCATAAGCATTTTTTTGTTCTCTGATTGAACCTTGTTTAGTTAGCCACTTACTAGCCTCATTCTTGAAGCTCTCCATTTTAGAAAGAACGACCTGATCATATTTCCCAAGTTCCAATAATCTCTGTTTATGTTCATCTGTAATAAATTCCCTGCAGTCTATAATTTGATGAACCAACATCTCTCTTTTCTCTGAAAAGGCTTCAAGCTCTTCATAATGTACCAGTTCAACCCTTTGAAGCAAAGCAAACGTTATTTCCTCTAGTTGCCCTAAGTGCTTATCTATAGCACTCATTACATTTGTTCCGGTGCAGCATTCAACGATTTATTCGCAGCATCCCAGGCTCCTCGCAATTCTAATAAATAAGAGACAACCTCATTAGCTGGATTTGTATTTTTTTTCAAATTGGCACTGATAAGCTGGTGAATCATGTACTCATAAACCTGATAGAGTGTCTTAGCTATTGGATAGTCATAATTCAAAGCTGCGATCAACTCGTGAATAACAGCTTGGGCCTTACACAAATTAAGATTAGCCTTCTCGAAATCTTTCTCTTCAATTGCGGAAATCCCCATTTTGGAGAAACGAATTGCGCCATCATAAAGCATCAGCAGAAGTTGTGCTGGAGAAGCTGTATGCAATTGAGTCTGTTGATATTTTTGGTGGGGTGATGTAATCAAAAGAATTCGCTCCCTTTATTAAGATAACATGCCAGTTAAACTGGAGGATGTGCTATTATACTTATTCATAGCTCTTTCCATTGCTGTGAATTGCTTGTAATATTGAGTTTCCTTCATGGTTAGTTTTCGATTCATTTCAGCGATCCGGTTATCAAAGCCCCTTAGCTGATCCCCCATTTGACTTGAAACAATAAAAGCAGTAGTTAGGTCACTGCTGACTCGAGATGTGCCTGCCTTATCATACATAGAATTTAGTGCTATAGAATCAACTTTCTTTAGTCGATTAAAAATACCATCTTGGGGGGTATACTCAGTTTTTGTAGAATTGTCGGTTTGTCCGAATAAGGCATATACTTTTTCTGGATTATCCGCCAATTCTTTACGAAGCTTTGTTTCATCCAGAATCAGTTTCCCCTTTTCACTGTACCCACCAGTTGTAATTCCGATTTGCGTCATATTAATTTTGGTGACTCCATCCGGTAATACAACATCTGTTATCATTGCCGATCTCATATCCGTAAGAGTTTTATTAATAATTGTATCATTTCTAAGCATACCACTTTTAGCTTTGTTCTCCCAAAGAGTAATCTCATCCTCTTTCATATCTGCTCTTTGCTCTGTGCTTAACGGTAAGAACTTTCTATAAAGCTCCTCCGAAGTCTTCTGATTAAGCGCAGCTATTGTAGCATTATAAGATTCTACAAAAGATTTAATGGTATCGACCATCTTGTCTATGTCTTGAGACACTTCTATTTGGCTTGTCTGCCCAGCAGGTGTAACTCCCTTTAAGGAAATATTCACACCATTGATAGTAAAGTTGTTGGACGACTGCTTCGTAGTCAATCCATTAATCTCAACAACAGCATTCTCCCCCTTGTTTACTGTTGTCATTCCAAAACTTGTTAATAATCCACCGGATAACGGTATATCTTTTTCACCAGTCTCTCTACTGGTAAAAGACAATTTACCCGAAGCAGTATCATACACCGCCGTAACTCCAGTATTCTTATCATTATTGATTTTATTAACTAAGGAATCAATAGTTTCGTCACTTGTAAAATTAATTGTAGCTGTTCCAATTGTAATACTACTTTGTCCACCAGAATAAACCTCAGATATTTTGGTCGCTTTAGGCACCCCGCCTGTGGATACAACGGAAGAAGCCGTTGCTAGACTGGTAACACTGATATTTAAGACAGCGTTTGTTGCCGCTCCGGTAGCTGTTGCGGTTAATACATTAGAAGCCCCTGTAACGTTAGCCTTTTTAGAGTTTATGGAGTCACTTTTGTTGAAGGTCGACAGTTTGTCATTAAAACCAACCAAGGTGGTACTTATAGTGCGGTAGCCTTCCCGCTTCCACTCCATCTGCTGCTTTTGTTGGTTTAATTTATCCAACGGTACTTTTGCTGCTTTCATTAATTGTTTCACCATAGCATCGGTATCCATACCTGAAGCCAGACCACCAATTCTCATAATTACCTCCTATTTAAATGTTTGATTAATAATTTTAAGCTTTTTCATCCACAATAAGGCCATTTAGTTCCATCATATTTGCAGCTACATCAAGTAATTTCTCCGATGGAATTTCACGAATTAGATCGCCTGATTGCTTGTCGAATACCTTAACCATAATTGCATGTGTCTGCTCATGAATTGAAATTTCAAAAGTTTTCTCTGGCCCCTGTACTGCCCGGATAGCCTTTTCTAACTGTTTAATCGTTTGTTCCTTCTCAGCAGGCTGGCTTACAGCTGCTATAGTTGGCTCAGCGCTCTTTAATGAAACATCATTTTCGCTGCTGCTCTTTGTTGGAAATACGATGCCCGACCCCGCAGCAGTATTATTACCTGTAACGATTCTGTTGTTCAAAGACTCTACCTCCTCGCATATAGTGAGTATTCATATAGTAGATTCAAGTACGTTAATCTATATATCGGAAAATCGGGAGGGAATATGTAGTAATGAATATTAAGAAAAAAAGAAAGAGGCCTTGAAATTCAAGGCCTCTTTCTGGAATACTATGCAGATTAACGAAGTACAGACAAGATACCTTGTGGAGCAGAGTTTGCTTGAGCCAACATGGATTGCGAAGCTTGCAGCAAGATGTTGTTCTTGGAAAGTGCAACCATTTCTTTAGCCATGTCAGTATCACGAATACGGGATTCTGCAGCGGACAAGTTCTCTACTGTAGTACCGATGTTGTTGGAAGTGTACTCCAAACGGTTTTGCACAGCACCCAACTTAGAGCGCTCTGTCGATACGCTATTGATTGCCTTCTCGATGTCATCCAAGCTGGTTGCGGAATTCAATCCACTAAAGTCAGTATTAGTGATTGCTCCAATTGAAATGGATCCAGTCGCCTTATCATTAACTGTAATTGTAGCACCTTTAGTAATACTGATACCATTAAAGGTAGTTTTAGTCATGATATTGTCGATTTGAGCACCCAGTTCTTTCAACTCTTCATTGATGTTCGACTTGTCATTAGAGCTGTAAGTACCACTGGATTTTTGAACATTCAATTCTTTCATACGAGTCAGCATGGAAGATACTTCATTCATAGCACCTTCAGCAGTTTGTACGTATGAGATACCGTCTTGAGCATTACGTTGAGCTTGCTCGAGACCACGGATTTGACCGCGCATGGATTCGGAGATGGACAAGCCAGCAGCATCGTCAGCGGCACGGTTGATGCGTAGACCGGAAGACAATTTCTCCATGTTTTTGCTTGTAGCAGTTGTGTTCAGACCCAAGTTGCGGTGAGTGTTCAATGCTGGAATATTATGGTTGATAATCATTTGATATTTCCTCCCTGAAATTGTATTGTTCCCACGTCCATGTGGTATTAGCGTCTTCACAGGTCGGCCGCCCTGAAGAATTACCGCTCTAAAATATATATCGACTTTAAACGGAAGATTGTTTAGAGTAATTGCAGAAATCTTCTCCGTTTTTATTTAATTATTTCAGATCCTCTTTAGAATGCCGAATCCACTTTATAAGTTCTGCACTCTTCGCTTTGGTTTCAGCAATATCTAAATATCTTCTAGCCTTATCCTTATCCACAACACTCATCTCTCTCCCTAAATGGAGCCATAACCTAGCATTCTCATTATCTTCTTTCAGACTTTCAATCAGCATATTTAAGTTACGCTTCTTTTTTTCTTTCAAATCTATTATGTTGAAATCATAGCCATCGTGAAGCAAATGAATATCGCTTTGGATTCTCTTTAAATTACCAAACGAAATCTGTTCATGGATTTTATCTTCGTATCTCAATACAGCTGGAAATAAACGTACATATCCGTTAGGTATGGATTCAGTAATAACCCCATCAATTGTGTTATCATAAACAATATCAAACACTGCTTGCTCATTTGTCTTGTTCATTTTATTAACAAGCTCTCTAACTTTAAGCTGATCCTGTTGAGGCAACACATCGTCAGAATCCACTACAAACACCCAATCATTAGTTACTTTAGATAAAGAGTAATTTCTAGCTGCTGAAAAATCATCTATCCAACCAAAATGAAATAGTTTGACGTGATTATGTTTGTTTTGATAAGACTCTATGATAGCTATAGTTCTATCTGAAGAACCTGTATCCACCACTATCACCTCATCTACAGCACCAATAATGCTGTCCAAACACCGTGCCATGCAGCGCTCAGAATCCTTCACAATCAAAGCAGCCGATACTCCCATACATATTCTCTCCCATAAAAGCAATATTTCCAATCAGACCTACTCTTTAAATCCCAACATAGCTTTCTTAACTGCCTCGAGATCCATAACTGCATTTTGATTATTCTGCTGGATGGCGTCAAAGATCTCTTTACGATAAATATCAATATCCTTAGGAGCTGAAATACCAATCTTCACGACATCTCCGTCAACAGATAGCACAGTAACGACGATATCATTCTGGATGACGATCGATTCACCCTTTTTACGTGTCAGTACTAACATCAGGACTCACCGCCTTCATCAGTTTGTGCAGAATCTGACCATAAAGGATGTCTAGTTGTGTATGCTGTGTTCTGAAGTACTATCTGCTTTGCCTTGCTATCGACTGTATTAAAAATAAGTGGAGCCAGCAGATTCACTGACACCTTAAGTCGATCACTATGCCAAGTAACTATACAGCGCACAGAGATCTGTTCTTCGTCCTCCACTTTAATCTCTTTCATAATATCCTCTGGAAGAACGAACTCGTAATCTGGATAGAACTCGAAGGGATTAACTGTAATAAAGGTTACTTCTGGTTGGTCTACTGCGCTTAGCAAGCTAAATGTATCGTTGTATTCCTTCAGTGAAAATTCCTTTAATTGTTCAAATCCGGGCAAGCCTTTGGAGAAAAAATATATTTGAATTATTTGTCCTTGTGTCATAATCTCATCCTCCTCGGAATACTAACAAAAGAAGCTATGGACTGCTAACTTGTCCATAGCTTCTCATCATGATTTCAAAGAATCAAGCCTATCTCATAAAATCCATCAAAGATGGCTGTAAAATTTGTGCGGATGATTTCAAGGCTGCCTCATATATAGTTTGTGCGGTTGTAGCCTTAATCATCAGACTCGCAATATCCGCATCCTCGGTCTTTGATTGTAGCGTGGTCAGATTCAGCTCCTGATCATTTAAGCGCGCTTGGACTAGTTCCACGCGATTTGTTCGCGCACCTACTTCAGATAAGCTAGCCTGCATTTTGACAGTTCTAGATTCTATTTTGCCGGATTGGGCAGCTATACCACTATAATTCCCACTTCCAAGTGCAGTTATCAAATCATCCATTAATTTGAAGACATTATCACTGTCCGTTGAGCCACCAAAAAACTCGCTCCCGGATGTACTTACCTGAAAGGTTGACTGATCGCCAATAGCATATTTCACTGCTCCTTGGTCTGTATCAATCTGCGCAAAGTTTGTTACAGTACCCGACAACTGGTAGGGAGGCTGATCATAATTTTGACCATTAAAAATATACTTCCCACGGATTTGGCTATTCCCTATGTTACCCAACTGTTCTTTTAATTGCTCCACTTCCAGTTTTATCGCATCTAGACCGGACTGAGGTACTGTTTCACTTGATGCCTGTACGGTCAGTTCCTTCAACCGTTTCATCACTTCGGAAGCTTGCTGCATCGTTGTATCTGTAAAATCAAGCCAACTCACAGCTGCATCCACATTCGTTTTAAACTGCTCATTAGATGCTAATTCAGCTCTGTAACGAAGAGCATACGTAACCCCAACCGGATCATCAGAAGGCTTGTTGATTTTACGACCAGTAGAGACTTGATTTTCTATATTGCTCATATTGCTATAATTCTTGTTTAGATTGTTGAGTGTCTGCATACTCATCATACCTTGGGTAACCCGTATAGACATATCATTGACCTCCTTTACTTAGATTAGAGACCTACCCGACCAGTTCCGTTGATAAGCTTATTAAGCATTTCATCAAAGGCAGTCATAAACCGAGATGCTGCACTATAGGCATGTTGAAATTTTATAAGGTCGGACATTTCTTCATCAAGCGATACTCCACTAACGGACTGCCTGCTCAGTTCAACCTGTTCGGTTAGTTCCTGTGCATTTTTGCTTTGACGCTCCGCTTCCTGGGTCTGAACACCCAACTGTCCTACAATCGATCTGAAGTAGTCATCTACAGTACCTGGTGCAGACAATGCAGTTCCAAAATCAAACTTGGCCATCTTTAACCCACTCATAATTAATGCCATATCGTTGTTACCGATGATCACCTTCTCATTAGGCGCACCAGGATTCTCAACTCGCATCGAAGTGGAGATTTTATTAGGATCCTTCTGAATATCTGGATTTAATGTAATGTTCCCTGCTGTAATTGGGCCACCATCCTTAGATGTGAAGAGAGGCAATCCCTTCTCAGGGGTAGCACCACTAACCGTATATCCTAATTGAAGGAGTCCGTTAATCCCTTTAACAGTCACCTTAGTATCACTTGCCAGCGTTCTGCCAGCGCCAGAATAGGTAACTCCGTTCAAAACCGTACCTTCTGGGAGAACTGATCCGGCAGGAAGTACTACTTCTACGTCCCCGTTCGCTATTGAATCAGCCAGCTGGTTCATTTGATTCTTATAGTCTGTAACATATTTATCTCTAGACATGAACATTCCAGCTACTTCACCGCCTGATAGCGTCCCACTATCATAGGCTGCTTTCAGTCCGTCAGCTGTCACAGGAGTTACTTCATTGCCTGTAACGACTAACTGCCCACCCAGTGTCACCTGATACCCATCGCTGAGCTGGTTAACCTGAACATTGGCGATTTTCGAGAGCTTGTCAATGGCTAGATCCCGCTGATCACGCAAATCATTCGGGTTTTGACCTAATCCTTCCAGCTTGATAATATTCGAATTAAGATCGGCTACCGTCTGCAATAATGAATTGGTTTCAGAAACCTTTAAAGTAATGTTACTAGTAAGGTCTGAAGTTAAAGCATCCAATTGTGTATTAACCTGGTTCATAGCGTCTGTAAGCGCCTGAGTAGTCTCTTTTACAATTTTACGGTTGGTAATATTCTCAGGATCCTTACTCAAGTCAGACCAAGCATTCCAAAAGTTATCTAGCACTTTGCGGAGGCCAGTATCGGAAGGCTCATTCATTATAGATTCAAGTTTCTGTAAAGAATCGTGACGGATATTCCAATTACCAAGATTAGAATTTTCATTGCGGTACTGATCATCCAAAAAACTTTGTCTTACACGCTCAATGGATTTGAATTCAACACCTGTACCCATTTGTCCGGCTGCAGTTGTGCGTAAAAACCCATAAGCCTCCATAGGGAGAGAAGCATTCATTTTTACAATTTGTCTGGAATACCCCTCTGTGTTAGCATTAGAGATATTATGCCCAGTTGTATTTAGTGCAGCTGTATGGGTATTCAGGCTTCGCTTAGCGGTTTCTATACTATGAAATGTCGAGGTCATCTTTTATTCCTCCATAATTAGGCACGGGTATCAAACAGTCCAGAGCGCTGTACTCCACCTGATTTTTCTGCCGGATGATGATAAGTTGCTTCGGTCTCTGAATAATAGGACATGCTTTCAATTGAAAAATCAATATAAGAGAGCGATTGTTGGATCAATTGTTGATTAAGCGCATTGGCCTCTTTCAACTGCTGAAGTGTTCCAGCAAGTTTCCTCTGAATATGTAACAGCCTTTGCTTCTCATCCAGATCGAACACAAGTCGCGACAGTTCGGACAGATTGAGGTTAAGATTCGAACGAATGCCTGCGCCCTGCAAAAATGCATAAATCGCTTGCGCACGTTCTTCTTCTAACTGCTCAATTGTTTTCATCTGCTTGGATTCCTTATTAATAATTTGAATCAGCATCTCAATCTTATTCTCCATAATTGCCTGCTTCTTGGTAGCGGCCAAATCCAGCATCTGGATATGCACCTCGTTCAGCCGCTCCAGCAGTTCGATCAATGTTGTCAATGCCATGGATGAATTCACCTAATTCTCGGAGGATTGCTTAAAATAGGGGGCGAGTTTCTCTGCGAGTTTGGCTGCGTCTACTTGATAAGTTCCAGCGGAGACCTGCTGTTTCAAGCTTTCAATCTTAACGGCGCGGTCAGCATCTACCTTACCGCTGTTCTGAGCCTGCAAGAGCTTCAAGGCTTCATCAGAAAAGGTAGCCTCATCCTTGCGCGAATTTTTCTTCATTTGTTCCTGCCTTTGCGATTCGGCACTCCGTTGATAGGGGTTAATCGCGTTAATTCGTCCGGTCTCGTTAATTTTCATAACTGCCACCTTCTTTCTAAAATAAAAAAGCCGATAATCTTTACTAAGTTTATCGGCGTGTGTTGAAACATTCTTTATAGCTGCAAACGTTTTTTTGCAGATTTAAGGCTAACGGAGCTTATCTATAGCGCGGTATGCACCCTCTTGAGAATGACCGGAATCTGCAGCGGCGCTTTCCTTGGCGGCATTAGTGAGATCCTTCCGCAGACGATTGCGGCAACTGTCACACATATGGCCTTCCCTAATCAGGGTTCCGCATACTTCGCATGGATACACCATATTGGGTGCGTTAGCTATGGAAATCCTACCTTCCCGAATAAAGCGGGTAATCTCTTTAATGGAAATCCCCGTGGCATCGGACAATTCCTGAATGTTAGTTCCTCTATTCTCTCGCAAGTAAATTACGCAGATCTCATATTCATGCTCCAGTTCCTTGATACAGGGCTGGCATAGCTCCATGAGATTCTTGACGTATAACCGGCCGCACCTTGGACAATTGTCGAGATTCATAAAAAGCAGCCGCTCCTCCCATACATTTTGTGCAAACATTACAATTCTTATGCTCCTAGATTACATGATTGAAGAGCATTCGTCCATCTCTTGCAATGGATATACAAAGAATTAGTTCCCTAGGAGCGGGCCAGAGTCAAACTGCGGATCTCCACAGCTACGCCACACTCGTCTGCAAGACGCTGCAGGGGCTCAGCACAGGCACGTAATGTGCTTCCTGTAGTGTAAATATCATCTACTATAATGACGCGCAGAGGAGCACCTTGGTTACGTCGTGTCTGTAGCCAGTCAGTGAATCTATCCGTCATCCCAGAATCAATGGCAAAGGCATGCTTCATGTCCGATAGCCGTTCGGCCCGGCTCTTAAAGCTCTGCTTTCCCGTATGATGAGTGCGAAGGAGCAAGGCAAGCTGTGGGATTCCCCTGCGCGTGGACAATACATGACCTAAACGTTCTGCCTGGTTAAAACCCCGCTCCTCCAGTCTGGCCCCACTGACCGGAACGGGAACCAGCAGATCCGCTCGCCACGGGTCTCCTCCTTTATAGCCTAGAAAAGAAAAGAGAGAGGTCCTTCTCTGTTCCCTTAGCTGAGACTGTCTTTCTCTATCCTGCTCCGCCTTCAGCAAACCATAAGCCCTGTCTAACATTAAGCCGAGGAGAATAGTGTATTTCTCATTCCCTCTATATTTATATTGCCCTATCAATTCACGCATCACCTCGTTATAAGCCACGGCACTACGGTTGCAAATCAGTGAGGTAGGTTCATTAGTTCGCGTACAATCCGGGCAGCCTACATGCCTTCCGCATGTGGTGCAGCGGGGAACCTGTATCCACGGTATCGTGACAGCACAGTTTGAACAGACTTCGGGCAAAGGCGACGGTCCCTGACTGTTCTTCCCGCAGATCAGACACCTGGTTAAGGGAGGCGCTAGCAACTGTTCTGCTTTTCTCAACCATCGTGATAGCATACTCATTAGAAACCCTCCTTATGAAGGTAACCCTTTTGACGAGCAATTCGGTTCATGGTACGAATCTGGTTGATGGCCCCCCGCTGCGAACGGTTCCACTGCGGAGAGATGAGGAAGGCCCTGCCCGCTGGATCATCCTTGGAACGCCCAGCTCGGCCGGCCATTTGAACAAGTGAAGCCTCATCAAAAAGAGAACTGTCCGCATCTAAGATAAACACATCGCTCCGCGGTACAGTTACCCCTCGCTCAAGGATCGTTGTCGTCACCAGTAGAGAAATGCTACGGTCACGAAATGCCGTCACTTTTTCCCCTCTTGCTACGTCCTGAGACGAGGTCCCTTCTATTGCCACACCTGGGAAGCGGCGACGCAGAAGCAGCAGCAAACCTTCGATGTGGGCTATACGGGATACAAATAAAAAAATCTGCGCGCTGCGGTCCAGCGATATTTGTAGCTCTTGAATCAGCTTCTTCGGCAAAGCGCCCCGTTTCAGACAGATTCTCACCGGGTCCGCAGCCAAATGCCGCGGTACAGGCAAAGGATGCCCGTGGAAACGAACCGGAACCCTGGCATGGGCCAGCTTCCCTGATTTGACTTGACGCTGCATGTCCATCGGCGGCGTGGCGGACAGGTAGATGAAACATCCGTCCGGCTTGCACGCCTGCCCTGCCGCATAGGCCAGCATCGGATCGTTATGGTAGGGATAGGCATCTAGCTCATCTATGATAACGAGATCGAAGCTGTGATAGAAGCGCAGCAGCTGATGGGTCGTCGCCAATGTCATCCGGGCGCCCACCCAGCGCTCTGCGCTGCCGCCGTACAGTACGGCGAGGCTCTCCGCCGGGAAAGCCCGTCCTAGCCGCGGCGCCAGTTCCAGTACAACGTCGCGCCGCGGTGTTGCTACGAGCGCCCGGCCTCCGGCGCCGAGCACGGCCTCCAAAAGCGGAAAAATCATCTCCGTTTTTCCCGCTCCTGTCACTGCCCAGAGCAGGAAACGCTCTGGGCTCGGGACGGCGGAGCGCTGCCGCCGCTCCGCCAGAAAAGCCAGCGCAGCTCCGGCGGCTCCCGCCTGGGCCGCGCTAAGCCCCCACCGGCGTGCCGCCACGGTGGGGTCAGAGCTGGCCGTGCATTGCACGGCCGGGGTCGCTGCGCTGCGCAGCAGCAGCGTACAAGCCCGGCTGCGACCAAGTGCGAGGCAGGCCTCGCAGTAGGCGCAGCCCGAGAGCCCGCACGCAGCACAGGGTGTGCGGGCAGTGGCAGCGCTGCCGCAGCGACGGCAGCGTGGGAGGGCGCGGCGCGAGGCGAAGCCGCGCTGGAAGCCTAGGTGCGGCGGACAGGCCGCGGCCGCACGCAGAGCGCCAGCGACCAACGGGAGCTGGCGTAGCCCTTGACGCGCGGCTCCGCCACGCGCGGCCTCACCCACACCAACAGCGGCTTCAATGCTCAGCCGCCCTTGCAAATGCGCCAGCTGGGCAGCGCGGCGCCAATGACCGCTTAATTCCGGGCTTTGATCCAGCAGCAGTGCTTCCAGCTCCGCTTCAAGCAGGGATCGCCCGGACACTGCATTTACCAACTGCTCTGCTTGGCTAGCCAGCAGGGCCAGATTCTCGATTCTTCCCCCAAGGAAAGTCACCTCTTCTCTGTCACTCCGATCTCTAAAGTTGCTATTCCATTCAAGAGCATCTGTCAATCTCCAGCTGTCACCCTCACATTTCCAAATCGAAATTCCGTCTACCAAACGCTTTGAGTGCCCTATGACACCGTCTTCCCCATCTGCCTTTAGTTCAGGCTGAAGAATATCCTTTATGTATTTACTCCACTCCTTGCTGCCCCAAGTGTGCATATGTTTTTCCGACCGGAATCGGTCATGAAGGAGTACCGCCCAAGCCAGGGGCATTTCCAGCGAGAGCAGAACCAGACGCTCCACCGCTTCGGCATGACTCCACTCTCCAGCTTTCTTCTCCTGATCTTGCCACCAATAAAAATCCACAACTGGCGCCAGAGAAATCCACATCCTCCATGTACCATTGCAATCCACAGCATAAATTGCAGCTTTCATCACAATCCCTCCTCAATGAGCTGACCCCATATAATCAGGAGATTCAACTGCCAATACTGAATTGCAGCACAGCAATGGCCTTCTATCTCCATCCTTTCTTTTCCAGATTCCATGACACAAGACATACAAAAAAGCACACTCCCCTATTTACCGGAGAGTGTGCTTCACCCATTACTTACATAGTTATTTAAATATCGCCATGCTTTGATTTTGATCCCCTACTTCCATCCACCTGCATCATAGGCCACCGGACGGTTTGCCCCGACAACCGCAAATCCAGTATAATTCCCTGCGATTTCGACATTTCTTCCTGGCCGAGAGCAGGCACAGCGGTTGCCATGTCAAGGGAGCAGCCGCTCCTGGCCATCCTGGATACGATCCCCATTGTTGTATCACTGGAGTTATCGTCCATCACAAGCACTCGTAAGGGCTTTCCTGTAAGAAAAGCATGAAACGTCAATGCCCGAATATACCATTCCACCACAGATTCGTGATTTCGAGTGATAAGAATATATTGAATCCACTTTCCGGATTCCCGTGCCTGACGGGACTTCTCCCGGATATGCAGCACGTGAACAAGGGCTACTGCGGATGAATAAACCGCTGCAATCCATATTAATTGAGCTACCATGGAGATGCACCTCCTCTGTATACCGACAATATATGCCGCTACTTAGGGGTCGGTGACAGCCCACATCATTTCATGTTACAAGCCGGATTCTCGGACGCTGCTGCCCCCTGGTTAATCATCCCTCATCTTTGCAGACAACAACCAGGGGGCAAAGACAGGCGTAACAGTTTCTTATTCTTCCGATCACCTTGGTATACAGACACCAGACTACCGGACATTTAAAATACTATGTAACGTAAGTCCCAGATACGTAACTACTCCAAAACGCTCTATTAAAACATCAGATAATTTACAAAGTTACCCAACCGTACTTGATCGAGTTAATTACAGCCTGCGTGCGATCATCCACTTCCATCTTCTGCAGAATACTACTGACATGGTTCTTGACGGTTTTCTCACTGATAAAGAGATATTCACCAATCATTTTATTGCTCTTGCCCTCTGCCATCAGACGCAGTACTTCGGCTTCACGACGGGTCAGCGGATTATTGTCTCCGGCAACGAATTTGACACCAGCTTCCTTCACCGTTGTCTCTGCCATTGCACCCGTTTCGTTCAGATAAGTCATGCGACGAAGTTGATTGATCAGCTTCCCAGTCACCTTTGGATGGATAAAAGCATGGCCGCCGCATACCGATCGGATAGCATTGATCAGTGATTCTGCTTCCATATCCTTCAACAGGTACCCGTTGGCACCTTTACGCAGCGTCTCAAACACATAGCTCTCATCATCATGAATGGATAAAATAATAACCTTTACATCAGGGAACATCTCCCGGAGCTTTTGCGTAGCCTCCACGCCGTTCTCAACTGGCATATTGATATCCATCAAGACAATATCCGGCTTGGTGACATTGCAAAATTCCAGGACCTGAATGCCATCGCCGCATTCTCCGATGACCTCGATATCTTCCTCCATGTTCAAAATCCTTTTGAGTCCTTCACGAAAAAGCTGATGATCATCCGCCAAAAGCACTTTTATAGACATTTTTTCAGAGCTCTGGTTCTCCATTGTATTACTCCTTTCCCTTCTCCACATTCGTCGGAATGTGAATTACGATTGTTGTGCCCTGGTTCTCGGCTGATTCAATTTCCATTCTTCCTTCCAGAAGCTCCACGCGTTCGCGCATTCCCAGCAAGCCGAAGCTTTCCCGGCTGCCCTGTTCTGTCTTCATTTTTTGCACATTGAACCCCAATCCATTATCTCTTACCACAATCTTCATTAACTGTGCCTGATAGGTGATCTCCACCAATACATAGCTAGGGTAGGCATGCTTTGCAGCATTGGACAGTGCTTCCTGGACAAGGCGATATACCGCCGCTTCCATGGCTGAAGAAAGGCGATATTCCTTGCCTCTGGTCTCAAAAGAGGTGCGGATCTTCGTCTTCTCCTCAAAATCATGCACATATTTCCGTAATGTCGGAATTAGTCCCAAATCGTCGAGCGCCATCGGACGAAGGTTAAAAATAACCTTGCGCATTTCCTCCAGGCTGTAACGAACCTGCCCTTTCAAGTCTATTACTTCGTCCTGCACCAGCCCAAATTCCTGCTTTACCAGCATTCTTTCAACAATTTCCGTCCTAAGGACTAGATTCGCCAGCATTTGAGCGGGACCGTCATGAATTTCCCGGGCAATTCTCTTCCGTTCCTCTTCTTGGGCCAGAATAATTTTGAGTCCAATGATCTGGCGATTCTTCGCCGATTCGACAATTCGGGTCACTTGTCCCAGTTCCCCAGACAAATATTCTAGGACTACACTCATTTGTGAACCAATCGATTCCGCACGTTCCACCGAATTTTCGACACTGCGGACACGCAATTGCAATTCATCACGACGGGTTCGCAGATAAGCCTCGCGCTCGCGTGTCATCATCAGCTCAAGCTGAAGTTCCGTTGCTTTTTCATAGGCAATGCGTATATCCTTCTCCGAATAACGGACAAAATCACGGCTGACTTCCGTCAGCCGGATACGGGAGCGGTGGTATTGCAGTTCCAGCTTATCTACCTTTTGCAATGTTTCATCCGTTTCTTCCATCACACGCTGCAGTTCTTTAGTGAGGGCAACAAGCTCGTCACGCGCTACCTGCAGGATTTCATATATCTGATACTTGCTGCTCTCCATCACGTCGATGGTGTTCTTGATGACGCGATCTATCGCATCGGCTTGAAATTCCACGGATGCTTGCCCCATTTCTATCGGATCGTTGTTAAAGGCTTGCCTTTATATTAACATATCACGATTCGATAGTTACGGTCTTCGTGTTCTGTTCCCATTTTACGGTTAATCCCAATTGTTCAGAAACCAATCTGAGCGGTACTAAAGTCCTGCCTTGTAGGAGTAAAGGAGCTACTTCAGCAATTTGACGTTTTCCGTTCAAGACATATTCCTTCTTGCCCAGCGTCAGATCGAGTACCTTCGACCCGCGCAGTACAAGAATTCTTTTGGTAACCGGATCCCACGTTGCAGTCCCTCCAAAGGCATCCAGTACGTAACGAATCGGCACATAGGTACTGTTGTCTTTAACAATCGGGGCCACATCTATCGGCTTTTTCTGACTGTTCACAGTAACTGTTTTGGAACCGATGACCATTGACGCTGTACCTTTCGGAAGACCCGCCTCACTTGATAGCGACGGCATCGTAAAAGTAATATTGTCAAAAGCTACCGTTCCTGTCTTCGACCGCTCATCCTGTCCCTCTTCTACATTCACAACATAGAGACGTTTAAGTGTCGCCGGGAATTTGATACCTGAACCTGTTAGATCGATGTTCAGACTCTTCCATCCCGTCCAATCAATCACCTTAGCCAGATCGACATATACGGTTGCACCGCTGTTATCCACGATTTCTGCTCGCATCCAATTTAGGCTCTTGTCACCCATGACATCCACAGACATCGAGGTAGCTGTAGCAGGGATTGCTTTGCCATTCGTTCCATTAAACTGTGCGTAAGCATACATTTTACCGCTGCCAGCAGTCATATCATAGCTCATGGACAACACCTTCGAGCCTACGCGATCAGGTCCTCCGTCCGTAACGACTGCCGTTCCCTTCACACCGGAAGCATTAGTGGTGAACGCGATTGGATAATTCACATTCTCAAAATCCTCCCAAGGCGTAGCCGCCGCCTTCGATAGCACAACAGCGGTACTGAAACCATCATATCGGGCAATTGCATAACCGGTAGTGACGCCTTCATCTACAGAAGCTACCGTCAGCTTACCATCCTGTACACTGCCTTTGAAACCAACAAATTCCCACTTCAATGCAGAAGCTGGAACTGCCACGGACGCCCCACTCTTTGTAACGGCTGTTACTGGAACCGAGACCGAAGCTCCGGCTGTTAGTGGCGCTGTTGCGGTTCCTATGGATAAGCTATTCAGGTCAATCCCACCCAGTACCGTCACCTTGGTATCTGCGCTTGCCCCACCGCTGGCTGCCGTCAATGTGACGGTTCCGGGCTTCACGGCTGTAACTTCACCTGCTTTGACAGTCACGCTGTCGCCACTGGATTTCCATGTAGGATTTCCAGCTGCAACGTCAATCGGGTTGTAATAAGTGTCATACCCCTTCAAAGAGTAAGTCGCCTTCTGACCGATCAACAATGTAGTATTACCACTAATCTTAATGCCTTTTATTTCACCCTGCGGAGCAGAGGTGTACACGCCGAGTCCATTAACGACACTTCTCTGCTCTGTACCATACTCTGTATTAAAAGTCAGTGTAGTGGAAGTTTCGGCAAGCGGACGGTCAACCATGGTTGTAGAACCGCCACCATCCAGATTAAGCCCTTTCCAGACTCCAATATTAGTCATGAAGGACTGAAGTTCGCTGAGTGACATTCCGGTGCTGTTGTTGTTCTTCTCTACAGCTATCACATACACATAACGACCATCCTGGGAATAACCCAGTGCCGTACGAGCACGGGTACCGTCAATGCTGCTCGTAGAGCGGGAGAACGACGATGCCTTCCCGTTATTTACGAGAATCGTATGTCCACCGATCATCGTTTGCAGCGTGCTCGGATCTAAAGCCTGCTGTGTTGTTTTGGAAATAAGTGAATAAGTGCTGGTTACGGGTTGACCAACCGTCAAATGATCCATCATAAACTTGGCTGCTTGTCCGTGTCCACGCAGAATAAAAGCACCCTTGGGGACAGCCATCGGCAGGGCAGCATTTTCAGAGAGTTTAGTAACTATACCGTTCTCTACCAGTGCCTCTGTCGGAGTAGTAGAACTATTCTTGGGCCGATCCAACGCCGTCCATACATCAGTATATATGTACAAGGCATTCGCATGGCTGTAGGTAGAAGTGCCGCCTTCCGGATTATAGGCCCCTTTGTTGACACCTGAGAGTGGGAATTGACTTCCATCCCCCGAGGATACCGTACCTTGGAAACTGAACTCATCAATGATCGGTTTCCGGTCTTTCGTCACGGCAAAAGCGTACATGCCATCCAACTGGGAAGGCGTGGACACCAGCACTCCACCAGATACTTGCCCACCAATAGGAGAACCCTCTCCTCCAGTATTGAAGTAATCTCCGTTTACCGCTGCGACTGCGCCCGTCTCCTTCGCCATACCCCCAGTACTTTGACGAGTGGTCAGCGTACCGCCCTTACCTGTCATGACATCCAGGGAAACATAAGGATTACTCAGGTCGACGCGGATCACATCTGCCAATCCGGTGGCGCTTTTTCCCGAGCGTACAGCTGTATATTTATACTTCATCATAACGGCTCCAGAGGTAATAACATCCTCACTGAGCTTGTTGACTGTTAGTGCCGTTGCCGCAGCTGCAATAGAAGCATTGTTCGCTGTCCATGGACTCATAAATTCACTACCGATTACCGGCATGATCCAAAGCACGCCTGCCAATGAGGCGGCGACCCATCTTTTTGCAGTCGTTGTTCTTCTCTCCTGCACAGACTCGTTACGTTGCTTACCCGTGAAAGCATTGTTCATTTCAGAATAACTCTCCCATCTCTTATTCTACTCTTCAATTCTATTCACAAAGTCTGGAAATCCATGTCCTATTTTCCTAGTATACATCAATAATAGACTTGATTTAGCCCGAAAAGTTGCGAAAATTGCGAGATTAAGAGCTTTCACAGTGGCAAATGTTCGTGCAGTGACGAACGGTTTCATGCTTGTGCCTACAAAAAAAGCCCGACTCTATGAGTCGGGCTTGAAACAAATTCTACCTCTTCTTCATCAATATTCAGTTATTACAAATATCCCACTTTGCTCAGCATCCGCTGTAGCATAACCGCACCTTCCGCACGAGTAGCATTACCCTGTGGCAGGAATGTACCCCCTGGCATGCCGAGAATAATGCCAGACTGAACTGCTTTGGCCACAAATTCGGCACTCATATTCTGAATTTTGGCCTTATCTTTGAAGATGCTCAGCGCTCCTGAAGGAGTACCCGTAAGCGTAATATAATTTCCAGTGTACTCCATAGCACGAATCATCATAATAGCCATTTGCTCGCGGGTAATATTGTCATTCGGCCGGAAAGTAGCATCTGTATTCCCGTTAATAATACCTGCTTTAGCTGCAGCACCAATATAATCGCCTGTTTGCGTAGATGGCTGAACATCACGGAAGCGTCCTGCGGCATCACGGTCTCCTTGCAATCCTAGTCCTCTGCTTAGCATCACCGCGAATTCGGCTCGTGTAATCTTCTGCCCTGGCTTGAAAGTAGAGCCATAGCTGTTATCGATGATGTTCTTTGCTGCAAGTTCTGCAACAACACTGTTGCTCCAATGATTGCCCATATCAGTAAAGGTACGTGTGGACAAAAACGTTCCCACAACTAGGTTACCTGGGGTAAGGGCACGGAGCAGCGTATAGTTTCCGGACTTGCTGACTTTAGTAGGCAGATACACGGCATCATAGTACGTCAGATCCAAGCGAGCCGCCGAAGTTTGGGCACTGTTTAAAGATGCTGTCGTACGGACTGTATACTCCCCTTTTACATTGACGGGCTGTGAATTGGCAAAGTTACTGCCTGTTACAGCTGTCATTCGAACATCCATCAAACCTGTGATCGGCTGCAATCCTTGGCCTTGAAGTTTTTGTTCAAACGGTGCGAAGGTTCCGCCTGGAACGCTCTCCATCCGTAGCACCAACGAGACGCTGCTGGCATCTGCGATCAAGGTGGTAACAAGATTGTTCATATCAATATCATTAAGTGCAATACTGTAGAGGTTCTCACCGAAACGAATAATGAGCTTAGCATTTTTGTTCCGGTTTACCGCATCAAGCAAAGGTTTCAGCGGAACAGATACATACGCTGAACGTTCAGTAGCAGGCACCTCAAAAGCAAGAATTGGACTTCCTGCCTTATCCAGATACTCGTAACTAGCAGCTACACGATCGGATGTCAGGCTGTATCTTTTAACAGATTGGTTATACAAAGAACGTTCATCGGCAACAGATGCAGAATCGCTTTTTAAGAGAGCATATTCCACACCGAACTCACTCGCCGCGAGTGTCCCCAGGTAAGCTGGACGATTACCATTTCCTGACGTAGTCCCTGTCAGATTCTGCACAGTCAATCCATTAAAGGAAGCAAGGCTATTCCCATTAAGGTCTTTGATCAATCCTGAACCAATCATGTAGGACATATCAACCTTCTGTCCGCTTTTTACAACCGTTGAGAGAACAAGTTTCAATGTTGTACCGGACAAGGCATAGCTTTGCACGCCTACAGTACTACCATCAACTCTCACTCCGAACTGATTATTATACAAGGTAGATGAAGCCTGCATATTCTTATTGAACGTCACAATAAGCTCATCCGCATTAACTGTCGCACTGGTAACCTCACTCACTGCGGTGGTTGATGACACCGTCACTGGCTGCAGGTTAATATAGGCTGCACGATTACCGTTCAGGTCGCTGATTCCCGATGTTCCTGGCACATATGAAATCGTCGCGTCTTTGTTTACTGCCAAAGCACTCTGTAGCGTCAAAATGACCTGTGAGCCGCTGACAGCTACATTGGTTACATAGTTAGGCGTATTTCCTACAAGCACTGAAAACTGACTGTTCATCGGCAGGTTTGTGGTAGAGAGCCCTTCATTATAGCTTAGCGTAATTTTATTTCCGGCACCCGTGGCACTTTGGAATTCTGGAGGAATGGTGTCATTGGTATTCCGAATAAAGAACTCGCTGAAGTCCGCTATATTTTGTCCAAATTGGTTTTGTAAAGGATACGAGGACGCATTATACGATACCCGGACTACCGTACCATTCCCTGCGTCACTGTTCACTGTCAGATATACAGTATTCCCGCTAGAGCTGATAGAACTAATTCCAAGCGAATATCCATCTGCTGTTACTGCGAACTGGCTATATGCGTAGGAATTTACTGGTTTAAGGGTATCATTAAAATTAAGCACCACTGACCGACCGGAGATTCTTCCGTCCTTTGGTGTCGGCATCGAAGATTCAACGGTATTCGTTACCTCTCTAGAAGAAAACGTACTTGCGGCATTCCCACTGGTGTCCTGTATAGTCCGCAATCCGCCGGAATACGTGATTCTAACAACCTGACCCACAGCAACGCCGGTGCTTAGGACTACAAATACACTGTCACCCTGAATATAGACACTATCAATAGGCCGTTTCTCATCATTTACGGTCACCGCAAAACTAGAGGTCAGTAGCGCAGCCGAAGAATTCAATGATTTATTGTATCTCAGCCGAATTGTCCGGTTATTTTCTAGCTGTGCGCCTGATAGCTGTGGCGCTGTTTTATCAATAACTGCAGTACGGAAGCTCCAAGAGCTCTTCCCGCTTAAACCATCATATAGAATTTTGGAATCTGTTGCATCGATAAAAGCACCTTTGGAGATATCAATATAGTAGGTCGTATCTCCATCCAATGTTGCTGCTGGCGTGATGAGATACTCTCTGGCCGTAGTGCCTTTAGTAACGGAAGCTGGAACTTTAACTCCGCTACTTTTAAATAAGGTGACACCATTCGCTATAGAACTATTGAAATTGACATCTCGGCTAAACGTAATTGCAAATGTTTTGTTGATCGGGACACCCTCACTGCGATCAGACGGATTTAGTGACGATACACTAGGTCCTGCCTGGGAGACTGTCGTAAACTTCCAAGTATATGGACCCGAAGCCGGAAACAAATTACCATCCTGATCGTAAAAAGAACCCTGAGGTATTGTGACTGTATAAGCAGTACCGTTCAGCAGTGGAGATGCTGTAGAAGCCGGATACAGCGTAATCACATTGCTCCCACCACCAGTGACCCCAGTAGAATTTACATCAAGCCATCTGGTGTTGCCATCAATGACCCCACCAGCAGCCACAATAATCACTCCGGACACTGGCTTCATCGGACGGTCAAAGGTAAGTGCAAGAGATCCGGTGGTAGATATTTCTCCCGCGTTGTTCGCCGGAAAAGGAGTCACCGGGAAGTCTGCTACTGCCTTGGTTGAAAATGCCCATGCACTGCCGTTCGAGATGCCTATGAACGTTCTGGAATCATCATCCTTGAACGCATAAGCATCAATTAATACATAATAATTCGCCCCAACCTTCAGCTTATTAGCCAGGTTTAAAGTGACTGAAGTAGCGTCCGCACTGCTCTGTATATCTACACCAGGTTCACCGTCCACCATCCTAAAGCTTTGAACGGTCGAATTGTCGGCTGAGGAGATCAGTTTCACAGAGCCACCGCCCGGTATCAGCTTCTTATTAAGCTTCAAACTGATCTGCGCCAAGGTGCCAGCATCTACTCTTGTATTATTGGCAGGAGAGAACGCACTGACTGTAATCTCATTATTGACCTCGGGAGCGGTTGTAAAATCCCATACAGTAAGTCCCGACTCATTGCCATCAGCGTCTTTAAATACGCCTTTTGGTATAGTAACTGTATAGGTTTTATTCGGGGCCAGTAGTTGTCCAGCTCCCCATTTAAGCTCGTAATCCTTGGAAGTACCTATTAATCCGTAACTGCCTATAGGAATCGTTACAAAAGGCGTACTGGCGCCTTTAGGGGTGATGCTAATTTCACCAGATTGGGGATTCACCAACCGGTCAAAGCTCAATCTAAGTGTAGTGGCTACATTTACAAAAGCTACTCCCTGTCCCGGGGAGACATTAATACCGAATTCAGAAGCAGCATACACTGCCGAACTCCCGATCCCGATTGATGTACTGACCGATCCTAATAACAACTCTCCTGCTAAAAAGAATGCCGTCCACATGGAGATTTTCTTTTTCATTCTTCGATAACTCCTCTCAAGCCGTACTTCACATTTTATCGTAGCGCATATACTCTTATATTTCGGTTGAAGGGCTTCCAAAGTTTAGTAGAGCTGTTTCAAGAAGCTCCTACATCTTCAACTCTTGTGCTGACAAAAAAACACCCCTAAATCTCCACTTCAATCGAAGTAGCAATTTAGAGGTGTTATATGATCAAAATATAATTGCTTGCAACAAATAGATTGCTAGGCCCATATCCAAATTCTGACTTAGATACCCGACAGAGATCTCAGCAATTCAGCCTTGTCTACGCGTTCCCAAGGAAGATCAACATCTGTACGTCCAAAGTGTCCATAAGCTGCTGTTTGTCTATAGATCGGCTTACGCAGATCTAGCATGGAGATTATACCGGCAGGACGAAGATCAAAGTTATCGCTGATCAGCTTCGACAGCTTTTCCTCACTGATTTTACCTGTACCGTATGTATCTACATTAATCGAAACAGGATTCGCTACACCAATGGCATAAGCCAGCTGGATTTCACATTTGTCGGCAAGACCAGCCGCTACAAGGTTTTTGGCTACATAACGTGCTGCATACGCTGCAGAACGGTCTACTTTAGTTGGATCTTTACCGGAGAATGCGCCACCGCCATGACGTGCATATCCGCCATAGGTATCGACGATGATCTTACGTCCAGTCAGGCCGGCATCACCTTGTGGTCCACCAATTACAAAGCGGCCCGTAGGATTGATGAAATATTTTGTCTCCCCGTCAAGCAACTCAGCAGGAACCACAGGCAGAATTACATGCTCCTTGATATCTGCTTGAATCTGCTCCAACGTGATTTCTTCCGCATGCTGTGTAGATACAACAATTGCGTCTACGCGTACAGGCTTCTCATCCTGGTATTCAATAGTAACCTGAGTCTTACCATCGGGACGCAAATAATCCAACGTACCATTCTTGCGCACCTCAGACAAACGACGAGCAATCCTGTGAGATAAAGCGATTGGAAGTGGCATCAGCTCTGGCGTCTCATTGGTTGCAAAGCCAAACATAAGTCCCTGATCTCCAGCACCAATGTTGGCAGTTTCTTCAGCAACCTGTGCAGGATCACGGTTCTCCAGAGCAGCATTAACCCCCTGGGCGATATCTGCTGACTGCTCGTTCAGAGAGGTCAGCACGGCACTAGTATTATAGTCAAAACCATACTTGGCATCTGTGTAACCAATTTCTTTAATAGTGTTGCGCACAATCGCCGGAATATCTACATATTCCGACTTGGTGCTGATTTCACCAATTACCAAAACTAGTCCAGTGGCTACAGCCACCTCGCAGGCAACACGGGCGTTTGGATCATTAGCCAAAAAAGCGTCAAGTACAGCATCAGAAATCTGATCGCAGATTTTATCCGGGTGCCCTTCCGTTACTGATTCAGAAGTAAATAAGTGGCGTCCTTTGATAGACATGAACATCAACCTCCTATACGAATGATATGAATATTTTAACAGATAAATAGTCCAAAAGAATATATTAGAAAGCAACTAAAATGTGTATGTCTTCAAAAAAATGAACCTTTTCCACAGGGAAAAGGTCGATTGCTTTCCTCAGAAGTCATATTATCTTATTTAAAAGAAGCTGTCAATTCCACCCGGTTTCGTTGGTACCTGGTAATTTATAATTAAAACAATGATTCTTGCGCTTGCTGGATGAGTCTCTTCGTAATTTCTCCGCCAACAGAGCCGTTATCTCTGGAAGTTAGATGACCCAGGTATTGACTTCGTGAAGATGCGTTTGTGAAGCCCAGTTCAGAAGCAAACTCCGTATCCGCTCCACCACCATAGGATGGCCCATATAATCCAAATTCCGCTGCAATTTCATATTGCATTTGCTTTAGCATTGTCCGACTTTCAGGTACGACTTTACGATTATTACGTGCCATGTACTGCACCTCCTGCATATTGTAAGAATACAGGTCTATTGTGCGCATACAGACATACCTTCAACCGGCTTAATGTTTGTTAATCCAGGAAAAGAGTGCCGCTTGAAACAAACGTTGTATGTTTAATTTTTAAGTGACGGATTGTAATATGAAGTGCGACACCTAAGAAAACAAAAGGCCCATGATCGAATTCGTGTAAAATGGAAGTTACCACACCACCATGATTACAGGAGAATCCAACATGAGCTACTCCCTTCTTAGCATAGTTGAGCGCGGACAACTAGAGATCTTATATCGACTAGGTTGGTCGGCTCGGGCAATCAGCCGCCAACTCGGACGTCATCATGCCACCATTTCCCGCGAGATCAAACGGTCTTGCTCTCAAGAATCGTATGAATCATTATCCTCAAAAAAAGCCTATAAGCAGCGCAGAGCAGCCAGCATACCTAACGGAAAGTTCACTCCTGAGCTTGCTGAGGAACTCCAAGAGAAGCTAAAGCAAACTTGGTCCCCCGAGCAAATAGCTGAGAAGCGAAGACGGGAGGGAAAGGTGTTCGCATGCTTCAAGACCATCTATAGATGGCTCTATGCAGGCCTTCTTGCAACAGTGGAAGTCAAGCACCTTCGTCATAAAGGAAAGCGTCGTAACCCACTGGAAACCCGTGGTCGATTTCTGGTTGGAACCCCAATAAGCGAGCGTCCCAAGGAGGTTCGCAAACGAGAAACCTTTGGTCATTGGGAGCTAGATACCGTTGTTTCGAGCCGAGGAAAGAGCCGCGCTTGTGCGGCTACTTTTATCGAACGTAAGACAAGGATGTACATGGCGCTAAAGATGCCAGACCGTACGGCCCACTCCATGGAGATAGCCTTTGGTGTGGCTGCCAGCCAGTACCCACCAGCCGCTTTTCAGAGTGCTACAACCGATCGCGGGAAAGAGTTTGCCTCTTATGCTGCATTGGAAAACGTTCACGATTTGAAAGTCTATTTCGCGGATCCTTACTCTTCCTGGCAGCGAGGTTCTAATGAAAACGGCAACGGTCTTTTGCGAGAATTCTTTCCTAAAGGACACGACTTCGCAGAGGTTACGGATGAGGAATTGGCCGACGCCATTCGCCTGATTAACGACCGTCCTCGAAGGTGTCTAGGTTGGATGACCGCTAATGAATCTTTCATGGCCGAAGTGTCGCACTTAGCTTGACAAACCGTCAAGTATAATCGTTTCTATTCATGGGCATAATTTAAGAAGAAATAACAGTTAACGTTGATTCTTTATTATTTCAAAGTATATCCACCACGAACCATAACTACAAGCCCCAGTGTTTGACCTTCCTGAACAGCAATGCCTCGTCCATCGCGGGGGAAGGATAATAAATGGTTGGTGGGAGCTGACACTCCATTACCTAAATCTTTACCATCCGTTAGATCAGCAACGCCATTAGCATCCTGTGAAAAGATAACCGCCTTACCTGCACGTACGATAAATTCTGCACCAGCCGAAGCAATTAAGCTTTGACCAGGCTTTACATCGACAATTACGGACTCGTTACTTGTTGTGTTAGCTGGGTTCGATGTTGCTGTAGGCTGTATAGGCGCTTGGGTTGCAGTAGCTGTGGGAGCAACAGTCGCGGTAGGTGCTACACCTATACCACCTTGCAAAGCTTTTTGAATCTGCTGGTCTACATAACTCTTTGTCACTACTGGATCATCTGCTGTTCCAGGCTGTGAGCCCACACCGGCTCCTTCGGCAGTAATATTCATCACCGATCCGGCCCATATTCCGCCAATCAATATCAGCGCTGCAAGTGAAGCTTTCCATACTGGTTTCATCAATGTCCTCCTTCATTAGATCTGAAATGGCTATAAAAAAAGCATAGCCTCCGAAGAGGCTATGCTTTGCTTCAGTAATCGGAGATTACTTAGCGGAAATTTCAGTACCGTCTTTGATGAGGTTGCCATCTTTGTCGTGTACTTGAGCTTTTTCAGCAATCTTAACGATGATTCTGTTAACTACATTGGAGTTCAAATCCAGTTCGGAATCTTTAGCTGCATCTGGATCAATAGCCTTCTTGGAGAAGGTAATAGACCATTTGCCTTTGTCAGTTCCGTTCTTAATTGGAGTTACAGTGTAGTAATCTTTGGAAACCACTTTGGAACCTACTACATCGTTATTGATGTAGAAATCCAAAGATTGGTTAGTCAAATCTACAACTTCTTTAGAGAATCCAAGGATCAACTCGAAAGAGTTTCCAGTGGAAACTACTGCGGAAGTCAGAAGTGGGCTAACTCTGCTAGTCAGTTTACCTTTCTCGCTAACCGCTTCAATAGCGTTACCAGCTACGTCAGTAATGCCGTTTACAACCAATTTGTAGTCTTCCTTAGTTTCAGTAATGGAAGAACTTGGAATATGGATGATTGCACGAGCATACTTCGGTTTTTCTGCGCTACCCGCTACCTCATAACCCTTATCATCAAGGATTTTAATTGTTACATAAGAACCGCTTGGCAATGCTTTGTCATTCAATGTGTAGCTGTTAGAATCCAACAGAGACGCATTGTTAAGACCACTATCAACATCCTTCAGATCAACAGTGATAGTAGCATCACCGTAAACGGCTTTACTTACTTCCACGCTGTCATAGAATTTGATGCCTCGACCAAACAATTCAGGAGCTTTGGTATCAGTAGTAACTGAACCGATAGATACAGTCAGTACAGTTGCAGCAAGTTTGTTACCAGAGAAAGACTTATCTTTGAAGAGTCCTTCTGGCAGACGCACTGTGTAATCACCAGCATCTACGTTTACAGCAGTAAATGTGTAAGATTTGCCGCTACCTGCAGGCGTACCAGAAATCACTTTAGGTTCACCAGTTTTATTGTTGATCAGAGTCACGACACCTGATTCAAAATTAACATCTTTAGAGAACTTCAAGTTCAGACCTTTAACACTACCTGAAGTTGTGTAAGTGATAGCTGTAACTGTAGGAGCTACAGTATCCTTAGTGAAAGTGATCGGTTGGCTAGAAGCAGTTCCTAAAGTATTACCCAATGTATCCTTAACAGTTGCTCCGAACACAATAGTTCCAGCAAATGTACCGGAGTTAGGGAAGCTAGTCAATGGAGTTTGCAGGGTAAATTTCTTACCGTTGTCACTAGTAACAACTGTAAATGTACCTTGGCTTTCGCCTACAGTGTTAAGCAGACGAACATTACCTACTAGCGAAGCACGATCAACGTTTTTGTCGAATTCAACTTCAACAAATTTGTCGCTGATAGCTGTTACGCTCTTAACAACTGGAGCAGCAACGTCAGATACTACAGTTACTGTAGTTTTGATTGGGTTAGGGTTAGCTACGTTACCAGCATAGTCAGTAACATTCAGCAAGGATACATCGTAAGTCTTGCCGCTATCCAAAGATACTCCGCTCAGTTTGAACTCAGTGTAAGTATCATTTTGTACAGTTACAGCAGAAGATGAACCATTAACAGTAGCAATAATACCAGTAGTTTTAACCGGCTCGCTGAAAGTTACATATACATCTTTAGTTGTTGCTTTAGCACTAGAAACAATAGATGCAACAGTTGGAGCTACTGTATCAGCTACGTTCAACAAGTTAGTGAATGCAGGAAGCTTCTCACCAGCAGTTGTCTTAACAGCGTCAGTTACAACTACTGTGTAGTCACCTTTAAGAGCTTTAACGCCTGGCAGAGTGATTGTAGCTTCTGTTTTGTCAGCGTTGAAGTGAACTACTGCATTAGAAACTTCGTCGTCTTTGCTTCCAACTTTAGTTACTTTTACAACACCATCAATTACTCTTCCACCGTCAGCAACAGTGTCAGCATCGATCGAACGGTTGAATTTAACAACTACTTGCTTAGCGTTTGGCGCAGTTACGGAAACAACCTTAGGTGCAGCCAAAGTTACTTTAGCAGTGTAGTCTTTATCTTGGTATTTGAAGTTGATTGTTGTTTCAGTACCTGCAACAAGTGCAGTTGTCAGCTCAACAGTTGTAGTTGCTTTGTCAGAGAACGTTACAACTACTTTAGTTGGGCTCAGAGCTTCAGCAGAAGCAACTGTCAGTACTGGAGTGCTGCTCAGTTGGTCAACCGCGTAAGCTGTTTCTACTACCAAAGAGCGAGTAGCGTTAGCTTTGAAGTTGGTGTTTTGAGCAACCAGACCTTTGTTGATGATCGCTTGAGCATAACCTTTAGCCCATGCAGATGCAGAGTTGTCAGTTGTAGCTGGAGCTTCCAGCTTCAATGCACGGAACAATACAGTTGCTACTTCTTCAACAGTTACTTTACCGTTGTAGTCGAAGATACCTTTAACAGTATCTTTACCTTCCATCAGCTTAGCTGCAGTAACAGCTTCAACGAAAGGAACTGACCAGTTAGTTGCATTGTAACCTTTGTCTTTGTAAGACAATTTGTTAGTTACTTCTGGAAGGTCGAACAATTTAGTAACGATCTTAGCGAACTCAGCGCGAGTAAGATCATATTCTAGGTGAGCTTTACCATCTGGGTACCCGTTAAGAATACCTTTTGCTGCCAAAGCGTCAAATTTTTGTTGCGGAGTTGCTGCTGCGTCACCAAACGCTACAGAGGCAAACATCGAGAATGCCATTGCTGTAGATAATGCTACGGATAAAATTTTCTTCATAACCTTTTTTTCTCCTCCTTGGACGTTCATGAACTCAGAATTTTCTTTAGTTGGGTAGCTCATGTTACTCATTAGCCGATGCACCCCCTTTCCCGAGTTGAGCAAATTAAGTATAAATAATGTCTGTGACGGGTATCACAGAAACTGGTAAACAAGTCAAAGGCATGATAATACTAGATTCCTAATTCTACCTAAGTATTATACAATGTGCCTCAAGTCACGTAAAGCTAATTTTTCCATTTGGATAAATTGCTTTGTGATCGAACACGGTCTTCAGTGCTCTGTGTAAGTGACTCTACACCTTAAACGCAGAAGGTTTGGAAAAGTTGCGGTTTCTAAAAAATATTTTCGAAATTTTCTTTCCGTCCCACCCCAATAGAAGCTACATATGTATGTATTACTAACTATTGCTAATGATGGGTGGCTACGGAAAACAGTATAACATAGCGCGTTTCAAGACGTCATTAAGCAATATTTACTAAGATATACTGTCGAAAACCCCTCCATTAGTTGTAGGGAAGAAATTCAAGCGAATAACAAATAGGGTGTCTAACAAAGTCACTGTGGACTGGCTAGACACCCTATAGCGCATAAGCGCCCTGTTCTATACATAAGCTTATCGAATCTTCATGGAGAGCTGAATCAGCTCTTGGCGTTTCTCTGGGCTAGAGTTCACATTATCATACATGGCATCAATGGCTACACGGTTCTCACGGTAACTCTTCTCATGCTTAATTGTAGAGTGAGACCATTCAATCAGGGCATTCTCGGCAATAACAAGTTCGTTATATGCATCATGGAAGCCAGTAGCCTGTACAAGCTCTTCCATCACTTCCTGGGTGATCTCCTGAAGCGCACGCTTGGCTGCAATTTCCTTCTCCAATACCTTAGCTCTATTCTCAAACATATTCTTGGCTTTCATGTAATCCAGTTGAGCTTTTGATAAAATCGGTTTCATCGATGGCTTTCACCTTTCAGAAAATAATATTTTCTACGCTATTGTATCGTAAATGGGAGCAGATTACAAAGTGAACGTAGCTGGTAAGTTAAGCTATTCTCCAGAAAAACGCAGTATTACTGCAAAATTCATGAACACCACTTAATTATGTGGGCTTAAGCATGGTCTGTCAAACTCCAAATATGGAAAAATAAAACGACCAATTCGCAAATACCTTCGCGGAATTGGCCGTTTCGTTACAGAATGATTTTAGTTAAAAGTCTTCGGGAAGATGCTTGTGCTCTTTTTCAGGAGCTCTACGGCAATTTTCCCAGCTTCGGCACGGGTTAGCTTACCCTTTGGATTAAAATTATAGGTAGGTTTCTTCTGCCCCGTTATAGTCACTGGTGTCCCTTCCATAATCTTGGCTTTCGATACAGCCTCAATAGCTGGTCGCGTATAGAAGTCCATATTACTGGTATCACCGAATGATTTGGAGAGGCTTGCTAAAAGCTTGTTATCGTTCATAGACATTTTTAGTTTCAGGGCACGCGCAATCATCACAGCACCTTGCTCGCGGGTCAGCGGCTGATCTGGTCCAAAGAAACCATCGCTCAGCCCTGTGACGATCCCCGCTCTGGCTGCTGTTTCAATATGCTTGAAGTCCCAGGTCGTTGATACGGCCTCTGGTACAATGTCAAAGAATGTCTGTTGGTTTGGATTAAAACTTAGTGGAATATTCAAACCTTTCACCAGTAGGGTTGCGAACTCCCCACGAGTTGTCGTGTCATCGGCTCCAAAGGCATCCGCACGAAGATTCGTCATGATCCCCTTTGAGTATAATCCATTCAGTATATTTCTCGCCCACGGATGATTAGTAATGTCCGTAAAGCCACGACGTAGCTTCATCACTGTGTAATAACCAAATTCATCGAATGGAACCGTAACGGTATGATTCTTGGTATCCACTTCCCCGCCAACATTCTCCCACTTTCCAGAGTCTGTGTAGCGGAATACTGTTATAGTAGACCCCACTTCATCCACAACGCTTGGGCTAAAGCTCAGTTTGAGCTCACCGCGCTGGGAAGGAACGATTTTACGAGTTTGGCTATACTGCGTAAAGTATCCCTCTATGGAGTACGGAGCAATCCCGTTTGTAGCCGGTACATAATTTGCTGTTCCTTTTGTACCTACTTCCCCTAGACCACCATTAAGCCAATAAATATCTGACACTCTTGAAAAGTTGTTCGTACTAGCTGTCGAAGTGAAGCGAAGCACTAGCTCCTGAGGAATTACAAGCGGGCTCTTTCCTTCAGGTGTTCTGGCGTCCGCAGCGCTGACGTTGATGATATTCCCGTAATCATTGACACGTTCAACGACACCATCAACTGGATCTACAATCCCGAACAACAATTTTGTATCTGGATAGTACTTGGCTGCCCCTGTACTGGCAAAGCCTTTCATAAGGGTTCCTTTAGGAAAGGAAAGCTCAAGTCCCTTGTTGAAAACGCTATATTTTGTTGCAACCTTTTCAGCCATGTACTGCGTGTCGACTTGGGTCGCACTTGCATAATAAACCTGAATGGTGTCATTGATGGTTGTGCCATTACGTACAATCTGAATCTTAATAGACGTAGATTTGTCAGGCTTGAGACCAACATAATCATAGGTGAAACGGTTCTGAAGATCATTCCGTTTCACTGCTTCGAATTTGTCGATCACCACCTTGGTAGCACCCTCGGCTTCAATATCAAAGCGGACAAAGTTTTTGTTCACTATGATTTTATCTCCCACTGTCGGCACTGGCGCTAGAACCCGGTACGGTAATACTTCGCGAACTACTTCAAGACGTTGTGTCGTTCTGGCACCTGTCTTGTTAATCAGTTCAAGAGAATAAACATGACTTCCAGGCGCTTCAAACTTGATGTCACGCAAGCGCAGAAGGAAATCTTTGTCACTACCATAGTAATCGTATATAAGTCCTGTTGTATCAGTCTCCGGAAACAGTGATTTGGGCTCATCTTTAAGCATGTCAGCTTTGCCTACCGATGTAAAAATCAATTCCGAACCCCGATAGAGATTCAAGATCGATGCCCCGCCACCTCGCAGAACGAGATCATATTTCTCTTGATTTGTAGTATATTTCTCATCCTTGTAAACAAACTCAGGCGGGAGCGCCAGAATTTTATTACGTTCAGTCTCATTAGACAAGGAGTTAGTTGTAAATGGTGTACGTCCTTCTCCTAACGAAGGATGAAACTGAGTAAGATTGGATACATTGGTATCAATGATATAGATACGCAGTTCTTTTGTAATTGTACGTTGATTTCCTCCACTGTTAGATACGCCAGTAAATACAATCTTATTCTCACCGTATACCAAAGGTCCCGACTGCGTAATAGGTAAGGTGAACTTGAATGTTGGGTTAGCTAGACTAATATTGCTCAGATCAAATTTTAAATCTGGTGGTAAGGAGGCACTATCGATACCATTGATCTGTACTTGAGCACTTTGAATGTTCTCAAACCCAAGATATTCACCTTCAAATGTAAGTTTGTTATTAGTATTGGAATTAAACTCATAAGTCTGTCCATCTTGTATATTATTTACATAAATATAATTCTTAGATACATAAGAGATATCAGCATTAAAGAAGGATTGAGATCCTGTATATTTAAATTGCACCTTTTGCTGTCCGTTAGCAAACTTGGTAATGTGATATACATATTCGTTTTGCCCTAGGTTAGCCACTGGAACTGGAGCTACATTTAATGGCGCTTTGCTCAAAGGCAAGTAATTAGCTGTTAGAGTAGCTGGATCTGTAACTGCTCTGTTAGTTTTAACAAGAATATAAAAATTGTCCTTTTCCATTTGCTGACCATTTAAAGGAAGCTTGGAGATATTGGTGAGGTCCCCGGTCCCCGTATAACCTGGCAAATAGGAAATATCGTTGATTACTGTCTCATTGAGCAAATACTTATAAGAATTCACCAACGAAGTACTGTATTGATCATAATCAAGAGCCAAAGTAAAGTCATTGGTGCCTGCGGTAATATTCAATTCAACCTCGGTTTTAAATTCAACCAGTTTATAAGCTGGAGTGACACCATTCGGTCCAGGAATGACGACTTCACTCGCAACATTTTGGATTGGAAGAACAACAGCATTGGTTGTTCCTTTATTAATAGTAAACTTAGCCCCTGTTAAAAAAGGAGTGGCGCTATAGGGCACAAGAATCTGCCCTTTCAGAGCTGCCTTTGTGTCAGGTGCGGTCAACGTAGGCGTATTATTCAAAAGGTTATATTCCACACCGTCATGAACAATATTCAATGAAGCATACGGCTGGTTTTTGTCAAAGAAATAGATCGTCCGGTCAATATTTATAGAATCCGAAGCATTTTGTACGGTGATTTTGATTTTGCTGAGTCCCGGCTTGATGGTCAGCGCAGGAGTGAAGAACGTGCCATCCTCAAGAAGTGATGTCTGCAGCACAGGTCCATCATTAACTGCTACACTTACTTTTGTAGCATTGGCTACTTTACCTTGAATGGTAATAGAAGAAACAGGAACTACTACCTGTGTACCTTCATTCAGATCCAAGGCTGCCGGACCACCCAAAACTTTAAGGGATGTTATAAACGGCACTTTGTCATAAAGTACATAAAAGGACTCGGAGCGCTGCAGGTTACCCTGGTTTCCCGAGAACGTAATTTTGTTATAGCCAGGATATAGAACAACTCCACTTGTTGTAAAACGGTTGTTTGGACTGTTGGTGTCAGGAGTGACAGTACCGGTGGTCAAGCGCGTAGGGTCTGTAACCCATTTCCCGGTTGTGTCTTGCGTAAGCTGTTCAACTACAACCTTCATCGTAGTCGATGTAACTTGTGAGTAGGTACCTGTAATCGTTAGCGTCTGATTGCTTGTTTTATAGGCGCTGGTACGGCTGATTAAACCCTCTGGATCGGTAGTATCAGCAGGTGTTCTCACAACGTCCTGTTTCAGGGAAATCGTGTTCCGCAGCAGGAGATCATCCGGACTAAAGTAAGTCGTGGATGCTGTTGCTGCTGTCGCAACGGGTGTGTACCGACCTGGGAACATGGTAACGAGCAAAGCCGCCAGCAGCAGCCATACGAATGGTCTCTTAAAGCGTTGCATGTGCATATCTCTCCTTTGAATAGGGGTTCTGGTAAAGCATCACTCTGTTCTTTATCGGTTCATGTAAGTGATATTTTTAGCAAAACAGTAAAAAACTCACCCAGAATCGGATGAGTTTTATCGTTTAGAAGAAATATTTACAATTTCATTATAATTCTTAATCAGGACTTGGAACTTCTCTCCGGATCAAGCTTCACACGCATTCTTAAGATAAAGTTAAGCAGTGGACGTTTGGTCTTACCCACCAATCCGGTAATCTCGGCGCCGATCTGCAGGAAGAACAGCATTACACAGATTACAACAAAGGTAACCCAGTTGGCCTCATACAGAGCTGCGGAGGATTGGATGACTGCCAGAATTCCGAAGAAGGTGGCAATACCGTAGATGATCAGCACCGTCTGGCGATGGCTGAACCCAAGTTCACGCAGGCAGTGATGCAGATGGCCTTTATCAGGTGCGAAGATCGGCTTCTTCTGTAGCTTCCGCCGCACAATCGCGAAGAAGGTATCCGACAGCGGCACTCCGATAATCAACAGCGGAGTAATGAACGAGACGACAGCAATCTGCTTAAACCCGAGCAGGGCCAGAAGCGCCAGGCTGAACCCCAGGAATAGGGAACCCGCATCTCCCATAAAAATTTTGGCCGGATGGAAATTAAAGAACAGGAAGCCAACAATACTGCCGAGAAGCAGAAGGCACAGGAGCGCAACCATAATGTTACCCATGATAAATGCCATTGCGGCAATGGTAGCTATTGCAATCCCGGACACACCCGCAGCGAGCCCGTCCAATCCGTCAATCAGATTCACGGCGTTGGTTACCCCTACAATCCAGAAGATTGTCAGTGGAATAGCAATCCAGCTTTCCAATGAGGAATACGTATTATTAAAAGGAATGTTTACAAAGTCAACAGTAATTCCGAAGCCGAATACAACGATACAGGCTGCGGCAATCTGGCCCAGTAGCTTCACCTTTGCCGATAATTCGAAACGGTCATCCAATCCTCCAAGAAGAACGATCAGTCCGCCGCCACTCAGCAATGCTTTGATGAAGTTGGCCTCCCGCGTAGTAAATTCATACGGTATGAACGGTAATACGGCAAGCAAGCCTACCACAAACGCCAGAAAAATACCTAATCCGCCAAGGCGAGGCATAATCTTCGTATGCACTTTGCGGGCATTCGGCACATCCGTTGCACCGATTTTGATGGCGAACCTCTTCACCAACGGTGTCAGACACAACGCTAGGCCCATGCACACGATAAATCCGGCGATGTATATGATTAACATTTGATCAGTCAACCCCCATTTCTCTACCGCATTGAATTATACGCTGTTACAAAAGAGATTTCCAATTCCGTTTCTAGGCTAATTATCCTAATTTATCGGCGAAAATCATCATTTTACTTCACTTTTGTTACTTTATCTTTCTCGCGCATCACTTTTATTGCGAATTTCGGCAGGGCAAGCATCCTCTTGTACCGAGTAGGCTCTTTGAGAAGACGGTATAGCCACTCGATACGCATTTTTTGGAAAGCTACAGGCGCCCGGCGGCTTTTACCGGAAATAACATCGAAGCTTCCTCCAACTCCCATCATGATCGGTACAGCCAGCCTTGATTTGTACTTGGCAATCCAGGGCTCCTGACTATCTGCGCCACGGGCGACAAACAGCATGTCCGGAGTGGCTTCGAGAATGTCAGCAATAACACCATCGTCTTCGGCGAGACCAAAGAACCCGTCACGGTAACCCACGATGACAATTCCGGGATACCGTGATTGTAACCGGCTGGCTGTCTCCTGAATCACTTCAGCAGTAGATCCCAAGAGATACACTTTCCAGTTATATTTTTCCCCAGCATGCAGCAATTCATGTAACAGGTCAAAACCCGCGACACGCTCAGCTACAGGCTGACGACAGTAATTGGCTGCCCAGACCACGCCTGTACCGTCAGGTACAACCAATTCTGCCGATTGCATAATCTTCATATAGGCCGGATCATCCAACGCTGCCATAACCATAATTGGATTGGCGGTAATGACCTGGTGAGGCTTACGGGCTTGCACAGCCTCAGTCAAATAGGAGACTGTTGCGGCCATGTCTACTTTGGATACCTGAATACCGAAAATGGGCACTGTAGGTATCACACTGTCTGCTTTCACTTTATATCACCCTTCGCGGTGTAAATATTCTGCAATGTGCCGGGCCGGCGACTCGGCGTCACTGACGAGAGAAGCAATAAGTGACTCCCGTTCCAGCCTCCAGTCACTTCCATTCTTCAATAGTTCAAGAACCTGAGCAGCCACCTTTTCGCTATCCAGCGAGACCGTTGCTCCGACTGGCTTGCAATTGATTCTATCCAGAAAGTGATCGATCTTGGGATCATAGGAAATGCCAATCAGCGGCACACGTCTACCTGCTGCGTAGATGAGGCTGTGCAGTCGCATTCCAATCAGTACATCACACCCTTCAACCTCTCGCAGCATTTGTAGCGGATGGAGCGCATCCTCACAAATACTGATTTTACTGCCCTGCAGTGCCACATCTTTAAGCTGATCCATGACATAACGGGAAGCCTCATTGTCAGATGGATGGTGGAAGGGTAGGAATTTGAAATGCAGCGGTGTTTTTTCAGCAGCCTTCAGTAAGCCACTCGCAATCGCATTCAACTCCGCACGGTTTCCTTCCCAGTAACGAACCGATATTCCGACTACTGGTAAAGAAATGTCGCTTCCTACATAGGCATCTTCAGTGTAGGCAGAGGCCCTCTTAGCAGTATGGGCAAACTTTGCTGCCGTTACGATAGTAGCCTGGCTGTCTGGCTCCTCAGGCAAAGACAATGCCATAACCGGATCTGGCACAACCTCAACAGTCTTCCCTCCAAGCCCCATCGTGTGCAGAAGCTGGCGGGACTGCTCGTCCCGCACAGAGATATAAGCACATTTGCGAAAAACTGATTTGATCAAAGGATGGAACAGCTTACGGTTAACCGGGCCAATGCCCTGGGCATAAATAAAGGTCGGCTTCCCCATCCACTGGGCAAGCTTGATAATACCCAGATAATAAGGAATGGTCTTACTACCGGTCACATCCTGGAGTAAGCTTCCTCCACCACTAATTAGACCGGAGCTTTCCGAGATCGCCTTCCGTACCTCTTGCAGTTTCATCCGGTGTACCGACTTCACTCCATAATTGGCCGTCGTCCATTCAGGATCGATGGACAAAACCAGAGGTTCAATAGATACGCCCGTAGCTGCCGACTGCTTCTGCAATGCATTCAGAATGGATTGCAGAACAGCTTCATCCCCGCTGTTCTGGAAGCCGTAATAACCTGAAATAACTATCGTTTGAGGAGTGGCGACCATCTTTTCCAACACCCTTCCCCAATTTGCCAAACAATAACAGCGATAATCCCAATGATCAATCCGAGTCCAAGACCGAGCAGACCACGAACCAGCGAGATCAGAGCCGGTGAATGGATGTGAGCAAAAGTATCGACCATAGAAAGTTGTGCAATAACAGCCACGATCATAATGAAGGCTGCATTCCGATATTTAAAGGCTAGGAATGCCCCAAGAATAAACAACGGGTGCCCAAGCATGAATTCCTTATTCCGTGGACGTACACCTACAGTGTTCTCCAGGAATGTACGGAATACCTTCTCAATTGGAGTTACACTGCCGCTGTTACCGGTACGACTCAAGTAATACATACCAACAATGCCAATAACACCGGCTGCTATTACCCAAAGTAGTGTGATCGGTGTACGCAGCAGCTTACCTGTTTTGTTAAAAGCAAACTCTCCCCGATATAGGAGCACATACAACGCCACCAGTCCAATCGGCGCAGTGTGCAGCAAGCTAACCCCGCGGAACTGATTCAATACCAGGCTGTAGGTGATGTTGTTAAGCAGAGCAATCATGAAGGGCACCGCACTCAGGGAAATCAACGCTGTCTTCACATACAAGACCAGACTGTGTGTCAGGCGCCGCTGAGGACTCATCACAGCATAGGTGCTGCTATTCTTGCTTAATTTGCTTCCAGTTTCGCTGCTGCGGACTGGAGGCCCCATTTGATTGATTTTACGGATGGCAAGCACAGTAGCCACGGTTGGCGCACTGATAGCCGCAGCAAGTGCCAAAGCCTGCTCGAACAGCTCAGGACGCAAGAGTCTCAATCCCGCGCCTGCTACCAGCCCCAGTGCCCAGACAGGGAGCGTAAGCCATGGCACAAAGTACGAGACCATCAGAGCGACCAGCGCCAGGGCGCCAATCACAGCCACCAGCTTGAGGTAACGCTGATAAGTCGAGTGCTGAACATCAAACGCTGTTGCCTGTCCTAATGTAAAACCATTATCCTTGATTTTATCAACTGCGCCTCCAGGCTCGCTGAGGCTCTTAATTAGATTATCTAACGTATCCGAGATCTGTGCCTTGGACGTATCTCTTGTGGAGATCGTATTCAGGTACAGCATACGGATATTGCGATCCTTGGTGGCCAAGGAGAACCGATCAGCAATAACATCGGGCTTCAAGGATGAATCGGCCTCACTGAGTGAATACAGACGCGTCACATTATAATCGAGCATATAAGCAAGTTTATTGAAGCCCTTCTGCTGTTTCTTTATATTCTCGATGGCCGCAATTCCAATTCCATGTTTCTTAAGAAGGTCCGCAAAGGCTGTGAGACTATGCAATTCCTCATCATCTTTAAAGCCTTTGACAGACTCCCCTTCGAAAAGAATCCGTTTTACGCCAAGCTCTGCATATTGATCCACCAGCTTTTTAACGGAAGCTTCATTGTACGGTAAGGAATCTACAAGCCGGGGTACGATGTTGAATCCCTTAGTACGAAGCATATCGAGGGTAATCGGGTCCGGTTGAATAGGCTTCATCGCAGCATTCTCAATCGGAGTTTCGATAATGAGCCCTTCCTGGCCGCGGAAGCTCCAGTCTCTTGTAGCAATCCCCAGTTCCGTGAACTTATCACGTAGCAGAGGTGCCAGAGCATCGTGATTCTTTGCGCTTGTAAAAAGAATATACGTATAGTTTTGATTTTCAGGGATAATCGTATCCGTCAGGTTGGCGATATCCGCTGCTCCCCACATCATCAAACGACGAGCCCGGCGAAAATCATCCAGCGTGCTTTCATAGATAGCCATGCTTTGCACGCCTGCTTCCTTCAGGCGATCCAGCTGTTCCGAAATATAATCCTGCGGATTTGATCGGTAGCTGGAGACTGCCACCAGATCCCGGTAATCAAATACAAATTCCACCGTCTTCGATGATTTCTCCGTTACCAGGCGATCGTAGACAACAGGAAGGGCAGCTATAAGGCCGACCACAACTATTATCCACAGCCACTTTCTCGAAGAAATGTTCCATCGCTGCCATTTTTGCTGCACCAAAAGTACCTCCTCTTTCACTTGAAAGACCTCTCTTCACAAATCAAAAGCCCGGCGTACCGGGCAAAGCTTCATGGAGGCTTAAGCATAACAGTACCTGTTATCCGGCCTAAGCCCCCGCTTTACCACATTATACCCGGGCTTTGATCACCAGGAGAAATCCAATTTCTTGTTTTATTTCCTATTTCCCATCCACACGAGTCATAACCTGTTCCGACAGAGCTGCTATCTTATCCTTAGCATTCTGTAGCGATTCGCCCCGCACTGCAAAATAAACCTTGATTTTCGGCTCTGTGCCGGAAGGACGCAGGCAGAACCAGGAACCATCAGCCAGCATATATTTAAGAACGTTTTCCTTCGGCAGTCCATTCAGACCGAGAGAGAAATCGAGAATTTCACTGACAGCCGAGCCAGCAATTTCTTGCGGCGGGTTACTGCGCCAGTCACTCATAATTCCCTGGATTTGTGCTACACCGTCTTTCCCTTTCAATGTGCGTGATTCCAGGCTTTCCAGGAAGTAGCCAAACTGCTCGTACAGCTCTTGAAGGACATCGTACAATGTTTTTCCTTGTGCTTTATAGTAAGCTCCAGCTTCTGCGATCAGCATAGCCGCTAGAACCGCGTCTTTGTCGCGCGCATAGTTGCCGGCCAGGTATCCATAGCTCTCTTCGTAGCCGAACAGATAGGTGTACTCGCCAGATGCTTCGAACTGGGTCATTTTTTCCCCAATATATTTGAACCCTGTCAATGTATTGAAAATAGTCGCGCCATAGTGTGCGGCAACAGCAGCTCCCATTTCACTCGTTACAACGGTTTTGATCACTGCACCGTTCTTCGGAAGCTTGCCCTGCTCCTGCAGACGGCTCAGATAATAATGAATCATGAGCGCGCCGGACTGGTTGCCGGACAACACGACGAACTTACCTTCGTTGTCACGAACTACAGCACCCATACGATCCGCGTCAGGGTCTGTTCCAATCAGCAAATCGGCGTTCAGTTCTTCACCCAGCTTGATCGCCAGCGTAAAGGCTTCGCGCTCCTCCGGATTAGGCGATTTCACCGTGGTGAACTCGGCGTCCGGTTGCTCCTGCTCTGGTACTACATGCACTTGCGTAAATCCGATTTTCTCCAGTACACGGCGGACAGGATGGTTGCCTGTACCATGCAGAGGTGTATATACGATTTTGAAATCACTGCCAAGCTTGGCTGCAATCTCCTCACGCGCTACACTGACCGCAGCGACGGTATCGGTGAAGGCTTCGTCTTCCTTCTCGCCCAGCCAATGTAGTAAACCTTGGCTTTCAGCCTCTTCTTGGGAGATACGTTTCACGGTATCGAAGGAGTCTACCTCCATTATGTAGGAAATGACCTTCTCCGCTTCATGCGGGACAAGCTGTCCGCCTTCAGAATTGTATACCTTATAACCATTATATTCGGGAGGGTTATGACTAGCCGTAATTACTACACCACCGGTTGCCTGTAAGTGGCGAACACTGAAAGACAACTGTGGAGTAGAGCGCAGGGAAGGATACAAGTATGCTTCAATCCCGTTGCCTGCCAGCACCAGTGCTGCCTCTAAGGAAAACTCCGGCGAGAAATGACGGGAGTCATGGGCAATTACGACGGAAGGATGGCCTTCTCCGGTGTGCTGCTCTAGGATATACTTAGCGAACCCTTGAGTCGCTCTGCCTACTGTGTAACGGTTAATCCGGTTACTACCCGCACCAATAACGCCGCGCAAACCGCCAGTACCAAATTCCAGATCTCTGTAAAAGCGTTCCTCAAGCTCCTGTGGGTCGTTCTCCAGCGCACGCAGCTCCGCCTTTGTAGATTCATCCACAGAAGGATCTTGCAACCAGTGTTCTAGCGTTTCTGCAGCTTTCGGGCTTAATTGGGTCATATGAGTCTCTCCTTCTCCATATATCATTTATAGGGTATCAATTCAGTGCAAACATAATTTCTCCGGATGCAACAACCTTGCCGTCCACTTTTGCCGTGGCCTGTCCCTTTCCGATGCTTCCCTTCAGGCGGGTAATCTCCACTTCAAGCACCAGCGTATCACCTGGAACCACCTGACCGCGGAAGCGGAAGCCGTCGAGACCGGCCAAGAAGCCGATTTTGCCACGGTTAGCTTCAAGACCCAAGATCGCCACTGCACCCACTTGAGCCAGCGCCTCGGTGATGAGCACACCTGGCATAACAGGATATCCGGGAAAATGCCCTGCAAAGAAAGGCTCATTCACCGTTACATTTTTGATGCCTACTGCACGTTTGCCCATTTCTATCTCGGTAATTTTGTCCACCAACAGAAATGGAGGCCGGTGGGGGATAATTTCCTGAATTTCATTAACATTCAACATTATGACAAAACTCCTTTCGGATATACCGCGTGTTTACACTAGCTTGCTGCTGCAGCCTCGTACACAAATCATACTTTCTTAAGCCGGACTGCATAAACTCAGTCCGCTTCGGCAAAAACTATATTATCCTTCACCACCTGCAGAAGTGGAGGTTCAGATAAGGGGCTTTCTCCACCGCACGCGGCAGCCTGGCGGAGAGGGCCCTTTTTGTTCACTTAGTCCCCCATCATTATACATTTTTCAGTATAAAAAAGAAAACTCCCTTGTCAACAAGGGAGTTCCCACAGTGCTCCTGTCAGGGAGCAAAAACTAGATCATAGACATGCTTCCATGTGCTCCACTGCAGCACATCACTGAATTCTTTTTTGCCTAGTACAACATACCCAGCGACCAGCCCGCCTGCAAGGGCGGCCACCAGTAGCAATGGAATCAGAAACCACTGGATAATGGTCCACTTCCGCACGCCCCGCTTCTTAACCGGTGTACGTTCTTCTTCCTGCTTATCGTGATTCTGACGACTCATTACTTCACCTACCCACGCATGTTATTGGCCAGGCCAAGCATCTGGTCACTGGAGGACAGGGCCCGGGAGGCCAGCTGATACGTGCGCTGAATCTGCATTAGTTCAGTCATTTCTTTGGTGAGATCCACGTTGGATTGCTCCAGCCAGCCAGAGCGCACCCCAACGGCCGATGCCTCATTCGCTGCTCTTGGAAGAAAAGCATCCGTTGCCGCTATACCATCCGCTAATTTATAATAGCTCCCGTCGATCGCCTGCAGCGCATCCTTGCTCCGCGGCTCAGCAATCATTATTCTCGGGCCCTTAGTCACAGGACCATCTTCCCGCTGCTTGGTAAGCACCTGTCCTGTCTCGTCAATCGCTGCAATAACGCCAGCGGGCACCGTAAGAGGATTGCCCTGTGCGTCTAATACAGAATGACCCTGATTATCCACTAGCAGCATATTCGCCGCATTATTGATATCCGGGGTAAAGTGAAAATCACCCTGGCGCGTATATACCGTATTTCCGTTCACCTGAATACCGAATACTCCATTCCCTTGAAGGGCCAAATCTGTTGGATTCCCCGTCTCTTTCAAGGGGCCTTCTTCCCAATTGTTTGCAACCTGGGACATACGCACGCCAAAACCAATATTGAAGCCAAGCGGTGTATTCCGTCCCGGCTGATTATAATCAGGCGATTGCTGCTGTACACGGGTCAATACATCCTCAAAGGAGCCCTGTCTGCCTTTGTAACCAATCGTATCCACATTGGCGACGTTATCGGCAATAACATCCAGACGCTTCTGAAGACTGGACATGGAGACCGCTGCACTGATCGTTGAGTTATTCATGAATCAATCCTCCTATACCCTGCCAACTTCATTAACAGCCTTCTGCAGGCTGCTGTCGTAGAACTGGATAACCTTCTGATTCGCTTCATATGCCCGATAAGCAGCGTTCAGATCTACAGTCACCTGAGTTGCATCCACATTGGAGTTCTCCAAAAAGCCCTGACGAACCTTCAGGTTATCTCCATTGTTAGCAAACCGGATACCGGCAGTATTGACATCCTCTGCATGAAATACCCCGTTACCATCACGTACCAGCTCCTGGGGTTTAGTGATGACACTGATGCCGATCTTCGTCCCCGAAGGCTGTCCTGTCTTAGGGTCCAGCAAATTTCCCTGCCCGTCCACTTTAAGGTTGTCCTGCGGTTCTGTCAAGACCAGCGGGTTGCCTTGGTCATCCAGCACCTTGAACCCGCCTGCACTAAGTACATTGCCCGTCGGAGTGACCGTGAAGCTGCCGTTACGTGTATATAGATTGTTGCCGTCATTATCCTGTACGGTAAAAAAGGCTTGGGGACGGTAGATTACCTCTCCCTGGGGACTGGTATACTTGCCTGATCCGTCAAACGTAACATTCTCGCCTGTAACGGGGTCTGCGACCTGCAAATTCGTGTCCAGTGCAAAATCGACCGATTTGCCGCTTTCAATCAAATCACCCTGCAAATATTGGGAAATGGATTGCTCTGCAAATACACCTGTGTTGATCCGTCCAATCGGCTTTGTGATGCCATTATTCATAGCGGAAATCAGCACATCAGGAAATGCATGGCTGACACTGTCAACCTGCTTGTACCCCGTAGTATTCAAGTTGGCGATATTCTGCGTTGCCGTATCATGCCGGCGTTGTTGTGTAACCATGCCGGCAGCAGCCGTGTACAGTCCTCTTAACATTAAAGGATGTCCCCTTCCTAGGTCTTCTTCTATCCTTTATTATCGGCTGCCTAGAATTTTTTCTTAACGACCTTGTCCAAATTATCCAGCAAGATTCCGGTCCCCTTAACAACACAATGCATGGGATCTTCGGCAATCCAGACGGGTACATGCAATTGTTCTGCCAGTAGCTCGTCCAATCCGTTCAGCATCGCACCGCCTCCGGTCAGGACAACGCCCCGATCGATAATATCTGCCGACAGCTCAGGAGGTGTACGCTCAAGCACCGATTTGGCAGCAGCAACTATAGAAGAAACTGGGTCCCAAAGGGCTTCCTGCACTTCACTGGAGGATATGGTTAAGGTCTTGGGCAGTCCACTTACCATGTCACGCCCGCGGATATCCAGTTCCGCCTGCATGCCACTTGGTCGTACCGTACCGATGGAGACTTTGATATCCTCGGCAGTGCGCTCTCCGATCAACAGTTTATATTTTTGCTTAATATATTTTAAAATGGCATCGTCGAACTTGTCCCCTGCAATTTTAATCGAAGAGGCGGTAACGACGTCGCCCATGGACAATACGGCTACATCCGTCGTTCCGCCGCCAATATCGACGACCATGTTTCCACTTGGTTGATAAATATCCATTCCCGCACCGATCGCTGCGGCCTTCGGCTCTTCTTCCATGAATACTTCCTTGGCCCCACTTCGTTCTGCCGCTTCACGAATAGACTTCTGCTCGACAGAGGTAATATTCGTAGGCGCGCAAATCAGAATGCGGGGCCGTGCGTACCAACTGCGGCCGCCCACGCGGTCGATGAAATATTTCAGCATCATTTCCGTAATTTCAAAATCGGCGATAACCCCGTCCCGAAGTGGACGGATGGTCATGATATTCCCGGGTGTGCGGCCAACCATCCGCCGGGCCTGCTCTCCCACCGCAAGGACTTTCTTCGTATCACTTTCAAGCGTGACCACAGAAGGTTCATCCAGAACGACTCCCCTTCCTTTAACATGAATGAGCACATTGGCCGTGCCGAGATCGATTCCGATATCCTTGCTAAGCATAATGAAAGAGCCCCCAAAGTGTTATTTTAGAATAAATTAGAAATTATATAGACCAAACCAAAGAATCATACGACCATTTTCGAACCTACGAAAAAAGTAGGCAATTGGACTTATTTCCTTAGTTCAACATATATAGTACCAAATTTAAAAATACCATACTTTAGGGGATGTATACAATGTGTTAAAACTTAAATATTCCTTAAAATTCCGAAAATGTTATGGCTTTGACGCTACAGCAACTTCACGCTTTTTTCCAGTGGTCTTTTTATATTTGATCTTTGTGGCTTCTCCCCCCCGAAGATGTCGGATGGATTTGTGATATTCGAGAATGTGCTTCACCTGATCGGCCAGATCAGGGTTGATCTCTGGCAGACGCTCCGTCAAGTCTTTATGCACCGTGCTTTTGGAAACACCAAATTCCTTGGCTATGGTTCGGACCGTGTGCCTGGTTTCCACGATGCAGCGTCCGATTTTGATCGTACGTTCCTTGATGTAGTCGTGCACGCTCCCGCCTCCCAACTGTGGATAGTTTGGTACATTATATGAGTGGCGGGCCTATATATTCGCGCTTTCAGGACATGACAAGCCATGGGAAGCTCATTTTATTTGGTGGACAACCGTAAAACAGCGCACAATCGCTCCTGATTATCCGTGCCAGCGGACAATGATTACCGGGCCACTGTAGGACTTCTAAAGTCCTGTATGCAAAAAAAGCAGAGGGCACCAGCCCCCTGCCTTTCGAAAAAAATAATTATTTGCGCTCTGGCAGCAAATCCGAAGGATTCACAAGCTTACCGTCTTCGTACACTTCAAAGTGAACATGATTGCCGAGCGTTTTCTCGACTTCATTGCGTCCGGCAACAGCAAGTATATCCCCTTGCTTGACCTCGTCGCCTTGTTTCACTTTAGCTTCGCCCAAGCTTTGATACACTGTCTTCAGGTTACCAGCAGAAGTAATTTCCACCACCGTACCGTTGACCGGATGATTCTCTACCCGTGTCACTTTACCACTCAGTGCAGCCTTGACATCAAACGGCTTGTTGTCTTCACGGGCGATATCAATTCCCGTATTAGGCGTAAAGGTGTCGTTATATTGCACCATCGCTTCTACGTGATTCTCTTCGGTCCCATTCTCGTCATAATACGGCTTGACCACTTCGATCTCGCCGGGATTGCTCACCGGCCAAGCAATGTCTTCTGCTGAAGCCACAACTTCCATGGCATCGGGATTTCCATTCGCTGCAATCGCCTGATCCGCTCCGGCTTCCTTGTTGACAACGGCGGCGGTGTCCTGAGTCAGCGGTTTAGTACCCGCGTCCTGATAGACCCACACCAAGGTTAGTATGATTGCCGCTGCCGCCGTGTAGACTGCCGGAAATACCCACCGCTTGGATAACAGTCTGTTCCATGAAGAAGGCTTCGCACCTGAATCTCCCTGCTTATTTTTGAGAGATTCATCATGGTTTGTTTTGTTTTTGTCTTGTTCATTCATAGTTTATCACCTCAATAACCAGTGTTACCGGGCGATCTGCTTTTATACGTATCTTTCAATTTATTTTTCCAAAAGAGTTGAGACTTGAGCGAAGGTGATGCCAGTATAATAGTGTTTGAGAATTCGGGTAGCCGTTCCACCCTCCTTGGCCATCCCGTTCGCCCCCCACTGACTCATACCCACACCGTGTCCATTGCCATAGGTGGTGATTAGTATCTGGTCACCCTTGCGCCTCCAACTGAACTGGCTGGATCGCAGTCCTAGCTTCTCCCGCACTTCACGCCCGGTAAACACTTGACCACCAATGGAAATCTCTTTGATTCGATGCCCTGTTGTAAGAGACAGTACCTCCATCGGCAACGCTGACGGAGAGGATACCGAAGTCCCGTCCTTGACGGACGCCGATAGATCTTTGATTGCCGGAACAGCCCCCCTACCAGTTCCCAGCTTCGATATCAGCTCCTGAACTGTGAACGTTGATGTTACTGCATAATTGGGGGTAATCTCTTTATCCCATGGACTGGCTACGCTGCGCAAATAGGGCACCGTCCCCTTCCAATACTCTTCTGAATTCTCGGTATATCCTCCACTGGAAGCAAAAAAGGAGGCTGTGATCGGCTGTCCGTTATACGTCATTATCACGCCACGGGTCTCCAGAACCGCGCGGTGAATCTTCTCCTGCTGAACTGGCGTAAAATCCGCCTTCAGCTTCTTGGACGACACGTAAGCCTGGTGACTCACTGTGTCGGTAACATTCGCGCCCGGAACGGGCACGCCGCTGACGTCGCCAGCTACGAGGCGACGGGCAATAAAGGTGCGGGCCGCCACAGCCTGCGCTTTGAGCGCTTCCAGCTCAAAGTCAGCTGGCATCTCGGCGGCCACCACGCCGCTGACGTAGTCTTCCAGCGGCAGGGTCTCTATTTGTCCGCTACGCGACAAATAGACAGAGACTTGCGGCTGCGGAGCGTTCTCCGCAGCCGGGGCCTGCGCCGCCGGAGCCGCCCTGTGCTGCGGCGGTGCAGGCGGCGGGGCTTGGCCGTGCCGCGGAGCGACCACGGCCAAAGGCAGCAGCAGCGCCGCCAGGAGAGGCGCTGCCAGCCAAGCGGCCGGCGCTAGGCGCTTCGCATACGGCGCCGCGCGCCGCAAAATGAGGCGCGGATTCTTCCAGCGCCGGGTGTAACGGGAATCTTTCATCTCTATGGCTCCTTCCTGTGCTTCACTGGCTGATTCTTATAGATATGAATCTCAGCCAACTGCTAGAACAGGAAATGAGAGAAAGAGAGTCGGACAAAAAAGCCAAGCGGCAGGAACGCCACTTGGCTTTTTTGTGCAAATTAGTTCGAATTATACCCAGGTCGGTTGAACTTGGAAGCGGGGTTTCACTTCTTCATTCTTGAAAGTCTCGCTTTTGGAAGCCTCAGATTTAGCAGCTTCGTCCTTCTCGGCAGCAACGTCTTCCATGGAAATACGCCAGATATCCGCACCAAGTCCCGACAGCTTCTCTGCCAAATGAACATATCCACGGTCGATGTGATGCGTTCCGGATACCTCTGTAGTTCCTTCAGCTACAAGGCCTGCCAGAATCAACGCAGCTCCTGCACGCAGATCGGTGGCGCACACTTTGGCGCCTACGAGACGGGCGTTGCCTGTCACGATAGCGGAGCGGCCTTCAATCTTGATCTCTGCATTCATGTTGTGGAATTCATCCACATGCATAAAGCGGTTCTCAAATACCGTTTCAGTAACCACGCTGGTGCCCTCAGAGCGAAGCAGCAACGCCATCATTTGCGACTGCATATCCGTTGGGAAACCAGGATACGGAAGAGTCTTCAGATCAACAGCTTTCAGTGGTTTGTCACTGATGACGCGCACACCGTTCTCATCCGGAATAATGGTTACGCCCATTTCTTCCATCTTCGCAATCACCGGTCCCAGGTGATCAGCAATGGCACCTTCTACATATACATCGCCGCCTGTAATCGCCGCAGCAGCCATGTAGGTGCCTGCTTCGATACGGTCAGGAATAACATGATGCTTCACGCCATGCAGAGACTCAACGCCTTCAATGCGAATCACGCCTGTTCCTGCACCACGAACGATAGCGCCCATTCCGTTCAGGTAGTTGGCCAGGTCAACAATCTCAGGTTCCTTGGCCGCATTCTCAATTACGGTCACGCCCTCGGCAAGAGTTGCCGCCATCATTATGTTTTCGGTCGCGCCTACGCTGGCTACATCCAAATAAATCTTGGCTCCGCGCAGCCTCCCGTTGCTTTTCGCTTCAATGTAGCCTTGGCCGAGACTAATCTCTGCACCAAGCGCCTCAAATCCTTTTAAATGCTGATCAATGGGACGAGTACCGATTGCGCACCCGCCTGGTAAAGAGATTCTTGTACGTCCCAATCGGGACAACAATGGCCCCATCACTAGGAAAGAAGCCCGCATTTTGCGCACCCATTCATAAGGTGCTTCACATGAGGAGATACTTCTGGCATCAACCTCAATAATATCGTTCTGGTATGTAACCCCTGCTCCCAGAGATTCCAGCACTTTGCTAATCGTCATTACATCGTCAAGCGGAGGTGCGTCCACAATGACGCTAACTCCTTCTTCTGCCAATAAAGAGGCGGCTATGATCGGTAGTACGGAATTTTTTGCGCCGCTAACTTTCACGCTCCCGGTCAATCTGTTGCCACCGCGGACGATAAATTTGCTCATTTCGGTTTCCCTCCGCGTCCATTATTTCTCGAAATAAATGTTTTCATCTTAATTTAAGTACCACTGTCATATTATCGCATATTCCGTCATTTCATCCTGTTTTTCGAGTACATCCCTTAAAATTCAGTGTTGACATAATAAAAAGTTATTATTCGATGTCTTACTGCAACTTATGGCCTACGAACTTATAACCAAACCCTTACGTCTTAAAACATATGGCGGATCTGCGAGCTCCAGCCCAGATAATCCAGCAGGAACCCCGCCACGAAGTGCCCTAGAACAATGGCTAGTAGCAAATGCAGCAACCTGCTTTGCGGGCTCTTGGGATATCTTATGATGAGATCGAGCTTAAGGTTCTGCAATGCCCACCAAGATAATACAACGCAGAGCAAAGATACAACCATTGAGACCAAACCGCTGCGGCCGATTGCGCTAGACAACTCCGCGGTCAACATTTCGTTCATGTTTACCCCCCGTGTAACCTTACTCGGAAATCGACTCTTATATCATACTTGCGTAGGGGAAAAGAATCCAGTACTTTTACAAATTTTTAAACAATATAGCTCCAATATCCTAGGATATCACTAGATGTTCACTTTAACAACCTGCATAAGACCTTAAATCATGCTTTTAAGCAGAATCCATTAATTTACTCGATGTCCAGCTGATAGATACAAAAAGGCGGCCAAGCCCATAAGCCTGACCGCCATACTATTACTGTTGTCCTTTTCCAGTGGACACTTTGATCCGTGTAACGGCGCGTTGCAGCGCCAGCTCCGCACGGCGGTGATCAATATCGTCCTGTTTGCTTAGTGACTTCAGACGACGTTGTGCCCGTTCTTTAGCCGCTTCGGCGCGTTCAACATCGATATCCTTAGGCAGCTCGGCACTTTCGGCGAGCACGGTTACCTTGTCTTTGTGCACCTCAACGAAACCGCCGTGTACGGCGATTGAGATCGTAACACCGTCCGATTTAACGGACAACGGAGCAACCTGAAGTGGAGTTACAAGCGGAATGTGTCCGGGTAAAATGCCGAGCTCGCCTTCAACTCCGCGTACCGTCAGGCTATTCACCTGTTTCGAGTAGACGAGATGATCCGGCGTGACAATTTCCAACAGAAAGGTGTTCACTTCCATTCCTCCTAAAAGCTTTACCAAGTAAAGCTCGCATCAAAACTCTAAGCTAGCAGGCAACTCTCGAAGCTTGGAGTAGATAACATCCGCCGCGAGAGTTCCCTTAGAGTTACAGAGATTTCGCCTTTTCAACTGCTTCTTCAATCGTACCTACGAAGAGGAACGCTGCTTCTGGAAGATCATCATGTTTTCCGTCCAGAATCTCTTTGAAGCTGCGAACCGTTTCTTTAATCGGCACATATTTGCCTTTGAAGCCTGTGAACTGCTCTGCCACGTGGAAAGGCTGGGACAGGAAACGTTCAACTTTACGAGCACGGGCTACAATCACCTTATCTTCTTCACTCAGCTCGTCCATACCCAGGATTGCAATGATATCCTGAAGCTCGTTATAGCGCTGAAGCAGTTGCTTAACGCCTTGAGCCACGTTGTAGTGCTCATCGCCAACAACTTCAGGAGCAAGAATCCGGGAGCTGGAAGCCAAAGGATCAACCGCTGGGAAAATCCCTTTCTCGGAGATTTTACGCTCCAAGTTGGTTGTAGCATCCAAGTGGGCAAACGCCGTAGCCGGAGCCGGGTCAGTATAGTCATCCGCAGGCACGTAGATCGCTTGAATGGAAGTTACGGAACCTTTTTTCGTCGAGGTAATACGCTCTTGCAATTGACCCATTTCGGTTGCCAGCGTAGGCTGGTAACCAACGGCAGACGGCATGCGTCCGAGCAAGGCGGATACTTCAGAACCCGCTTGAGTAAAGCGGAAGATGTTGTCGATAAAGAGCAGCGTATCGCGGCCTTCTACATCACGGAAATATTCCGCCATGGTCAAACCTGTCAATGCTACGCGCAGACGGGCGCCTGGCGGCTCATTCATTTGTCCGAACACCATCGCCGTTTTCTTGATAACGCCAGAGTCCGTCATTTCATGGTACAAGTCATTACCCTCACGGGTACGCTCACCCACTCCTGCGAATACGGAGATACCACCATGTTCTTGAGCGATGTTATTGATCAATTCCTGGATCGTTACCGTCTTACCTACGCCGGCACCGCCGAACAGGCCGATTTTACCGCCCTTGGCGTAAGGAGCAAGCAAGTCAATAACCTTGATTCCAGTTTCCAGGATTTCCGCTTGTGTCGACAGCTCATCGAACGTCGGAGCCAAACGGTGAATTGGGTTTCTTTGCTCAACCACAACTTCTGCACCATTGTCAATTGGATTTCCGAGTACGTTAAATACACGGCCCAGTGTCACTTCGCCTACAGGAACCGAGATCGGTCCTCCTTGGTCGACAGCTTCCAGCCCGCGCACCAGACCGTCTGTAGTTGACATAGCGATACAACGTACCAAATTGTCACCCAGATGGTTAGAAACCTCAAGCGTCAGATTGATCTTGCGGTCATTCCCCACGCTGGCCTCAATTTTGATGGCGTTGAATATCTCGGGCAACTGGCCGCGTTCAAATTCAATATCCACAACCGGACCCATAATGCTTACAACGCGTCCTTTGTTCATCTTAGTTTCCCTCCTCGAAAGCTGTTACATTAAGAAGAAACGACAGTGCCGTTCTTTAAGAGTGAATACTCCTGAAGCTAGCGACACTATGTATCGCTTATACGGCACCGTTTCTCGTGAAATATAAGGCAAGTTAAGGATTGCTTAACCCTTCTCATATTCTAAGACTGCGCATTCGCTCCGGCCACGATCTCGGTAATTTCCTGCGTAATTGCCGCCTGACGCGCGCGGTTGTACGTAAGGGTAAGGTCTCCGATCATTTTCGACGCGTTCTTCGTTGCACTGCCCATCGCTGTCATCTTCGCACCCAGCTCGCTGGCTTTGCCATCCAGAATAGCGCTGTAAATCAACGTCTCGGCGTACTTCGGAAGCAGAACTTCCAGCACACCCATAGGTGAAGGCTCATATTCATAGTTCGCGCTGGCTCCATGATGCCCTTCATTGCCTACAGTCTCCATCGGCAACAGCCGGTCAACTGTCGGTACCTGAGTAATCGCATTGACGAAACGGCTGTAGCAAACGTACAGTTCGTCAAATTCACCATCTACAAACTTCTGAACAGCCGAGTTGGCGATAGACTTGATATCCGCAAACTTCGGCGTATCGGAGAGCTCGGTAACAGTTTCGATAATCGGGTATTCACGACGACGCAAGAAGTCACGACCTTTACGACCAATGACGAACAAAACATACTCGTCTTTCGACTTGTGCCGCTCTGCGATAAGCATAGTCACCTTACGCAAAATATTGGCGTTATAGCCACCGGCCAGACCTCTATCCGAAGTAACGATGAGATATCCGGTCTTCTTCACAGGACGCGTGACCAGCATAGGATGCTGGATGCCTTCTGTACCCGAAGCAATGCTGGATACGACCTCTTTCAGTTTTTCTGAATAAGGACGGGCAGCTTCCGCTTTCTCCTGCGCTTTTCTCAGCTTGGAGGCAGCAACCATCTCCATCGCTTTCGTGATCTGTCTGGTGTTCTTAACGCTCTTGATTTGACGTTTAATATCACGCATGCTTCTTGCCATGATTTCACCACCTTAGAGCTTTGACATAGTCAAAGCTAACTTCGTAAGCATGATCCTTAGAGCTTTGACATAGTCAAAGCTAACTTCGTAAGCATGATCCTTAGAGCTTTGACATAGTCAAAGCTAACTTCGTAAGCATGATCTTTTGAGCTTTGGCACAGCCAAAGCTATCTTCGCAAGCATAATCCGTGAGCTTTGGCACCGCCAAAGCTCACTTTAAAATCGTTCTATTCATTTGAAACTTCTATAGACTTATCTCTTATGTTAGAGCGCCTAGGAATCAAGGTTTAGCTAGTAGCGAAACCTCTCTTGAATTTCTCAATAGCTTCTTTCAAAGCGGTCTCGTTATCTGCAGTCAGATCCTTCGTATCCGTGATAGACTTGAGGATTTCAGAAGCACTGCTATCTACAAATGCCAGGAACTCCTTCTCAAAGCGCTTAACATCTTTGACCGGAATATCATCCAGATGGCCTTTGACAGCTGTGTACAAGCTCACTACCTGATGCTCAACGGACAGTGGCTGGTTAACGCCCTGCTTCAGAATTTCCATCATACGTGCACCGCGGTTCAGACGGGCCTGCGTAGATTTGTCAAGGTCAGAACCAAACTGCGAGAATGCCTGCAGCTCACGGTATTGTGCCAGATCCAAACGGAGTGAACCGGCAACCTTCTTCATGGCCTTGATTTGTGCAGACCCCCCTACACGGGATACAGAGATACCAACGTTAATCGCTGGACGCTGACCGGAGTAGAACAGATCAGACTCCAGGAAGATTTGACCGTCAGTGATCGAGATTACGTTCGTAGGAATGTAAGCTGATACGTCAGAGGCCTGTGTTTCGATGAATGGCAATGCGGTTAATGAACCACCACCAAGCTCATCGCTAAGTTTAGCCGCACGTTCCAAAAGACGGGAGTGCAGATAGAATACGTCACCAGGGAATGCTTCCCGACCCGGTGGACGACGAAGCAGCAAGGACAATTCGCGGTAAGCAGAAGCTTGCTTGGAAAGGTCATCATAGACAACCAGTACGTGCTCGCCTTTGTACATGAAGTACTCACCCATTGCGCAGCCTGCATACGGAGCGATGAAGAGCAGCGGGGACGGCTCGGAAGCCGAAGCTGTTACAACGATAGTATACTCAAGCGCACCATGACGGCGGAGTGTTTCAACTACTTGCGCTACTGTGGATTGCTTTTGACCAATGGCAACATAGATACATTTCATGCCATTGCCCTTTTGGTTGATAATCGCGTCGATCGCGATTGAGGTTTTACCGGTTTGACGGTCACCGATGATCAACTCGCGTTGTCCACGGCCGATCGGTACCATGGCGTCAATCGCCTTTAAACCTGTTTGCATCGGCTCATGAACCGATTTACGGTCGATAACGCCTGGTGCATTGTTTTCTACAGGACGGAATTCAGTCGTTGCAATTGGACCTTTGCCGTCGAGTGGCTGTCCAAGTGCGTTCACAACGCGGCCCAGCAGGGCTTCGCCAACCGGAACCTGCATGATGCGGCCCGTACGCTTCACTTGATCGCCTTCACGAATTTCCGTGTACTCACCCAGAATAACAACACCGACGTTGCTTTCTTCCAGGTTGAGTGCCATGCCTACTACTCCGTTGGAGAACTCCAGCAATTCGCCTGCCATCGCGTTTTCCAGACCGTAGACACGGGCGATACCGTCGCCGACTTGAATGACGGTGCCAATTTCGGCAACTTCGATATCGGCTTTATATTGCTCAATTTGACTTTTGATCAAAGTGCTGATCTCTTCAGGTCTGATGCCCAATATCCTCACCCCTATCTTCTATGCTTATCGTTAAAAGATTTCTCGAGACGTTCCAGCTTGCTGGACAGGCTACCGTCATACAGCGTATCGCCGATAACCACTTTTAGTCCACCGAGCACACTCTGGTCAACTACGTTCGTCACACGAATGGTACGATTCACCAATTGGCCAAATTCAGCTGCCACCGCTGTCTTCTCATCCTCGCTAAGAGAATAAGCAGAATACACCGTAGCATCGCCGATACCTAGAGCGTCTCCTTCAATTTTGATATACGTTTCTAGCAGATCGGCAAAAATGTCGGTTCTGCCTCGTGATACAAGCAATTCCACCGTATTGAGCACTGTTGGAGAGAGCTTATCTTGAAGCACAGAACGCAGCACTTTCAGTTTGTCGGATTGCGAGATGCGCGGAGCCAGGATAAAGCGTTTCACTTCCTGGTCGTTATGAAGAACTTCGACTACCGTCTTGAGCTCCTCTTCAACCTGAAGCGTAATCCCTTTCTCTACTGCAGCACTATACAGCGCTTTAGCATAGCGTCCCGCAACTACCGTATCGCGGCTCATGATCTGCCTCCTACCTCTTTGAGGTATTGATCAACAAGCTGCTCCTGTTCGCCACTTGCGCTTACTTCTTTCTTGATCAGCTTGGAAGCAATCCGAACGGATGCTGTGCCAATCTCGCTGCGAAGTTCTTCGACAGCTTTGTTCTTCTCGTTCTCGATATCCCGGACAGCCTCGTCCTTGATGCGAGAAGCTTCGGATTTGGCTTGCTCCAGAATCTTGTCCATTTGTTGATTGCTGGTGATTTGAGATTGCTGGATGATATTCTGAGCTTCCTGGCGTGCATTGTTCAAAGCCTGCTTTTGCTCCTCCACATACGCGACCGCCTGCTCTCTGGTCTTCGCTGCCTCGTCCATCTGCTGCATTACCAGTTCGCGGCGTTTTTCCATGATCCCAAACAATTTACTGAATGCAAACTTGCTGAGCAGGAAATACAGAAGCGCAAATGCGACAATTGAAAAAACGATATTTGTCCAAACGATATCCACTGAGGTCACTCCCTTCCATTACCGCGTCTTGCGGACGTATACAAAAGTAAGGCGCGGATGGCACCTTGCCCTCCCCGCCAAACCGTAGGTACGGTTTATTAAGAAAACATGATCAGGAATGCAATAACTGTTGCGGCCAAAGGAATAACTTCGACGATACCTACACCGATAAACATTGTAGTTTGCAGGGCGTTACGAGCTTCCGGTTGACGAGCGATAGACTCTACCGTTCTACTAACGATCATACCGTTACCAAGACCTGCGCCCAGTGCGCCCAAACCAACCGCGATTGCTGCTGCTAAAAATTCCATTTGTAAATATCCTCCTTTAATTTCGGTTCATTTTGTGTTTAATGATATAACATATCTCCCGCGAAGCGATTATCGGCGGCTGCCGTTTGTCTTCACGACAGCTCATTAATGTGCTTCTTCTTCGTGAATCGTCATCTGCGCGATATATACCATCGTCAGAATCGTAAAGATAAACGCCTGCAGTGCGCCGACGAATATACTGAAGCCCTGCCATACGGCCAGGAACGGTATACTGAGAACTCCAAGCTTCAGAATAACAGTGATCAGAACCTCACCTGCGAAGATATTCGCGTAAAGCCGGATTGCCAAAGCGATAGGCTTGGCCAAGTTCTCAATAATGTTGAGCGGCAGGAAAATCGGAAACGGCTCAATATAGTGCTTGAAATAATGCTTGCCGTTGAGCTTAATGCCCAGGTAGTTCATCAGTACAAACACGATGAGTGCTAATCCCGCAGTGACATTGATGTCCGCTGTCGGCGATTTGTACCACAGAATCTCAATGTGGTCGCCATGTGCAAGGTTCTTCGTAGCTTCAATCACATGTCCGAATACTGTAACCGGCTCATGTGCCTTAGTCACGACTGAAAACGGCAGTCCGAGCAAGTTGGATACGAAGATGAACAGGATTAACGTCAGCCCCAAAGATATATAAGGCTTCCCTTTCTTCAGATCCATTGCACTTCCAATGACTCCCTGCACAAACTCCACAACCCATTCCATAAAGTTCTGTAGTTTGGAAGGATTCTCAACGGACAGATTGCGAACGGACAGCATGACCAGAACGAATACCACTGTACAACTGATCAGGAGCATCAGTACGACGGACAAGTCTATCGGAATTCCGCCTAGCATGATTTTCGGCATAGCATGCATAGCATCCCCCCCCTTTCTCTTTAATCTGGTTACATTTTTTTCTTGATGCTCAGATATATTCCCGCAGGAATAGCGAGAAGCTGGGGAATGAAAAGGCCGGCTATCGTTGCTTCCAGCGAGAAATGCTCGATTTTGACCGAGAACATGGTGACCAAAATGGCGAAGCAAATCCGTGTGACAAAACCGAGGCTGAAGGCATTCCCTTCCTTGTTCGCAATACTCTGCGTTACCCGTCTGACCTTAACGGCCAGGTATCGGAAATTTACCAATCCCGCCACCAGCCCCAGAGCCATGCCCAGAGTAATAGTCCGGGTCTCGTGATGAAGCGCCCATCCCATTACCAGTCCTGCCATAAGGACAAGGGTCACTCTGGTGACAGTATTGATCATGGGAGTCATATTATCCATTCTGCTCCCCCAAAAATTTTTTGATTAACAGGACCACATTCACAATCCCCAAAATCATACCGGTGATCGTGCCTATAGCCAGCCAATAATTGTGTCCGTCCATCAGGTCTCTCAGCCATTTGGCGAGAAAAAAACCTATGATAATGTAAGCGGCTAACAATGTTCCTGCACTTCCAATGACAAGAGCAGTACGTCCAAGGCTTTCCCTGTCTTTTTCCTGTTTCATGGCTACAATCCCAACTAATTTTACTGAATTCCCAGACTCTTTGTCAATTCATTGAACATTGCCCAAAAACCCTTGAAAACATGAAAATAATCACAGCAAAACGTTCCAAAACCATATAAACCGTACAGTTTCACTGTATGTTGATTTCAATTCATTCAGAATATTAGTTTTAATGATTTTATTTATTTTTTGTGAACATTCTGTGAAACTCTTCCGGACGCTCCTCAACCACTCCAAAATGATGCAAAATCGCATTGACAATTCTCTCGGATGCCTTGCCGTCTCCGTATGGATTTGCGGCCTGACTCATGGATTGATAGAGCTCCTGATCAGTTAACAGAGCATGTGTCCGTTGATACACCTTCTCTTCGTCCGTCCCCACAAGCTCCAGTGTTCCAGCCTCGATCCCTTCCGGGCGTTCCGTAGTGTCACGCAGCACTAGCACAGGTACTCCGAATGAAGGAGCTTCCTCTTGCAGGCCGCCGGAATCGGTCAAAATCAAGTGGGTATGCGGATAAAAATTATGCAAGTCTACGACATCCAGTGGATCAATCAGCTTGATTCTCGGGTGTCCGCCCAGGATCTCATGCGCCGGTTCCTTGACTGCCGGACTCGGGTGCACAGGATACACAATGACTACATCTTCGAATTCATCAGCGATTCTTTTGACAGCACGGAAAATATGACGGTGCGGTTCGCCTTGTGATTCCCTGCGGTGCGCCGTCATCAAAATAAGTCTTTTTCCTGACGCAAAATCCAGTACAGGATGCCGGTAGTCCGGCTGTACGGTATATTGAAACACATCAGTAACCGTATTGCCTGTGATATAAATACTTGATTCTTTTTTATTCTCGTGTCTCAAGTTGTCTGCTGACTTGTCTGTTGGAGCAAAATGCAAATCGGCCAACACACCAGTCAACTGACGGTTCATCTCTTCGGGATAAGGGGAAAGTTTGTTCCAGGTCCGAAGTCCTGCTTCCACATGCCCGACCTGAATTTGCTGCAGGAATGAAGCATAGCTGGCCAGGAATGTAGTCAGCGTGTCACCATGTACCAGCACCAGATCAGGCTTGGCCTCACGAAGCACCGGCTCCAATCCTTCCAGTACCCGAATGGTAATCTCGTTCAGGGTCTGGCGGTCTTTCATAACATCCAGATCATAGTCCGGTGTAATCTTGAACACCTCGAGCACCTGATCCAGCAATTCACGATGCTGGGCCGTCACGCACACGATAGATTCGATATGTTCGGGATGTCTCCCCAGCTCAAGAACCAGGGGTGCCATCTTGATCGCCTCGGGGCGCACTCCGAAAATCGTCATCACTTTAATTTTGGACATATCCCCTACCCACTTTCTCCATAGTTGCAATTCTTTCTACATAAGTATTCTTGATTACTTAGTTCCGTACAGGCGGTCACCAGCATCCCCAAGTCCCGGGATGATGTAACCATGTTCATTCAGATGGTCGTCCAAAGCAGCCACATAGATATCTACATCCGGGTGAGCTTCGTGCACAGCGGCAACACCTTCCGGTGCGGCGATCAGGTTCATCATCTTAATCTGGGTACAACCACGATTCTTCAGTGAAGTAATAGCAGCAATGGCAGAACCGCCTGTAGCCAACATTGGATCAATGACAATCAGTTCGCGCTCCTGGACATCTGTAGGAAGCTTGACGTAGTACTCAACAGGCTGCAGTGTATCCGGATCGCGGAAAAGGCCCACATGACCCACCTTAGCCGCAGGCAACAGCTTCAGAACGCCTTCCAGCATACCCAGTCCGGCACGAAGGATAGGAACCAGTCCCAGCATTCTTCCGGAGATTACCTTACTTTGTGTCTCAGCAACCGGCGTTTGCACAGTTATCGTTTCCAGTGGAATATCGCGTGTAATCTCGTAAGCCATCAATGTGGCAACTTCATCAACGTGTTCTCTGAACTCCTTAGTGTTAGTCCGCACGTCGCGAATAAATGTCAGTTTGTGTTGAATCAAAGGATGATCGCAAATCACCAATTTTCCCATTAACTTGTCCCTCCGGTAATTATAAAGTCTTTAGTCTCAAGCCCTAGTAAGCGCTTTGCACCTGTTCAGTGGCTAAATCTCATCTATTATATCATCACCGCCGCTGCTTTTCACCCTACGACAGAAACTGCAACTATACTCTTCGAAAATAAGTCGATTATCACATTATTATCCAATAGCGTAATCTAAAAACGCACCTAGGGTTTATTGAAGCCTGTTGAAAACGTGTTTTAGTCTGCTCATCTTCAGCATTTTCATACTTTTCACAATTTCATCACGCTTTTTATTGAAATTTCCATGAACTTTCATGATTAATTTCATTACATTTCAATCCATAATCATTCTTCCAGTTGTGAACATTATGCAACAAAAAACCTCCGTAAAGCCGGAAGCCCGGCCCACGGAGGCAGAAAGACAGCACAAATACTGAAATTATAGAGATTAGTATTTCAATTCAGGGTACAGCGGGTATTGATCCGTCAGCTCAGCCACTTGGCGGCCAGCTTCGGTCAATGTCGCTTCATCCTTCGGATTCTTGAGCACATTTGCAATGATGCGGCCAATAGTACTCATCGCCTTCTCATCCATGCCACGAGAAGTAACCGCAGGTGTACCCAGACGGATACCGCTAGTTACAAATGGGCTAGTTGGGTCGAATGGAATGGCATTCTTGTTCACGGTAATGCCAATGGAATCCAGTACTTTTTCCGCTTCTTTACCGGTAACGCCCAGGCTGCGTGTATCAATCAACATCAAGTGGTTGTCTGTTCCACCAGAAATAATGTTAATACCTTCAGCAAGCAACGTCTCGGACAATACTTTTGCATTCTTGATTACATTCTCAGCGTAAGTCTTAAAAGATGGCTGCAACGCTTCACCGAAAGCAACCGCTTTGGAAGCAATCACGTGCATCAGTGGTCCACCTTGCGTGCCCGGGAATACAGCTTTATCAATCGCAGCAGCCCATGGTTGTTTGCAGATGATCAAGCCGCCGCGTGGTCCGCGCAATGTTTTGTGTGTTGTCGTTGTAACAAAGTGAGCATGTGGAACTGGGTTCGGGTGCAGACCCGCAGCTACCAGACCTGCAATGTGGGCCATGTCTACCATGAACAACGCACCTACATCATTGGCAATGGCAGCGAGTTTTTCAAAATCAATAGTACGTGGATAAGCACTCGCACCAGCTACGATCAATTTAGGACGGTGTTTGAAGGCTGCTTTACGCACTTCATCATAATCAATAAGGAAAGTATCCTCTTGCACACCATAAGCCACGAAGTTATAAAGCAAGCCGGAAGCATTAACCGGGCTACCGTGCGTCAAGTGACCGCCATGAGCCAGGTTCATACCAAGTACAGTATCGCCAGGTTTCAGGGCTGCCAAATAAACGGCCATGTTCGCTTGTGCACCAGAGTGCGGCTGCACATTGACATGCTCTGCGCCGAACAGTTCCTTAGCACGCTCGCGCGCCAGATCTTCGACGATGTCTACATCTTCACAACCACCATAAAAACGCTTGCCCGGGTAGCCTTCAGCATATTTGTTAGTAAGCACCGAACCCATAGCTTCAATAACGGCTTCGCTGACGATATTCTCAGAGGCGATAAGCTCAATGTTCGCGCGCTGACGTTTCAGCTCCAATCCCATCGCTTCCAGTACTGCCGGGTCACTCTTACGCAATTGTTCCATGTTCTTAGTTCCTCCCTAGTATTGTGTTTATGTTGTATTTAATGAAAACCATTAAGTTATTCGCAGAGCTGGGCTCCACTTTGTTCCTGTGTCCGGTAGACAGCGCGCTCGCCGCCGATCAAGGCAGGTCTACTCCATGCAGCGTTCACTCTGGCCTCTCCAATATAACGCAGGCTAGGACGAAAAGGTACGGCCACACGCCGTAAATGCATGCCGATCAGCGTCTCACCGATATCAATGCCAGCATGAGCCTGTACGGTTTCTGCCAGTACAGGGTCTTTCATGGAGCGATAGGCAGCAGTAGCCATAGAACCTCCCGCGCCGGGAATCGGCATGGCTGCAACCTCCTGCAATCCTAACCCTTCAAGCAAAGAACGCTCCATAACCAATGCACGGTTCAAATGCTCACAGCATTGATAAACCGGATGGAATCCGAATTCATCAGCGACCTGAGTAATACCTTCAAGCAGTTGCTCTGCCACAGCTAGCGCTCCGCCAGTCCCAATCCGGGCACCGGCCACCTCACTGGTGCTAGCTCCTACGACAAGAATCTTGCCGGGACCCAGCTTCCCTGCTACCGCAAGCTCTCGAACTACAGTAGCCGCAGCCTCAGACAGTAAGAGCTCACTGGCAGACGGCGGATCTTCTTTCCCATCAGGTCCTACTGGGCTAGCCGCACGCTCTTCCCAAGACTTCTTCTGCTCCACCACTTCATCCATTGCTCTACCTCCTAAAATGTTATGACGAAACCCTCATCATCACCATTTTCGCGTTAGGGACAGATACGGCTGTACCTCTCCAGGAAGCGAAAGTCCAAGACTTCCGGAGGCTGGCAGATACTCTTGATTACGCGATAAATCGCCCATATCTGTAAGTAAGAAAATATGGATTGTTACCTAACAGTCAGATAATTCCATATATTTCAAACAAAAAAGAGCAGTCCGCAGGTAGCTGCGGATTTGCTCTTTTGCCCAGGCGACCGGCCGTTTATTCCGATGCTCCATCGTGGTTTGATCCACAGTTGTCGCCAGTTACACCGGAACCGATATTTCTTACATCTTAAAGCAAAGGGAGCCGAAAATCAACCATCTTTACAATCGACGCAGCGACTCCAGCTTATCAAGCAAGCCATGAAGCGCCTTGCGAATCTCAGCAGCCGTCATTTCATAATCATCACGGGTGCCGCCGAAAGGATCGGAGATATCGAAGCTTGGAATCCGCTGACGGATCTCAATGATCCGCTGCAGTGCAGCCGCATCCGGTTCTCCTCCAAGAGCAATACTCATTTCTGCATCGGCGTAGAGGCTATCCAGTTCCTGAATGTCTTCAATGATCGACGCTTCATCATGTACATATTCTTTCAGCGTATACGTCTTCGCCACGGCATCCGGGAAATATTGTAGCAAATGCCGCTTGTGACTCCCTGTCAGTGTTAACACAAGATCTGCCCAGGCCACCTGTTGACCGGTAAGCTGTGAGGATTGAATTGAATCATGAACTCCCTCATCCCGCAGAATCGCAGCGGTATGTCTGGATATGGATGAGCCTGAAATGGCGGATACTCCTGCAGACCGCACCTCCAGCTCCATTCCGCGCGCCTTGGCATACTTCCGCAGAAGCCCTTCTGCCATGGGACTGCGGCATGTATTGCCGGTGCAGACGAATAAAATATGCAGCATGTTTATCCACCTCCCATAAATATTTAAATTCATCCCGCCATAGTTTTGTCCACACAGATAACTTGACTGTACAGGAACTATGAACAGAGACGCATAATTGGATAGAATAATCCCGGTGCCGTTATTGTATCAGAAGATGAACAGCAAGCCAAACCCCAGAAGGATCGCCCCGCCAATGGCTTCCCCGTAAGCCCCAAGCCCACGACTGACATGCCGCCCCAGAAGTAACCCTGTAATCGACATTAGCCCGCCGCAGACGCCAAAAGCCAGTATTGTCAGCAAAATACTGTCCACAAACATCCCTAAAGATACACCTACCGAAAAAGAGTCTACGCTGACACTGAGCGAAATCAGCAGCATCCCCCAGAAAGTGCGATGATCCCATACTCTCGGACTGTTGTCACCGGAGTGAAAGGAATTGAAGATCATATGCCCGCCCAGAAGGAGCAGCAACCCTCCGGCGACATAGGTGGTAACCTGTCCCAATAAATGCCCGACGTAGCTCCCTGTCACCAAACCGAGCAAAGGCATGAGCACATGAAAAAAGGCAATCAGCAGGCTGAGCTGCAGGATATGCAGCAGGCGAATCCCTTTCATCCCGATCCCTACTCCGAGGGAGAAAGCATCCATTCCCAGCGCAATTGCCATAATAGCAATCGTTACAACCTGTCCCCAACCGGCATATACCTCTCCTAAGCCCATGGTCATACCCCCAAAGTCGCAAATATCTTGTACAACCACAATATGCGGACAAGAAGATAAACATGACTATTAGGAAAAGAGGGGGCGCTGGGCGGGAGATTATCGGGCCGCGATAACGGTTCCGCCGGCGGCTTTCATAAGCCGGTTCATAATGGCAGCGCCGAGGCCGGTTTCCGGACAAGCCTCGGCCAGAATGTAGGTCGCTCCCGCTTCATCAAAGCGCCGCAGCGCGGCATATAGGGAGCGGGCCCCCTCATCCGGCGAGTGAATCGAGCCGAGAGACACCACGCAGGCGGCAGGAGAGGCGGGATAAAGCGCGGCATGCTCCTCGAAGAGGAGCAGCCCCGTGATCCCGCCGTCACGCTGCGCCGCCTGCAGCAGCTCCGCCGCAGTCTTCGCCACGGCTTGCGGCGAAGACCCGCGCACAACGCCGAGCCAGCCGCGCGGCGCGTAGTGCGTGTACTTCATGCCCGGCGCTCGCGGAGCAGGGCCACTGTCTTCGCCCGCGCTATCGCTAGCGGGCGAACCCGCAGCCGAGGCCGCAGGCGAAGCTGCGGTCTCGGCTGCATGGGCGGGCGCGGTATCCACAGCGCCCGCTCCGGTAACCGCGGCCAGCTGCTCGGCGGTAATTCCGCCGGGCCGCAGCACGGCCACCGTGCCGTCCGGCAGGACCTGTACCACCGTCGACTCTAGTCCAACGCCGGCGGCACCGCCATCGACAACCGCGTCGATGAATCCGCTCAAATCTTCCATAACGTGCGAAGCTAGCGTTGGACTCGGTCGGCCCGAACGATTGGCGCTGGGTGCGGCTACCGGACAGCCGGCTTCACGCAGCAGCGAAAGTGCCACCGGATGATCGGGAATGCGAACGCCAACGGTATCCAGTCCCGCTGTCACCTTCGGGGACAGTACACCTGACCGAACCGGAAGCACGAGCGTTAGCGGACCAGGCCAGAAGGCTTCCATCAACGCTGCCGCTGTCGGATGAACCTCGTCTACCAATTCATCCAACGCCTTCTGATCCGCGATATGAACAATGAGCGGATTGTCGGAAGGACGTCCTTTGGCCGCGAACACCGCCTCTACCGCCGTCGTGTTTCGGGCGTCAGCCCCGAGACCGTACACGGTTTCCGTAGGGAATGCCACGGTTCCGCCCTCCCGTAAAATGGCTGCCGCTGCGCTAATCGCGGCATGATCTTCTTCTTTTTCCGTAAGCGAAGCCCCTACTGTCATATCTAGCAAGTGAAGCTTCCAGTAAGTTGTAGCCTTTATATTTCCTGTCTGCCGTGGAAGGGCAAACTTGGTCTCGATGTTCTTTTCCATATATATCACAAGCTTTCCAAAGAGTAGAGTAATGATTACAAGCAGAGCATTTTCGTACAAACAGGCAAAGTCACGCTACTTCTGAATTTTTTAAAAAACGACCCCACCCTGTGGAGCCGCGACGTTCAGCTTTTAAAATACTACCATAACCGCCCTCAGGACCACAATCCACTAACCCAGTTCCACAGGTTCTGCAGCAATTCCCACACAAAGAATTTTACCTCAGGCGTTTTTCCAGACTCAGCACTTTGATCTGTAGCTGCTCCGTCTCCTTGCGCAGCCTTTTCACCTTGGGCTTTGGTTACGGTCTTGCCTTCCGATCCGGCAGCAGATACGGTCTTCGCCTTAGCAGCAGGCGCTGCGGCATCCCCGGACCCGGCATCTATGAAGCAGAGCGGTGGAAACAGGACACACCACCAGTTTTGACCCTTACCTGCGCCCAGCGTCACACGCAGGGCTTCATAATCACCAGCCGGATACACCTTGCCTCCGTACATTTTGGTAGGGAACGGAACCACGCCCAGCTCCACATTATACGTATAGTCGATGCCCCGCTGCTCCAGTTCTTGGCCCACTAAAGCGTTCAGCTCCGGCAAATGCCGCCGAATTAAGACCCGGGCCTGTTCCAGACTTTGCGGGTCCTCAAGACCAGACACCCATTGGTTCATTTGGGCTACCACAGCATCACGGATTTGACGTTTAACAAGCTGATCCTGGGTCCCGTCCGAATTAGCCAGAATCCGCAGCCGGATGGACTCCGTAGGAATAGATGATTCAGCTACAGCCGCATCGGTTTTCTGTCCTTCCCACATCATGAGGATCACCATAAAAAAACAAATTAAAATGGCAGTATACTTAAAGGTAACACGCAGTGAATCCCCTCTGTGACCTGGATTACTATTCATATCGGCCGCCCCTCTCTCTTAACCTCTCATATTCGTCAGTATGTCCAAGAGAGAGAGCGTCCAAACCTAGCAATCTATTAAATTATATCTTTAACATTCGCGGATTGGCCGAGCCAGCCGAAGGAACAGGGAAGTCGGGCTCAGCCTCCTCTCCGTGCAGATGAACGCTCATTACAATGCCCATAGCAGCCATGTTGATGAGCACTGAAGTTCCGCCATAACTGATGAAAGGGAGTGTAATCCCGGTGAGCGGCATCAATCCGATGAATGCCCCGATATTTTCAAGAATCTGATACAGCAGCATAGCTGCGACACCAATAATCAGGAATGTACCACTTCGTTCCCGGCATTCCAGTGCAACGACGATCATTCGGTGGATGAGGATAAAAAAGAGCAGCAGGACAAACGCAGAGCCCAAGAAACCGAATTCTTCAGCGATCTGTACAAAGATGGCATCAGAGTATGTATAAGGAACCCGCCCGGCTTGTACGGAATCCCCGTTCATATACCCTTCCCCGCCCATACCTCCAGATGCGATAGCAATTTTGGCATTTTTGGTATGATAGCTTGCATCAGCTGTGGCCAAGTCCGGGACAAGCCAGGGGTCCAGACGTGCAATCAGATGCTTTCTTCCAATGGTCTCTCCAAGGAAATGGACGGCTTGATCGTGATAGTGAATGTATCCCAGCGCGAGACCGGCTCCAGTAACACCAATCAGGAGCAGACCAGTCAGCGCATGTGTGAATTTGATATTTCCGATCCAGACCAGGCCGAGCATAATCACAATATAACTGAGCGCATTTCCCAGATCATTCTGCACCAGCACTAATACAAAAGGAATCAGCGTCAGCAGACCAATAGGTACGACCCCTCTCCAGAAGGTCAGAACAGCCCCTTGCTTGCGCAGCAGGAGTGAGGCCAGGAACAAAATCAGTGCGAGCTTAAAAAGCTCGGCAGGCTGCAGCGTCAGGCTCCCTAGCTTCAACCAGCCCTGCGCCCCGTTTTGTTCTTTACCGATGAAAATGACCAGTACCAATAGTCCAAGTCCCAAGGCATAGATGTATTTTCCATATCGGATGAACCATTTGTAATTCACAAAGGCAAGTACGATAAAAGCCATAAACCCCAAGAGATCATACTTGAGCATCTGGAAGTGAAACCCATCCAGTTTTATAGGACTTATCCTTCCGACTGTGACGCTATATATTGAGAATATACTTATGCTCATCAACATAATCAGCACAACAACGATCACAGGGTCCACTCTCTTCAGTTTTTCCAGCATGGTTCAGTTTGCTCCTTGTCCTTGTTCATTTTCAGCGCTTATTTAGCAATGTCGTTCTATGACCAACTTACTTTCCACGGTGAACTTACTATCTACGAAAAACTTGCTATCCACGGAGAACTCACTATCCACGAAAAACTTGCTATCCACTTTAAGGCAGCTGTTGTCACTATGGTGAATGCTCGGACCACCGATCGCGTTGGCCCCATATTTTCTTTTATAAACTACTTCTATTCTTTTAAAAGCCCCGCAACCCCTGTCAGATCATTTGCCTTCATGCGAATGATCCGCCTAATGATCTCCAAATTGTAATTAGCGGCAATTCTGTACCTTAAATCGACTGCATCTACCGGTTGAGGGAAATTAAGTGCAATATTGTACCTTAAATCTTCCAGAATACCCTGTCCAGCGTGCTTTTCCGAAAAATAAGATACAAAAATGTCCTTATTCCCCTCATTTGCCTATATTAAAGAAAAATAAGGTGTAAAAATACTCTTAGTTGGGGGTTGAACTATTTTTCACCGTTAAGAACGGTAGCTCGTATATTTATTGTAAATGATCCCTATAAATCATACAAATTTATACATCACTCTTAAATGCACCGCCCCTGCTCATAACGCAAAAAACCGCCGGGCACTATCTTTTCAGACAGTTCCAGCGGTTGTGTAAATGTGATGATTATAAAATTATGCCTGCTTCGCAGGTGCTTGATAGGAATTACTCGGATTAGGGAAATCCTCTTCTACTTCTTGACCGTGCAAGCGCACACTCATGACAAGACCGATGCTCGCCATGTTGATGAGCAGGGAGGTTCCCCCAAAGCTGATGAACGGCAGCGTGATTCCCGTTAAAGGCATCAGGCCGATAAAGGCCCCGATATTCTCAAAGATTTGATAGAGCATCATCGCGACAATTCCGACGATCAGGAATGGCCCTCCCCTATCCCTACTTTCCAGGGCAATCAATATCATTCGGTGGATCAGGATAAAGTACAGCAGCAGGACCAACGCGGAACCCACGAAACCAAATTCCTCGGCAATCTGCACGAAGATGGAGTCGGAATAGGTGTATGGCACCCGATCCGTCTGAACAGAACTACCCTTCATGTATCCTTCGCCGCTCATCCCGCCGGAAGCAATCGCCAGCTTGGCATTTTTCGTATGATAACTTGCTTTAGGCGTTGCCTTGTCAGGTACAAGCCATGGATCGAAACGTTCAATCCAGTGGGAACGGCCAATATCTGTAAGGAAGACCTTGATATCGTCATGATAATGAATGTAGCTCATAATCCCGGCAATCGCGGAACTAGAAATAATAACCAATCCTATCAGGGCATGCGTGAACTTGATATTCCCGATCCACAGCATCCCGAGCAGAATGACAAGATAAGCCAAGGCATTACCCAAGTCATTTTGCGTCATAACGATTACAAAGGGAACTAGTGTAAGCAAGGTCAGAGGTACGACGTCACGCCAGAACAATAACTTGTTCTTGTTCTTCCGGACGAGCACTGCCGCCAAAAATAGAATGAGTACGAGTTTGAACAACTCGGCAGGCTGTAAGCTCATGCCGCCTGGCAGCGACAGCCAGCCCTGGGCATTATTCTTGGTCTCGCCCATGAAGCTGACAAGTACCAGCAAGCCGATACCGCCCATGTATACGTATAAGGCGTACTTCACTAATATCCTATAATCGAGAAAAGTAATTCCGGTCAGTGCAATAAAGCCGATCACATAATACTTGAGCATTTGGATATGGTGCCCGTCAAGCTTCTCTCTCCCATGGGTAACACTGTATATGGCTGAAATGCTGACGCACATCAAAATTAACAGAACGACTATGATGACGCCATCGATTTTTTTAATTTTCTGAAGCATGTTCTGCCTCCTTGCTCTCTGCTGGCTTTCGGGTACTCATCATGTACAGAACAGCCGCCATTGTCTATTGTAAGGGACGGCTCAGTAAAAATACAAATCCTTTGCAGCCAGCGGTCCCCATTGTACTTATAACAACGGTTCTCGATCTATCTGCTTAGTCCAAGCACATGACGGGGAATCCCGGCGAGATCATCTACGGTGATGATCTCGTTCCAGTGACCCGCAGCTTTCAGAAGCGCAGCCACCTGCTCTGCCTGGCCGAAGCCAAGCTCAAAGCCAATCAGGCGCGGCGGTGCCGGGAGCAGCGGAAGCTGCTCCATCATGCGGCGGTACGGGTCCAGCCCGTCCGCGCCGCCGTCGAGCGCCGTGCGCGGCTCATGATCGCGCACCTCGCGCTGGAGCCCGGCGATATCGCCGCCGGGAATATACGGCGGGTTGGAGACGAGAATATCCGTCTCCATCCCCGCAAACGGCTCGAGCAAGTCGCCGAGCCGCAGATCCACAGCCGTGCCGTGGCGCTGCGCGTTGCGCCCGGCCACGGCCAGGGCCGCCGGCGAGATGTCGCCGGCGCAGACCACCCACGCCGACGTTTCCGCCGCCAGCGTGACAGAGATCACTCCGCTGCCAGCGCCGATATCGACGGCGGTCAGCGGCCGTACGGCGCCTCCGGCAGGGGCGCCGCCTGCTTGCGCGGCTCCATTCGCCGCGCTGCCCTCCTGCGCCGCTACGCCCGGCGCAGCAGCCGGCCATAGCTCACCGGCGTACCGCAGGATCGCCTCCACAAGCAGTTCCGTCTCCGGCCGAGGAATCAGCACATCCGGTGTCACCTCGAAGGCCCGGCCGTAAAATTCCTGCTCGCCGATGATATACTGCACCGGCTCACCGGAAGCACGGCGGGTAACCCCAGCCTCCCAAGCTTCCCGGACATCCGCTGGAAAAGCATCCGCCAGCGCCATGTAATACGCCGCGCCGGACAAGCCCAGCACATGCTCCAGCAGGAGCTGGGCACTGCGTTGCGGTTCGTTACAGCCGCTACGGCTCAAAAAAGAAGAAGCCTCCGCAAAGGCTTCCCGGATGCTTTGCACGCGAGGCATGACATATACGTCGTGTTTCAAAGCATTATTCTCCTTTTTCCATCAATTCGGTCTGTTCTGCCAGCGACAATGCCGAGATGATATCCGTAATCTCCCCGTTCATGACTTGCTCCAAACGGTGCAACGTCAAGCCGATCCGGTGATCCGTCACCCGGCTTTGCGGGAAGTTGTACGTACGAATACGCTCACTGCGGTCGCCAGTGCCGACTTTGCTTCTGCGCTCTCCGGCATACTTTGCTTCTTCCTCTTGGCGCTTCATGTCAGAGATACGAGCGCGAAGAACTTGTAGCGCCTTCTCCTTATTGGAGTTCTGCGATTTGCCGTCCTGACAGGTAGCCACGATGCCTGTAGGCACGTGAGTTACGCGAACTGCAGACTTCGTTGTATTAACGGACTGACCGCCCGCTCCACTGGAACAGAAGGTATCCACACGAATGTCCTTGTCATGGATTTCAATTTCAAAATCCTCAGCTTCCGGCATTACGGCTACCGTTGAAGTAGACGTATGAATACGTCCGCCCGATTCTGTAGTTGGAATACGTTGTACGCGATGTGCGCCACTTTCGTATTTCATCTTGCTATAAGCACCCCGGCCGTTAATAAGGAAAATAACTTCCTTAAATCCGCCAAGGTCGTTCGCGCTAACATCCATCAGTTCGATACGCCAGCCTTGTGTATCAGCATAACGCGTGTACATCCGGTAAAGATCAGATGCAAACAGAGCTGCTTCATCTCCGCCGGCAGCGCCGCGGATTTCCACAATTACGTTCTTATCATCATTAGGGTCTTTAGGCAGCAGTAGAACGCGGATTTTCTCCTCCAGATCAATCTGGCGCGACGACAAGTCATCGATTTCCATCTTGACCATTTCCTTCATTTCATCGTCCAGCTTCTCAGCCTGCATCATTTTGGCGGCTTCTAGCTCTTCCATTACATTTTTATATTCAGCATAAGCCTCATAAGCGGGCTGCAGATCAGATTGTTCTTTGGAATAATCCCTCAGTTTCTTACTGTCGTTTGCAACATCCGGATCACAAAGCAGTTCACTGAGTTTCTCATAGCGGTCCGCCAAGGATTGCAATCGGTCCAACAAGGGAATTCACCTCTCCTAATTCAAAGTTCAATACCTTTCAAGCATACTAAATGTCGGTGAATCAAAGATGATACACGACTTTATATTATACCACCGTTCCTCGCAGTTGGCTACACTTCACTTCGCTGAGAACAGGCATGATACTAAGATATTTTCTATATAAAAAGGGGACAGCCAGGAAAAACACTACCCTCCAAGCTGTCCTTTATTATAAATAGGCCTCTGCTTCCTTATACGTTAAAGCGGAAATGCATCACGTCGCCGTCCTGCACCAGATATTCCTTACCTTCCAGACGAAGCTGTCCGCGTTCCTTGGCACCGTTCATCGAACCCGCTGCTACCAGATCGTTATAAGCAACGACTTCCGCACGGATGAACCCGCGCTCAAAGTCGGTATGGATAACACCGGCTGCTCCTGGTGCCTTGGTTCCTTTACGGATGGTCCAAGCACGAACTTCCTGAACGCCTGCCGTGAAGTACGTGTACAGACCCAACAATCGGTATGCAGCTTTGATCAGACGGTTCAGTCCGGATTCTTCCAGACCCAGTTCCTCCAGGAACATCGCCTTGTCCTCGCCTTCCAGCTCGGCAATCTCCGCTTCCACCTTGGCACTGATCGGCACAACTTCCGCGTTCTCAGATGCAGCAAAATCACGCACCTGCTGCACGTAAGGATTGCTGTCCGCACTTGCCACTTCCTCTTCGCTGACATTGGCCGCATATAATATCGGCTTCTGTGTCAACAAGTGAAGGTCACGGATAATCAGACGCTCGTCCTCAGTCAATTCTACGCTGCGGACAGGCTTATCGTTATACAGGGCTTCCTTGATACGCTCTAGAAGTTCAACCTCCTGTGCGTATTTCTTGTCTCCACCCTTAATATTCTTACGGGAACGCTCAATCCGCTTATCCACGCTCTCCAGATCGGCAAGAATCAGCTCTAGATTAATGGTCTGAATATCGCTGATTGGGTTCACCTTTCCGTCGACATGCGTAACGTTCTCATCTTCGAAGCAGCGTACGACATGAACGATCGCATCCACTTCACGGATGTGAGCCAGGAACTTGTTGCCAAGCCCTTCACCTTTACTCGCACCGCGTACGAGGCCTGCAATATCCACAAATTCAAACGCGGTTGGAACCGTTTTGTTCGGCTGAACCAGCTCCGTCAGCTTGTCCAGACGCTCATCCGGGACTTCCACCACGCCAACGTTCGGGTCAATGGTACAGAATGGGTAGTTCGCGGATTCTGCACCCGCTTGTGTGATAGCATTAAACAATGTGGATTTCCCTACGTTAGGAAGCCCGACGATCCCTGCTTTCAAAGCCATTTATATGACAACTCCTATTTTCAGTTGATTTTGGAACAGATCACCGATAAGTCGAACGATCTAAACCATTATATATTAGAACAAATGGTCCAGCAACACCGGATCTCAAGGGAAGATCATTTGTACATTCAGGAATTGATCACGTATTTATGAACCGCCATCTTCTAACTTCAGCTCTTTGGACATGGAGATGTCCGTAATGATGTAGCCCATTTTCTTGTACAGTTCAAACGCCCGAGTATTCTGGCCGAAAACATGCAGACCGATCTTGGTGACTCCCATCTTGCGTGCTTCTTCATCCAGTGCCTGCATAGTCAGTTTGCCGTAGCCTTTACCCTGATAAGGCTCAAAAATGTAAATATCATAAATGAAGGCTTCCCGCCCGCCGCGACCTTCGGTCACATTGAACCAGATATACCCGATTGACTCCTCAACGTCCTCATGAACTACCGAATAAAGGTAGGCTCCTTCTGTATGCAGCCCGCTTGGCAAAAAGCGGGTCATCGCTTCCTGGGACAGCTTAAGGGCATTATCCGGGTGCCAAGCTCCTGATTTCACCTTGTCAGCAGCATAATCCCTGGTAGATTGGCTTAAAAAAAATTGAAAGGTCGACTCGTCCATTTGAAGAAGTTTGATCATATCATTATTCCTTCCCAAAATCCGTATTCTTGGTGACCGCCTATTTCCGTAGCAGGCGGGGCGTACCTCGCAGCGCGTGTAGATCAGGCGCACCGATACCGAACATCGAAGTGCGCAGCTCCAGCTCCACCTGAGCCAAGGCATTATCCAGCGCGGTCTCCGATTCCACAGCAGGGCCAAGCAGGTTGCGGCCGAAGCCCGCTAGATCGGCGCCCAGCGCCAGCGCCTTGGCGGCATCCACGCCGTGCCTTAGTCCACCGCTCCCGATCAAGGCGCCATGCGGAGCGGCTGCCCGAACATCGGCGATGCTTTCAGCCGTAGGAATGCCCCAATCAGCGAAAGCCTCCGCCGCGGCCCGTCGCACAGGATCGGTGCTCCGGAACTTCTCGACCTGGCTCCATGAGGTTCCGCCAGCTCCCGCTACATCGACGAAGGCGACACCGGCATTGTACAACCGGACCGCGGTCTCACCATCGATGCCCCAGCCCACCTCTTTGACGCCTACAGGCACGGTAAGTTCCCGGCACAGCCTCTCAATCTTCGGCAGCAGCGCAGCAAATCCAGTGTTCCCTTCCGGCTGGAACACTTCTTGAAGGCCGTTCAGGTGCAACACCAGCCAATCGGCTCCGGCAATCTCCACCGCCCGCCGGCATTCATCCACACCAAAGCCGTACGATAGCTGGACAGCGCCAATATTAGCAATGACCGGAATGCCAGGTGCCTTGTCCCGCACACGGAAGGTCGACGCCAGCTCGGAACGTTCCACAGCTGCCCGGACCGATCCTACGCCAAGACACCAGCCCCGCCGCTGGGCCGCTTCCGCCAGCCGGGCATTGATGGCGCCGGTAGCAGCGCTGCCCCCGGTCATGGAACTGATCAGCAGCGGGGTGCGCAGCTTCTTGCCCAGAAATACAGTGTCCAGAGAAATGCCGTCAAAATCCAGCTCGGGGAGAGCATTATGCCGGAAACGATAATGCTCAAAGCCTGTCGTAATCCCGCTCCCTCCTACCTCCTCATTGAGGCACAGCCGTACATGTTCAATTTTACGTTCTCCGGTTCTAGAATCCGGCAGCAGTGACCTGCTTCCATCGGGCTGAAGACCGTCCCCGGAATCCGCCTTTGGGAAGCTCTGCAAATCCTGTGATGTATGGTTCATGGTGTCGCCCCCGTTTCTCACTCTATTAAACGACTGTAGTCAGCCGAGACATTTTTCTTAACAGTTAGATTCATTATAACACATCCCTGTAGCGGAATTTACAATAAGAGGATATGAAGTGGACAAGGGATAGCGACCCGGTCTTTCTGGAAAACTGAACCCATCGTCGTCCTTCGTCAGTGGCGGTTACGAATCTGGCGGCTGCTTCAGGTATCCCTGAATAGCGGTAATAGGTGGGGTAGAATACCAGATCTAACCGATCCGGGTACAGGATCTTCAGAATACTTTCAGGAGGAACGTTAATGAGCCCAGGCCGCAAAGCCTCTCGCCCGCAACCGCCACCTTTAACAAAAAAGCAATCTACACTAATCACCCAAAAACAGCGACAGAATCCCCTCTGGCTTTGGATAGCAGGGCTTTTCACCTTGTTGATCCTCTGGCTGGCTGCCGTTATGATCTATCAGACCCATAAGCCGCTTCCGCCCGGACTTTCTTATGAAAGCCCCTCATACAAGGTCAATCAAGTACATTTCTGGTATGACTTGACCCACGCCGATGGTACGGAAAATGGCTCACAAGAGGAACAAATTCTACCGCGTATTCTCAAGATCATCGAAGAGTCCCGGCAGTTCCTGGTGGTCGACATGTTCCTCTTCAACAATTACACACATAAGGGTCAGTATTTCCCGCCCATCAGCAAAATGCTCACGGATAAGCTACTCGCCCAGAAGGCCGCCTACCCCGAGATGGAGATTGTGTTTATTACTGACGAGGTTAATACCAATTACAATTCAGCACCCAACCCGTTACTGGAAGAAATGAAAGCTGCTGACATAACGGTAATCATGACAGATGTTGATAAACTAAGGGATTCCACACCCGTATATTCTGCGATCTGGCGCACCTTCATTCAGTGGTTCGGACAATCCGGCAAGGGGTGGATTCCCAATCTAATGGCTAGTAACGGTCCGAAGATCACTGCCCGCTCTTATTTGAAGCTCCTGAATGTTAAGGCCAACCACCGCAAGCTGATTATGAATGAGACAACGGCGCTGATATCCTCAGGCAATGTACATGATGCCAGCGCCTACAACTCCAATATCGCGCTGGAGGTTCAGGGCCCCATACTCGCCGATATATTGCAGACTGAGCAAGCCGCAGCCCACCTTTCCGGTACAGGACCCTTGTTACGCAAGGAACCCGTATTTTCTCAAGCCAATGAGGGGAACGCCGAGGAACATCTTGAAGTCCGATATCTGACAGAGGGTAAAATTTATACGTATACACTGGAAGCCATCTCCTCTGCCCAACAAGGCGACACTGTATGGATGGGCATGTTCTACTTAGCCGACGACAAGATCATTAAGGCGCTACTGGAGGCCTCAAAACGCGGCGCCATCGTCCGATTACTGCTGGACCCCAATCAGAATGCGTTCGGCAGAGATAAAATCGGCATCCCCAATCGGCCTGTAGCCATGGATTTGAACCGTCGTTCAGACGGAAAGATCGCCATCCGCTGGTACAATACGACGAAGGAGCAGTATCATGCCAAGCTGCTTTTTGTCTCCAAAGAAAATGGCAAGTCCGTCGTCCTAGGCGGATCTAGCAACTTTACAGCTCGAAATCTCGATGATTACAACCTGGAGAATAACCTTTGGGTGACCACGCAGAGAAATCAGCCACTATATACTGAAGTGGAGGCTTATTTCACCCGTCTGTGGAACAACGACGGCGCAGCTTACAGTCTTCCCCTTGATACCTACCAAAGCGAGGTCACGTGGATCAAATACATGGTGTTCCGCATGCAGAAATTCCTCGGGTTCACCACTTTTTAAATATATCCTGACACAAGTAGCAACGACTTTGCCGTCCGCTAAGGGACGGTATCCGTTTCAATGAGAAATATAAGGATGCTTTATAGCGTAAAACCTAAAAATTCTTATATTTTCAAAAAAACCACTTGGAGCACCTTAACATAAGGCTGTCTGAACTGCACCCCATTTGTTAGACACCATCTAACATTGGAGGTGCAGTTTTTCTGTGACTAAGTTTAGTATAGATGAAAAATTACAAGCAATAAT